>NZ_JCADBM010000012.1:0-299558 GCF_059359075.1 Phytohabitans sp. LZ39 | reverse complement strand
CGGAGCGCCGGGCGCGGATCGAGGCAGTCGGAAACCAGCTCGTAGCTGCTGGCGGGTCGATCTACCGCCGCGTCGACGACGACGAAGGGTTCTGGCTGATCATGCAGGACCCGGAAGGCAACGAGTTCTGCGTCAACTGATCGACCCGCTGCACCCCTTCACACCGGGCCCACAAGCGGCGTGGACCACAGCCTGGCCGCATTGGGACGCCCCACCCGATCGACGTGGCCGAGGTCGCCGGGACACCTCGCCGGCGACCCAGCTCTGAGCCCAGGCGTCGAGGCACCCAGACTCCCGCCGGTCACCGAGCCGACGCCATCCAGGCCGACACCCGCCACCGTCCACCCCGACCCACAGCCGCACAGCGTCGGGTGGGTCACAGTGATGTGTGGGTTGCATTGGTGTGTGGCGCACAGTATCGTGTGATGCATGCTCGACGATGAACTGCTTTCGACGCACCTCCAGGAGCTGCGTCGCGGCACCGTGGTGCTTGCCTGCCTGCTCATCCTGCGCAAGCCCAACTACGGCTACGCCCTGCTCGACCTGCTCGAGCGGAGCGGCTTCGCCGTCGACGCCAACACGCTGTATCCGCTGCTGCGCCGGCTGGAGAAGCAGGGCCTGCTCACCAGCGACTGGAACACCGACGAGTCCCGGCCGCGCAAGTTCTACCGCACCAGTGACCTGGGCGGGGAGCTCGCGGACACGTTGAGCCACGACTGGGACGAGCTGCACGCCGCGTTCCGCACCCTGAAGGGCGAGTCATGACGACCACCACGACCACGACGCTGACCGACCGCTACATCGACGCGATCCTCCGCCGCGTGCCGAGCCGGCAGCGGCCCGACATCGAGCGCGAGCTGCGTACCTCGATCGCCGACGCCATGGACGACCGGCTCGAAGCCGGCGCCGAGCCGGCGGAGGCAGAGGTGGCGGTGCTCACCGACCTGGGCGACCCGGCCCGGCTGGCCGCCGGCTACGCGGACCGCCCGCTCCACCTGATCGGCCCCGCGCACTTCCTCGACTACACCCGCCTGCTGGGCGTGCTGCTCATTACCGTGGTGCCCACGGTGGCGGCGGTGGTGGGGCTGCTGCGGGCGGTCGACGGTGACAGCGCCTCCGCGATCGCCGGTGACGCGGTCGGCTCGGCGCTCACCGCCGGCTTCCACGTCGCCTTCTGGACCACGCTCGTCTTCGCGGCCTTCGAGCGCGTCCCCGCACTCAAGCCGCTGCCGATTCCGAAGTGGACACCGGCGGCGCTGCCCGAGCCGGTCAGCCGCCGCTCGCGATACGCGGAGATGATCGCCGGCACGGTGGCGATGGTGTTGTTCACCTCGCTGATCCTGATCTCGCCGGCGCTCCGGATCAAGACGGACGCCGCCGGCGAACCGATCGGGGCGCTCGACCCCTGGCTGTGGGACACCGGTCTGATCTACGTCTTCGTGGGCCTGCTCGTCATCGCCCTGGGCTTCAACTTCGCCACGTACTACTACGCGCGGCCCAGCGTGCCGATCGCGGTCGGCCGGGCGGTCGCCGACATCGCCACCGGGCTGACGCTCATCTGGTTCGCGGCGAACGACCACATCCTCAACCCCGCCTTCGTCGAGGCGGCCGGCTGGTCGTCCGACGTGGCCAAGTGGACCAACGGGGCCATCGTCGCCACCTGCGTCGCCTCGCTGCTCAGCACCGTCATCACCGCCGTCCGCGAATACCGCCAGCGTTGAGGGAGAAGAGAGACATGAAGGCCATCGTCTACGACCGGTACGGCCCGCCCGAGGTGCTGCGCTACGCGGACGTGGAGCGGCCGAGCCCGAAAGCCGGTGAGGTGCTCGTCCGGGTACGCACCGCCTCGCTCAACTTCGGCGACCGGGCCGCCATGCGCGGCGAGCCCCACGCGATCCGGCTGGTCATGGGCCTGCGCCGGCCCCGGGCAAACGTCCTGGGCCGGGCGGTCGCCGGCACCGTCGAGGCGGTCGGGCCCGGTGTGACCGGCTTCAAGCCCGGCGAAGACGTCTTCGGCGAGGTCAACCAGCGGGGCTTCGCGGAGTACACGGTGGCGAAGGAGAAGCACCTCGCGGCCAAGCCGGTCGAGGTGTCGTTCGCGCAGGCGGCCACGCTGCCGGTCGCGGCCAACACCGCGCTTCAGGGCATCCGCCTCGGCGGGGTGGGTGCGGGCACGCGGCTGCTGGTCAACGGCGCGTCCGGCGGGGTCGGCACGTTCGCGGTGCAGATCGCCAAGGCGCTCGGCGCGCACGTCACCGCCACGTGCGGCGCCCGCAACGCCGAGCTCGTGCGCTCGATCGGCGCGGACGCCGTGGTCGACTACACCACCAGGCTCAGCGATCTCTTCGACGTCGTGTTCGACCTGCGGGGCGACAAGCCGCTGGCCGCGATGCGCCAGGTGCTCGCGCCCAAGGGCATGTACATCTCGTCCTTCGGCGGCGGCGGAAACCTCCTCGGCCCGATGCCGCGCCTGATCGGCATGATGGTGAAGGCGCCGTTCGTGTCGCAGCGGCTGCGCCCGCTCGTCGCCACGCCCAAGGGCGACGAGCTGGCCGAGCTCGGCGCGATGGTCGCCGCCGGCACGCTCAGCCCGGTCATCGAAGAGGAACGCCCGCTGAGCGAGGCCGCCGCCGCCATCCGCCACATCGAGCAGCATCACGCGATCGGCAAGTTCGTCCTCAGCGTCGGTAAATAGTGATCGAGTGCCCCACTGAGTCGATCGGCTCGCTCGTGCGGATCAGCTCCGCGAGCGGGCCGGTGGCCTTGGCGATCGAGCTGTCCGACACGACGAGCAGCCCGCGCACCTCCCCCGCCGGCACGGCCAGCGGATCGGACGCCGTTATGCCGTACCACGACGGCACGCCGCTTCCTTTGTAGACAAGCCAGATCCGCTCCCCCGCGTAGCGGGCGCGGAGCCGGTCGGCCAGCCGCCCCAGGTCCTGCCCCCAGTCCACATTGGAGTCGTGCAGGTGCTCGTGGGTTCGGGCCGGGCCGCCGAAGGCCTCGTTCGAGTACGGCAGGTAGTACGGGAACGCGCGCAGCGAGCTGACCGCCACGAAGAGCACCAGCAGCCCGGCGCCGACCCGGGCCCACCGCCACCGCACGACCAGCACGGCGGCCGCGGCGACGGCGAGGAAGACCGGCACCACCAGCGCGTACCGGGTGCCGAAGCTGCGCGTGCCGGTCATCGCGACGGCGAGCAGCACGCCGGTCGGCACCAGCAGGTACGGGGCGGCCGGTCGCAGCCGAGGCACCGCGAGCAGCGTCACGGAGCCGGCGAACCACAGCGCCATCGCGCCGAGCGGAGACTTCACGAGCAGCGCGGCGGGCAGGTAGTACCAGCGGCCGCCGGTGAACACCTCACCGAAGAGGTAGCCGCTCCACCGCCCGTCCTCGAACCCGAACTGGATGCGCATCCCGTCCCGGTACGCCTCCGGGAGCGGCAGCAGGCCGGCGACGAGCCCGCGCAGGCCGCCGCTGGCCGGCACGTCGGGCGGCGGCACCCAGCCCAGCCGCGGGTCGACGGCCAGGTAGCTCACCCACACCACGGCCACCGCGATCACCGCCGCGCCGGCCGCCGCCCCGACACCCCACGCCGCGGCACGCCAGCTCCGCCCGCCCGCGGACCACACCGACAGGACCACAAGCAAAAGCAGCACGGGTACGAGGGGAAGAGCACTCATCTTGGTCGCCAGTCCCGCCCCGAGAGCGAGAGCGGCGAGTGGCACGTAGAGCCAGGGGCGCTGCCGCGCCCGCCAGACAAGCCACACCGAGGTCAGCAGGAACCCGACCGTGGGCATGTCCAGCGTCGCCAGCGAACCGTGCGCGATGACGTCCGGCGAGAAGGCATACAGGGCGAGCGCGACGAGCCCGCCCAGCGGCCCGGCGACGTCGCGGGCGAAGGCCAGCACCACAAGCCCGAAGAGCAGCGTCAGCACGATCACCGGCAGGCGGGCGAGCAACATCAGCCGCCACGCGTCGTAACCGGACTCGTACAGCAGGTGGCGACCGAGGGCGGTCTGGTCGCCCTGGAAGCCGGGATCGATCTCGGCTCCGGAAAACGCCAGCCCAGCGCCGATCAGCAGCTTGCCGAGCGGCGGGTGCTCCGGGTTGTACCGGAGGCTGTGCTCCTGGACCTGCCAGACGGCCGTCGCGACGTAGACCGGCTCGTCGATCGTCGGGGTCTGCTGGACGGCCGCGGTCACCATCGCGACCGCCATCTGCCCGAGGATCAGGGCCACCACCAGCGGATACAGCCATCGCCGTATCCGCACCGGCACCGTCAGCCGACTCCCGTCGGGTCCGGCTGCCGGCGTGGGCGGTGCCGTCGCCGTCGTCATCGTCACACTCTAGATACGGCCGGGCTGGCAGCATGTGTTCAACGAAACGGGGAGGCAACAGTGAGGCTGGAGGCGCTGGCGGAGGAGTTCTGGGCGTGGCGGCTGTCCGCCCAGCCGGACTCGTCCGACGACATCACCCGGGTGGAGCGGCCGGCGGGCTGGGTCGCCGACTGGTCCGCGGCGGCCATCGCCGAGCGCCGGGAGGCCGCCCGGGAGTTCGCCGACCGGCACGCGGCGATCGACCTCGCCGGGGCACCCCTCGCCGAGCAGGTCGACGGCCGCCTCCTCGGCTCGGCGATCGCGCGGGCGCACTGGGAGCTCGAGCTGCTCCGCGGCTGGGAGCGCAACCCGTGCTTCTACCTCGACCAGGCGCTCGTGCCGGTCTTCAACCTGCTGCTGGTGCCGCCACCGGTCGACACGGCCACGCTCGCCGCCATGCTGCGGCGGGTGCCCGTCCTGCTCGGCCAGGCCCGCGACAACCTCGGCGAGCGCGCGGCAGCCCCGCTCGCCGCGTACGCGCTGCGCCTGCTCGCGGACGCCCCGGACGGGCTGCGCGCGGCGATGGACGCGCTGCCCGGCGGGCCGGACCTAGTCGAGGCGACCGGCGAGGCGGCCGAGGCGCTCGGCGGGTTTCGCGAGTGGCTCACCGGCGAGCTGCCCGGGTTCACCGGCCCGGCGGCGGTGGGTCCGGAGGCGTTCGCGTACTTCCTGCACCGGGTGGCCCTGCTGCCCTACCCGGCGGCGCGGCTGCGCGAGATGGGCCGGCAGGAGTGGGACCGCGCGGTGGCGCTGGAGGCGATCCTGCGCCGCCGCCACCGCGGCGCGCCGGTTGCCGCCGTGGCCGCCGACCCGGCCGCGCTGGTCGAGCGGCAGCGCGACGGCGAGGCGGAGGTGCGCCGCTTCTACGCGGAGCGCGGCCTGCTCAGCCAGCCGGAGGAGCTGCGCCACTACCGGTTCGCGCCGATCCCCGACTACCTCGCCCGGCTGGAGTGGCTGGGCGTGGCGCACTACGCCGGCTCGGCGAGCCGGTGGAACGACGACGCGGTGCGGTACGTCCCGCCGCCCCGCGACGACCTGCCGTACTTCGCACTCGCGGCGGCCCGCGATCCGCGCACGGCCATCGCGCACGAGGGCGTGCACGCGCAGCAGCTCGCGCTCTCCTGGACGCATCCCGCCCCGGCCCGCCGCCGCTATTACGACTCGACGCCCAACGAGGGCATCGCCTTCTACAACGAGGAGCTGATGCTCCACTCAGGACTCTTCGACGGCGCGCCGGCCAGCGCCGAGTTCGTGGCCAACGCGATGCGGCTGCGGGCGCTGCGGGTCGAGGTGGACGTCGCGCTGGCGCTGGGCGAGCTGACCCTCGACGAGGTCGCCGACCGCCTGGCCGCGCTGGTGCCGATGGACCGCCAGACCGCGTGGGAGGAGGCGGCCTTCTTCACCGGCAACCCGGGCCAGGCGCTCAGCTACCAGATCGGCAAGCTTCAGATCCACGACCTGCTCGCCGTGGCCCAGCGCCGGGACGGCGACGCGTTCGACCTCATGGCCTTCCACGACCGGCTGTGGCGTGAGGGAAACGTGCCGCTCGCGCTCCAGCGGTGGGAGCTGCTCGGCGACCGCGCGCACCTCGACGAAGCCGATGCCCTGGCGGACGGAACCGATCGGGGGTCCGGCGCGACCAGCTAGCGTGACGACGTCGGCAGTGGAGCCCGAGACGGGCCGAAACGCGTTGGACGACTTCGACGCGGCTTACCAGACGCACTACGACGGCATGATCCGTCTGGCGTACGTGATCACCGACAGCATGGCGGCCGCCGAAGACATCGTGCAGGAGGCGTTCGTCGAGCTGTACCGGCGCTGGCCGGAGGTCCGTGACCCGCGGGGCTGGCTGCACACCGTGGTGGTCAACCGGTCGCGGTCGTGGTGGCGGCGGCTGATCGTGGCCCGCCGGCACGTGGCACGCGGCTCCCCCGTGGAGTCGACACCGTCGGCGGAGGACGGCACCGCCGTACGCCAGGCGCTGCTCGCGCTCAACCGCCGCCAGCGGGCCGCCGTCTTCCTCCGCTTCTACCTGGACCTGCCCGAGCAGGCGATCGCCGACGCGCTCGGCTGCCGCCCTGGCACGGTCAAGTCCCTCCTCCACCGCGCGCTCGCGACCCTGAGGGAGCACCTCGATGACGACTGAGCCACTGCGCGACCGGAACGAGCGGGTGCGGGCCGCCGTCCGGAGCCACATCGCCACCCTGCCGGTACCCCCGCCAAACCTGGCCCGGATCGTGGCGCGAGCGGAAGGCGGCGGGCGACCCCGGCGGCGCTCGGGTTGGGTCGTCCAGGCCGTCGCGGCCGCGGTGGCCGTGGTGGTCTGCGGCACGGTGACCGCGGCGGTGACGCTGGCCAGGCCGGAGACCCGCCACGGCGTCGCGCCGCTGTACTCGTTCTCGCCCGACAAGGTCCCCGACTTCGCGAAGCTGCCGGGGCCGGAGGCGGTCTGGCCGGGCGCGGTCCGCCAGCTGCCCGAGAGGCTGCCCGACGGGTCGGACTACACCGTCGCGGACACGACGGAGGGCGACGACGTGCTGGTCGTCCCGCTGGGCCGGGCGGCCGGACCGCTGCTCTTCAACCCGGACAGCGGCGCCATCCGCGGCGTGGCGACCGCCTCCGTGACGGACGGCCTCAACCAGCCTCGGGTCACCTCGGCCCGGGTGGCCGGCGACCGGGTGGTCTGGTTTCTGGAGGGGCGGCGAAACGGCCGGATCGCGCGGGAGGCGTGGCTGGCGCCGGTGGCCGGCGGCGAGGCGACGAAGCTCGCCAACCTCCCGGCCGTCAGCGGGACCGCGGTGCTGGCCGGCGACGCGATGATCTGGGAGGAGTACGGGCCGGGCCAGGGCAAGGACGACGTGAAGATCCGCCGGCTGCCGCTGGACGGCGGGCCGGTCGCCGACGTGCCGGGATCGCGCGGGTACTGGCTCTCCACCATCCCGGGTTGGATCACCACGCAGTACCCGGGCACGCCGTTCGGGGAGCCGGAACGCACCGGCGAGCTGATCGACGTCGCCACCGGAAAGCGGTACCGGTGGAAGGCGAACGAGGAGATGGTGGCGACCGTCGCATGTGGATCCACCTGGTGCGCCGGCGGGACCGTCGGCGAAGAGGCCGCGATCCAGAACCTCGACGGCAGCGGCTTCGTCGCGCTGAAGTCGCGCGGCGGTTTCGAGCCCGGGTACGAAGGGCGGCTCGCGATCGGCCCGATCGGCGAGCGGTGGGTGGTCTGGGACCGGGTCACCGGCCGGGCCGCGGTGATCGAGCGGAAGCGCTTTGACGACCCGTTCGCCCGGCAGTCGGAGCTCCTGATGGAGGGCATGCGGTCGCGCTCGACGGTGCAGGTCTGGCAGGCCCCCGACGGCACGTACAAGATGCTGGACCTGAAACGGCTGTGGTGACGGAGAACGGCCCCGCCCGGGGACCTCGGGCGGGGCCGTCTCGGCGGCGGGTCAGCGGCGGGCGGCCGGGTTGGCCACCTCCAGCTCGTTGATCTGCTCGCCGGTGAGCACGTCGAAGGCGCGCAGGACCGTGCGGTCCGGGTACACGGCCACGGTCAGCACGCCCGGCGACTCGGGCCGGTCGGTGGCGGAGTCCTCGTCCCACGGGTCGTCCGGGCTGGGCGCGAACTCCATCGCCAGCGCGCCGGTGTTGACCGCGGTGTAGCCGTCCGGGTGCCCGCCCTGCGTGACCACCTGGGCGGCCCAGTCCCGCCGGTACGGCGACCAGTGGGTATGGCCGCTCAGGAAGATCACGTTCGGGTACTTCCCGACGATCGCCTCGATCTCGAAGTCGCGCGGGCCGTTCTCGTAGAAGTTGCCGTACGTGCCCGAGACCGTCCACTCGAACGGGTAGTGGCGCATCACCAGCACCTGCTTGCCCTTGGCCGACCAGTACGCGAGCCGCTGGGCGAGGAACGCCATCTGCGCGTCGCTGACGTCCTGCTTCTCGTCCTCCGCTACGCCGCCCTCCTCGCCGATCACGACGAGTGGCACGCCGCCGACGACCTTCTCGTAGTACGGCTTGTCGATCTTCGCGCCCCACTGGTTGGCCCAGGTCAGGAAGTTGTCGACCTGCTGCTCCTTGGTCAACACCCGGCTGCGCACGTCGTGGTTGCCGATCGCCGGGTACACCGGGGGCAGCTTGTGGCCGGCGAACGCGGCGCTCACGTCCGCGTACTCCTGGACCTGCTGCTCCTGGGTCTGCTCGCGCGGCCCGCTGATGATGTCGCCGACGACGATCAGCCCCTTCGCGGCCGGCGCCTCGCGGCGCAGCAGGTCGAGCGCGCCGCCGGTGTACGGCAGCCCCTCCACCTGGATGTCGCTGAGCACCTGGAACGTGACCGGCTTGGCGTGGCGGGCCAGCGCCGGCAGCGGCGTGCGGACCACCACGTCGTCCACCGCCCAGAACATCTGCGGGCGGTTGTTGCTGTACCCGAAGCGGATCACCGCGCTGCGTGCCCGGCTCGGCACCTCGACCCGGATCACCTCCTGGCCGGAGATGACGTCGCCGCCGCCGTTCGCGCTGATCCGGGCCGCCGAGTAGCGCAGGATCTCCTTCTCCGCGCCGCCGTCGAAGGCCACCGTCACCCGACCGACGGCCTTGTGCGCCTGCCGCCAGTGCGAGGAGAAGACGAGCTCGACCGCGCGCTTGCCGCTGACCGGGACACCGGGGCTGGTCAGCGTGCTGTTGACCGGGTGGTCGCCGTCGACCGCGGCGCCCTTGGCCACGGCGACGCCGTTGTCGGCGACCGCGAGCACGCCCCGGGAACGGGAGAACTGCTGGCGCCCGTCGAGGAAGCAGCGCTGGTCCAGCGGCCGGTCCTGCTCCGGGTCGCAGCCCACGCCGGCCGGCGCGGCGGCGGCGAACCAGTCGTCCCGTTGCGCGAACGTCCAGCCGCGCCATCCGGCGGGCGTGCCGTCGGTCTGCACCGACCAGGCGCCGCGGGCGCCGTCGAAGTCGCCGCGCCAGAGCGTCTGCCGCACCGGCTGGCCGTGCCCGTTGCCGCCCGCTTCCGCGGCCGTGGGCAGGAGAACGAGCGCCGCGGCGGCCGCGGCGAGCAAATGTCTCGGGTGTGCCATGGACACACCCTGGCCAAGTTGATCAAATATCCGGTGAACGCCACGCTCTGGCCGGATGAGGGCACGATGGTGGGGTGGAACTAGAGGATTTTCTCGCCGCGGCCGAAGAGCTGCTCACCGTACCGTCAACCGCCGACCGGCCGGAGGAGCTCAAGCGGGCGGTCGAGTTCGTCGTCGACTTCGTCGGGCTCGGATTCGAAGTGGAGTGGTTCGAGTCGAGCGGCGTACCCTCGGCGCTGCTCCACCACGGACCAGCGCGGCGCGACTTCCGGGTGGTGCTCAACGCGCACCTCGACGTCGTCCCGGCCACGCCCACCCAGTTCACGCCGCGGCGCGAGGGCGACCGGCTGTACGCGCGCGGCGCGCAGGACATGAAGATCACCGCGCTGGCGCAGGCACTCGCGTTCCGGGAGACCGCCGCCACCCTGCCGTACCCGCTGGCGCTCCAGCTCGTCTCGGACGAGGAGGTGGGCGGGCGCGACGGCACCGGACATCAGCTGGAGCAGGGCGTCACCGGCGAGTTCGTGGTGATCGGCGAGCACAGCCGGCTCGACATCGTGGCCGACTCCAAGGGCCTGGCCCACGCCCGCCTGCACGCGACCGGCCACAGTGGTCACGGCGCGTACCCGTGGCTCGGCGACAACGCCCTGCTCAAGCTCGTACGTACGGTCACCCGCCTGACCGAGCGCTATCCGGTGCCGGCGGCGGAGGCGTGGCAGACGACGATCAACGTGGCCCGGATCGAGACGCCCAACCGGGCGTTCAACCAGATCCCCGCCGAGGCCGAGGCGTGGCTGGACATCCGCTTCCCCACGGAGGACACCGACCTGGCCGGCGCGGACGCCGGCGCGATCACCGCGCACCTCGCCGCCTTCTGCGAGCCGGGCGTGACCGTGGCGGTCGACCACGTGGACGCGCCGCACCACGCCGACCACGACCGGCCCGAGATCGCCCACCTGCGGGACGCCGCGCGCGAGCAGGGCTACGGCGGCGCGTTCCTCTACAAGCACGGCGCGGGCGACGGCCGGTTCTACTCCGCACGCGGCATCCCGGCGGTGGCGTTCGGCGTGGGCGGGCACGGCCAGCACGGCCCGGACGAGTACGCGGAGATCTCCACGATCGCGCCCTACCACGCGGCGCTCGTGTCGTTCCTGCGCCGCCTCGCGACCTAGAGGGGTTTCGGGGTCAGGGCCGCCGCCCGCCGTGGCGTTTCTTCGAGGCGTATTTGCCCACGTCCGCGTCAGCGCGGACCGTATGCTCCCGCGGGCACCGCTCCCGGCCGGCGGCTCGCAGCGCTCGCCGAAACCCCCGGCCCTCCACTGCCAGGCCCGCGAGACAAGCCCCGAAGGGCGGGCTTTCGCGGCCCCTGCGCCATCCCGACGCAGCGTCACCAACCCACCAGGGGCGAGACTTCGAGATCGCTCACACCGCCGCAGCGGTCACTCGCGGCGACGAAACCCCCGTCGCTTTCCCGGATCGGCGGATCCGAGAACAGACATTGTGGACAAACATCGACCACCGCCAGGCGCGAGCTCGATCCACCCCCCGCCGGTTGCGCACCGGGGTGCGCGACCAACGGCGGACGGGTGAGGCCGCGGGAGCAACGGTCTGGACCACGACGCACGTCGCGGTAGCTCAAAATCTCTGTCTAAATAGGGCGGTCGAACCCCGACTCCGATAGGTCTCTAGATCATTAGCTCGATGCCCAACGGTGTGTCAGGGCAGGTCGGCGGCGCGCAGTGTGAGGGAGCGGCCCTCGGGGCGGGTCAGGGTGAGCGTGTCGCCGTCGACCACGGCGGTCAGCTCGCCGTCGTCGAGGACCCACTGCATCCGCATCTCCAGCCACTCCGGGTAGTTGGAGCAGCCGCGCTTGGTCGTGCCCATCTCGGTGAGCGCGACCGTGCCGTCGCCGACGGCGGCGTAGCCGCTGATCCAGTTGCAGCCGGTGAAGCCGGTGATCTCGCCGCCGGTCATCTCCACGTACGCCTCAGGCGTGGCGGGGATGGGCGTGGTGCCGGCGCTGTCGGTGACCGACTCGATGACCCAGTGGGTGTCTTCGACGGGCGGGGCGGTGGCTCCGCTCATCGCCAGCACCATGCCCACAGTGATGCTCGTCAATATAGCCATGTCCCCCATGATGACAGACCGCTGTCCGTTCGAGGGGATGCCCATTCGTCGTGTTGGTATGACCTCCTCCAACGCTATGCGGGCCCGCTGGGCGATCACCGCGGTCTTCGGCGGCAACGGCCTGCTCATCGCGAGCCTCGTGGCGCGCACGCCGCAGCTCAAGCTCGACCTCGACCTCTCCCCCGCCCAGCTCGGGCTGACCAGCGCCGCGTTCGGCGTCGCGGCCGTGGTCGCCATGCAGGGCGCCGGCGCCCTCGCCGCCCGGGTCGGCAGCGGCTGGGTGGTACGGCTGGCGGTCCTCGTGCTGCCGGTCGCGCTGATCGGCATCGGCGGCGCGCCGAGCCTGGTCTCGCTGATGCTCCTGCTGCTCGGGTTCGGGGCGGTACACGGCCTGCTCGACGTGACCATGAACGCGCACGCCGTCGCCGTCGAACGCGTGCTCGGCCGCCCGATCATGAATGGCTGCCACGCCGCGTGGAGCATCGGCGCCGTCGTGGGCTCGCTGGTCGGGTCGGCGGCGGCCCACGCGGGCACGTCACGGTCACTGCACTACGCGGTACTCGCGGCGGCCCTGCTGCCGGCCGCGCTCGCGTGCGGCCGCCTGCTGCTGCCCGGGTACGCGGACCGGCGCGGCGTCCGGGCCCGCCGGTCGAGCCCGCGGGATGGCTGGAGCCGGCGGATCGTCGTGTTCGGCGCGATGGGTGCCACCGTGCTCACCGTCGAGGCGGCGGTCGCCAACTGGAGCGGCGTCTACCTGCACGAAAACCTCGGCGCGCCGCTCGGCGCCGCGTCGCTGGGCTACCTGGCGTTCACCGCGTGCCAGACCGCCGGCCGCCTCGTCGGGGACCGGCTCCAGGCCGGCCGTGACGCGGCAAAGCTCGTGGTGGCCGGCACGCTCGTCGCGGTGGCGGGACTCGCCGCGGTGGTGCTGAGCCCGTCGCCGGCGGTCGCCGTGGTGGGGTTCGCGGTGGTCGGCGTGGGGCTGGCGACCCCGCTGCCGGTGCTCTTCGGCGTGGTCGGCCACCATGGCGCGGCCGGCGCGGGGGCGGCCGTGGCCGTCGCCCGGTTCAGCACGATGACCTACACGGGGATCCTTGTCGCGCCCGCCGTGATCGGCTGGGTGGCCGAGCTGATCGGTCTCACGTGGACACTCGCCGGCCTGATCCCGTTGCTGGCACTCGTCGCGCGCGCAGCCGCCCCGGCGATCCACCGGGCGCCGCGGCTCACAGCCACTGGATGAGCTCCACCGCGTTGCCGTCCGGGTCGCGGACGAGGGCCGCCCGGACGCCGACGACGTCGAGGTCGGTCGGCGGGAAGAACGCCGGCACCCCGCCGGCGGCCAGCGCCGCGACGGCGGCGTCCACGTCGTCGACCTCCAGCGCGAAGTGGCGGTATCCGGTGATCTGGTACTCCTGCCCCGGATCGGCGGCGACCGCGTGGTGGCCGGCCTTCTCGCCGTCGCCGATGATCTCCATGTAGAACGAGCCCTTGCGCAGGTAGCACATCCGGGCGCCGGGCAGCATGTCCGGCGCGCTCCACTCCTGCGCCACGCTGAAGCCGAAGTGCCGGCAGTACCAGCTCACTGTCTCGTCGTAGCTCTTCGCGATGATCGCCAGGTGGTGGAAGCGGTAGTCCTGCGCCATCCGAACATCTCAGCACAGCACTGCAACATTCCTGCACATCGATTCGCTTGACGTATGGGAAAGGGCTTTCCTAGCGTTGTCCCATGACCCGGAAAGCGCTCCTCGCCGCGGCGGTGGTCGCCGCGCTCGTGTTCGCCGGCGTGCACGCGGCACACGCCGCCACCCTCTTCAGCGCCGACTTCACCGGCGGCGCGAGCGGCTGGACCCGCTCCGGCGGGAGCTGGTCGGTCGTCACCGACGGCTCGGCCGTCTACCGCCAGTCGGGCACCGGCAGCGACGCCCGCGCGCTCGCCGGATCCAGCTCGTGGAGCGACTACACGGTCGAGGCGCGGGTCAAGCCGACCGGCTTCAACGGCACCGCCCGCCACGCCGGGATCATCGCCCGCGCGCAGAGCACAAGCGGTTACTACTACCTCGCGCTCACCAACGCGGGCGAGGTGCGCCTCGGCCGCCGCGGCTCCGGCGGTCACACCACGCTGGCCGCGGCGCCCGCGACGGCCGCGCTCGACACGTGGCACCGGCTGCGTCTCGAAGCGACCGGCACGACGCTGCGCGGATTCCTCAATGGACAGCTGGTCGCGACCGCCACCGACAGCGCGTACGCGTCCGGCTCGGTCGGCCTGGCCACCTACTACGCCAGCGCCTCGTTCGACGACGTGCTGGTGACCGACGCGGCCGGCCCGACACCGACGACGCCCACGCCCGGTGTCACCACCTCGCCACCGCCGCAGCCGCTGCCCGGCCAGCCGGACGGCCACGCCACCGGGACCACCGGCGGCGCGGGCGGCCCCACCGTCACCGTCACCACGGCGGCCGAGCTGGCACAGTACGCGGGCGCCAACACCCCGTACGTCATCCGGGTCGCCGGGCGCATCGCGGTCGACGACATGGTCACGGTGGTCGCCAACAAGAGCATCATCGGCGTCGGCTCCACCGCCGAGATCACCGGCGGCGGTCTCCAGCTGGGCACGACCACGCGCCCCGGTGACAACGTCATCATCCGCAACATCACCTTCCGCGACGCCTCGGACGACTCGATCAGCGTCCACAATGGATCGCACCACGTCTGGATCGACCACAACGACTTCTACCCCGGTTTCGACGGGTCGGTCGACGTCAAACGCCGGTCGACGAACGTGACCGTGTCCTGGAACAGGTTCCACGCCACCGACAAGAGCATGCTGCTCGGGCACTCCGACACGTTCCCCGACGACATCGGCTATCTGAAGGTCACGTACCACCACAACTACTTCGACGGCTCAAACCAGCGACACCCGCGCGTGCGCTTCGGCGAACCGGTCCACGTGTACAACAACTACTACCGCGGCATCGGCCTCTACGGCGTCGCCTCCACGGAAAACGCCGGCGTACTCGTCGAGGCCAACTACTTCGAGGACGTCGCCTTCCCGTGCCACTCGGTCAGCGGCTACGCCGACTCCGCCCCCGGCCGCCTGGCCGAACGCGGCAACGTCTTCGTCCGCTCCGGCCCCTGCGAGAGCGGCGGCGCAGTGGCCGACCCGCGCGCCTACTACGCGTACACGCCGGACAGTGCCAGCGCCGTCCCCGCACTGGTAACCGCCGGCGCGGGGGCGGGCCGCATCTCCTGACGCCGAGAGGGCTCGCCGAGATCCCGACCTCGCCCGTCGTGGTAGCTCGAGGATTTCGCCATGGACGCCGGACGGGGTGCTGGCACAATCGTCGGGTGGGTGAGCGGGACACGGTGTTGGCCGAGTTGGCGCGGGTGGTGCTCGCGGTGGGACGGCCGCACCCGGTGCGGGTGGCGATCGACGGGTGCTCGGCGGCGGGGAAGACGACGATGGCCGACGAGTTGGCGGGGGTGTTGCGGGCGCGCACCGAGCGTGCGGTCATCCGCGCGGGCATCGACTACTTCAAGCGGGCCGTCGCGCTGCGCACCACGTACCCGAAAGGGTCGCCGGAGGGCTACTACCTGGAGTATTGGGATCACGCCGCGATCCGCGACCAGCTGCTTGTCCCGCTGGGGCCGGGTGGCAGCCGGCGATACCGCACCGCAGTGATGGACCTGCCCGCGCTCAACGCCGTCGACGCGCCGGTCGAGGTCGCGCCGGACGACGCCGTGCTGGTGGCCGACGGCGCGTTTCTCCAGCGGCCGGAGCTCGACGCGCTGTGGGATCTGCGGATCTACGTCGACGTGAGCTTCGACGAGGTGCTGCGCCGGGGCATCGCCCGCGACCAGCAGTGGATGGATTCGGCGGAGCAGGCGGAGCACCGCTACCGCACGATGTACATCCCCGGTGAGCGGCGCTACGTCGACGAGGTGCGGCCGCGCGAGCGCGCCGACGTCGTGGTGGGCAACGAGGATCCCGCCGCACCGAGCCTTGTCGTGCGGGTCTGACGGGCCTCGGGCTCGGGCAGCCAGGCGCCGTCGGGTGGGCGTAGCCAGCCAAGCGCGGCCGACAGCCGGTCGACGGCGTCGTGCAACGCGCGCAGGCCGGGATGGTCCAGGTCCGCGCGCCAGACCATCGCCCACGGGTACACCACCGCCGGGCGCACCAGTGGGCGGAGCGCCGCGCCGTCGACGGGCGGCTGGGTGCTCAGGGTCAGGATCGGCGCGTCGCGCAGGTGGAGGTGGTGGGCGAGCTCGTCAGCGCCGTGTACCGGCGGGTGCGCCAGCGCCGGGTCCATCCCCAGCGGACCGAGCAGCTGGCGCATCGCGTCGTCCCAGTCGTGGGTGACGTGGTCGCCGGCGCGGAAGCACACGCCGCTGCCCTCCAGGTCGGCCAGCGGGATCTCGGCGCGGGCCGAGAACGGGTGTCCCGCCGGCAGCAGCACCATGACGGGTTCCAGGCGGACGGGGCGGTGGCGTAGGCCGGCGGAGCGCGCGCCGGGTGCCGTCCAGCGACCGAAGGCCACGTCGATCCGCCCGGCGCGGCCGCTCAGCGTGGCGACCGCGCCGTCGAGCCCCTGGCGTTCGCGGGCGAAGAACTCGACCTCCCGGACCCGGCCGCGGGCCTCGGCCAACACGAGCGACGGCGTCAGGCCGGGGCCGACGACGTCGACCAGCAGCTGTTCGGCCTCGCCGCGCAGGGCGTGCAGGGCCTTGTCGTGGAGGGCGAGCAGCCGCCGCGCGTACCCGAGCAGCTCCTCGCCCGCCGGTGTGAGCGTGACCTGGCGCGTGGTCCGGGTGAAGAGCGGGCGGCCGACCCGGTCTTCCAGGCGCTGGATCTCGCGGCTCAGCGCCTGCTGCGCCACGAAGAGCCGCTGCGCCGCGCGGCTGAAGTGGAGCTCCTCCGCCACCACGACGAACGAGCGCAGCATGCGGATCTCCAGGTCACGGCTCACCGCTTCTTTGTAGCCGATTCATCCCCCAAGCTTCACGACCAGCTCGCCGCCCTGTGCTCCACCGGTACCTCCTCGGACTCGCCGACCGGGCCGGGCTCGCACCCCGCGCCGAACGGCCGGCCGCCCAGCGCCTCCCGCCCGTGCGGCGTGAGCCAGCCGGACAGGTCGGGGCCCACGGGCACGATGCCGGTCGGGTTGATGTCGCGGTGGACCTCGTAGTAGTGCCGCTTGATGTGGTCGAAGTCGACGGTGTCCCCGAAGCCGGGCGTCTGGAAGAGGTCGCGCGCGTACGCCCAGAGCACCGGCAGCTCGGTCAGCTTGTGCCGGTTGCACTTGAAGTGCCCGTGGTACACGGCGTCGAAGCGGACCAGCGTCGTGAAGAGCCGCACGTCCGCCTCGGTGATCGTGTCGCCGACGAGGTAGCGCTGGTCGGCCAGGCGGTCGGAGAGCCAGTCGAGCCGGGCGAAGAGGCGCCGGTACGCCTCCTCGTACGCCTCCTGGTCGCCGGCGAAGCCGCACTGGTACACGCCGTCGTTGACGTCGCTGAAGACCACCCGGTTGACCTGGTCGATTTCGGCGCGCAACTCTTCCGGGTACAGGTCGGGCGCGCCCGGCCGGTGGTACGCCCGCCACTCCGACGACATGTCCAGGGTGATCTGCGCGTAGTCGTTGGTCACCACCTGCCCGGTGCGCACGTCCACGATGGCCGGCACGGTGATCCCGCGTTCGTAGCCGGGAAAGCGCGCGAAGTACGCCTCTTGGAGCCGCTCGATGCCCAGCACCGGGTCGCGGCCGCCCGGGTCGAGGTCGAACGTCCAGCTCCGCGCGTCGTGGGTCGGCCCGGCGATGGCCATCGACAGCACCGACTCGAGGCCGAGCAGCCGGCGGACGATCACGGCCCGGCCGGCCCAGGGGCAGGCGCGGCTGACCACGAGGCGGTAGCGGCCGGGCTCCACCGGGTACCCGTCGCTCCCGTCCGCGGTGATGCGGGTGGCGATGTAGCGCTGGTCGCGGGTGAACTCACCCGTCGTGCTGACATAGGTCATACGTCAATCGTTCCCGACGCGGAGAAGAAGGTCACCCCGCGGGCGAGAGGCCGGCCGAACGGAGCGCGCGGTGGCAGGCCCGGCGGTCCACGTCCGTGTACGCCTGGAACAGCACCGTCTCGATCCGCGTGGCGGCGGTGGTGCGGAGGTAGTTGGCCGCGGTGTGGATGAGGGTGTCGGCGGTCGCGACGACGTCCGCGCCGCCGTTGCCGGTGCCCAGCAGGGGGATGAGGATCGTGACCCGCTCGCCGTCGGGCATCTCGAGGGTCTCCGCGGCCAGCAGCGCGTTGTCGACGCAGCGGGCGAGGTCTCGCGCCGGCCGGTAGCCGCGCCCCGGCTCGCCCTGCACGGTCGCCACGTGCACGATGTGGCGCACGCCGTTGCGCCCGAACAGCTCGCCGGCGCCGGTGACGATCGCCGTGCCGGGCGCCACCGGACGGCGTCCGGCGACCTTGGCCTCCAGCTCGTCGGCGATGATGTCGTCGACCACCCGCGCGCCGCTGTCGTGCCGGGCACCCTCGTAGCGGATCACGGCCGAGATCGAGAACTCTTCGAACCGGGCCATCCGCATCTCGGTGTTCTCGGAGTTGACCCACACGTTCGCGGACCGGATCTGCCGGAGCGACCCGGTGATCACGCCGATGGCCCGGGGTGGCCCCGCGCCGGGCACCGGGTAGAGGCTGATCTCCTGGACGGTGAGCGGCCGGGCGGTTACGGGCGGCTCTGGCTCCGGCGGCGGGGTCGCCCGCTCCGAGCGGCGCCACAGCTCGGCCAGGAAATGGTGGTCGCCGGCCCAGTCCCACCCCGACGTCACCGGAGACAGTGCGCGCTTCTGCTGTGCCGCGAACGCCTTGCACCGCTGCACGAAGGCCTGGACGAAGTCGAAGGTGGGCGGTGCGTTGATCTCGCCGGCGAGCGTGGCGTAGATCTGGGTCCGCCGCAGCGGCACGTCCTGGTCCCAGTGCAGCACGTCGACGGTGGGCCCACCGGCCTCCTTGTGCAACCGTTGGAGCGCGGCGCAGAACTCCGCCAGCGCCTCCGCCGGGTCGACAGGCGGCCGCGCGGGCCTCACGCCGTGCCCCGTCCGGCGGCGGACGCCGGACATCCGACCCCGGCCTGGGCGGACGCCCCGCACCGTCCGGTGCGGTCCGGTCTTCCTTGCGCGGCGCCGATCCCGCGTCGAATCATGACCTCGATCGTCGGCCCGTCCCTCACGTCAACCCCCTCGCATTGATCACCTTCTCCCCCCTGCGTCGCGTGGCAGCTTAGCCACGCCCTTCGGGGATCGGGTCACCCGTCCGTTGGAGGGATTCCATGAGCATCACGACCGCTCCGGCCCCGGTCACGCCGCCCCCGGCGCCGCAACCGGAACGCACCGTCGACGAGACCCTCTGCGCCGCCGTCTATCTCCAGCGTGGACTGGCCGAGTACGTGCTGGGAATGGTCCATCATGGACAGCCAGCGGCCTGGGCACCGTCGACCAGCCTCGATGTGCGGGCGCTGGTGCGGCACTCCACTGTCGTATTCCGGACCCGCCGCCTCCGCGACATCCTGCTGTGCCTGCTGGTCGCGGTCGCCGTCGCGGTGCCGGCGGTGCAGGCCGGCGGGTTCCTCGGCCCGGTGGCGGGGCTCGTCGTGGCCGCCGCGCTGGCGCTCTTCTGGGGCTACCGGGCGTACACGCAGGGGCGTGAGCGGCCGGAGACCCGCATCCCGAACGTCCGCTGGGTCATCGGGCTGCTCGTCCTCGCCGCGGCTGGGGTGCTCGTGCTCGTCCGGGAGCCGCGCCTCTGGATCACCGTGGGCACGGTGCTCGGCGCGATCGTCGCGGCCTGGTCAATGGCTGTCGGCGAGCTGCTGTGGGCGCAACACCGGGCCCGCGCGATCCTCACCCACGCCGGGCCGCCCGGCGACCTCGCGCCGCCGCTCGACGACGCCGTCGAGGAACGCATCGCGCGGCTCAAGACGGCGAACGTCGTCCCGTACAACGCGGCGCGCGCGAAGTTTCCGTTCGTGGGCAACGGCTTCCGGGTCCGGCCGTGGAGCGTCGACGTCGACGTCCTGCGCGGCGCCACCGGCGACGACGGCAAGGAGAAGGTGCCGGAGCCGGTCGACATCGTGGAGATGCACGAGTTTCTCAGCGCGCGGTTCGGCGGCGAGATCCCGTCCGCCGCGAACGGCGCCCGCCGGGTCGGCACGGGGCACCGCCTCTACGTGGACGGCACTCGGATTCCGTGGGGCTCCGATCTGCTCGCCGGTGACCCGCCGCTGCCTCGCGAGCGGATGGAGTGGCCCGAGCTCGCCGAGCGGCTCCAGCATCCCGAGCACACCGACTTCCAGCGGGTCTACTTCTGGGTCGAGGAGGTCGGTCGGCACGGCGAGATCGCGGTCGCGCTGTTCGTCCGGCCACACCTGAACGGCGCGCACCTGTCCGTCGAGATGGTCCCGCACGTCGTGCCGCCACTCAAGAAGGACATCGAGGAGGTGGTGGCCGGCCTGCCCACGCACTCCCTCGACCGCCTGACCCTCGCCGTGCGGGCCGGCACCCGGCTCGCCCCGGAGCTCGCCGTCCGCGGCCCGATCGAGTGCGCCCGCGAGGTCTGGCGGGTCATCCGGCTGCGCCACTGGCGGCGGCTGTGGCGGCGGGCCGCCCGCCGGCGCCGCCCCTACGACTTCGGGGCGGTCAACTCGCTCCGCGAAGGCGTCTCGGTGACGAGCCCGAAACGGCTGAGCCACTTCGTGACGTCCGACCTGGCCCGGATCAACACCTACCTGCAAAGCCGCGTGCTGGGCTGCGTCAAGGAGTACCTGGACGGCCTCGGCGTCGACACCGAACCGCTGGACGACTCCATGAAGAAGACCGTCAACAACATCCAGAACTGGAACATCGGCGACGTGCGCGGCGACATGGTCGGCTTCGGCAACGGCCACACGTTCGGACCCAGCCCCAAGGACGACTCCGGAAAGGACGACGAGTGAGCACCTCCCAGACGTGGCAGTTCGGCGACGTGTACGCGGAGAACGTCGGCATCGGAAACCACCACACCTTCGGCGGCGGGTCGCCGGCGGAGGCCCGGAAGGGGCCGCGGCCGGAGTTCGGGATCGTGACCGCGCTGCCCGAGGAGTTCGCGGCGACGCGGGCCTTGCTCGACGACGCCGCGGCGCCGCGGGGTGTCCGCGACGACCGCGCCGACTACGTGCTCGGCACGCTTCCCAGCCGGGACCCGAAGCGGCCGCACCGGGTCGTGCTGACGATGCTCGGCGAGACCGGCAACAACGCCGCGGCCGAGTCGTGCGCCAACCTCGCCCGCAGCTTCGGCTCGGTCAGCACCGTCGTCATGTCCGGCATCGCGTGCGGGGTGCCCCAGCGGGTGAGCCTGGGCGACATCGTCGTGTCGACCTGGGGGCTCGTCGAGTACGACCACGTCGAGGAGACAGTGGACGGACCCGTCCCCAGGCGCCCGTTCCCCCGCCCGTCCTCGCTTCTCACCCACCGCGCCAAATACCTCCAGGCCAACGAGATCGGCGGCGAACGCCCCTGGGAACACTGGCTCGACGTGGCGGAGCGGCGGATCCCGGCGTACGCCCGCCCGACCCAGGGCCAGCCGGCCGTCCGCTACGGCTACATCGGCAGCGCCAACCGCTCCCTGCGCGACGCCCGGGTCCGCGACCGGATCGCCGAGGCACACGACCTGCTCGCCATCGAGATGGAGGGCTCGGGCATCGGCAGCGCCGGCTTCGCCAACGGCCTGGAGTGGTTCGTGGTGCGGGGCATCAGCGACTACGGCGAACACGGCACGGACGGCCGCTGGCGTGGCTACGCGTCGATCGCCGCGGCGGCGTACGTGCGGGCGCTGCTCGCCGAATGCCCGCCGGTCGACCCGCGCGGCGGACACACCCGGGACGCGCACCGCCGCGAGGGCCCGCGCTGAGCCACCTGGACGGCATAGGGTGGGACGCGGCCGGACACCGCGACGAAAGAGATGCCCACGATGGATGCGACCGAATACGACCTCATCGTCCTGGGCGCCGGCGCGGTCGGGGAAAACGTCGCCGACCGCGCCGTCCAGGGTGGCCTGACCGCCGTGCTCGTGGAGCACGAGCTCGTCGGCGGCGAGTGCTCGTATTGGGCGTGCATGCCGTCTAAGGCGCTGCTTCGCCCGGCGCAGGCGCTGCGCGCGGCCCGCCAGGTCAGGGGCGCCAAGGAGGCGGTCACCGGCAGCCTCGACGTGGCCGCCGCGCTCGCCCGGCGCGACGAGACCGTCCACGACTGGAAGGACGACGGCCAGGTCAGCTGGGTGGATGGCGCGGGCATCGCGCTCGTCCGCGGCCACGGCCGCCTCACCGGCCCCAAAGAGGTCACGGTCACCTCCGCGGACGGGAGCGAGGTGGTGCTGCGGGCGCGGCACGCGGTGACCATCTCCACCGGCTCCGACGCACTCGTCCCGGACATCGACGGGCTTCGCGACGCCGACCCGTGGACCAGCCGCGACGCGACGAGCGCGAAGGTTACACCGGAGAGCCTCGCCATCATCGGCGGCGGCGTGGTCGCGACCGAGATGGCCACGGCGTACGCGAGCTTCGGCACCGAGGTCACGCTGATCTCGCGCGGCGGGCTGCTGTCCGGCATGGAGCCGTTCGCCGGCGAGATGGTCGCCGAGGCGCTCCGCGACCAGGGCGTCAAGGTGCTGCTGCACACCCAGACCACCCGCGTCCACCGCACCGAGGAGGGCGTCACCGTGCACACCGGCGACGGCGCGGCGGTGACCGCGCAGGAGGTGCTCGTCGCGACCGGCCGCACGCCGCGTACCCGAGACATCGGCCTCGACGCGATCGGCCTGACGCCGGGCGACTGGCTGGAGACCGACGACACGATGCGGGTCAAGGGTTTCGACTGGCTGTACGCGACCGGCGACGTCACCCGCCGCGCGCTCCTCACCCACCAGGGCAAGTACCAGGCGCGGGCGGCGGGCGACGTGATCGCCGCGCGGGCCAAGGGCAAGCCGGTGCAGGACGCCCCCTGGGGCACCCACGTGGCGACCGCCGACCACGAGGCGGTGCCGCAGGTGACGTTCACCGATCCGGAGGTCGCGTCGGTCGGCCTCACGCTCAAGGCGGCCACCGACAAGGGATACCGCGTGCGGTCGGTCGACTACGAGATCGGCTGGGTCGCGGGCGCGAGCGTGTACGCGGACGGCTACAAGGGCACCGCCCGCATGGTCGTCGACGAAGACCGCAAGGTGGTGCTCGGCGTCACGTTCGTCGGCCCGGACGTGAGCGAGCTGCTCCAGGCCGCGACCATCGCGGTGGTCGCCCAGGTGCCGCTCGACCGCCTCTGGCACGCGGTGCCGGCGTACCCGACGATCAACGAGGTCTGGCTGCGGCTGCTGGAGACGTACGGCCGCCCCTAGCCTCCGCCCCAGGAAGCCAAGTTCCTTTCATTTTGAGCTACCGCGATGTTCGTCGTGGTCCGTGCCGTTGCTCCCGCGGCCTCACCCGTCCGCTGTAGGTTGCGGTTACCCCTCTCAAGCCTCCGGGCCATCAGGATGGGGGCGATCTAGGAGACCTTTCGGAGTCGGGGTGGCTCGCCCTTCGTGAGATGGCTGGAGGCATATTTGCCCACGTCCGCGTCACCTGTAGGCCGTTTGCTCCCGCGGGCAACGCTCCCGGCCGGCGGCTCGTAGACCGAGCCGAACCCCCCGGCCGTCCGCTGCCGGCTCCGCGCTGCAAGCCTGCGGGCAAGACCATGATCGGCAACGGCTTCCGCCGGGCCCGCCAGATCTTGGTACGGATTGGCCCCTCTGGGGGACGCATGCGTACCAAGATCTGGCCGTTCGTGACCGGCGGCGGCGGGAGCAGCGGTCTGGACCACGGCGGACGTCGTGGTAGCCCGAATCTCCTTATCGCACCAACGCTTTCGAGATCACGGCGACGGATCGCGATTCCGTTTGCGTGAAGGATCTGGGTCGCCATGACGACCCGGATCCTTCACGATCCTGGCTCAGCCCGGACGGGCTGGTCCGGCGGACCTGGCAGCGGAGGTCAGGGATCTCGGCGAGCACCGCGTGACCAGCGGCGGACGGGTGAGGCCGCGGGAGCAGCGGTCCGGACCACGACGGACGTCGCGGTAGCTCACATCTTCTGTCTCTTGCGGCGGGGCGTTCAGCTCTCGGCGATGGCGCCGCGCGGGAGTACGGCGTGCGCGCCGACCACCTGGTTGACGATCTGCGTGACGCGCAGGTCGACCACGACGCTGGCGAGCGCGATCGCGTCCCGGCGGGAGACGTCGTGTAGCCGCTCCAGGAGGGCGAACATGCCTTCCAGCGCCGCGTACGCCGCGTCGTCGAGCGTGTCGCCGAGGCCGAGTGTGAGCCAGTCGCCGGCCGGGGTGCGCGCGGCCGGCGCGGTCAGCTCCCAGTCGTCGCGCAGCCCGAACGTCAGCGCGACGCGCTCCATCGGGCACTCGATGGCGGTGCCGCTGACCTCGCCGTCACCCTGTGCGGCGTGCCCGTCGCCGGCGGAGAAGAGCCCGCCCGCCACCGGTATCGGCAGGTAGAGCGTGCTGCCCGCGACCAGCTCCTTGCAGTCGAGGTTGCCGCCGTGGGAGCGGGGCGGCGTGGTGGAGTGCTCACCCGGCTCGGCCGGTGGCATGCCCATCACGCCGAGGAAGGGGCGCAGCGCCACCGTGTGGCCGTACTGGTTGCGGCCGGTCATCGCCGCCGGGTCGAGCTCCCAGGACTGGAGCGTCCGCCCCTCGACCTCGCCGTAGCGCTCGTTGAAGACGCTCGGCCAGCCGCCCGCCACAGTCGTGCCCCAGTCCCCCGGCACCATCTCGTCCACGCGTACCTCGAGCACCATGCCCGGCTCGGCACCACGCACCGCGATCGGGCCGACCAGCGCGTGGCCGTAGCCCTGACGGTGGTGCTCGCTGCGCGGCCGGTCGTCCAGGCTGCCGCCGGTGTACGGGCCGGCGAACCAGAACGCGTCGAGGGTCGAGAAGCGCACCGAGTCACCCGGATCGACGGTGAGGACGGGTGCGTAGTCGCGGGAGAAGTAGCCGTGGAGGGTCGAGCCGCCGGTTTCGATGGTGTGCGATGTCCCCATGGCCCGCACTATCACGTACCCGTGCCCGAGTCGCCAAGTCATATGCAGTGGTTGACCGCGCTCGCTCGTCTGAGAGGGGGCAGGAGCGACGGAGGGTCGGAGCGGGATGCGGGAGTCGGAGCGGGAACAGTTCAGGCAGTTCGTCGCCGCGAGCGGTGGCCGGCTGATCCGGGTGGCGACGGCGCTGACCGGTGACCACCACGCGGCGGAGGACCTCCTACAGGGCGCGCTCGTCCGCACCGCCGCACGCTGGGGAAAGATCGAGGGTGATCCCGAGGCCTACGTGCGGCGCGCGATGTACCACGCGCAGGTCACCGTGTGGCGGCGGCGCCAGCGCCTGCGCGAGACGCCGACCGACCACGTGCCCGAGCGGCCCGACCACCGCGACGAGATCGGGGCGACCGACCGCCGGCTGGCGCTGCGACACGCGCTGATGCGGCTGGGCCCACGCCAGCGGGCCGTGCTCGTCGCCCGCTACTTCGAGGACCTGTCCGAGGAGCAGACCGCCGCCCTGCTGGGTTGCTCGCCGGGGACCGTGCGGAGCCAGCTGCACCGGGCCCTCGCCCGCCTCCGGCAGATCGCCCCCGAGCTGAACGAGACCGAGCTGAACGAGGAGAGCATCCGATGAACGCACTGCCCGAACTCGTCCGGGAGAGCCTGACCGACATCGCCGACACCGCGGTGGTACCCGAGGGGATCGCCGAACGGGCGCTGGCCGCGGGTGGCGCGCGGCGCCGGCGGCGCACGGTGCTCGTGGCGGCCGCCGCCGTGGTCGCGGCCGCGGCGGTGGCCACGCCCTATGCCGTCCTCCGCACCGACCAGGCGGCGCCGCCCGGTGTGCCCGGCGCCCGCAACGCGGTGTTCGCCATGCACCGCGGCGGCATACCGACCCAGGCGGGCGACCCGATGACGGTCGACAAGAACTGGCAGGTGCTCGACCCGGCGACCGGCGACTACCGGGCGGTGGAGGCCACCCACGTGTCGGCGCCCACCACCGACATGCGGTACGCGGCCGTGCTCAGGCGGGTCCCCGACCCGGGACCGACCAAGCTCGGCCGGTACGACACGGCCACCGGCGAGATCCGCTGGTACGACGGCCCCAAGCCGGCCCACGGAGCCCCGCAGATCTCGCCCGACGGACGCCACGCCGCCTACTGGTCCATGCGGGAGGACGGCACGGACCTCGTGGTCGTCGACCTTGCCTCCGGACAGACCACCGTGATCGCGGACGCCGGGCCTCCACCGATAAAGGCCGCCCTGCCCACCACGCCGCCGCCCAGCCCGCCCGACCCGGCGCACCTCGCCACATACACGCTGGGCGCGGGGTCCGCCTGGCTGCTGGACAACGACCGGGTCACGGTCGCTGACACGATCTACGACCTCGCCGGACGCGAAATCGGCACGTTGCCGGTGCCGGAGGGCACCCACGCGATCGCGGTACGACCCGGCGGCGACGGGCTGGTGGTCCAAGCGAACGACCAGGCCAACGTCTTCGCCCTGACCGACCGCCGCGGCGCCGTCGTCCGCCGGGTCACCACGCCACGCTGCCCGGCCGCCCAGTCGACCTGCGGGAATCGGTGGCCCCAGGTCGTCGGCTGGCGCGGCACGGACGAGCTCCTCCTCTGGTCCGGGATGGGGCCGTCGCGACAGCCGCGGACGACCGTCGAGTCCGTCGACCTGCGCACCGGCGAGCTGCGCACGGTGCACGCGCTGACCGGCACGCCCTCGGTCGACAACCTGGTCACGATGCAGGCCACCCGCCTCCCGCGCGAGGTGCGGGAGCGGATCGCCTTCTGAGTGGCGGATCGCGCCGGGTCGCCCTACGCGGCCCGGCGCTCCGGCGCGAGCGTGGCCAGCACGCCGGCCACGTCGAGGACGCGGGCGACGGGGCCGCGTGGGTTTTCCAGCTGGTATGTCAGGCCGGCCGTCGCCGCCTGGCGGAAGCCGCCGACCAGGGCACCGATGCCGGTCGAGTCGAGAAACGTGACCCGATCGAGGTCGACGACCACGCCGTGGAGCCGCCGGGACGCCGCGCTGGCGAGCGCCTCACCCTGGGCCCGCAGGAGCACGTCGACGCTGGACAGGTCGATCTCGCCGGCCAGCGCGAGCCGTAGGCGGCCGAGGTCGACACTGACGGTGGTCGTCAAGCGAGTCATGACAGGACCTCCAACCCCGAGCCTCCCACACGTGACGCGGCCAGGCATCCCCCCGCGGGGCTAGGATCTGCGTGACTGTAGCCCCGCTGGCTACCTCTCGGGACATGGGTGACGATGCGATGGAAGCGGCGCGACTGGCGCAGGTCGGGCTCGGCGACCACGCGTGCCTGACGTTCACCGACGCCGAAGAGCGGCTCGATCTGCTGGCGGCGTTCGTCCGCCAGGGGCTGCGGGCCGGGCAGCGGGTGCTGTGCTGGACCGACCAGCTGCCGCCGGCGGCGCTCGCCGCCGAGTTCAACGCCCGACAGGTGCGCGGCAGCGCGGCGACCCGCCGGGGGCAGCTCACCATCGCCTCCGTGGAGGCGGCGCTGCTGGGCGGGAGTGTGTCCGCCAGCGCGATGGTCGCGGCGGTCGCCGCCGAGGTCGACGCGGCGTCCCGGCAGGGTTACACCGGGCTACGGCTGACCGCCGACATGTCCTGGGCGGCGCGGCCGGCCGGTGCCGAGCGGCTGCACGGCTTCGAGACGCAGATGGCCGACCTCTTCAGCGACGGTCGGCTCTCGGTGATCTGCCAGTACGACCGGGAGCGGTTCGACGCGGTCACACTCGCCTTCGCCGCGACCGCGCACACCAAGACGGTGGCCGCGCGGGTCTACCACGACGGCCCGCTGCTGCGGATCTGCCGGCAGTACAGCCCGGCCGGCGTGCGGGTGGCCGGCGAGATCGACTACCGCCAGCAGCAGGTGCTGGAGCAGGCGCTGGCCGAGTCCCGCCGGCTCGACCGGCACATGACCGTCAACCTCACCGCGTTGTCGTACATCGACGCCGCCTGCGCGGCCGCGATCGTGCAGGCGGCGGCCCGGCTGCCGGGCTCGCGCCGGATGACCGTGATGTGTCAAGGGTTGCCCGCGACGGTGCTGGATCTTGTCGGCGGGCGTGACACGCCTCAGCTTCGGGTAAGACCGGGCGATGACCAGCGCTGACCCGCCCGCTCGGGACCGGGCGGGTCCGGCGCCGACGATGGTTCCCGAGGCGGTCGCCGTGGACCACCAGTTCGACGCGGACGGGTTGTACGCGTTGCGCGCCGCGCTGGCCGCCCACGCCGACGACCTGGGCGCCGCGCCGGAGCAGGTCGAACGGCTGCTGATCATCGGCGGCGAGCTGGCCACCAACGCGATCCGGCACGGCGGCGGCTCGGGCCGGCTGCGGCTGTGGCTGGACGGCCACCTGCTGCGCTGCCAGATCACCGACCACGGCCCGGGCATCGCGGACCTCACCGCCGGCACCCGCCAGCCCGAGCCGACCGCGCTCGGCGGGCGTGGCCTCTGGATCGTGCGGCACCTCTGCGAAGACCTGGTCATCGAGACCGGCCCGAAGGGCACGACGATCACCGCCGCCGTCGCCGCCTTCAGCCCTGACGGCAGGCACTCCGGGTAAGCGTGTCGAGCACCGCGTCGACGCCGGGTGACGCCTCGATGTCGGCCCGCACCGCCCGCGCGGCCACGGCGAACCGCGGCTCGTCGAGCAGCCGCCGCACCGCCTCGCGTACCGCTTCCGGAGCCACCGTCCCCGGCATGAGCGTGATCGCGGCGCCGGCCGCCTCCGCCACGGCCGCGTTGAGAAACTGGTCGGCGGCCTGCGGGATGATCAGCTGGGGCAGGCCGTGCGCGAACGCGCCGAGCACCGTGCCGGCCCCGCCGTGCGAGATCACCACGCGGCAGCGCGGCAGCAGCAGCGCCTGCGGCACGTAGCGCTCGACCACCACCGAGGGCGGCTGCGGCCCGAACCGGTCCGGGTCGCCGTCGTGACCGACGGTGACGACCACGTCGAGGGGCAGGCCGCGCAGCCCCGCCAGGCACGCCTCGAAGACGCCGGGCGCGGTGTGGAAGATCGTCCCGAGGGTCAGGTACGCGACGTCCGCGGTGGGCAGGGCCGCGACGGCGTCCGGCAGCCGGTCGGTGGGGAGGACCTCGCCGGGGTACGTCCGAAGCGGCACCGGGTCGGTGAAGGCCAGCCCGCCTTCGGGCCGCAGCGCGGGCGGCCAGATGTCGAGGTAGGGATCGGCGAAGACGGTGTCGGCGAGGTCTGGCGCGTGCCATCGGGCGTAGACCTCCGCCATCGCGGAGCCGAGCGCGTCCCGCATCGACGCGGGCGGCGGCACACCGAGCCCGTGCGTCACGTGGGCGGCGCCGGTGCGGTGCGCGGCGATCGGCGCGGCGAACTCGATCATCTCGTGGATCACCAGGTCGGGCCGCCACTCCTCGGCGCGCGGCACGAGGTCGACCGCGCGCTTGACGGCCGAGGCGCCGAAGAGCACCCCGATGTCGAGCGTGAGGTGCCGGTCGGGCGGCACCGTTTCGAGGTCGGGCAGTGCGGCGTTGCGCTCGTCCCAGGACTCGGCGAACGTCGGCCCCACCGCCCACGTCTGGTATCCGCGCCCGGCCAGGTGGGCGGCAAGCTCCGGCCCGGTGGCTATCGCGACGTCGTGACCGGCGCGCGTGGCGGCTCGGGCGAGCGGAAGCATGGGGTACAGGTGCCCGTATCCGGGGCAGCCGCTGAACAGGATCCTCATGCCATCTCCCCCACGCTCCGGCCGACCCACCCCCAGTTTCGTCCGCTCGGGCCGTGTGCGAATGAGCCGCTCGGACGGCCCGTTCCGTGTCACTTTCGGTTGACTTGGACTTTATCGAATAGAGGATAAGGTAGCCCAATGACGCTGCCGCCGGTGAGCCGCCGCCGCTACGACGCCTCCGGCCGCCGGGCACAGGCCCGAGTCAACCGCGAGCGGATCCTGCGCGTGGCGACCCGTCTCTTCCGCGCGCACGGATACACCGCCACCTCGATCGCGCAGGTCGCGGCCGAGGCGGGCGTGTCGACACCGACCGTGTTCGCCGCCTTCAAGTCGAAGGTCAACCTGCTGAAGGAGGCGGTCGACGCCGCCATCGGCGGCGACACGGAGGAGGGCGACCGGCGGGTGCACGAGGCGCCGACCGCCGCCGAGGCGCTCCGGCGCTACGCGGACGCGGTCGCGGACGTCGCGCACCGGGCATACCCGATCTACGCCGTCGCGGTGGCCGCGGCCGACGCCGACCCGCAGATCGCCGCGCTCGTCGCCGACCTGGACCGCCACCGGCTCACCGGCGCCGGCTACATCGCCACGACCGTGGCCGCCAAGCGGGGCGACGCCGACTTGTCCCGGGTCGGTTACCTGCGCGACACGATCTGGGCGCTCAACTCGCCGCTGCTCTACGGCCTCCTCGTGCACCAGCGCGGCTGGCCGGTCGAGGCCTACCGGGACTGGGTCGCCACCGCGCTCACCGCGCTCGCGGCACCGGTGCCGTCAGCCCGTCACTGACGCGTCGTCGCTCTCCACAGGCCGCCCGTCCGGGGTGATCGGAAACGGCCGTCCCGGGCAGGTATGGGCCCGCGCCCCAGGGGTACCCGACCCGGAAGGCCATCGACACGGAGGACGAACCGTGACAGACACCTTGGACCGCGTGGTGGGTGACTGGCCGGCGGAGGCCAGCGCGGCCGCGCGGCGCACCGCGGCGCGGTACGGGCCACCCGACGAGGCGATGCCCAGCCGCCTGGTGTGGAACCATCCACTGCCCTGGAAACGGCTGGTCGTCAACCGGGACCCGGTCGAGCACCGGTTTCCCCAGCCGCATCAGGATCGGATCGAGGGCTGGGTCGACCTCGAGGTGCCCCGGGAGAGCACCGCCGACCTGACCGCGTTCAACGGCAGCATCCGGGTCGAGCGGACCCGCGGCGAGCTGGCGGCCACCTGCGACGTCGAAGCGATCAACTTCCTCGCCGTCAACCTCGCGCACGACCTGGTCGAGGGCCGGATCGACGTGGCGGAGGCGCGGCGCGAGTACACCGAAATGGTGGCCGGCCACCTGATGGGCCGCGCCCAGCCGTACACGAGCGGTTTCGCCTTCGCCGCGGTGACCGCCGGCGCGGGCACCGCGGACGAGGACGAGCCGGTCGCGCCGGTGCCGGCGCGCGGAGGCGGGAGCCGGGCATGAAGCAACAGCTGACCGAGGGCTGGCCCACCAGCGCGCAGGCCGCGGCCGACGCGACGGCGGACAAGTACGGCCCGCCGGACGAGGCGAGCCCCAGCACGCTCATCTGGCACGACCGGGCGCCGTGGAAGCGGGTCGTGGTGTCGCGGGCGATGGTCCCGCACCAGTTCCCGCACCAGCACCTGGACGTGGTGCGGCACGTCGTGGACCACCCCGTGCCGCTGGACCGGGTCGGCGACCTGGCCCGCTTCAGCGGCAGCGTGGTGTACCACTGAGCGTCGCCGCCGACGGCGACTACGGCGACAAACTCGACCCCGACGCGGTCGACGTCCACGGGTACGGCTACCGCTGGATCCGCCTCGACCGCTGGCCCTGACGGGACGCTTGCGATCCGTGAGCGACCAGCGCCGGACGGGTGAGGCCGCGGCGACGCTGACACCGAAACTCTCTAGTAGGAGCCGGTCTCCTCGGAGTGGGCCCAGGCGCCGCAGGGGTCGTCGTAGCGGCCCTTGATGTAGCCCAGGCCCCACTTGATCTGGGTGGCGGGGTTGGTCTGCCAGTCGGCGCCGGCGGACTTCATCTTGGTGCCCGGGTACGCCTGCGGGATGCCGTAGGCGCCGGACGAGGGGTTGCGGGCCTTGTGGTTCCAGCCACTCTCCTTGGTCCACAGCTTGTCCAGGCAGGGCATCTGGTCGAGCCCGAAGCCGCTGCTCAGCAGCAGCGCGCAGCCGGTCTTGCGGTTGCCGCTGTAGGCGTTGCACGAGGCCGGGATCGGCCCGGTGAAGGGTGGCGGCGCCGCGTTTCGCTCCTTCTCCTCGCGCTTCTTGCGGTTGGCGGCGTCGGTGGCCTTGCGGGCCCGATCGGCCTCCGTACGCGCGGCGGCCGCGGCCTTCTCGGCGGCGATCCGCTGGGCCTCGCGCTGTTGCGCGGTCGCGGCCGTGTACTCGCGGTGACGCTCCTTGAGGAACTCGATCTCCTCCTGCCCGGCGTCGGCGGCCAGTTGGGCGCTGATCCCCCGCTCCTGGGCGTCGCGGCCTTGACCGAGGTGGTAGCCACCGCCGGCACCCACCAGGAGCAGCGCGACCGCGAGTGCCCGGATGCCGAACCGGCTCCACAGCCGACTCATCAAGCGGTCCCTTCGTCGGGGGGCGGAGGTGGCGCCAGCGATGGAGCATAGCGGACTGCCGGAGAGGGTGATTGCCAAGCGACGGTGCTCGATCGATACTGCAATCGGTTCAGAGCCGGACATGGTCGTGGGCAGGGCAACCCTTCGACCGCTTACTGCCGATGCGTCATGTCCCCGGAGCGTCTGACCGATGAGACACCACACCATTCGCCGCGCGGCGTCCGCCGCGGCTCTCCTCCTCGCCGGCGGCGTGCTCGCCGGCATCAGCCAGCCGGCCGCGCAGGCCGCCGACATCCCGACCACCGTCACCGTCAACGCGCGGGCCGGCCTCGCCACGATGCCCGACACCGGACTGGGTATCAACGACGCCATCTGGGACCCGCAGCTCGGCACCAACGCCGTAGCCGACCTGCTCAAGTCCGCCGGCGTGACGATGCGCCGCTACCCGGGCGGCTCGTACGCGGACATCTACCACTGGGCCGACCACACCGCGCCCGGCGGCTACGTCGCGCCGAACACGGACTTCGACACGTTCATGGCCGGCGTGCGGCGCACCGGCGCCACTCCGATGATCATCGCGAACTACGGCACCGGCACCGCCGCCGAGGCCGCCGGCTGGGTGCGCCAGGCCAACGTCGTCAAGGGGTACGGCGTGAAGTACTGGACGGTCGGCAACGAGAACTACGGCAACGGCCACTATGGCGCGGCCTGGGAGGCGGACAACCACGCCGACAAGAGCCCACGGCAGTACGCCACCGAGGTGGTTGCCTACGCCGACGCGATGAAGGCGGTCGACCCGACCATCAAGGTGGGCGCGGTGCTCACGATCCCGGCCGGGTGGCCGGACGCGGTCGTGGCCGAGGGCGACGCGGGCAGCTGGAACCAGGTGGTCCTCTCCATCGCCGGCTCGAAGATCGACTTTGTCGACGTGCACTGGTATCCGGGCGGGAGCAACGCGGCCGAGGCCATGGGCAAGACGGAGCACCTCACCGACGCGCTCTACATCCTGCGGCAGCAGATCGCCAAGTACGCCGGGCCGAACGCCGGTCGGATCGGCATCAGCCTCACCGAGTTGAACGTCGGCGTCGGCCAGAACACCCAGCCGGGCGCCATCTTCCTCGCCGACACGTACGCCTCGCTGCTCGCGAACGGCGTATTCACCGTGCAGTGGTGGAACGTCCACAATGGCATCGGCACGGTGTCCACAGTGGCCGGGCAGACCGACTACGGCGACTTCGGCATGTTCTCCAGCGGCGGCTGCACCTCCGACGGCACCACCTGCCAGCCGGCGCTCAACACGCCGTTCGCGCCCTACTACGGGCTTTCGCTGATGAACAAGCTCGCCCGCCCCGGCGACCAGTTCGTCCGGGCCGCCACCGGCGACCCGCTCGTCACCGCGCACGCCGTGCGGCGGTCCAATGGGGACGTCAACGTGCTGCTGCTCAACCGCGACCCGGACAACGCGCGCGACGTCACGATCGACTACGCCGGCTTCGCTCCGGCCGCCGGCGCGGTGACCGTCCACACGTACACGAACGGTGCCTCCTCCATCGCCACCGCCCAGGCCGGCACGGCGACCAGCCAGACGCTCCCGCCGTACTCGCTGACCGTCGTGCAGGCGCGCAACTCGCGGACCGTGGCCGGCCTGCCCGGCACGCCCGACCAGCCGAGTGCGAGCGCCGTCACCGACCGCACCGCGACGGTCAGCTGGCCGGCCGCCCGCGCCGGCGCGCACCCGATCGCCAAGTACGAGGTGTACCGCCAGAACGGCGCGGTCAGCGAGCAGCTCGGCGAGACGCCCGGCACCTCATTGACCGTGCACAACCTGCGACCCGGCAGCCGGTACACGGTGAACGTGCTGGCCCGCGACACGGCCGGCAACGTCTCCTGGGCCTCGCCCCCGCTCACCTTCACCACCGGCACGCCGGCGCCGAGCGCGTGCACGGTCAAGTGGACGTACACGGCGGACTGGTCCAGCGGCTTCGTGGCCACATTGGACATCACGAACACCGGCACCCGCGCGTTCTCCAGCTGGACGCTCACCTACGACTGGCCGACCGCGTGGCAGCAGATGAACGGCGGCTGGAACGCCAGCTGGACCGCCACCGGCCGCACCGTCAAGGTGACCAACACGGCCGGCAGCGGGCTCGACGTAGGTGCCACGGTGAGCATCGGCTTCGTCGGCGGCTACAGCGGGCCGAACGTGACGCCCGCGGTCTTCGACCTCAACGGGTCTGTGTGTACGACGCTATGAGGGTCACCGGCCCTGCCCGCGCGGCCAGCGCGGGCGGGGCCGGCCCTAGCTAGGCCGCCACCGTACGGACCGCGACGCCGCGCGGGGGCAGCACCTCACCGCCCAGCAGCGGCTCCCCCGGCAGGCCGGCCAGCTCGACCGGCTCGTCGGTGCGGTTGACCAGAAACCAGTGCGGGCCCCGGACCGCCAGCTCCACCCGGCCGCGCAGCGGTTCGGGCAGCTCGCTGTGTACGCCCGCCGCGTCCGCGAGCTGGCCCAGCATCGGGCTAAGCCCGGCCGGGCCGAGCCGGGTCGAGACGTAGCTCGCCGAACCCGTGCCCACCGCGCGGCGGGTGACCGCGGGACGGCCGGCGTACTCGCCGGTCTTGTATGTCGCGAGCACCTCCACCGCCGGGTCGGTGACGTCGATCCGGTCGGTCCAGAGGGTGCCGGTCGCGCCGGTGTCGAGCACCACGCTGTCTCCGTCGAGCAGCGGGCCGAACTCTTCGATCCGGATGCCCAGCAGGTCGCGCAGCGCGCCCGGGTAGCCGCCCAGCCACACGTGGTCGTTCTCGTCGACGATCCCGGAGAAGTACGTCGTGACGAGGTGACCGCCACCGGCGACGTAATCTCCCAGCCGCGAAGCGAGCGCCGCCGGCACCACGTGCAGGATCGGTGCGACCACGAGGTCGTAGCCGTCGAGCGGGGCGGCGACCGGCCGCACGTCGACCCGGATGCCGAGGGACAGGAACGCCGAGTACCAGTCGAGCGCCTCCTGCCGGTAGCGCAGCCGCGACGTCGGGTGCGAGTCGAGCTCGCTGGCCCACCACGACTCCCAGTCGAAGAGGATCGCCGCCCGCGCCGGTCGCCGCGGCACGCCGGCGACCGGGGCGAGCCCGGTCAGCGTCCGCCCCAACTCGGACGCTGACCGGAAGACCTCGCTCTCCTCACCGGCGTGCGGCACCATCGCCGAGTGGTACTTCTCCGCGCCGGCCGCGGACTGCCGCCACTGGAAGAAGCAGACCGCGTCGGCGCCGTGTGCCACGTGCGTCAGGGAGTCGCGGGCCAGCTCGCCGTCGCGCTTGGCGAGGTTAACCGGCTGCCAGTTGACCGCGCTGGTCGAGTGTTCCATCAGGTACCAGGGGTGCCCGCCGGCGAGGTTGCCGGTGAGGTTGGCGGAGAACGACAGCTCGTCCTGACCCTGCGGCCCGGGCAGCAGGTAGTGGTCGTTCGACACGAAGTCCACTTCGGACACCCAGGTGGCGAAGTTCATCCCGGCGGTGTCGCCCATCACCATGAAGTTGCTGGTGAGCGGCACGTCCGGCGTGGCCGCGCGGAGGATCTCAGCCTCGGCGCGCAGGTAGTCGCGCAGCGCGTCGGAGGAGAACCGCTTGAAGTCGAGCTGCTGCGTCGGGTTCGGGTACGAGGCGGCCTGCCGGGGCGGTAACACCTGGTCGAATTCGCTGTACCGCTGCGCCCAGAACGCGGTGCCCCACGCGGCGTTGAGCCCGTCGACCGTCTCGTACCGGGCGCGCAGCCAGTCACGGAACGCGCGCGCGGCGTCGTCCGAGTAGTCGTACACGTTGTGGCAGCCGAGCTCGTTGTTGACGTGCCAGGCGGCGAGCGCCGGGTGGTCCGCGTACCGCTCGGCCATCGCCCGCACCAGGCGCAGCGCGTGCTCGCGGAAGACCGGCGAGGTCGGTCGCCAGTGCTGCCGCCCGCCCGGCCAGAGCGTGGCGCCGGTGCGGTCGACGGGCAGAATCTCCGGGTGCTTGGTGCTCAGCCACGGCGGCGGCGAGGCGGTGGCCGTCGCCAGGTCGACCGCGATCCCGTTGCGGTGCAACAGGTCCATCACGTCGTCGAGCCAGGCGAAGTCGTACTCTCCCTCGGTGGGCTCGATCCGGGCCCAGGAGAAGATGGCCAGCGAGACGATGTTGACCCCCGCGGCCCGCATCGCCCGCACGTCGTCGTCCCACACGTGCCGCGGCCACTGCTCGGGGTTGTAGTCCGCCCCGTACGCGAGCCGCGGTGGACCACCGCCGGGCCAACGCAACCAACGGCCCGGCGCCTCGTGAGCGCCGGGCCGCGATGGTTCACTTGACACTGAATCCCTGTTCCGTTCCGTACTTGGCGCTTGCCTGCTGCCAGCTGTTCAGTCCATCTTGGAGCGTCGTGGAGGACACATACGCCTTGCCCACGGTGTCGTTGAAGATGCTGTTGGCGTAGACCTGGAAGGGCAGGTACGACCAGCCGCTGACCACGTCCTGCGCCGACTCGGCGAAGATCTCGTTGGCCTTCTGGCCGCCGAAGTAGGGGAACTCGGTGGCGAGGAACTTCTCCGACTTGAGGTCCGCCGACGTCGCCGGGAAGGCGCCGCCGTCCAGCCGGATCTGCACGCCCTCGTCCACGTTGGCGTACTTCATGAAGCCGTACGCCAGCTCCTTGTTGCCGCCCTTGACCGGCATGGCGAGCGAGCTGCCGCCGTTTTCCGCGCTGGCGTTGCCACCGGCCTGCCACTGCGGCATCGGCGCGACCCGCCACTTGCCGGACGCCTTCGGCACACCGGTGACGAAGTTGGCCGGCATCCAGGCGCCGGTGGCGAGCGTCGCGATGGTGCCGTCGCCCAGCCCCTGGTACCACTGGTCGCTCCACCCGTTGATCGGCGCGAGCAGCTTCTCACTGATCAGCTGCTGCCAGGTGGAGACGAACTCCTTCGAACCGGCGTCGGAGAAGTCGATGGTGACGTTGGTGCCGTCCACCTTGAACGGCTTGCCACCGGCCTGCCAGATGAGGCTGGTGGTGAAGCCGGCGTCGCCCATGTCGCTGGTGATGTACGCCTTCGGGTCGGCCTTGTGCAGCTTGCGCGCCGCGTCGAGGTACTCGGCCCACGTGGTCGGCACCTTGATGCTGTGCTTGTCGAAGACCTCTTTGTTGTAGAAGAGGGCCATCGGGCCGGAGTCCATCGGGATCCCGTACGTGCCACCGGCCGTGTTGACCGACGCCCACGGCCCTGGGGTGAACGTGCTGTTGAGGCTCTCCGCGCCGTACTTCTTCAGGTCGTCGACGGACTTGGCTAGCGCGAACTGCGGCAGCGCGTAGTACTCGATCTGCGCCACGTCCGGCACGCCCTTGCCGGCCGCGATCGCGTTCTGGAGCGCGGTGTACTGGTCGTTGCCGGTGCCGGCGTTGACCAGGTTGACCTTCACGTTCGGGTACTTGGCCTGGAACTTGGTGACGACCTCCTTGAGGGTCGGCTCCCAGGCCCAGACGGTGAGGTTGCCGCCCTTCTCCAGGGCGGCCTGGATGGTGGCGTCGGAGACGGTGGAGCCACCGCTCCCGGCGCCGTCGCCCGAGTCGTCGTCACCGGAGCCGCACGCCGCGAGGGCGAGGAGCGCCGCCGTGGCGAGAGCGGCCATCCGTAAGGGTGTTCTTCTCATGTGGGGTCCCTTCAGGAGTGTCATTGCTTGACGCTGCCGGCGGCCAGGCCCGACTGCCAGTAGCGCTGGAGCAGCAGGAACGCGGCCAGGAGCGGGAGGATCGTGAGCAGCGATCCGGTGATGATGAGGTTGAAGACGGGCTCGCCGCCGGCGGTCTGTGCCTGCTGGTTCCACGAGTTGAGGCCGACCGTGAGCGGATACCAGTCCGGGTTCTTCAGCATGATCAGTGGCAGGAAGTAGTTGTTCCACGTGGCGACCATGCTGAAGAGCAGTACCGTGACGATGCCGGGAGCGAGCAGCGGCAGGCAGATCCGGAAGAACGTGCCGAACTCGCTCGCCCCGTCGACGCGGGCCGCCTCGATCAGCTCGTCGGGGATCGCCTCCGCCGCGAACGTCCACATCAGATAGAGGCCGAACGGCGTGACGAGCGACGGGATGATGACCGCCCACGGCGTGTTGGTCAGCCCCATCTTGCTGAACATGAGGAACGTCGGCACGGCCAGCGCGGTGCCCGGCACGGCCACCGCACCGATGACGACCGCGAAGACCGCCCGCTTGCCCGGGAAGTCGAACTTGGCCAGCCCGTAGCCGCCGAGCACCGCCAGGAACGTCGCCCCGCCGGCGCCGACCAGCACGTAGAGCAGAGTGTTGCCGAGCCAGCGCAGGAAGATGCCGTTGTCGTAGGTGAACGTGTCGGCGATGTTGCTGAACAGCGCGAAGTCGCCGTGGAACCACAGGCCGAACGAGTCGAGGAGGTTGGCCTGCGTCTTGGTCGAGTTGACGAGCAGCCAGACGAGCGGGATCAGGCTGTACACCAGGATGATACCGGTCAGCACGGTGAGGGTGACGCTGCGACGGGGGCCGCGCCGCGCTTTGGCTCGCACCGGCGTCAGCGCCGAGCGGGACCGGGCAAGCGGAGGCCGCACTGAGACGGACATTTTCAACGGGACCTTCCGCGAATGGATAGGAGCCGCGGCCGACCACGACGGCGCTCGACCCGAATTCCGGTTTGGCCTTCCCTCCGCATGCCGCGCAGCTGCACGACGTACGCGATCACCATCGTGATCACGGCCATCACGATCGCCACGGCGGCCGAGTAGTTGTACTGCTGGCCGGAGAAGGACAGCGAGTACGCGTAGAGGTTGGGTGTGAAGTAGGTGGTGATCGCGTTGGGCGCGATGTTTTGCAGGATGGCCGGCTCGTTGAAGAGCTGGAAGCTGCCGATCACCGAGAAGATCGTGGCGATCACCAGCGCGCCGCGGATGGCCGGCAGCTTGATCGCCCGGATGATGCGCAACTGGCTGGCCCCGTCGATCTCGGCCGCCTCGTAGAGCGAGGCCGGCACGACCCGCAGGGCCGAATAGAAGATCAACATGTTGTACCCGACGAACTCCCAGGTCACGATGTTGCCGATCGAGGCGAGCACCAGATCCGGGGAGAGCGGGTCGGGCAGCGTGACGCCGAACGCGTCGTTGATGTTGCCGATGAGGCCGAAGTTCGTGCCGTACATGAAGCCCCACATCAGCGTGGCCACGACGGCCGGCACCGCGTACGGCATGAAGATCGTGATCCGGAAGAAGCTCTTCCCGTACAGCCGGCCGCTGTCGATGGCGAGCGCGACCAGCAGGGCGAGAAACAGCATGATCGGCACTTGGACGGCGAGGAAGAGCGCCACCCGGCCGAGCGCGGACCAGAACTGAGAATCCTGGAGCGCCTGCGTGTAGTTGTCGATCCCGACGAAGGAGTTGCCCCCGATGAGGCGGTTGCGGAAGAGGCTGAGGTAGATCGCGTACCCGATCGGGGCGAGGAAGACGAGCGCGAAGACCGCCAGGAACGGGCCGATGAAACCCCAGCCCACCAGCGATCTCCGCCGCGCGACCCCGCGCCCGGTAGCGACCCTCGCCACTGCCATGTGAACCCCATATGTCAGGCCTGGATGTTTACGCAAACACCCAGCTCACAGTCTTAGCCCGCTAATGATGTTTACGCAAACATTACGCGGTGATAGTGTCACCGCCGTCAAGCGATCGTCAACCCCGACTCTCGGAAGGCTCCGCCGGTGACGGAACAGAAGCCGCCACCGCGCCAGCGACCCAGGCGCGGTGTGTCGATGGCGGACGTCGCGCGGCTGGCCGGCGTCTCCGCACAGACCGTTTCGCGGGTCTCCACCGGCCACCCCGGCGTGGTCGGCTCGACCCGCGAGCAGGTGCTCGCCGCGATGAAGCAGCTCGGCTACCGGCCCAACAGCGCGGCCCGGGCACTCAAGCGGGGCGAGTTCCGCACCATCGGGGTCATCCTCTTCACGCTGGCCACCACCGGCAACAGCCGCACGGTCGAGGCGATCGCCAACCACGCCGCCGACGAGGGGTACGCGATCACGCTGATCCCGGTCGCCTCCCCCACCCAGGACGGACTGCTCGGCGCTTTCACCCGGCTCGGCGAGCTCGCCGTCGACGGCGTCATCGTGATCATGGAGGTGCACCTCCTCGACGCCGCGACGGTCATCCTGCCGCCCGGCGCCCAGGTCGTGGTGGTCGACTCCGACGCCGGCGACCGCTACACGGTGGTCGACACCGACCAGGCCGACGGGGCCCGGCAGGCCGTGCGCCACCTGCTCGACCTCGGCCACCACACGGTCTGGCACCTGACCGGGCCGGCCGGGTCGTTCGCCAGCCAACGCCGGGCGGACGCGTGGCGCGCGATCCTCACCGAGGCGGGCCGGCCCATCCCCGAGGTGCGGCACGGCGACTGGTCCGCCGAGTCCGGCTACCGCGCCGGCATGGAGCTGGCCGCCGAGCCGGAGTGCACCGCGGTCTTCGCCGCCAACGACCAGATGGCACTCGGCCTGCTCCGCGCCTTCCACGAGAAGGGCCGCCGCGTCCCCGACGACGTCAGCGTGGTCGGCTTCGACGACATCCCGGACGCGAGCTCGTTCATCCCGCCGCTGACCACCGTGCACCAGGACTTCGCGGCGGTGGGCCGGCTGTGCGTGCAGGCGGTGCTCCGGCAGATCCGCCACGAGATCACCGAGCCGGGCACGGCGCTCGTGCCCACGCGACTGGTGGTCCGGGCGAGCACCTCGCCACCACCCCGCGCCTGACACCCGCCCCCTCCGGATCCTGTTAGGACGGAGATTCGAGCTACCGCGATGTCCGTCGTGGTCCATGCCGTTGCTCCCGCGGCCTCGCCCGTCCGCCGCTGGTCACGCCCACCCCTCCGGGAGTGAGGGCTTGTCCACAATGTCCGCACCGAATCGACGGCGAGGTCAAACAGCGGGGCTTCGCCGCCATCGGCAACAGCCGCGAGGCACGCTCGCCGCCGACCCGCGCGCTCTCCGGCGGGAGCGGCGGTCCGCGGCTGACACGGACCCGGGCAAGCTCCAACTCGAGGCCGAAAGATCTCTAGAGAGCTTCGGAGTCAGGGTCGCCGCGGTCTCGGAAGCTCGATGCCGTCGTTGTCCTTGCCGCCGCGGGCGCGGCCATCGGAGTCCTGCCGCGCACGGTTCGTTTGTCCACAATGTCCCTTGCCGGGGCGACGAGCACCGGACCGGACAGAGGCAATGTCACCACGAGTAACCGCCCCAGCGGGTGTGGACCGCGCCCGATGCCAGATCTTGGAGGGTTAGGGCGCTATTTCAACCCCAACTCTCCAAGATCTCAAAGCCCGGCTCCCGACGCTCGTGACGCTGCGTCAGGATGTCGTAGGTAAGGGCTTGTCCCGCGGAGCTGGCAGTGGACGGCCGGGGATTTCGGCTCGCCCCGCGAGCCGCCGGCCGGGAACGGTGCCCGCGGGAGCAAGCGGTCCGCAGCTGACGCGGAGGCGGGCAACTATCTCTGTACGGTGTACAATATTGAGCATGAAGATCACCTCCTCGGCCGTCTCGCTCAATGTCGACGACGTCAGCGCGTCCAGTAGCTTCCTGGTCGAGCACTTCGGGTTTCGGGAGGCGATGGCCGCGGACGGGTTCGCCTCACTCACCCGTGACGACGCGGGGATGAACGTCGTCTTCCTGCGCCGCGGCCTCGAGACCCTCCCCGCCGACCAGCGGGACGACCACGCGCGCGGGCTGATCCTCGCGTTCGTGGTCGACGACCTGGAGGGTGAGCTGGCCCGACTCCAGGCCGAGGGCGTCACGATCACCATGCCGCTCACCGCCGAAGAGTGGGGCGAGCGGGCCTTCCAGGTGCGCGACCCCAACGGGGTGATCGTGCAGCTCGTCGACTGGAATGGGCCGGTCTGATCGATCACACCCGGCGGCGGGCATCCCGCGCCGCCGCCGGGTGGTTGCACCGGGTATGAAGATCGGAATTATCGGCTCCGGCAACGTCGGCGGCTCGCTCACCCGCCGCCTCCAGTCCCTCGGCCACGAGGTCACGGTCGGCAACTCGCGCGGTCCCGAGACGATCGCCCCACTCGCCGCGGAGACCGGCGCCACCGCCGGCACCGCGCGGGAGGCGGCCGAGTCCGGCGACCTCGTGGTGATCGCGACCCCGGTGCGCGCGGTCCCGGACCTGCCCGCCGAAGCCCTGCGCGGCAAGGTCGTCATCGACGCCGACAACTACTACCCGCAGCGCGACGGCCCTATCGGCCCGCTCGACGACCGGTCGGCGACGTCCAGCCGGTGGACCGCCGAGCATCTGCCCGGCGCGACGGTGGTCAAGGCCTTCAACACGATCCAGGCCGGACACCTGCTGACGGACGGCCGTCCCGCCGGCGACCCGGCCCGCATCGCGCTCCCGGTCGCCGCCGACGACGTGGACGCCAAGCGCAGGGTGATGGGGCTTGTCGAGGAGCTCGGCTTCGACCCGATCGACGCGGGCGGTCTCGACGACAGCTGGCGGCAGCAGCCGGGCACACCCGTGTACACCACCGACCTCGACGCGGCCGGCGTGCGCGACGGCCTCGCGGCTGCCCGCCGGTAGGCCGCCGGCGTGACCGGCTTGCTTGTATCCTCCTCGCGTGATCCGCACGTCCCGCCTGCTCGCGGTCGCCGCGTTGACAGTTGCGCTCTGCGCCTGCTCGGGCGGCGACCCCGAGTCTGAGTTGACCCGGTCGACGGCCGGCCCGCCGGCGACGACCGAGCCACCCTCTCGCCTCACCCTGTTGCAGCGACCGGCCGGCGAGGCGCCGAAGATCCGGATCCTCGACGTCGAACCCGCCGGCGCGTGGTCCTGCGACAACTGCGCCGGCGACGGGCAGACCAGCAACGGCCGGCTCTCCACCGCGCAAAACGACGAGCTCCGTCGCTTGCTGGACGGTGCGGCGTTTCGCGAGGAGGCCGAGCAGGCACGGCGTTACCGCCTCACGTGCACCGACGCCCTCGTCTACACCTTGCGGCTTGGGATGAGCGCCATCACGACGGCCGATTGTCCGGGCGAGCAGCGCCCGCCGGTGACCGGCGCCATCCTCCGCCTCCTGGCCGACGCGACACCGGTCGAGGTCGCGCCCTAGAAATGGGTCGGCGTTCCCGAGCGCGGCGGTGCTACCGTACCGCTGCTTGAGAGGAGTGATCGTGCCCAGGCTCAACCAGATAATCGCGGTCGAAAAGGGCGTCAAGAGCAAGTCGTTCGCCGATCTGACCGAGGCTCACCACGCCGTGCAGAAGACCGCGCCGCTGGCGGGCATCTCGCGCACCTACCAGCCGAAGGACGAAGAGGGCGAGCAGCTGCCGGCCGAGTCGACCCGCGTGCAGATCAAGACGGAAGAAATCCTTCGCCAGGTCGCGACCACGCTCACCCGCCTCTTCGACGTTACGGCCACAAAGGACTGGACCAACTGCGTCGCCCGGGCCGATGTCGTGGTCGACGGCCAGACCATCGCCACCGGCGTCCCGGTGTCGTACCTGCTGTTCCTGGAGAAGCAGCTCGTCGACCTGCACACGTTCGTCAAGAAGCTGCCGGTCCTCGACGCGGCCGAGACGTGGGTGCGCGACGACTCGACCGACAGCTGGCGCACCGAGCCGGTGCGCACCATCCGCACCAAGAAGGTGCCGCGCAACCACGTCAAGGCCGAGGCCACCGACAAGCACCCGGCCCAGGTCGAGGTCTACTACGAAGACGTGGCCGTCGGATACTGGACGACCGTCAAGTTCTCCGGAGCGCTGCCGGCCAAGCGGGTCAACGAGATCCTCGAACGCGTCGCGGCGCTACAGACCGCGGTCAAGTTCGCCCGTGAAGAGGCCAACAACGCGGAGGCCGTCGACCAGCGGGTCGGTGCGGCGGTATTCGGCTACCTCTTCGGGTAGCCGTCATGGATGCCCCTGTGGGAGCGCAGGGGTGCGCCGAAGGGCGTGAAGCTGAAGGTGAAGCCGAAGCTGACGACGTGGTCCAGTGCAGGTTCGATCCCTGTCCCCGGCACTCGCGCCGGGGTAGCCCAATTGGCAGAGGCAGCCACGGTAAATCTCAGACTCTCGCTCCAGCCTCAGCATTCGCCACCGAACGCCAGGTCGAACGGACGCCCGCGGTGACCGTCGGATGCTGGTTCAACTCCAGCTCGCCCCTCCAACGTGGGGCGATAGTTTAAAGGCAAAACCCGATGTCGTAACGGATGACGAGCGTCCTTTAAACGTGCTGGCGCGCGCAAGTCGGTGGCACACTGAGGCCCGGGGATTGGATATATCCCCGGGCCTCGCCACGCGAGCCGCCCGTCGAGTCAGCCGACGAGCTTGATCAGAGCGAGCGTGGGCCGGAGCACCGCGTCGCGGGCCGCCGGGTCTGCCCCGAGGTCGCGGTAGGCCACGGCCGCCACCCCCAGCAGGTGGGCGACCGCCGCCCACTCCTCGCCCGCGACGCCGTGCCGCTCGGCGCGCCGCAGTCGCCGCTCCAGGTCGGCGGCGGTGCGGGCCGGGATGCGACCGGCGGCGGCGTACTCCCCCACCAGCTCCCGGACGTCCGTGTACCAGGCGGGATCGCGGGTGACGTCACGCGGCACGTAGCCGGCCCGCACCGCGGCGCGGGTGGCGGCGACCGACTTGTCCACATAGGAGCGCAGGTTCGGGTACAGGATGGCGAGCTGGGCGTCGGTCAGCGGCAGCGAGCTGCCGTCGAGGAAGCAGAAGCCGGGGCCGGTGTTGACGCCGCTGTTGACCCGCAGTGCCGCCTCGTGCTGCGCCAGCCGGATGCCGCCGAGGGCGAGGCCCAGGCCGTCCCGCGCGATACCCGCCGCGGTCGTCTGGATCTTCGGGGCGGTCGGCGGCTGCTCGCCGTACGCGACCCAGTCGACCGTGTGGTCGTACACCGCGCCCTGCACCATGTGCTGCGGCACCCGCGACAGCGACGGGAGCGTGCAGTTCTGCGGCTCACCGGGGTAGCCGCCGGGGTACGTGCCGATGTCCCGCTTGCGCAGCGGCCCGTAGTCGGTGATGAGCTTCCAGTCGCCGTGCGACGCGCCGGCCACCTCCCAGGCCCGCAACACCGGCGAGTCGGCCTGCGCCCGGGCCGCCGCGGAGAGGATGCCGGTGGCGACGTCGCCCTCCGAGTTGATGCGAAAGACCGGCGCCGCGAGGTCGGTGCGGAGCACCCCACCGCCGCCGTGCAGGACGACCGCGTCGACGACGTTCGCCAGCGGCTGGATCCCGTTGTAGTAGTTGGCCAGGCGGCCGGCCGACTGCGAGTGCCCGGTCGCGATGACGTAGCTCGGCTTCGGCAGCGAGCCGAGCGGGTCGACGCCGGCCGGCCGGCGCACCGCCTTCACGGCCTGGCTGAAGACGTCGTAGGACAGGGTGTCGTCCAGGATCGTGCCCCCGGCGGTGAGGTCGAGCGAGCCGTAGCGGGCCGGGCTCCACGCCTTCAGGCCGGTGGCCGAGTGCAGCCCGGCGCGCTGGGCCGAGATGCCCACCCAGGCGTACCCCTCCTGGATGAGATGCTCGTGCGTCTGGAACCAGTCGACCTCCTGGTCCCACTGGTTGCTCACGTTGTACCACTCCGCGATCACCACGCCGTTGAACTTCTTCGCCGAGGCCGGCCGCCGCACGACGATGCGCGTGCTGTACGCGTGCCCCGTGCTGGTCACGGCCGCGGTGGACGTGCCACTGGTGGCGTACCGGGTCGCGGTGCCGGAAATGAGGTACTCGCGCTCGACGTAGCCCGCCGCGGCCAGGTCGACGTCGGTGGCGAGGAAGGGGTAGCCGTGGGCGGGATCGCCGACGGGCGAGGTGTTGGCGACCGGCCCGCTGACCGCCGGGTCGGCGACGCTCGCACCGGTCGCGGTGGAGGGGCGGGGCCGGTGCGGGCCGGCACTCGCGGGTGTGGCGAGGCCAATGGGGACGGTCAGGGCGCCGGTCACGGCGAGCGCGACCAGACGTCGGCGGTACGTAGGCAGGACAGACACGACTCACCTCAGGTGAAGGTCATGTCCCAGCGCCGCCGACACCGGGCCGGTGTACACAGTGGCAGGCGCGCGGACGGGTGCCACCTCGTGTCACGCCTGCGGCCCGAGGCTACCAACGACGGCGCCGCCCTGGCTAGATCAGATCTCCGCCCGGCCGGCGCCGTGTCTAGAGACCTTTTGGAGTCGGGGTTCGCGAGCCTGGCCACAACCGGCCGTCCACTGCCAGCTCCGCGGGACAAGCCCCTACCTACAACATCCTGACGCAGCGTCACCAGCTGCGGGGTCGGGCTTTGAGATCTAGAACGGTAGGGTTGAAATAGCGCCCTAACTCTCCAAGATCTCGCACCGGACACCGTTCACGCCACCGCGGCGGTTACTCGCGGTGACGGCGCATCTGTCCGGTCTGTTGCCCGCCGCTTCGGCACGGGGCATTGGGGACAAACGAACCACGCGCGGGGTGAGCGTGACCAGCGGCGGACGGGTGAGGCCGCGGGAGCAGCGGTCTGGACCACGACGGACATCGCGGTAGCTCAAATCTGCCTTTGAATCGAGCCCGAGACCGCGGCGACCCTAACTCCGAAGGTCTCTAGATCGCGGCGGCCTTGGCGACCTTCCACTCACCGTCGACCGGCACCATCGTGAGCACGACCCTGTTCTGGTCCACCTTCTCGCCGGCCGTGTTCACGTTGCGCCGGTACTGGTTGAGGTAGAGCAGCAGCTCGACCTCGTCGCCGCCGGCCTCCACCACGCCGGTCGAGGAGACCTCGGCCACCACGACCGCCTGCTCCTTGACCGCGGTGTCCTTGAGTGCCGCCGTCGTCTGCGCGTACTCGTCGGCGAAGCCGCCGGTGACGAAAAGCCTCCCGTTGGCGACGCTCGCGTCGAAGGTGCGGTAGTCGTACGAGAAGATCGCCTTCGCGGCCGGCGCGGCGGCGGCGAGTGACTGCTTGACGGCGGTCTCCCGCTGGTTCGCGCGGTGGTGGCTCCACCAGGTGGCCCCGGCCGCACCCGCGGCGAGCGCGGCCGCGACTGCGAGCGCGGGCACGAGCTTGAGTCTCATGTGGACCCTCCTCATCCGACGAACTGGAGTCGGGAGACAAGCCAGGCATCGCCGTCACGGGTCACGTCCACCTGGATCCGGTAGTGCGACGGCCGTCCCTCGGGCGCCTTGACGTTCTTCACGGTCGCGTCGACCGCGACGAGCACCACCGCGGAGCGGCGGTCGCCGGAGACCAGCCCGGCGCGGAGCACGGTGCCGGTCGACTCCACCTTGTTTTCCACGATGGCGGAGCGCACCTGGGCCTGGCCGCGCACGAACTCGTCCTTGAACTCGCCCGTCGCGCCGGCCACGATCCGCTGGAGGTCACGGTCCACACTGGACGCGCTGACCGAGACGAAGTTGACGGCCGTCTGGCGGGCGGCGGCGAGGGCGGCCTCGTGCGCCTGGTCCAGCGCGCGGTCGCCGTACCAGCGGTAGCCTCCGAGGATGGCGGCGGCCAGGGTGGCCGCCAACACCACGCAGGCCACTATTGGCGCGCGATGGGAGCCGCGGCCGCGCACGGCGGAGCTGGACCCGGATTCCGATTTGGATCTCCATGGTGGACGCCGGCGGACGACGGGATTTTCCAGGACCGGCTCCTCGTCCAGGCGGCCGAGCAGCTCTACCGGATCCTCCTCCACGCGGGGGATCCGGCGCACGACCGCCCGGCGGCGGGTCGCGGTGCCGCCGGTACCCTTCACCAGCTTGAGCGTGCGCTCTTCGCGCGTGGGCATGGGATGCCTCCCTGACGAGAAGTGGCTACGGAGCCAGGCCAGCAAGGAGCAACTGCTTCCAGGACTGGTCACCGGCGAGCGCGCCCTGGCCGCCGGTCGCGCCGAAGCGCAGCGGGCTGCCGTCCGGCGCGGTGACCAGCCCCGTGCCGGGGTCGTAACCCGCGACGGGATCGGGACCGCCGGGCCGGGGCGCGTTACCGGTGCTGCGCACGCCCGAGCCCCGCGCCCGATCGGCGGCGGTGCATTTCGCGGACGTGCCGTACTTGCAGGACGGCGGGTCGTCGATGTTGACGACCAGCCCGAGGTGTGCGGTGCCGTCGCCCGGCGTCACGGTGAAGCCGCCGCTCACCGCCAGCGGGTACACGACGAGGATCTGCTCGATGCCGGGCAGCCGGCGCGCGGCGACGCCGCCCGTCGACACGAGGTTGCCGAGCAGCGTGCCGATCGTCGGCTCGAGGTCGCGCAGCAGGGTGACGAGCTCGGCCGCGGCCGGCGGTGTGACGGTGAGCAGCCGGCGCAGGTCAGCGTCGGATTCGCGGAGCGTGGCCGACAGCTTGGCGAGCCCGTCGGCCCACTCGCGGATGGCGCCGGCCGACTCCGCCTGCGTGGTGAGCACCGTGCGGCCGTCACGGATGAGGGCGACGGTCTCCGGCAGGCTCGCCGCCGCGTCGGTCAGCAGCGCGTCGCTGGCGTCGAGGATCGTGCGCAGCGCGGTCTCGTTGCCCTCGAACGCGGTGCCGAGCTCGTCGATGACCACCGCGAGGTCGTCCGGGTCGACCGAGTGGACGAGCGCGTCGAGGTTGGCCAGCAGCGTCTCGGCGGCGATCGGGGTGCCGGTGCGGTCCCGCGGGATGACCGAGCCGTCAGTCAGGTACGGGCCGGTGTCCCGCTCCGGGCGCAGGTCGAGGTACTGCTCGCCGACCGCCGAGCGCTGCGTCACGACGGCGCGGAGCGCGTCCGGCACCCGCACGTCGCGCCCGAGCCGCAGGTCGACTCGCACGCCGTCGCCGTGCAGCCGCACCGCCGTCACCCGGCCGGCGGGCGAGCCGCGGTAGGTGACCGGTGCGTTCGGGAAGATGCCGCCGGCCTCCGCGAAGTCGGCGTGCACGATGTAGCCGCGGCCGAGCAGCCGGTCGCCGAGGCCCACGTACCGCACGGCGACGTAGGCGATGCCGACCACGCTCACGACGAGGAACGCGAGCACCTGGAGCTTCGTACTCGTCTTGATCATGGCTAGCCTCCCCCGCCGAGCAGGTCGCCGACCCCGCCGACGATGCCCTCGACGGCGCCGGTGACCGGGGAGAGCAGGCACTGCACGGTGAGGATCGTGCCGGCGGCGAGCTTGGTGCCGGCCGGAAAGACCGTCCCTTGTGGCAGCAGCCCGTTCTTCGGCACGACGAGGGCGCCGAGCGGCACCGGCGAGCCGGGCGCGAGCAGCGTGCACCCCTCGGGCAGCTCGCACTCCTTCGGCGGCACCCATCCCGGTGGGATGATCCCGTCGAGCGGGAGGCAGAGCGGCGGCAGCTGGCCCGGCAATGTCGGCGTCGTCTTCGAGCCCGGCTTCGGGCGCGCCTTGGACGAGCCGCCGCCCGACGGGGCGGACGGACTCCGCGCGCTCGACGAGGCGGGCGTGGGCGCGGCCACGACCAGGTTGGACAGGATCGTCGCGGCGTCCAGGTCGGCGGTGATGGAGAGGTTGACGAAGTCACCGACGATCGCGCCGGTGACGTTCGGCGGAAACGGGTAGGAGAGCATGAAGTCCAGCGACTTCGGCAGCGCGTCGCCGGCCTCGGCGAGCTTGTCGAGGATCGGCTGGAGCGCGCGCAGGCTGGCGACCGTGTCGTCCTTGCTGGCCTTGACGACCCGCGCGCCGACCGTGCCGAGCTCGCCCAGCGCGTTGAGCGCGGCGGTGAGCTGCTCGCGCTGCTGGGCGAGCACGGTGATGCCCGGACCGAGCGCGTCGAGCGCGTCGCCGATGACCGCCTTCTGCTTGTCGAGGCGGCCGGTCAGCCGGTCCAGTGCCTCGATGGCGCGCACCAGGTCGGCCTTCTGCTTGTCGAGGCCGCCGACGAACGCGTCGAGCTGCCGGAGCGCGGCCTTCGCCTCGGCCTCACGGCCGTCGAGCGCGGTGCCCAGCTCCTGGTTGATGGTCTTGAGCTGGGCCAGGCCGCCGCCGTTGAGCAGCAGGCCGAGCGCGGCGAGCACCTCCTCCACCTCGGCGCCGCGCTTGGTGCGCACCAAGGGGATCGTGGCGCCGTCGGCAAGCGTGCCCCGGGCCGCCTCGGTGGTGGGCGCGGAGACGGCGACGAACTTCTCCCCCAGCAGGCTTGTCTGGCGGACGGCGGCCGTGGCGTTCGCGGGCAGCTTCACGTCGCGGTCGATGCGCAGCCGCACCTTGGCGGTCCAGCCGTCGAGCGAGATGTCCTCGACGCTGCCGACGGTCACGTCGTCGACCTTCACCGCGGCCTGCTTGACGAGATCGAGCACGTCGGCGAACTCCGCAGTGACGCGGTAGCTCGGCCCGGACGGCGCGCCGCCGGGCAGCGGCACGTCGGCGAGGCTGGGCAGGCCGCACCCGCCGGCCAGCATGGCCAGCGCGAGCACTCCGGGCGTCAGGATCCTCATCGCAGTATCCCGCCGAGTGTGCGGTCCACAGTGGATGGCGGTTCCGCCGGTGCCGGCTGCGGCTGGGGCGCGGCGGGCTTGGCCGCGGGTGGCAGCTTGAGGAGCTTGCGGAGCTGGTCGGTCATGGGCAGCTTCTTCGCCTGGAGGGTCTGCGCGAGCTTGAAGCACTTGTCCGACACCTTCGCGGCGGGCAGCAGGTCGACCATCAGCGAGCAGACGAAGCTCGCGGGGTCGTACGGGCCGAGTACGTTGTCGCGGGTGTCCAGGGTGCCGGACCGCGGGTTGTACGCGAGGTTGAGATTGGACAGTGCGAGCGGCGCCACGTCGAGGATCTCGATGAGCGACCGCTGCTGCCGCACGAGGATGCCGGTCACGTCGGCGAGCGCGTCCACGTTGGACTTCAGCGCTTCCCGATTTTGGTTGACGAACGTGGTGACGTCGGCCAGCGCGGTCGCCAGGTTGCGCAGCGCCGCGGCCAGCTCGTCGCGCTCACCGGCCAGCTGCTGCGCGACGCCGGCCAGCTGCGCGTTGAACGAGCGCACCTGCTGGTCGCTGCGGGCCAGCGCGGTGGTGAACTGCTGGAGGTTGCCGACCGTGCCGAAGAGGTCCTGCCGCCCGTCGGAGAGCGTTTCGAGCGCGCGGGAGAGGCCGTCGAGCGTCTCGCCGAGTGCGGCGCCGTTGCCCTCCAGGTTGGCGCGGCCTACGGCGAGCAGGTCGCTCAGCGCGCCGTCCTTGTTGGCGCCCCGCGGCCCGAGCGCCCGGTTGAACTCGTCGAGCGCCTGGTAGATCTCGTCGATCTCCATCGGCGCGGCGGTGCGCTCGACCGGCAGCTCGGCGCCGTCGGCCAGCGCCTGCCCGCCGTTGTACGCGGGGGTGAGCTGCACGTACCGGTCGCTGACCACGCTGGGCGGGACGATGACCGCCTGCGCGCCCGCCGGCACCCGCCACTCGCGGTCGTAGCGCATCTCCACGCGCACCGTGCGCCCCTCGGGCCGCACCGCGACCACGTGTCCGATGCGGACACCGAGGACGCGCACGTCCGAGCCGGGGTTGACGCCGACCACGCGGGCGAAGTGGGCCACGAGGCTCCGCTCCGGCTCGTCCTGGACGACCGCGCAGGCCGCGACGGCGACCACTGTGGACACCGCGAGCGCGCCGACCGCACGCCACCGCATCAGCCACCCCCGACCGTCGGCTGGTAGGGCTGGAGCAGGCCGCGGACGTACGAGTCGAACCAGCGGCCGTTGCCGACCACGTTCGCGAAGGCGTTGACGAACGGCGCCATCCCCTCGATGGTCTTGGTGAGGTCGTCGCGGTTGCGCTGGAGGATGCCCACGACGCCGCGCAGCTGGTCGAGCGCCGGCTTCAGCCGCTCCCGGTTGTCGGCGACCAGGCCGGAAAGCTCCTTGGCCAGCTGGTTGGTGCCGACCAGCAGCTCGTGGATGGCGTCCCGGCGGCGGCTGACCTCGCGCAGCAGCGCGTCTCCGTCCGCGACGAGCTTGCGAAACTCCTCGTCCCGCTCGGCGAGTACGGCCGTGACGGTGCGCGCTCGGGCGAGCAGCGCGCGCAGCTCGGCGTCGCGGCTGGCGATGGTCCGCGAGAGCCGGGAAAGCCCGGAGAGCGAGGTCTCCACACTGGACGGCGTGTCCGCGAAGGTGCGGGCGAGCGTGGTGAACGCCTCGCCGAGCTGGGCGGAGTCGATCTCGTCGACGGTCTCGGCGAGCCCGGTGACCGCCTGGATCACGTCGAACGGCGACGCCGTGCGGTCGAGCGGGATCTCCGCGTCTTCGGGCAGCAGCCCTTGGCCGGAGGGTGCGAGCGCGAGGTACTTCTGGCCGAGCACGGTCTTGATGCGGATCGTCGCGCCGGTCCGCTCACCCAGGCGCACGCTTCCGTCGTCGAGGCGGAAGCGCACCCGCACGTACGGGCCGGCCGGGCCGCGCGCCAGACCGACGTCGGTCACCTTGCCCACGCGCACGCCGGCCACGCGTACCTCGTTGCCCGGTGCCAGCCCGCTCGCGTCCCGGAACGCCGCCCGGTAGGCGGGGTCGCCGATCGACGTGATGCCGTCAAGCTGGAACGCGGCCGCCACGAGCAGTGCGAGCACGGCGAGGCTAACCGCGCCGGTGATGCGGGGATGCCGCTTCATCGGGCACCTCCCGACGTGTCGCAGCGGGCCGCGGGCGAGTTCAGGGCGGCCGGCGTGACCGAGCCCGCGCCCGGCAGCGTGACCCGGCCGTCGAAGTCGCAGAGGAAGAAGTTGAACCACGAGCCGTACGACGCGACCCGGGTGAGCGACTCGTACCTGCCCGGCAACGAGCCGAGCGTGCGGTCGATGACGTCCTCGTTGCGGTTGAGCGTGCCGGCGACCTGCTCCAGCGCGGCGACGTCGCCCTTGATGGCCGGGCGGGCGTCGGTCAGCAGGTCGGCTGTCGCGCCGGTCAGCTCGCCGAGGTTGGCGACCGCCTGCCCGATCGCCTCGCGGTCGCCGGACAGCCCACTCACGAAGCTCTGGAGCTGGGTGATGGTGGTGTCGAGGCTCTCGTCGCGATCGGCCAGTGTGGACAGTACCCCGTTGAGGTTGGTGACCACCCGGCCGATCACCTCGTCGCGGTCGGCGAGCGTGTTGGTCAGCGAGGCGGTGCGCCGCAGCAGGCTGGTCACCGTCGGCCCCTCGCCCTGTAGCACCTGGATGATCTCGTACGCCAGCTTGTTGACGTCTTCCGGTGTGAGCGCGGTGAAGAGCGGCCGGAAGCCGTTGAACAGCGTGGTGAGGTCGAGCGCGGGCGTGGTCCGGGCCAGCGGGATCAGGCCACCGGCGGGCAGCGGTCGCCCGTCGCCGGGGCCCTCGGCGAGCGCGATGTACCGCTGGCCGACGAGGTTTCGGTAGCGGATCTTCGCCCGGACGCCGTCGGCGAGGGGGATGTCCTCGTCGACGGTGAACTCCACCTCGGCCACCGTGTTGTCCGCGACCCGGATGCCCTCCACCTGGCCCACCCGGACGCCGGCGATGCGCACGTCGTCGCCCTCCAGGAGCCCGGTGACGTCGGTGAACCGGGCCTTGTACGCGGTGCCGCCACCGGAGAGCGAGCCGAGCGTCTGCGCCAGCATCGCGGTCAGCAGCATCGTCACCGCGGCGAACGCGACAAGCTTGACCAGCGGAGCCCGCCAACTCATGGCCGTCCTCGCTTCGCTGCGGGCGGCCACGAGCCTCTCAGCACACTCTGCCTGATGATTCGCTCGCTTCGCTCGCTCATGGTGCGTTCACCACCGCTCCGCGCAGCAGCGGGCCCCACAGGAGCACCGCGATGTCGGGCACCTCGACCGGCAGGAGGCCGGTGACCGCGCTGACGATCGGCTTGATGAGGTCGCGCTCCTCGGCGGTGCCGGCCGAGCCCATCTCCGGCGCGTCCGGCGGGCGGGTGCCGGCGGCCGCCTGGGTCGTCGAGGGCAGGCCGATCGGCAGCTTGGGCGACGTGCGGTCGCCGCCGTAGTCGTACCCGTCGTTGATCGGGTGCTCAGGCGCCGGCACGCGCGGGTTGGGCAGGCCGTAGCACTGTGGACCGTTGCCCGCGCCGTACACGGGCTCGTCGCGGCCCCGCTCGTACTTGCCGCCGTCCTTGGTGATCTCCAGTGTGATGTGGAACTTCCCGCCTTCGAACGTCTCCTCCACGCGCGGCTGGAGCGCCACGAGGCCGCGCATCAGGCACGGGTACTCCGGCGCGTAGGTGGCCAGCAGCTCCAGCACCGGCCGGCTCACGTCGCCGAGCCGGATCAGCTGGTCGTCGTGGCGGTCGAGGAAGAGCCGGGTGGTGTCGGCGGCCGCGGTGGCGCTGGCGAGAAAGGCGGCCAGCTCCGCCTTCTGGTCGACCACCGTGTTCGCGGTGACCGTGACGTCGCGCAGGATCGAGAGCAGGTCGGGCAGCGCCGCGTCGTACGCGTCGACCACTGTGGACAGCTTGCGCACGTCGTCGGCGATGACCGGCATCTCCTTGTTGAGCTCGCCGAGGTAGTCACCGGTGCGCACGAGGGTCTGGCCGAGCCGCTCGCCCCGCCCGTCGAGCGCGGCGGCGAGCGCGCCGAGCACCGCGGCGAGCCGGTCGGGGCGGATCGACTGGAGCAGCGGCAGCGCCTCGTCGAGCACCCGCTCCAGCTCGACGCCGTTCCGGCTGCGGTCCTGGGTGATGACGGCGCCGTCCCGGATCGGCGGGCCGGTGCCGCCGAGCAGCGCGACGTAGCGCTCGCCGAAGAGCGTCTTCGGGAGGAGCCGCGCGGTCACGTCGGCCGGCACCTGCCGGGCCAGCGCCGGGTCGAGCGCGAGGCGCAGCCGCGCTCCCCGGCCGTCGCTGTCGACGGAACGCACGTCGCCGACGACCACGCCGCGCAGCTTGACGTCGGCGCCGGGGCTGAGCTGCATGCCGGCCCGCTCGGCGTCGAGCGTCACCCAGGTGACCGGGGTGAACACCTTGCGGTACTGGAGTACCGAAGCGGTGAGCGCCGCCACGAGGAGCAGCACGAACGCGATGCCGAGAATACGATGTCTCATCCCGCTATCCGAACCGTCGTCGTGGCGCCCCAGATGGCGAGCGAGAGGAAGAAGTCCACGATGTTGACCGCGACGATGGAGAGCCGCACCGCCCGGCCGACCGCCACGCCCACGCCGGCCGGCCCGCCGGTGGCCGTGTAGCCGTAGTAGCAGTGCACCAGCACGATGATGACCGCGAAGACGAGCACCTTGAAGAACGACCACAGCACGTCGACCGGCGGCAGGAACAGGTCGAAGTAGTAGTCGTAGGTGCCCGCCGACTGTCCGAAGTAGAAGACCGCGATCGTGCGGGTGGCGAGGTAGCTGGAGAGCAGGCCGATCACGTACAGCGGGACGACGGCGACGAACGCGGCGATCATCCGGGTGGTGACGAGGAACGGCAGCGACGGCACGGCCATCACCTCCAGCGCGTCCACCTCCTCGGAGATGCGCATCGCGCCGAGCTGCGCGGTGAATCCACACCCGACCGTCGCGGAGAGCGCGAGCGCGGCCACCAGCGGGGCGATCTCGCGGGTGTTGAAGTACGCCGACACGAAGCCGGTGAACGCGCTGCTGCCGATCTGGTTGAGCGCCTGGTAGCCCTGGAGCCCCACCTCGGTACCCGTGAAGAAGGTCAGGAAGCAGATGACGCCGACGGTGCCGCCGGCGACGGCGACGGCGCCCTTGCCGAAGCTCACCTCGGCCAGCAGGCGCACGACCTCACGCTTGTAGCGGCGGACGGTGCGCGGCGTCCAGGCGAAGGCCCGGAGGTAGAAGGCGAGCTGCGCGCCGAGCGTGTCCAGCACGTCACGCCCCCTTCTGCGGGACGACCTGGAAGTAGATCGCCGTGATCACGAAGTTGAGCGCGAAGAGCAGCATGAACGTGATCACCACGCTCTGGTTGACCGCCTCGCCCACGCCCTTGGGACCGCCTTTGGCCGTCATCCCCTTGTACGAGGCGACGAGCGCCGCCACCGCGCCGAAGACGAGCGCCTTGATCTCCCCGACGACCAGGTCGGGTAGCTGGCCGAGGGCCTGGAAGCTGGCCAGGTACGCGCCCGGCGTGCCGCCCTGGAGCACGATGTTGAAGAAGTAGCCGCCGCCCACGCCGACGACGTTGACGAGGCCGTTGAGCAGCACCGCGACGAGCATCGAGGCGAGCACGCGGGGCACGACGAGGCGCTGGATCGGGTCGATGCCGAGCACCCGCATCGCGTCAAGCTCTTCGCGGATCTTCCGCGCGCCCAGGTCGGCGCAGATCGCGGAGCCGCCCGCGCCGGCGATGATGAGCGCGGTCACGATCGGGCCGGCCTCCCGCACCACGGCCAGCACCGAGGCGGCACCGGTGAACGACTGGGCGCCCAGCTGGCGTACCAGAGAGCCGAGCTGGAGCGCGATGACCGCGCCGAACGGGATGGAGACCAGCGCGGCCGGCAGGATGGAGACCGAGCTGATGAACCAGGCCTGCTGGACGAACTCGCGCACCTGGAACGGCCGGCGCGGCAGCCCGCGCAGGGTGTCGAGGCTGAACGCGACGAAGTTGCCGGTAGCGGTGATCATCGGACACCTGCCGCTTGGAACGACCCGGCCGGCGGCTCCACACCGTTCGCGATGCACCAGGCTCCCGGCGGGTGCTCGGCCGCGCGCGGCAGGCCGTTGGAGGGGCGCAGCTGAAACGGGATCGGCGGAAGCGGCGGAAGCTCCACACCGGCCTCCGCCTCGGCCCGCAGCTCGTCGGCGTCCTTCTCCTCGGCCATCCCGATCGGGCCGACCCGCTGCGCGTTGAGGAACTGCCGCACGACCGGCTCGGTGCTGGAGAGCAGCATCTCCCGCGGCCCGAACATCGCCAGATGCCCGTGGTAGATCAGGCCGATGTTGTCCGGCACCGTACGCGCGGTGTTGATGTCGTGCGTGACGATCAGGAACGTCGCCTCGGTCTGCTGGTTGAGGTCGATGATGAGCTGGTTGAGGTAGGCCGTGCGGACCGGGTCGAGGCCGGAGTCCGGCTCGTCGAAGAGCACGATCTCCGGGTCGAGCACGAGGGCCCGGGCCAGGCCGGCGCGCTTGCGCATGCCGCCGGAGATCTCGCCGGGCAGCTTCTCCTCGGCGCCGACGAGCCCGACCATCTCGAGCTTCTCCCGCACCACGTCCCTGATCTGCGACTCGGTGCGGCGGGTGTGCTCGCGCAGCGGGAAGGCCACGTTGTCGTAGATGTTCATCGAGCCGAAGAGCGCGCCGTCCTGGAAGAGCACGCCGAAGAGGCGGCGCACCTCGTAGAGCTTGCGCTCGGAGAGCCGGGTCAGGTCGTGTTCCGCGATCCAGATGGACCCGCGATCCGGCCGCAGCAGGCCGACGAGCGTCTTCAGGAAGACCGATTTGCCGGTGCCGGACGGGCCGAGGAGCACCGAGATCTCGCCCGCGGGCAGGGTCAGGCTCACGTCCGACCAGACCGGCTGGCGGCCGAACGACTTGGTCAGCCCCTCGACCCGCACCTCGACTCCCACGTCTGTTGCATCGCGGCGGCGCCGGCGGGCGTAACAACCAATTTCTTCCGGTGGCCATTCGGGCTGCTCACCGGTACGGTGCTGGAGTTAACCCCCGGGTAACGAAGGTGCTCTCCCCACGTCATGACGGCAACGATCGATCCGGAGCTCGTCGCTCGCGCCGCCAAGCGCGACTCCGCGGCGACGTCCGCCCTGCTCGCGGCGCTGCGCCCCGGCCTGGTCCGGTACTGCCGGGCGCGGCTGGGCCGCATCGGCGGCGCGTACACGACGGCCGACGACGTCGCGCAGGAGGTCTGCCTCGGCGTGCTGCGCGCGCTCCCGCGTTACCGGGAGGAGGGCCGGCCGTTCTCCGCTTTCGTGTACGCCATCGCCGCCAACAAGGTCGCCGACGCCCAGCGCGCCGCGATCCGCGACTCGTCCGCTATGTCCACCTCCGCGGAGGTGCTCGACCGCCCGGACGCCGCGCCCGGCCCCGAGCAGCAGGCCGTCTCCACCGACCTCGCCCGGCGCCTCTCCGCGCTGCTCGACCGCCTCCCGCAGGCACAGCGCGAGATCATCCTGCTACGCGTCGCGGTCGGGCTCCCCGCCGAGGAGGTCGGCGAGGTCATGGGCATGTCGGCGGCGGCGGTCCGGGTCGCGCAGTCCCGCGGGCTGGCCCGGCTGCGTACGCTGGCCGGGAGTGCGCTCGACGAGGTGAGTGCGGCATGACCGACCGAGGCAAGGCCGAGCAGCCGGTATCGGTGGCGCAGATCGCCGCCGACGACCGGCTGCTGGACGCGCTCGGCCGCGGCGAGCCGGTCGACGACGACCTGGCCACCGACCCCGCGGCGGCGATGCTGGCCGCCTGGCGCGCCGACCTCGACGCCGACGAGGTCTTCCTGGACGAGCCGGTGTCCGCTCCCCCGCTGCCCGCCGGCGACCCGCGGCGCAAGCGCCGGCTGGTCCAGGCGATCCTGGGCGCCGCGGCGGCCGCGGTGTTCGCGGTCGGGCTCGCGATCACCGCGCATCAGGCCCAGCCGGGCAGCGTGCTGTGGCCGGTGTCCAAAGTGGTCTATCCGCAGCGCGCCGAGGTCAAGGCCGCGGAGAAGGCGATCGCGGACGCCCGCGAGGCGCTGGCCGAGGGCCGTCCGGCGGACGCGCGGTCACTGCTGGCCACGGCCGCCGAGCACATCGCCCGCATCGACGACCGCGACACGGCCGCGCGCTTGCGGGCGGAGGTGGACGCCCTCCTCAGCACGCTGAACGCCGCCACCGCGCCCCCGCCGGCGGCCACCACCCCGGCACCCGGCACGTCCACGCCGCCACCCTCACCGCGCACCAGCCCGCCGGGCTCGTCCGGGGGCACAAAGCCCGCACCCCCGCCGGAGGGCGGCGATCCCGCCCCGGAGCCGTCGACGTCGTCGGGCGGGCTGCTCCCGGACCTGCCCCTGCCGACCCCGCTGCTCCCGCTCCCGCCGCTGCCACTCCCGACACTGCCCCCGATCCTCCCCGGCGGCGACTGACCCGGGCGTCAGCGGTGGCCGAGCATCGGCGCGACCGCCCACCGACGCGCCGCGACGGCGCCCGCGGCCAACGCGCTGGCGACGATCGTGGCCTCGATCATGAGCACCGGCGTGGCGGTGTTGTAGTCGACCAGCGACGCGAACCCCATCGTCACCGGCACCACCAGCGCGCCGGCCACCGGCACCGCCACCGCGGTGGCGGTTACCGTGCGCTCGCGCACCGGGTCGCCGCGCATCCCCCGATCGATGGCGATGAGGACACCGGCCACGAACACCACCGCGCAGAGGCTGTAGCGGGTGACCAGATCGAGCTCCAGCGGCACCAACCACCACCGCCAGGCGAGAAACCAGGCCACGACCACGCCCGGTGCCGCGCCGACGAGCCCGGCGAGGAGCAGTCGGCGGTACTCGAACGACACAAGGCGGACGCCCGCGCTGGTGGCCAGGTCGCGCGCGAACGTGGTCAGCTCGTCGGGATCGATCAGCCGGTCGGGAGGCACGCCGTCGGCGGCGGACGCGACCAGCTCCATCCGGAGGTCGTCGCGGAGCGCGGCCCGGTCTTCCGCCAGCACCCGCATCCGGCGCCACTCCCGGTCGGCGCGGCCGAGGACGCGCTCGATCGCCGCCTCGTCCCGGTCACCTCTTGGCTGCTCCATGACCCCTCCCGGCCAGCGTGGCGTCGACCATCCCCGCGAAGTCGGACCACTGGCGGGCCCAGCTGTCGAGGGCCGCCCGGCCACTGTCGGTCAGCTCGTACACCTTTCGCGGTGGGCCGGTGGGGCTCGTCCGCACCTCGTCGGCGACCAGGCCGAGCCGGCGCATGCGGGTCAGCAACGGGTAGACCGTGCCGTAACCGACGCCCTCGACGCCGGCCTCCTCCAGCCGGCGGACCACCTCGTAGCCGTGCGCCGGCGCCTTGGCCAGCAGGGCGAGCAGGCACATGTCGAGCACGCCGCGGAGCAGCTGGGTGCGCCGCTCGGCCGACTCCTCGGCACCGTTCGCAGCTACCATGCCACGCATAATACCGGCGGTACTAGGCGCCGCCTAGTAGGAACTCGAAGTGGGCGGCTAGCGCTTGGGCCACTGCCAGGCGGGCTGGTCGAAGCGCCCCTGCCCGGCCACACGGGTCTCACCCAGGTCCTTGACCAGCTCGATCCGCACCAGGTCCGGCTCGTCGTGGGTCAGCGCGTCGATCAGCGGGCGGCTGTGGCTGACCACCACCACCTGGGTACGCGCCGCGCCGCCCGCGATCAGCGCGGCCAGGGGCCGGATCAGCTCGGGGTGCAGGCTCGTCTCCGGCTCGTTGAGCACCAGCAGCGCGGGCGGGCGCGGGGTCAGCAGGGCGGCCGTCCACAGTAGATAGCGCAGGGTGCCGTCGGAGAGCTCGGCGGCGCCGAGCCCGCGCAGCAGGCCGGGCTGGCGCAGCCGCACCTCGAAGCGCCCGCCCTCCACCTCGATCTCCAGCCGGCTGCCGGGAAACGCCGCGTCGATCGCGGCGTCCAGCGCCTTGCCCTCCCCGATCTCCCGGATCGTCTGGAGCGCGGCGGCCAGGTCGCCGCCGTCGTGGCCGAGCACCGGCGTCCGCGTACCTACCCGCGCCTCGCGCGCGGGCGCGCCGGCGTCGGTGCGCAGCTGGTCGTAGAAGCGCCACGACCGCACCCGCTCGCGGAGGGTCAGCAGCTCGGGCGCGCGCTGCGGGTCGGTGTACTCGCTGAGCATGCTGTCGAACGGCCCGACCGCGTCCGGAAACGCCGACCAGGCGCGGCCCTCGCGGATCCGCAGCGCGGTGCCGGCCCGGTCGACGAGCTGCGTCGCCGACCGCAGGATCGGCCCGGCCCAGACCACCTCCCGCTTGACCTGGGGGTCCAGCCGGAAGGCGGACTCACGCGCCTCGTTGGGCAGGCCGAAGTCGATCGCGTATCCGAGGTCCTCGCCGCCGAAGCCCAACTTGAGGCTGATCGGGCCGCGTCGCACGGTGCCCTCCACGGGGTACTCGCCGGCCCGCACCGCCTTGCCGATCGTCGCCGGGCCGGCCCACAGCGTGGAGGGAAGCCCGCCCTCGCGGGCCAGCGCGGCCACGGCGCCGTTGCGGGCGGAGTCGGCGAGCAGCCGCAGCGCCCGGTACAAGCTGGACTTGCCGGTGCCGTTGGCCCCGGTCACCACGGTGAGCTGGCCGAGCTCCACGACCAGGTCGCGCAGCGAGCGGTAGTTTTCCACGGCCAGGGTGCCGATCACCCCGGCCACGCTACCGAACGGCGGGCGGGCCCACGTACCGCCAGGTGACCCCGTCCTCGGAGAGCCAGGCGCCCTTCGAGAAGGGGTGGCCGCTCTGCGCGTACCCGCCGGGGACCTGGACCGCCGCGCCACCGGGACCGGCGGGCAGCGCCCGGACCGTCGTACCGCCGTCCACGCTCTCCAGGAGCAGCGCCGGCTGGCCGCCCTCGGGCCCGGCCTGGATCAGCAGGCGGCCGCCCGCGCCCATCGCCGCCGTGATCGACCGCCCGCCCACGTCGTACCGCGCGGGCATCGCCGTCCACGTCCGTCCGCCGTCCACCGTGCGGTGGATCCGCAGCGTGCCGCCGACCCGGCCGACCGCGTACACGGTGCGGCCGTCTTCGGTGGCGACCGCGACCGAGCCGAACCCGCTCTCGGAGGAGACCAGCGGCTCCGTGAACGCGTGCCGCTCCCACCCGCGCCCACCGTCGCGGCTCCACTCCACGACGCTCCCGACACCGGTCAGGTGACCGTCGGCCGCCGTGTCGGTGCCCGTGTACCCGCTGACCCACAGGCCCGCGGACGGCGGCAGGCCGCCCGCCACCCGCGGCTGGGAGAGCCCTCGCTGCGGTACCGACACCACGTCGCCGGTCGCCGGGTCGGCCGCGACGATGCGCTCGATGAAGGGAAGCTCGTCCAGTACCACCCAGCCGTCCGGTATCGCGGCCACCTCGCGCGGCTCGATCTCGCGCCAGGTCACGCCGCCGTCGGCGCTCGCGTGCCAGGTCTGCGCCGGCGGGAAGCCCGCGGCCTTGTCCGCCTGCGACCTCGCCACCAGCGTGTGCGGCCCCACCGCCCGCAGGTCGATCAGCGCGCCTCCCCCCGCGACGGGCAGCGAGGTGCTCCGCCACGTCGCACCGCCGTCCGCGGTGGCGGCCACGAAGTTGGGGCAGTTGACGCCGCGGCACTCGTTCCAGCGGATGTACATGTGGTCGAGGTCGCCCACGACCATCGCGCCGTACCGGAGCCCGCCGGCGGCCGGATCCGGCGTGAACGGCGTGGAGGGGCCGAACGGCGGCGTCGTGGCGACCCCGCCCCCCGGCCCGGGTGCGGGCGCCCCGTCGCCGGCCAGACCGACCGCGGCGCCACCCACCCCCACGGCCGTGACGACGAGGGCCGCGCCGGCCACCCGCACCCGCCGCTGGCGTCGCGCGTGCCGCCGGACCACGTCGGCGAAGTGCGGCTTGAACGCGGTCTCGGCGGCCCGCCCCAGCCCGTCGAAGTCGATGTCAGGCATGGTCGTTCTCCAATCGGTCCACTCAGGAGGGTGCTTGGCGGCTGGGCGCCGGCTCGTCGTCGAGGTGACCGGCGAGCGCCCGCCGCCCGCGCACGAGGCGGGTCTTCACCGCCTCGACCGAACACGCCAGCGCACGGGCGACCTCGGCCACCGGCAGATCGGCGATATGGTGCAGCACGACCGTCGCACGCACGTCGCGCGGCAGCCGCTGGAGCGCGGTCACCAGCGCCACGTGGTCGGGCGACAGCCCGTCGACCTGCCCCGGCGGCCGCTCCACCCGCCCGCTGCGCACCAGCCGGTCGAAGAGCACCCGCCGCCGGTGGCGGGAGCGGGCGAGGTTCATCGCCACGGTCCGCAGCCACGCCTCAGGGTTGTCCACCTGCCGCAACGCCCGCGGCCGCGCCAGCGCCCGGACGAACGCCTCCTGCACCAGGTCCTGCGCCTCGGCGAAGTCACCGGTCAGCGCGAACATCTGCGCCACCAACCGCCCGGCCGAGACCGCGTACACCTCCCGGACGTGCTCCCGATCGTCCACCCTCACCCCCGTCACGGCTGCGTCATTGGTACGACTCCCGAGCCACCCGCCAGGTGACACGCGGCTTCTTCCTGGGGGCGTCCTCGGCCTTTCGCGGCCCCTCCTCGGTCGTTCGTCGACCTTCCCCGGACAGATTTGCCCCGGTCCGCGTCACCTGCGGACCGCATGCTCCCGCGGGCACCGCTCCGGCCGGCGGCTCGCTAGCGCTCCCCGAGACCCCCGGCCTCCGCTGCCGGGCCCGCGCCGCAAGCCCACCACGCGCGGCGCCCGCGCCTGGCTTGAAGCGCCCGGGCGACCAGGACCGGCGATGATGCGGGCATCGGGCCGCGCGACCGCACCCGCCGCCTTGCGGCCTGCCCGGCCCCTTTTGGGTGAGTGTGGCCGGTGGGGGCGCCCGGTTATCGCGGAACTGACAGAAAGCAGGCGGACTACGTGGTCGAGCCGACGTGGCGCCTTCAGTCGCGGCACCAATCGTAAAGTCGGCCAGCCGGTGAATTGGTGGTAGCCGGCGCGAGAAGCACTGCGGCCCGGTCCTGAGACAAAGGGCGGCTTTGCCTGCTGTGGGCGATGGTGGGCGAAGCAGCGATCTCACCGGCATGGGTTTGTCCGGTGTGGACGCCGGCCCTCGAGACGGCTCGGCGTGGTCGCGGCTGTCGCCGTGCCCGGGGTGGGCGGGCTGGCCAGGGTGGGCGGCCTGTTGGCTGGTCGAGGTGTTTGCGCTCGGCGTCGCGTGTCTCTGCTGCTCGGGCGGGGTGGATGTCGGGGCTGCGGGCGACTGTCGAGTCGGGTCCGGTGGTCGGGTTTCGGACGGGCTCACCGCCCGTGCGGCAAAAGCGCTGTCGCGTAGGTGGCGCCGGCGGTGGCCGTGGCGCTGGATCAGACCCCAGGCGCGATGGCGCTCATGCTCGCGACGGAACTCGTCACGCTCGGGAGAATAGTTACGCGACGCGGTCCGATCCCGCATCTCGGCGAGCGCGGTCGAGGTGAACAACTGCAACTGCCGCATGGTCAATTGTCTCGCAGTGGTCGGGAAATTGCTGCCCCCAAACCGATGGTCGATCATGCCGGAAACCTTTTGCGCGACCGATCGGTGCGGCTGCCGATATGCCTAGAGTTTGGATATGCACGATAGCGGTGTTTCGCGAAAGGTCAAATGATGAATTGTCGAATCGCTCGGCGACGATCCGCCGATTACGGCCAGCGGCCACCGCGCTTCGGACCAGCCGAAAGAGCTCCACCCCAGGTGGTGGACATCGCCGCGGTCCGATCGGCGTCCCACACCGCCTGAGACATCCCACCCCCACGAGCCATCTAGCATGATCCCGAAGGGAAAAGGGGAATTCAGCGACGAAGCCACCTTGACTCCACAAGGCTCAAATGTCATGACGGGCTTGTAGTGCGGTGCGGTGCCAGCACGGCTTCCAGGTGCTCGCGCATCCAGTTGGCGAGGGTGTTTTCGCGGTGGATCGCCCAGCCGATCATCGAGCCGTGGTAGGTGGTCTCCACCAGCTTCGCGAGTTTCGCCACGTCGGTGCCGGGGCGCAGCTCGCCGGCGGCAAGAGCCGCGTCCAGGTCGCGCGCGACGCGGGCGCGGACGGTGCGCGCGCCGCGGAGGGTCTCGGCGTGAAAGGCGGGATCGGAGAGGTCGAGTTGGAGCATCGCGACCGAGTTGGTCATCTGCTCGGGCGTGGTGACCGGCTCGACGGCGTGCACCAGCCCGTCGACGATGCGCGTGAGCGGCGAGGTGGCCGTCGAGCGGTCCAGGGCGTCGACCCAGAGGTCAATCCCTCGTTTGTCGGCCGCGAGCAGGAGCTCGCGTTTGGTCCCGAAGCGCTGGACGAGCGTGGCGGCCGACAGGCCGACCTCCGCGGCGGCCGCGGCGAACGTCACGCGTGCCGGGCCGACGCGGTGGGCCAGGGCGAGGACGGCGTCCAGGACCGCCTCGTCGCTGATCGTGCGTGGACGCGGCATCAGGCGGACGCCGGCATCCCGCTGGTCAGCATCTCCTGGCGGGCTTCGAGGTCGACGGCGCCCCAGTCCGGTCGGGCGCCGTCGATGTCGACCAGGTCGTAGGCGCGCATGAGGTCCCACGAGCCGAGGCACTGACCGGCGAACCTGTCCCGGTCGGGGTCGGAGGCGAGCGCGGCAATCCCGCGACCGAGCAGGTGTGGCGTCTCGGAGTGGCTGAAGTAGGGCACCCGCTCGGCCGCCTCGCGCCAGGTCTGCTCCGTGACGCCGAAGTGGTCGAGCATCGCCTCCGACCGCAGGTATCCGGGTGTAACAGCCAAGGCCGTGACGCCGTGCGGCCGCAGCTCGTGCGCGAGCGCATGCCCCATGCGGGCGACGGCGGTCTTCACGAGGTCGTAAGCCATGTTTCCCCGGTAGGGCACGTCATACTTGCCGTCACCGACCTCGACGACAAGGCCACCCGCGCCCTCGAGCATGAGCGGGATCGCGAAGTGGCTCGTGATCAGGTGTGTCTCGACGCCGTTGCGCAGGACGTCGAGTGTCGCGTCGAGCGGATGCTGCCACAACGGCTTGTCCTGCACGAACGGGTCGCCGCCCCAGACGTCGTCGACGAGAATGTCGAGCCGGCCGTGGTCGCCGCGGATCCGCTCCACGAGCGCGCGGACGTCGTCCGCGTCGGTGTGGTCGCAGCGCACGGCGATCCCTTCACCGCCCGCCGCGGTGACGAGCTCGGCCGTGTCTTCGATCGTCTCCGGGCGGTTCATCGGTGAGCGCCCGGCCCGCGTGGAGCGCCCACTGCCGTAGACGGTGGCGCCGAGCGCGCCGAGCTCGATCGCGATCGCGCGGCCGCAGCCGCGGGTGGCGCCGGTGACCAGGGCTACCCGGCCAGCGAGAGAGTTAGGCATTCCACGACTATAAACGAACGTACGTTTACTAACAACCTAGGGCCGCATCACGCCCCCCGGCGATCCGCCCTGTGCCAGTGCCAGGTAGCCGTCCTCGAGCGTCGGCTCGAGGGGTTCGGCACCGGGCGCGGGTGGTGCCGCGGCGACCACCCGGTACCGCAACCCGCCCTCGGCCGGCAGCGCGGACACGACAGTCCCGGCGGTCGGCGCAGGCCCGGCCGTGACGACCGACCACACTCGACGGTCGGCGCGGCGGGTGAGGTCGTCGACCGTGCCGCGGAAGACCAGGCGCCCCTTCGCCAGCACTGCCAGCTCCCGGGAGGTCTGCGCGATGTCGTCGACGATGTGGGTGCTGAGCAGCACCGTGCGCTCGCCCGCGAGCTGGGACAGCAGCGTGCGAAACCTGATCCGCTCCTCCGGGTCGAGCCCGGCGGTCGGCTCGTCGACGATCAGCAGGCGCGGGTCGGCGAGCAGGGCCTGGGCGATGCCGACGCGGCGGCGCATCCCGCCCGAGTAGCCGCGCAGCCGGCGGTCGGCGTCGGCGGTGAGCGCCACCACCTCGAGCAGCTCACCCACGCGGCGCCGGCGGGTGGTGCGGTCGTCGATGCCCTTGAGCAGGCCCACGTAGTCGAGGAACTCGCGGGCGCTCAGGTCGGGGTAGACGCCGAGGTCCTGCGGCAGGTAGCCGAGCACCCGCTGCACCGACTGCCGGCCGGCGCGCGTCGTCACGTCGTACCCGCCGATCCGCACCTCTCCCGACGTGGGCCGCAACAGGCCGGCGAGGATCCGCATCAGCGTGGTCTTGCCGGCGCCGTTGGCGCCGAGTAGGCCGAACATGCCGGTCGGCACGAGCAGGTCCAGGCCGTCGAGGGCCGGCCCTTTGCCCTTGTACGTCTTCGTGAGGCCGGAAATCTCGATCCGCAAGGGACTCTCTCCTTATCGAGTGGTGCGGGCGCGCAGCGCGGGCGCGGCGGTGAGGACGAGGGTGGCGAGCGCGAGCAGCACGCCGATGGACAGCCAGGCGGTGGCGGCGGTGGCCTCGGGGCGCAGGAAGTTGAACATGGCGCCCGGCACCGGCCCGGCTATCTTCAGCCCGTCTTCCGGACTGGGGTAGCCGAACAGCGCCTGCGTCGGATAGCTGCCGATCGGCGTTATCACGGTCGACGAGAGCGTCGGGATCACGCCAGGGCTGACCGCGTTGCCCCAGAACCAGTACCCGACGAACAGCACACGGAACAGCGGCGCGGGAACGAGCAGCGGCACCACGAGCGCGAACGCGCCGACGAACAGCACCGCCGGCAGGATGACCAGCGCGAAGAGGCCGGCCGCCCAGGCGAGCGCGGCGGGCCGGCCGGACGTGGCGGCGTAGAGCGCCGCGAATCCAAAGTAGACGATCGCGGGCGGGATGGCCGCCGCCGCGCAGGCGCCGAGGTGCTTGCCGGCCAGCCGTCCCCCGGCGGAGGCGGGCGTGGCGTCGAGGATCGACGCGACACCGAGCCGGTCGTCGCGCACCAGGCGGTCGGCGAGGAAGCAGCCGTAGATGACCGGCAGGATCACGTTGACGAGCACGGCGGCGGAGGCCACCGTCTCCTTCACGTCCGGGTCGTGCAGCAGGTCGCCGAGGGTGCGGGCGCTGAGCAGGCCGATCAGTGCCACGACGACGCCGTTCGCGATCCACATCGACCGCTTGCGCACCTGCATCAGAAACTCGTACCGGAACGCCGCGGTCATTCCGCCTCCCCGCGCAGCAGCCGCTCGGAACGCCCGAGCAGCACCCAGCCGAGCACGCCGAGGGCGAGCGCGGTCGTGACGAGCGTGACGCGGTTGGCGGTCCAGTCCTCCGGCACCGCGCCGCGGGTGGTCGCGAAGAGGTACACCAGCCGGAACCAGTAGTGCTCCTGCAACCCGGCGAAGACCTGGTCGACGATCCAGACGGTGGCGACGAGACCGCCGGCCGCGGCCGGGCTGCGGAAGGCCGCGCCGCCCAGGAACCCCAGCCCGGCCAGCCACAGGGTGGGTGCGAGCCAGATGAGCTGGCCGCTGAGCACCCCGCGACTCTCCGGCCACCAGCCGGTCGCGAGGAGGCCGGCCACCAGGAGTACCGCGAGCAGGGCCGCCCAGCCGAAGGTGACCGCGAGCCGGCGCAGCAGCGTCGAGCGGTACGCGGTCGGCACGGTCAGCTGGAGCTCGACGGCCGGGTCGCGGCCGACCAGCGAGGCGGCGCCGACACCGGCGGCCAGCGGCAGGGCCATCTCCAGGGCGGCCACGAGGTTGCGGTCGGTGTCCGCGCCGCCGTCGAGCAGCGCGATGAGCACGAGGGCGGCGGTGGCAACGGGCGGGGTCAACAGCGCGGTCCAGCCCGCGCGCCGCACCTCGTACCGCCAGAGGTCGATTGGTCTCACACCGGGTGGGTAGCGCGGTGGCGCCGGATCGGTTCACCGCGGCCGGCGAGAAACACGGCGAGCGCGGTGAGCGCGGCGGCGGTCAGCACGGTGCCGGCGTTCGTCGCCCACACGAGGCGTACCGCGTCGAGCCCCCAGTCGGCGTCGTCGAGGAAGCCGCCGGCCAGCACCCGCAGCGACCACAGCACGACCGCCACGCCGGCCGCGACGTCGGCGCCGAGCCACACGGCCAGCACGAGACTCAGCGCGGACAGCAGCGCCATCGGCCCGAGCCACGCGTCGACGAGCGCGAACACGCCACCCGGATCGCCGCCCAGCACGGCGAGCACCCCCGAGGCGGCGAGCGCGAGCACCAGGTCGTACCCGAAGACCAGCGCGATCCGGCTGAGCAGGATGAGCGCGGGGGCGGTGGGCGTGGCGGCGACAACCTCGAACGCCGGATCGCGGCGCGGCCCGTACAGACCGGCGATGCCGAGCGCGGCCACGACCGGCGCGACGAGGGCGAACACCTGCCCGGTCAGGCCCGGCGGGGACGCCGCGGCCAGCGCCACGCCGAGCGCCATCACCAGCGCGGAGGCGATCGGGACCGCCGGCCGCACCAGCCGCGCCTCGGCCCGCAGCAAAGCGAGGGAAAACCAGGCCGGTCGCCGGGTGGCCGGCGGCGGCCCATCCAGGGCGCTGCGCAGCAACACGCGGTGGACAAGCTCCGGGCCGGGCGGGTCCTCCCCGGTCCCCGCCAGGGCACGCCAGGCCGCCACGTCCGCGCGGCAGGTGGCGCACTCGGCGAGGTGGGCCTCGTGTGCCGCGCGTTCCGCCGGAGGTAGCGCGCCGGTGACGTACTCGAGGTTCATTTCGGCACCTCCTGGGTGGCGAGCGTGCGGGCCAGCGCGGCCCGGGCGTGGTGCAGCCGGCTCTTGACCGTGCCGACCGGCACGCCGAGGACGGCGGCCGCCTCGGCCAGCGGCAGGCCGGCGACGAAGACCAGCGCGACGACGTCCCGCTGGTGGTCCGGCAGGTCGCCGACCGCGCCCGCGAGCGGGCTGCCGCCGGCGGCCGCGATCGCCAGATCCTCCGGCCCGGGCGCCGGATCCGGCCGGTCGACCGCCTCGAACGGCGCCGGCGGCGGCTGGCCGCGCAGGCGGTAGTACGCCTGCCGGCGGGCGATGCCGAAGAGCCAGGTCGAGACGGCCGACGCACCCGCGTACCCGCCCGCCGCGCGCCATACCGCCAGCATCGTGTCCTGAAGGATCTCCTCCGCGACCATCCGGTCACCGGCCAGGCGCAGCAGGTAGCCGAAGAGGCGGCCGGCATACGCCTGGTACAGCCGCGCCAGAGCGCCGCCGTCACCCCGCGCCACCAGCGCCAGCAGCGCCGCGTCGTCGTCCATCACTGGTTGGTAGCACCCGGCGGGCGGAAAGGTTCACGCGTTCAAAGCGACCTCTCAGCTATCCGGTGAAGCCGGACTGAAGCAGCGCCGTGCTTGGATGCCGACCATGACGAAGCCTGCCAGGCTGACCGGCCGCTGGCCGACGGCGCTGGCGATCGTCACGGTGGCGTTCGCGATCGGTCTGATGGCGATGGTCGACAACGAGGCCGAGCTATTTGGCCCGAGCGTCGCGCTGATGGCCGGCATCTACATGCTGGCGTACGCGATCGGCCGCCCGTGGACCGGCTGGCTGGCGTTTCCGATCCTCAGCACCGTGATGTCGGTGCTGCACGTGCTCAACGACCTGGACGTGTCGTGGGCCAACCCGTTCGTCGGCATCGTGGTGGTCGTGGCGGTGCTCTGGCTGCTGGCGGTCGCGCGCCGCCGGTTCACCGACGTCGACACGTTCTCGCTGCAAACCGCCGGCATGCTCGCCTTCGGGATCATCACGCTGATCTGCGCCGCGGTCGCACCCCGCCTCGGCGCGGCGGTGGCCGGCCTCGGCTTCCTCGCGCACGGCCTGTGGGACGCCTACCACTTCAAGGTGAACAAGGTCGTACACCGCTCCTGGTCGGAGTACTGCGCCGTAATCGACATCCCGACAGGGATAGCGCTGATCGTCGTCGCACTGCTCTAGCAGGCACCGTTTTCCCAAGAGGCAGATTTGCCCACGTCCGCGCCAGCTGAAGACCGTATGCTCCCGCGGGCCGCCGGCTCCGCGGTTCCAGAGCAAACCCTTTGCCTCCGGCGGGAGCGCTCCGGGCCCATCGGGATGGCAGGGGTGCGCACGGCCTCTTTCCGCACGGCGTCGGATTGTCCACAATGTCACTTGCCGGGTCGGCCATGAGGCGCCTCAGCGGGTCGTTGCCCTCGTGAGAGCCGGGCGGGGCAGGGGTGAGGCGGGACCAGCGGCGGACGGGTGAGGCCGCGGGAGCAACGGCATGGACCACGGCGCACATCGCGGTAGCTCAAATCTTTATCTAAATGAGGGATCAGAGGTCGAAAGCGCGACAAAACGTTCATAGCGGGTTGATCTACCCAGAACGCGATGCTGACTCCGAAGGTGGGTGGCTACTCGCGGGCGGCGACCAGGCGGATTGGCGGTGTGCGGGTGGCGGAGAGTGTGGTGAGCACGCTCGCCGCGGCCACGATGACGGTGGCGCCGAGGGCGACCAGGCCGAGGAGTGCCCACGGTGGGCTGGCCGCGCTGATCCCGATCATGTCCTTGATCGCGTAGGCGATGCCGATCACCGTGCCGGCCGCGGCCAGCGTGCCGAGCAGCAGGCCGATGGCTACGACGCCCAGTGCTTCGGCCAGGGCGGCGCGTACCACCTGCGCGCGGGTGAGGCCGGTGACGCGGGCCGCCGCGAACTCGCCGCGGCGGTCGGAGGCGGAGATCACGACCGCGTTGACCATCGCGATGACCGTGTAGAGCATCGCCATGCCGAGTAGGGCGACCATGACGTCGATGCTCTGGCGCTGCTGCTCGTCGGCGTACGTCTCGATCCACTGCCCGGCGGTGCTCACCTGGCCGAGACCGGCGAGCCGCGTGGCGACGGTCTGCGGGTCGGCCGCCCGCACGGTGTACCGCCGGGGGCCGCCGTCCGGCATCAGGTCGGGCGGGAGCAGGAAGAACGGCCCGGCGAGCGTGTCCGGCAGCAGCGCGACGATCCGCAGCTTGTCGGGCCCGCCGTCGATCCGCACCGGGATCGTGTCGCCGACCCGGTAGTGCGTCTCGGGCGAATAGCTGGGGCTGACCGCGATCGTGGCGCCGCGCAGGTCGGTGAGGCTGCCCGCGGTCGGCACCAGGCGGTGGGTGCGGGCGTACGCGGCCGGGTCGACGGCGACCGCGTCGACGCCCTCGTAGGTGACCTCGCCGTCCCCGTAGTCGAAGCCCATGTCGAAGAGCAGCGGCGCCTCCTCGGAGACCGCGTCGACGCCTGGCACGGCGGCTACCTGGTCGCGGACCGGGCGGTCGGCGTCGACTACCAGATCGGCACGGAGGTCTCGGGCGACCTCCTGGCGGCTGGCTTCGGTGATCGTGGACATCGTGCCGGCCATGCCCACCACGAACGCGACGAGCACCATGATCGGGGCGGCCGTCGAGGCGCTGCGCCGTACGCCGGCGCGCAGGTTGGCGTGTGCGAGCACCCCGAGCCGGCCCCGGAAGAGCAGCCCGAACGGCCAGCTCACCAGCGGCACGACCAGCGGGGCGAACGCGGTGAAGGCGATCACCAGCGTGAAGCTCACGAAGATGGACAGCGGCAGCGCCGCCTCGCCGCCCAGCGTGGGCACCAGGATGAGCAGCGCGATGCTGCCGGTGAGGAAGAACGTGCCGAAGACCCACCGGGACGCCGTCATCACCCGGGCCGCGCCGCCGACGTCGCGGAGCGCCTCCAACGGCCGCACCTTGGCCGCCCGCCGGGACGCCGCCAGCACGCCGAGCACGGCGATGCCGATGCCGGTGCCCGCGGAAACGTAGACGATCCAGGACCGCCACTCCCCCGCGAAGCCCGCGGGCACGAAGCCGAAGCTGTTGAGCATCGAGGCGTGCAGCCGCATCACCGGCAGGCCGACGAGCACGCCGAGGGCGGAGCCGAGCGTGCCGAGCAGCAGTGCCTCGCCGACCAGCAGCGTGCGCACCTGCCGCCGGCCGGCACCGGTCAGCCGCAGCAGCGCCAGGTCGCGGCGGCGCTGCGCGACGGTGAAGGCGAACGTCGAGCTGACGATGAAGATCGCGACGAACGCGGCGAGCCCCATCGTCATGCCGAGCAGCGCGACCGCCCCGTCGTAGCCGTCGGCCAGCTCGCGGGCCTCGGCGGCGCTGAGGCCGGGCGGGATCTTCGCGGTGGCCGCCGAGACGAGGGTCAGCAGCGACGACTGGACGAGTGCGACGCCGAGGCAGACCGTGACGATCGCGCCGACGAAGACCTGCCAGCGGTCGCGAAACGTGCTCCACGACATGCGCAGCATGACCTACTCCTCCCACCGGGCGAGCAGGTCGGCGACCTGGCGGGTGGTGGGCCGCTCCAGCCGGTCGACCACCCGCCCGTCGCCGAGGAAGACCACCCGGTCGGCGCTCGCCGCGGCGGCCGGGTCGTGGGTGACCATGACGATCGTCTGGCCGCCGTTGTCGACCATCGCCCGCAGCAGGCCCAGCACCGTGCGCGCCGACTTGGTGTCGAGCGCACCGGTGGGCTCGTCGGCGAAGAGCACCGCCGGGCGGGTCACCATCGCCCGCGCGATCGCCACGCGCTGCTGCTGGCCGCCGGAAAGCTCACCGGGGCGGTGCCGCGCGCGGTCGGCCAGGCCCACCGACGCCAGCACGTCGCGCACGACCCGCCGGGGCGGCCGCTGGCCGGCCAGGCGCAGCGGCATCGCCACGTTTTGCTCGGCGGTGAGCGAGCCGATCAGGTTGAAGCTCTGGAAGACGAAGCCCATCACGGTGCGGCGCAGCCGGGTGAGCTCGGCGTCGGAGGCGTCGGTGATGTCGCGCCCGGCGACCCGCACCCGCCCGGACGTGACCTTCTCCAGACCGGCGGCGCAGTGCAGCAGCGTCGACTTGCCGGAGCCGGACGGCCCCATCACCGCGGTCCACGAGCCGGCCGGGAAGGCGATGTCTACATTGTCCAGTGCGCGCACGGCGGCGCTCCGCGTCCCGTACACCCGGGACACGCCGCTGAGCTCGACCGCCTCGGCCACGAGCTGTTGCGTGATATGGGTTTCCACGTACACCATTGCAGCCGGCATCGAGCGGCGGCACAGTAACGCCAACGGGCCTCTTGAAGGTAGGGCTAGCTAGACCTTCGCCACATCGCGGGCGCGGGCGTGGGCTGCCCGCCGGCCGGGGTCGGCGTCGGCGACCGCCAGGTTGGGGCGGAAGTAGATCTCCTCGATGTCGGTGATGCCGGCCCAGCGCAGCCAGCCACCGAAGAACGGGACCTGGAAGTCGGCGCCGAACGAGGGCGGGCGCCCGTCGCCGTACACCGCGCTGGTGTAGACCACCGTGGCCTTCTTCCCCACCAGCAGCCCGGTGTAGCCGTGCTCCGGGTGGAACGAGAACACCATCCCGGGCTGGCTCACCACGTCGATGAACTGCTTGAGGATGTAGGGCACGCCCGAGTTCCACATCGGGACGCTGAAGAGGTAGCGGTCGGCGGCGGCGAAGCGGGCGAACGTCTCCTTGGCCAGCCGCCACGCGACGGCCTGGTCGCCCTCCGGGTCGGCGCCGGCGAAGACCGCCATCTTCGCCGCGGCCGCGTCCGGACCGAACGGCGGCAGGGCACCCTCGTCCCACAGGTTCCAGGTCTCGACCGCGTCGCCCGGGTGGCTTTCCCGGTAAACCTCCAGGAAGGTCTCCGCGATGGCGAGCGACTCGGACGCGGCGCCGCGGGGCGACGCGGAGATGTGCAAAAGGCTGGTCATGGCGCATCCTCCACGGAATTGGACTACAGTCCGGTTATGGCTCCAGACGCTACCGGACCACGGTCCGCTTCCACCAGCGGTGCCGACGAGCTGCTCGTGTTGCGCTCGTCACCGCCCCGCGAGCGCGCGGACGCCGCCCGCAACCGGGTCGCCGTGCTCGACGCGGCCGCCGCGCTCTTCCGCGAGCACGGCGTGGCGGCGGTGTCGATGGACGCGATCGCCGCGGCCGCCGGCGTGGGCAAGGGCACGCTCTTCCGGCGGTTCGGCGACAAGGCCGGGCTCGCCGTGGCCCTGCTGGACGCGCGCGAGCGGGAGCTCCAGGACGCGATCCTGTTCGGCGCGGCCCCACTCGGTCCCGCGGAGCCCACTTCCGGCAAGCGGCTCGTCGCGTTCGTCGACGCCTACGTCACGTACGCCCTCGACCACCTCGACCTGCTCCGCGTGTCGGAGACCGGGTCGCCCGGCGCGCGCTACCGGATCGGGGCCTACCGCTTCTGGCACCGCCACGTCGCGCTGCTGCTCGCCCACCGCGCCGACCCGGACGCCGACGCCCACACCCTGCTCGCCCCGCTCGCCGCCGAACACCTCCGCGCCGTCGTGGCCGACCTCGGCGCTGATCGGGTACGTGGCACGATGCGCTCTCTCGTTCGCGACCTGGTTTGACTAGAATCGATGTCCATGCGGCCACTGTGGACGCGGCGCGCGGTGCTGCGGTCGAGTGGGGTAATCGGCGCCGGGCTGCCACTGTCCGGCGGCGGGCCGTCCGTGCCGGGCGAGGCGACGATGTTCGGCTGGATCCGCACGATCTACGAGCGCGGCATCCGCCGCCCCGGCTACCCCGCCGACATCTGGGTGGAGCGGTGGATCGCCGGCCAGTTCCGGCGGTTCGGCCTGGAGCGCGTGCGCCTCGAGCCGGTGACCGCCCAACGCTGGCGCCCACACCGCTGGTCGCTGCGCGCCACCCCGCCGGACGGGCCGGCCCGAGAGCTCGACTGCTACCCGGTGCCGTACGCGGCGCCGGCCGCCGGGCTCGACCTGGAGCTGGCGCCCTTCGGCGCCGCCGTGGCGGGCAAGGCGTCCCTCTACGACGTGCGCCTCCTCCGCCTCCCCGCCGACCTCGGGTTGGGCGCGGTCCAGCCGCAGCGGGTCGTCGACCCCGAGGGCACGCTCGCCGGCGCGGAGCACGTGCTGCCGTTCGGGCCCGAGCTGCTCTCGGTGATGGAGCCGTCGATCGCGGCCGGCGCGGCGGCGTTCATCGGCGCGCTGCCCGGCTACCCGGGCGACTCCCACCACTACTTCGTGCCGTACGACGCGGTGGCGCGGCCGATCCCCGGCGTGTGGATCAGCGGCAGCGACGGGCAGTGGCTGCGCGACCGGCTCGCGACCGGGCCGGTGCGGGTGCGGCTGACCACGGTCACGACCGTCGACCCGGTCACCACCCACAACGTGGTCGGCGAGCTGCCCGGGGCCGACGACGACCTCGTGATCGTCGGCTCGCACCACGACGGTCCCTGGTCGTCGGCCGTCGAAGACGCCAGCGGCATCGCGCTCGTGCTGGCCCAGGCCCGCCACTGGGCGTCCCGGCCGCGACGGGAGCGGCCCCACCGCCTGGTGTTCCTGCTGCACGCCGCGCACGTGGCGGGCTTCACGGGCCAGCTCGGCTTCATCGCCGCCCACCGCGCCGAGCTCGACCGCACGGTGCTGGAGCTGCACCTGGAGCACGCGGCCCGCGAGTTCGCCGAGCGCCACGGCGCCGTGGTGCCGACCGGGCTGCCGGTGCCGCGGTGGTTCTTCACCAGCGCGGTGCCGGCGCTGGAGGCCGAGGTGCGCGCCGCGCTCGTCGCCGAGGGCGTGCACCGGTCGCTGATCCTGCCGCCGACGGCGCTGGGCGAGCGCCCGCCCACCGACGCCGCCTTCTACTACTCGGCGGGTGTGCCGATCGTCAACTTCCTGGCCGCGCCGTGGTATCTGCTCGACAAGGCGGACACGCTCGACAAGGTCGACCGTGCCGGGCTGGTGCCGCTCACCCGCGCGGCCGCCCGCATCGTGGCGGCCACCCGGGGCGTCTCCCCCGCCGACTGGCGCGGCATCATCGGTAGATGAGCGGCCGATCTCTCTTCCTGCACGCGCCCCATCGCCGGATGCCCCACGCGGTGCTGCGCCGCATGCTCGACCATGTCGACCCCGACACCCCGCCCGACGGCGAGCGCGGCCCGGTGGCCCAGCTGGAGCGGCGCCTGGCCGACCTGCTCGGCAAGGAGGCGGCGCTCTTCTTCCCCAGCGGCACGATGGCCCAGCAGACCGTGCTGCGCGTCCACGCCGAGCGGCGCGGGCGCTGGTCGTTCGCCGCGCACCCGCAGTGCCACCTCGACGTGTGGGAGGAGCGCGGCTACGCCGTGGTGCACGGGCTGCGCATGCACGCGGCTGGCGACCGCCACCGGCTGATGACCGGCGCCGACCTGGCGGCCATCGGCGCACCACTCGCCGCGGTCGTCTGGGAGCTGCCGCAGCGCGACATCGGCGGCCTGCTGCCGGAGTGGGACGACCTCACCGCGCAGGTCGCCGCGGTACGCGAACGCGGTGCCGCGGCCCACCTCGACGGCGCCCGGATCTGGGAGGCGCAGACGTACTACAAGCGCCCGCTGGACGAGATCGCCGCACCCTTCGACTCCGTCTACGTGTCCCTCTACAAAGGACTCCAAGGGGTCCGCGGCGCGGTGCTCGCCGCCGACGCGGAGACGCTCGCCGAGGCGGCCGTCTGGCGGCAGCGGCTGGGCGGCGGCATCCGCGACGCCTGGCCGCTGGCCCTGGCCGCGCTCGTGGGGCTCGACGAGCTGCCGGACCGGATGCCCGCCTTCCGCGACCACGCGATCGCGATCGCCCGCGCCATCAACGCGGACGGCGCCGCGCTCGCGCTGCCGGACCCGCCGCAGACCCCGATCTTCCACGTGCACCTGCCCGCGTCGCAGGCGGACGTCGACCGGGCCGGGGCGGAGATGGTGGCCGAACGCGGCATGTACGTCTTCGGCCGCACCCGCTCCTCGCCCGACCCCACCCGGTGCGGTTTCGAGGTCAGCGTCGGCGACAACGCCATGGACTTCACGCCGGACGAGGTGGTGGCGCTCATCCACGAGCTTCTGGAGCGCGCGGCGCGACCCTAGTTCGCTGGAGCGCGCGGCACGATCCTGAGTGAGCGGTCAGCCAGCCCGATCCGCAGGCGCTGGCCCCAGGCGAGCACCAGATGGTCGGTCTCCAGCCCGTCGGCGAAGACGACGAGCCGCTCCGACTCGCTGGTCAGCTCCAGCCGCTCCGGGCCGGACAGGTTGCCCTGGGTGAGGGTGGTCCCGGTCGCGCGTGAGGGCCAGGCCTCGCGGACGAACCAGCAGAGCTCCGTTTCCGTCGGCTCGGGCAGGTCGGGCACGTACGCCAGCGGCCGGGCGATCGAGGCGCACCACCCGGTCGCGCCGGTGCCCGTGCCGACCACGACGCCGGAGGAGGACTGGCGCTCGACCGCGCCGTCAGCCGTGCCGAGCACGTAGCGGGCCGACTGGTGGCTCGGGTGTCCGATGTAGACCTCGTTCAGCCCGTACAGCCGCTGGCCGTCGTCGAGCTCGGCGACCACCATCGTCCGCCGCTCGGTGTGCAGCTCGCGCCGCAGCAGCGCGGCCACGGCGGCCGGGGCGTGCTGCACCAGCACGCCGGGGTTGCGCTCCGGCTCCGGGTCGACGCCGACGACCGGCTGCCCGTCGAGGTACTTGGCGACGTTGGCGACCAGCCCGTCCTGGCCGACCGCGAGCACGATGTCTTCCGGCCCGAAGATGAACCGCGGCAGGTCGTCGCGGTCGACGTGCCCCCGACGCCAGTCGGCCGGGACGGCCGCGCCGACCGTGGTCAGCGCGGCCGCCTGCGCGTCGTGCCGCCGCCGCACCTCGGCGAGGTCGCGGCCGCGCTGCCGGAGGAAGTAGCCGGCGGCGCCGAGCGTGCCGTGGCGGGCCAGCAGCTCGTCGAGCTCACTGCGCCGGGTCACGGTCACGACCCGGGGTGGCAGGGTCATCACGCGGCTCCGTTGGACAGCCTGCCGACGAGCTTGGTCACCACGTCGGGCGTGATGGTCAGCTCGCCGATCTGCGGCAGCTGGCCGGCCAGCTTTTCCAGCGCGAGCGCGTAGAGCACCGACTCGGGGACATCGCGGTAGGCGGCCAGCCGGGCGGTCTCCGCCTCCGCCGAGGCGAGCCCGACCGCGCGCACACCGTCGGCCCGCGCCTGCTCGCGCGCCCGCTCGGACTCGGCGGCAAGCCGGGCCCGGTCGGTCTGCCCCTGGCTGGTGACGAGCTTCGCCGCGGACTCCAGCTCGGCCGCCCGGCGGTCGTTGGCGCCGCGCTGCTCGACGAGTTGCTGCTCGCGGCGAGCAAGCTCGATCTTGTTTTGCAGCTCGTTTTCCGCGATGGCCCGCTCCTGCTCGACCGCGACCGCGCGGCGGGCGTAGGTGGCCCGGTCGGCCTCCTGCTGCACCGCCTCCCGGGTCGGGGTCTGCAACGCCCGCTCGACCTCCGGCTCCGGCCGGATCGCCACCACCCGCGACGAGACCACGCTCGCACCGATCTCGGTGAGCCGCTGGTCACCGGCGAGGGCCGTGGCCACCGCCTCGCGGACCGTCGCGATGCCGGCCAGCGCCTCGGTGAGCGGCACCCGCGCCAGCAGGTCGAGGGCCGGCTGCTGGGCCAGCTCGGCCAGCAGCGTGGCCACCTGGTCGAGCGGCTGACCGCGCCACCCGCCCCGGAGCGGGTCGATGGAGAAGTCGAGCCGGCTCGCGGCGAGGGCCGGATCGCTCATCCGGTAGGTCACCGTGGCCTGCACGGTCACGTCGGCGAAGTCGGCCGTGCGGGCGTGGAAGAGCAGCGGCAGCTCGCGGTCGTCCACCGGCACCTCGGAGAGCACCGCGTGCAGCGGCCGGTACCAGAACGAGGTGCCCACGCCCTCGTGCCGCACCCGCCCGCGGACGACATGCCGCACATAAGCTGTCGGCGCCCCGCGCAGGTGCCGCAGGAACAGTCTCCTCGTGATGTCGGCCATCCCGACTCCTCCCTCATTTTCGTCGCCATGACGATAACGACTCGAAGGTCTTTTCGTCAAGGCGGCGATAAGGCGCTGGCCGGGTCCCTCCCCGGGGGGGGTGGGGAGGAACCCGGCCAGCTGTCTTCGGGGGAGTTAGCTCCAGTAGGCGGCGACGGTCTTGGCCGCCATCGACTCCCACTGCGCGTACGCGAACGGGAACGCCGACACCTGCACCGCCTGCGCGGCGTCGGTCAGCGGCATGTTCCGCCACCCGTCCACGTTCTTCAGACCGGACAGGAACGCCGCGGTCGAGTACGCCGGATCGGTGACCTGCTCAGGCGTACCCCAACCGACCGACGGACGCTGCTGGAACAGTCCCAGCGAGTCGTGGTCGTTCAGGTCACCCAGATGACCCAGGTTCTCCAACTTGGACTCCTGCAACGCTGTGGCGATCGCCACAACCGCCGCACGCTCGTCCATTCCGGCCTTCTTCGTCGCCGCGATGATCGCCTTCGCGTTACCGACCTGCTCATCGCTGAGCACCAGGTACGACTGCCGACCCTGCACGCCGTGCGGAGTCAGCGACTCCACCGTCGGCTTACCCGACGTCGTGTACGCCACCGACGTCATCTCCGGCGCGGCCGGTGCGGCCATCGCCGCCGCGGACGGACCGAGCAGGGCACCACCGGCGAAGGCGAAACCCGCGAACGCGGTCACCGTCTTACGCAGCATCGTGTTCACGCTCTTCTCCAATCCAGGGGGGAACGCGCGCACCATTGCGGTGGCACGAAAAAGGGGGAAACTCTGGCGCCGGTTGGTCAACGACCCGACCCGGCCCGCCATTCCAACAAATCCGGCCCGTTTCGAGCCCCGCCATCGGGGTCATTCGTGAGCCGCCTGTTCAACGACACCCGGGTGCCGGCCATTCCGGCCGAGCCACCGGACATCGGGCGCACCGCGCACACAAGCGGCGATGCGTGACGTGACTCCGGTCAGCCACGCAAGGTGAGGCGGAAGACGGCTCCGTCGCCGGCTGGGCCGGGTGAGGTCACTGTGACGGCGCCGCCGTGTGCCTGGGCGATCTGGCTGGCGATCGGGAGCCCGAGGCCGGTGCCCGCCTCGCCGCCGCCCGCCTCGCCGGTGCCCGCCTCGCCGCCGCGCCAGAAGCGCTCGAATATGTGCTCCAGCTGCCCGGCGGGGATACCGGGGCCGTGGTCGACGACGGTCACCGACACCAGCCGATCCGGCGCGCGTCCTACGTGGACGTCCACTGTCGAGCCCGAGGGCGCGTGGCGGATCGCGTTGTCGAGAAGGTTGGAGACGGCGCGCCGTACCGTCGGCTCGTCCACCTGGCACACGACGGAAGGCGGGCCGCCGACGGCGATGTCCACGCCCCGGGCCGTCGCCAGCACGCCGGCCTCCTCGACGAGAGCGCGCACGACGGCCGCGAGGTCGACCGCCCGCCGGTCGAGCGTGCGGGCCCGGCCGCGCGCGTCGACCAGCAGTTCCTCGATTGTCCGCTGTAGACGGTCGGCGGCCGCCTTGGCGCGTTCCAGGCCCTGGCGATAGACCTCGACGGTGGGCGTGGGGTGGGCGAGCAGCACCTCGGCGTTCGTCATCAGCACGGCGAGCGGCACGCGCAGTTCGTGGCTGGTCTCCTCGACGAGGCGGCGCTGGGTCTCGGCGGCCGCCTCCAGGCGGTCGAGCATCGCGTCGAAGCTCGCGGCGAGCGCGGTGACCTCGACCGGCCCGCGTTCCAGGCCGATGCGGCGGCTCAGGTCGGTGGCCTCGATGTCCTCGGCGACCGCGCGCACCCGGTGCAGCGGCCGCACCGCGCGGCCAGCCCACCACCAGGCGAGCAGGGCGGCGACCGGGCCGAGCGCGAGCAACGTGGCGAGCGGCCAGCCGGAGAGGTGGCGGGTCGACGTCACCGGCTCGCCGGTGTCCACTGTGACCTCGGTGTCGGTCGCCAGGATCACGCCGAAGAGCAGCAGCGCCGGCAGGTAGATGGCGAGGAAGCCGAGAGTCGCCAGGCGCACCCGCAGCGACCGCCACCCCCGCCTCACGGCTCGGCCCTCAGCTGGTAGCCGGCGCCGGGGAGGGTGACGATCAGCGCCGGCTCGCCGAGCTTGCGGCGCAGGCGGCTGAGGATCACGCGGACCGAGGCGGTGAACGGGTTGGCGTGCGCGTCCCACACGTGTTCCAGCAACTCCTCCGCGGAGAGTACGCGTCCGGGATGGTGCATGAAGTAGCGCAGGAGGGAGTACTCGCGCGCGGTCAGCACCAGCGGGACGCCGGCCCGCCACGCGCGGTGCGTGGCGAGGTCGAGGAGCAGGTCGCCGACCTGGAGTGTGGTGCCGTGCTCGTCGGCGCGGCGGGCCAGCGCGCGGAGGCGGGCGGTGAGCTCGCTGAAGTGGAAGGGCTTGACGAGGTAGTCGTCCGCGCCCGCGTCGAGCCCGGCGACCCGGTCGGCGACGCCGTCCCGCGCGGTGAGCACGAGCAGCCGCCGCGGGCGGTGCAGGTCGGGGTCGCGGCCGAGGCGGCGCACCAGGTCGAGCCCGTCCCCGTCGGGCAGGCCGAGGTCGACGCAGGCGACGTCGTACGCGGTCGTCCGGAGGTGTTCCTCCGCGCCGCCGCTGGTGCCGGCGACGTCGACCGCGTACGACTCGTTGCGCAGCCCGAGGGCGACGACCTCGGCGAGGTCCGGGTCGTCTTCCACGAGGAGTACGCGCACGCTCAGCCGGTCCGCTCGGCGGTCACCGCTCCGGCCGGACCGGTGAGGGTCATGCGACGGCCGGCGAACGCGATCGTCACGGGCACCGGCCGGTCCGGCCGGTAGCTGCCGCCGCCGGACGGGACCAGGTCCAGTGACGGCGCGTCCGTGGGCAGCTCGGCCGCCCCGACGCCGCCCGCCTCGTCCAGCGCGTACCAGCCGAGGATCGGCCGGCCGCCGGTCGTGATCGTCACGTACGTACGCAGCTCGCCGTCGGCGACGACCGTGCCGGCGACCGAGACGGAGTCCAGCGGCCCGATGTCGGACTCCAAGGCCTCCACCTCCTTGCGCCCCTCCTTCGTCTTCCCGGCCAGCAGCTCGCGCACCTGGTTCTCGTGGTGGCGGAGGTCCTCTGTGGACACGTCCGCGGGTGGCGGGAAGAGCGCGGCCACCGCGTCGGTCCCGGTCGGGGTCGCGGTCAGGTGGTCGGCACGGACGGCGACCTGGAACGACCCGCCGGTACCCAGCTTGTACGTGCCGGCGGCACTCGCCAGGTCGCCGCCGCCGGCCCGCGCGCTCGGGGTGGGCAACGGCTCGCCCTTGGCCAGCGCCGGGCCGATCGTCTCGAGGAGCCGCTCGGCGGAGAGCTTCGGCTTGTTCGAGGCCATCGCGATCGTGCGCCGCTGGCCGGGGAGCCACACGACGACCGCGTTGTGCCCGATGTCGCCGCCACCGCCGGCGGTGGCGAGGAACGGCACGCCGAAACGCGACGCGTCGAACGCCACCCAGCCGGGCGCCTCGCCCCGCCCCTCGCCCAGATCGCGCCCCGGCTTGGCGATCGCCGCGGCCGAACCGGCGGACACCACCTTGCCGGTGAAGAGCGCGTGTGTCCAGGTGGCGAGGTCCTTCATCGTCATCGCGAGGCCGCCGTTGCCCTCGAACGCCCAGTACGGGCCGGCGAAGTCGCCGCGCGCACCGGTGCCGCCGCCCTCCATGTAACCGACCGCGCGCGGCCCCGGCGCCGCCGGTTGCCCGCTCCAGAAGCCACCCGCGCGGCCGCCGCCGGGCAGCGGAAGGATGTGCGACACCATGTAGTCCCGATAGTTGGTACCTGACACCTTGTCGATGATCAGGGCCAACAGAGTGTAACCAGCGTTGGAGTACAGGTAGCGCTCGCCGGGCTTGCCGGCCAGGTCCAGCTCGTCGATTCTCGCGATGGCGGCCTCCCGGCTCAGCGGCTCGGAGTCGTTGGCGTGGGTGCCGTGCAGTCCGCTGGTGTGCAGCAGCAGCTGCCGCACGGTGGCCTCCCGCACCGGGCCGCGCAGATCCGGCAGGAGCGCGCCGGCGCGGTCGTCCAGCGCCAGCCGGCGGTCGTCGAGGAGGTGGTAGACGGCCGCGGCCGTGAACGCCTTGGTGACCGAGCCGATGTCGAAGACCGTCTCCGGTTTGTTGGACGTCGCGGTCGCGTCGTCCGCCGAGCCGTACGCGGCAAGGCAGTCGAACCGCTCCCCCGTCGCGACCGCGACCGAACCGCTGAAGCCGGCACCCGCCCACGCGCCGAGCGCCGCGTCCAGCTCGCGCGGGCAGGCACTCGCGGACCGCGGCGGGGGCCCGTTGTCGTCTTCCGTGCACGCGGCCGGCACGAGGAGCGCCGCCGCGGTCAGGATCGTCACGTACCTCTTCATGCCGGCGAAGCTAGGAGCGGCGTCGTGAACCTGTTGTAAACGCGGCTCCGACCAGCGCGAGCACCGCGCCGAGGATCAGCACGGCGTCGGCGCGATATGCGGAGAAGCCGCCGCTCTGCCCACACCGCCTCCTCCGGCCGGTCCTCTTCTGATCGCGGGCGCGGGCTCACGCCGCCCTGGGGTGGAAGGCGCCCAGCTCGTCCGCGCCCTTCTGGACGACCAGGTAGCTGGACTCGGGCACCGGCTGCCAGGCGCCGTCGAGCTCGGCGATCGGCTCGGAGACGACGACCCGCGTCTCGTCGGACACCCGCTGGAAGACTTCGTTGTCCGGGTAGAGCTGGCGCAGCGCGGAGATCTCGGTGCTGAACGAGAGCGACCTGCTGTTGCGCTCGCTGGAGTACCGGAAGGACCACAGCCGGTCGCCGTCGGTCGCCGCCACCGTCATCTGCATCGGCGCGGCGACGCCGTGCGTCCGGCCCACCGACTCGACGAAGCCCACCATCCGCTCCACCGCGGGGACCGGCTCGTCCCGCAGGCCGAAGGTGAGCGCGAGGTAGAACATCACCTCCGAGTCCGTCGAACCGGCGATGTTGGGGTACAGGGCGGGGTCGACCGCGAACACGAGGTCGCGCTTGAGCTTCGCGAAGTCGCGGATCACTCCATTGTGGAGCCACATCCAGCGCCCCTCGCGGAAGGGGTGGCAGTTGGTCTGCTGCACCGGCGTCCCCGTGCTCGCCCGGATGTGTGCCAGGAAGAGCGGCGAGGAGATCGCGTGGGCCAGCTCGCGCAGGTTGGGGTCGCCCCAGGCCGGGCCGGTGCCGCGGAAGAGCGCCGGCGTGGGCGGACCGTCCACTCCGTACCATCCGACGCCGAACCCGTCGCCGTTGGTCGTCTCCACCCCGAACCGGGCGTGCAGGCTCTGGTCGATGAGCGAGTGCCGCGGCCTGTACAGCAGCTCTTCGAGCAGGATCGGTGTTCCCGAGTAGGCCAGCCAGCGACACATCGTCGCTCTCCTTCCCTCAAACCCCGGTGACGACCGGGACGCGGCCCGCGCCGGCGGCCTCGGCGAGAGCGGCGTGGTCGCGCTCGCTCTGGTCGGCGTACCGCTCGCCGAACTCCAGCAGGGCCCGGTCGAACGTCTCGCCGTCGCCGAGGTAGGCCGCGATCGCCATCCGGTCGCCGGTACGCGCGTGGGCGCGGGCCAGCACCCACCCGCACAGGTCGCCGTACGACCGCATGGTGTCCGGATCCATGCCTTCGATGACGGCCGTCTGCTTCCAGTCGCGCAGCTGGCGCACGTAGAAGTCGCGCACCTGGCCGTCGACGCCCTCGGCGGTCTGCCAGCCGAGGAAGATGTCGCTGACCGCCTGCATGAGCCGCTGCCCGGCGACCACCCGCTCACCGCAGTGCCGCACGCAGGGCAACGCGCCACTGTCCATGATGTACGGCGCGACCACGGAGGGCTGCGCCTCCTTCACCTGGAGCAGCAGCGGGTCGCCGTCGTCGCGGCCGCGCAGCAGCACGATCCAGCAGCGGGTGCCGACGCTGCCCACGCCGACGACCTTGCGGGCCATGTCGACGAACTCGAACGCGTCGAGCAGGTGCCGCCGGGCGGCCGGCAGGCTCCGCCGGTATCCGCGCAGAAGGCCACGAATCTGCTCCTCCAGGAGCTTGCGCTCGATGTCCGGCAGCAGGTCCTGCATGGGCACGACCAGCGGCGGGTCGGCGAGGATCCGCCGCTGGCCGCCCACGAGGCCGGTGAGCTTGCGCAGGGCCTGCATGCTGTCGCGGGTGCGTGCCCGCGCCTCGGCCCGCTCGAACTTCCGGCGGGTGGCCTTGGTCATCCCCGCGGCGTTGACCCGCCGCACCCGGTCGGCGTCGGCCCGCGCGTACCAGACGGCCAGCTCACCCATCTCCGCGAAGGCGGTCATCGCCCGCCGGTAGCCGGCCACGGTGGCGAGGACGGTCGCGGCCCGCTGCTTGCGGCCGAACCCGTTGTCGCGGCCGGCGATGACAAAGCTCGCGGCGAGCCGCTTGACGTCCCACTCCCACGGCCCGGGAAACGTCTCGTCGAAGTCGTTGATGTCGAAGACGAGGTTGCGCTCCGGCGACGCGTACGCCCCGAAGTTGGACAGATGGGCGTCACCGCACAGCTGGGTGACGAAGCCGGACACCGGGGTCGAAGCCAGGTCACCCGCCATCACAGCGGCCGCGCCCCGGTAGAACGTGAACGGCGAGACGAGCATCCGCCCGTACCGGATCGGCACGAGCTCCGGCAGGCGGGTGGTGTCCTGTGCCGCGAGCACGGCGAGCGGGTCGAGGCGATCGGGGCCCGGCCGCCACTCGGCGTGGCTGGCGAGCGGCACCCGCTTTCGGGCGGCACGGCCCATCTTGGCCCGCGCTTTCGGATCGCGCCGACCCTCGCCGCCCGCCCATCCGAGCGGCAGGAGATCCACGGTGCTGGCTGTCACGGTTGACCCCCGCTTCGACACCGATCATGTGATCGTATAGCGGCCGGTCTCCCGCGGAAACACGAACGGGCGAAGGGCTGGCCACGCCGAGGGCCAGCCCTTCACCACCTACCTCCCCTATCCTCCGGCGGTGTACAGCTGCGCCACCTCGGCCGCGGAGAGCGCGCGGTCGTAGACCCGCACCTGGTCGACCGCGCCGCGCCAGAAGTCGACGGGATTGCCGTTGTACTTGCCGCGGCCGATGACCGTGTTGCCGCTCGACGAGGCACCCAGGCAGGAGTTGGCGGTGCCGGCCTTCTGCCCGTCGACGTAGAGCGTCAGCGAACCGGTGCCCATGTCGCGCACGCCCGCGAGGTGGTACCACCGGCCGGTCTCCGGCGCGGTGGGCGCGAGCGCCCGGACGCCCGCGAAGCTGAACGCGAAGCGGTTGTCGGCCCCCGAGTACTGGAGGAAGAACGCGCTGTGCGGGTCGCCGTCCTGGCTCACCGCGGTGGCGAAGCCGCCGAGGCTGTCGAGCTTGACCCACGCCGAGGTCGTGTAGTTGCCGGTCGTCTGGAGGATCGGGGCGCCGGTGTCCACGTACTGGTTGGCGCCGTTGAACTGGAGCGCGCTCCCGCTCCTACCCGGTGTCCACGTTGGACCGTTCACGAGCGTGCCGTCGTGGTCGCCGGCCGCGTCCGCCGTCACCGTGCCGCTGCCCTCGTCCATCGGCCAGTAGCCGACGCCGGTGAGGCCGGGCGTGCCGGGTGGTGGCGCCGGCACGTTCGCGCCGGTGCCGTCGACCGACCGGATGATCGCCTGGTTGACGTCGTGTACCCGCCCGAAGTCCATCTTCGCGACCCGGCGGTCGTACGTGTAGAAGCCGTTGACCTCGTGTTCCACGTCGGTGATCTGGGTGTAGACGCCACCGGAGAGGCCACACCGGTTGGCGATCGTGAGCAGGTTGCGCTGGTTCTGGACGTAGGCCGCGGTGAGCGCGGCGCTGTCCGGGAGGAGCGCACCGTACCCGTGGCCCTCGCCGAACCACATGTGCCCGTCGACCTCCATGCCGAAGCCGCCGTGCTCGCCGTCGACGGCCACCCGGTCGCCGCTCGGCACCGGGGACGCGGGGCCGTGGTACTCGTGGAAGTCGACGATGTCGCCGCGACCGGAGTCGCCGTGCGAGTTGCAGCAGTTGACTCCACTGTGGGCGTTGACCAGGCGGCTCGGGTCCTGCGCGCCGACCTCGTCGGCGATGCGCCCGGTAGCGACCCGGTCCCACTCGCCCCAGCCCTCGTTGAACGGCACCCACACGGTGATGGACGTCCAGCTGCGGTGCTCTTCGACCATCTCGTGCAGCTGCCGCTCGAACTCCTGGCGCGCGTCCTCGGGCGGTGTCCCGCCGGTGCGCATGGACGGCATGTCCTGCCACACCATCAGCCCGAGCTTGTCGGCCCAGTAGTACCAGCGGTCGGGCTCCACCTTGATGTGCTTGCGCACCGTGTTGAAGCCGAGTCGCTTGTGCTCGGCCAGGTCGAAGCGGAGCGCCTCGTCGGTGGGCGCGGTGTGTATGCCGTCCGGCCAGAACCCCTGGTCCAGTGTGGACATGTTGAAGAGGATCTCGCCGTTCAGCGTCATGTACGGCTTGCCGTCGGCGCCCTTCTTCGTGCCGACCTCGCGCATGCCGAAGTACGAGGTGACGAGGTCGACCCGCTGGTTGCCGTCGAAGAGCTTGACGGTGAGGTCGTAGAGGAACGGCGAGTCGGGCGACCACAGCTTGGGGTTGCGCACCGGCAGGCGCAGCTCGGCGCCGGCGGGCCCGCTGACCCGGCCAAAGACCTTGCCGCCGGAGGAGGCGACCGCCTCGACGGTGAGGCCGTCGCCACCCTCGGCCAGCGCGGTGAGCCTGAGGCTGCCGTCGCCGACGTCGGGGGTCATCCGCAGCCGCTCGATGTGGCCGGCCGCCACCGGCTCCATCCACACGCTCTGCCAGATGCCCGAGGAGGAGGTGTAGAAGATCCCCCGGTCCGGCACATTGCGCTGCTTGCCGACCGGCTGCCAGGTCTGGTCGGTCAGGTCGGTGACGCCGACGACGAGCTCCTGCTGGCCGGTGGGGCGCAGGGCGTCGGTGACGTCGACGCTGAACGCGTCGTAGCCGCCGCGGTGGGTGGCGACCCGCGTGCCGTTGACCCACACCGTGGCGTCGTAGTCGACGGCGCCGAAGTTGAGCCGCAGCCGCTGCTCGCCACCGACCTGCCAGCGGGTCGGCACGCGGAAGGTCCGCTTGTACCACATCCGGTCTTCGCGTCGCTGGATGCCGGAGAGCGCGGACTCGATCGGGTAGGGCACGAGAACGCGCTCACTGAGCTCCTCGCCGAACGGCGGCGCCTCACCCTCGGCCGCGCCGGCGAACTGCCACACCCCGTTGAGGCTCTGCCAGCGGCTGCGGACGAGCTGGGGGCGCGGGTACTCGGGAAGTGCGTTGTCCGGGCCGACCTCGGCGGTCCACGGCGTGCTTATCGGGGGTGTGCCCGGCTGCCACTCGGCGGGTGCGGCGCCGGCGTTGGCCACACCGGGCGCGCTGGCGGCCGCGGCGACCAGGCTCGTCAGAGCGGTCAATGCGACGGTGCGTCTCATGGGACCCAACCAAGCACTCAGCCCGATCAAAGTCAATATCAACCGGTCACATTCGGTCTCCGATCCGATCAAAACCGGTCTCGGCGGCGCTCACCCGCCGCAGCCCGGCGGCGGAGTCCGATCAGATCCGTTCATTGACAAACGTCCACGCGAATAGTAAAGGTTCCTCTCAGAGAGCGCTCTCGCTCCTGGGGAGGTATCCGATGGTCCGTCACCTCTGTGTCCTCGTGTCCGCCGCCGCGCTCACCCTCGGCGCGGCCGTCCCGCCAGCCGCCGCAGCACCCGACCCGGCCGCGCCCGCGGCCACCGCCCAGCCCGCCGGCCTGCCGGCGGGTCAGCTCGCCGCCCTCCGCCGCGACCTCGGCCTGAGCGACGCGCAGATCCACGACCGCCTCGTCGTCGAGGCGGCCGCCCCGTTCGTCGAGCGCCGGCTCCGCGCCGACCTCGGCGAAACCTACGGCGGCGCCTGGGTCGCCCAGGACGGAAAGTCACTCGTCGTCGGCGTCACCGACCGGACAAAAGCTTCCCTGGTACGGGCTGCGGGTGCCCAGCCGCGGTACGTGACCCGAGGCGCGGCCGACCTCGACCGCACCAAGGCCGCACTGGACCGCCGCACCGCCGGCGCGGCCGTCCACTCCTGGTACGTCGACCCGACCACGAACAGCGTGGTGGTGGAGGCCTCCACTGTGGACGCCGCCAGGCGCTTCGCCGCCGGCGTCACGGGCGTCCGCACGGTCGTCAAGGCCACCCCCTACCGCCCGGTGTACGACGTGCGCGGTGGCGACGAGTACGTCATCGACAACCGCGTCCTCTGCTCGGTCGGCTTCGCGGTCGCCGGCGGCTTCGTCACCGCCGGCCACTGTGGAGGCACCGGCAGCACCACGAGCGGCAGCGGTGTCGCGCAGGGCACGTTCCGCGGCTCGTCCTTCCCGGACAACGACTACGCCTGGGTCCAGGTCAACTCCAACTGGGTCTCCCGCCCGGTCGTCAACACGTGGAACGGCGGCACGACGAACGTGGCCGGCTCGCAGGAAGCCGCCGTCGGCAGCTCGGTGTGCCGCTCCGGCCGCACCACCGGCTGGCGCTGCGGCACGATCACCGCCAAGAACGTGACCGTCAACTACTCGGGCTCCCTTGTGTACGGTCTGGTGTCCAGCAGCGCCTGCGCCCAGCCCGGCGACTCCGGCGGCTCGTTCATCTCCGGCAACCAGGCCCAGGGCGTCACCTCCGGCGCCGGCGGCAACTGCTCCAGCGGCGGCACCACCGTCTACCAACCGGTGAACGAGATCCTCGGCGTGTACGGCCTTTCCCTGACCACGACCGGCGGCGGTAGCACCAGCCGCATCATCGGGTACGCCAGCAAGTGCGTCGACGTGCCGGGTTCCAACGGGGTCGACGGCCAGTACCTCCAGCTCTATACCTGCAACGGCACCGCGGCCCAGAACTGGACCTTCCCCGGCGACGGCACGATCCGCGCCTTCGGCCTCTGCATGGACGTGGCCTGGGGCTCGACCGCCAACGGCGCGGTGATCCAGCTCGCGAACTGTAGCGGCAACCCGGCACAGCAGTTCGTGCTCACGGCCGCCGGCGACCTGGTCAACCCGCAGGCCAACAAGTGCGTGGACGTCGCCGACTGGAACACGGCCGACGGCGCCCGCCTCATCACCTGGGACTGCCACGGCGGCGCCAACCAGAAGTGGCACCGCGGCTGACGGTCGTCTACCCCCACGCACGCTCGGGCGGCACCGCCCCACGGTGCCGCCCGAGATCCCCCCGGAGATGTGGCTACGGTCGCGCTTCGTACACGATGTTGAAGGGGGTCTCCGCCACCCGGCGGAAGCGGGTGAACCCCGCGTCGACGGCCAGGTGGCGCACCGGCTCCTCGCCGGCCTGCGCGCCAAGTGAGTAGCCGCCCTCCTGGGAGAGCGCGTTCGGCACGCAGAGGAACGCGGAGAACGAGTAGTAGACCCGGCCGACCGGGTTGAGGTTGTCGCTCACCGTCGCACCGGCCGCCGGTTCGACGATCATCCAGGTGCCGTCGTCGGCCAACTGGCCGCGGATGTGCCGGGCGGCGCCGAGCGGGTCGCCCATGTCGTGCAGGGCGTCGAACGTGGTCACCAGGTCGTAGGGCCCGCCGCCGAACGACTGCGCGCTGGCCGCCTCGAACCGCACGCGCCCGTCGACACCGGCGTTCGCCGCCTGCTTGCGGGCCGCCGCCACCGACTCCCCGTGGTAGTCGGAGCCGGTGAACGTGGACGCGGGGTACTCCTGGGCCATCAGGATCGTCGACGAGCCGTGGCCGCAGCCGACGTCCGCGACCCGGATGCCGTCGCGCAGCCGCGCCTCGACGCCGTCCAGCGCGGGGAGCCAGGAGGCGACGAGGTTGGCGCTGTAGCCGGGCCGGAAGAAGCGCTCGCAGCCGGTGAACACCTCCGCGTCGTGCTCGTGCCAGCCGACCCCCTCGCCGGTGCGGAACGCCTTGGTGATCTCACCCTCCGCCTTCAGCGCGCCGAGGGCGAGCTGGAACGCGCCAGGTACGAAGATCGGCCCCTCCGGATCGGTGAGCGCGAACGCCTGCTCCTCCGTCATCGCGTACTCGCCGGTCGCCGCGTCGTACTGGATGTAGCCGCCGGCGGCCTGCCCACGCAGCCACTCCTCGACGTACCGGGGTGCGGTGCCGGTGCGCTCGGCCAGCTCCTGCGGGCGCGCCGGGCGCTCGGCGAGGGCCCGGTAGAGGCCCAGCCGGTCGCCGACGACGATGCTCCCGGCCGCCATCGTGGCGCCGAGGTCACCGACGAAGCGGTGCACGAACTCCATAAGACGATCTTCGTTGACTGCCATGGTTACCCTCCTGGCTCGCGTCGTATTGCCTGTTTGTACGGCGCGCGCTGGGTGCGGCGGATCCGTGGCGACTACCGAGGTCCGAGCCTGGCGTTACGTACATCGGGTTGCGCCGGATTGCCGACACCGTAGGTAGAGATCGCGTGCGATGATCCGAGAAATGGGCCGATCGATCCTGGAACGCGAGCGTGAGCTCGCCGAACTCGGCGCCGCCGCCCGCGAGGCGAAAAGCGGGGACGGCTCGATCGTGCTCGTCATGGGCGAGCCCGGCATCGGCAAGTCGAGCCTCGTCGACGCGGTGCGCGGGGTGCTGCCCGCCGAAGGGCGGCTGCTGGTCGGCTACTGCGACGACCTCGCCACGCCACGCGTGCTCGGCCCGCTGCGCGACCTGATCGGCAGCGTCGGCAAGCGGCTCACCCAGGCGCTCGAGTCCGGCGACCGGAGCACCGTGATCGACGCCCTCCGCGCGGAGCTGGACTGGCCCGACCACCCCACCGTGCTCGTGGTGGAAGACGTCCACTGGGCCGACGAGGCGACGCTCGACGTCCTGCGGTTCCTGGTGCGGCGGATCGCGCGGCTGCCCGCGGTGCTGGTGCTGACCTACCGGGACGAGGAGCTGACCCGCGACCACCCGATGCACCAGCTGCTGGGCCTGGCGTCCGGTGCCCGGCGGCTGCGCCTGGCCCGCCTGTCCCCGGACGCGGTGCGCCGCCTCGGCGCGCACACCGGGATGGACCCGGAGCACGTGTTCGCGGTGACCTCCGGCAACCCGTTCTACGTCGCCGAGGTGTACGCCTCCGGCGACGCCGACAAGGTGCCACCGACCATCGCCGAGGCGGTGACGGCGCGCATGAAGGACCTCGACAGCCGCTCCTGGGACGCGGTGGAGCAGCTGGCCGTCGTGCCGTCCGGCGTCGAGCGGTGGCTCGTCGACGCGGTGGTGCCCGGCGGCCTCCCGGCGCTCGCCGCCGCGGAGCGGCGCGGGGTGCTGACCGCCTCGGCGAAGCGGATCGGCTTCCGCCACGAGCTGATGCGCCGCGCCATCGTCGACTCGATGCCGGCCGTCCGCCGCGTGGCGTGCAACCAGGCGGTGCTCGCCGCGCTGCTCGACCGGCTGGACACCGTCGACCTCTCCCGGGTCATGCACCACGCCGCCGAGGCCGGCAACGACGCCGCCGTGATCCGCCATGGCCCGGCCGCCGCACGCGAGGCGGTCGCGGCCGGATCGCACCGCGAGGCCGCCGCGCACTACCGTCTGGTGCTGACCCACCGCGCCCACTTCACCGTGGCGGAGCAGGCCGACCTGCTCGAGGAGTACGCCATCGAGTGCTACACGATCGGCCTCGGCGCCGAGTCGGTGCGCGCCCAGCGGGACGCGGTCGAGGTACGCCGCGGGCTCGGCGACCCGCGTGCGCTCGGGCTGAGCCTGCGCTGGCTGTCCCGGATGCAATGGTGGGCGGGCGTCCGCGCGGACGCCGAGGTCAGCGGCGCCGAGGCGATCGAGATCCTGGAGGGTGCCGGCGACCCGCGGGCGCTGGCGCTGGCCCTGAGCAACCGTGCGCAGCTCTGCGCCATGGCCGGCCACAACGACGAGGCGGTCGAGGTGGGGCGGCGGGCCGCGGCCATGGCGCGGGAGATCGGCGACGCCGGCATCCTGTCGCACGCGCTCAACAACGTCGGCACCGCGTCCTGGCACCACGGCGACTCCGACGCCGAGGCGCTGCTGAAGGAGAGCCTCGCGGTCGCGCTTGAGGCCGGCGAGGTCGAGCATGCCTGCCGCGCGTCCACCAACATGTCCTGGCAGTACCTCGACGACCTGCGCCTGGACGAGGCCGAGCGGCTCCTCGAAGACGCGATCGAGCTGGCCGACGAGGCCGAGTTCCTGGGGTTCCTGCGCTACCTCCACCTCACCAACGGCATGCTCCTCCTGCTGCGCGGCGCCTGGGACGAGGCGGAGCGCGAGGCCGAGTGGGCCATGCACGAGGGCCCCACCCAACGTTGCCCTGCGATGGTGGTGACCGGCCGCGCCCGTGTCCGCCGCGGCCAGGAGGGTGGCGACGAGATCATCGCCGAGGCCTGGGAGCTGGCCAAGGGCCTGGGCGAGGCGCAGCGCCTGGCGCCCGCCGCGAGCGCGCTGATCGAGGCCGCATGGCTACGCGGCGACGCGTCCGCCGCCGCGGCCGCGGTGGCGCCCTACTACGAAGAGGTCCGCCGGTACGGCGCGCACGCCTTCGCCGCCGAACTCGGCTACTGGATGCGCCTGGCCGGCGCGGACGTGCCCGTGGCGGACGACGCGCACCCCTACGCGCTCCAGGCCGCCGGCCGGTGGCGCGAGGCCGCCGAGCTGTGGCAGGCCGCCGGCTGCCCGTACCACTGGGCGAGCGCGCTGGCGCAGGGCGACAACCCCGACGACCTGCTGACGGCGCTGTCTACCCTGGACGCACTCAACGCGGAGCCGCTCGCCCGCCGCGTCCGCCAACGCCTGAAGGACCTCGGCGTCGCCCGCGTGCCGCGCGGCCCCACACCGTCCACACGCGACAACCCGGCCGGCCTCACCGAGCGGCAGGTCGAGGTGGTCCGGCTGCTCGCGCAGGGCTTGAGCAACGCCGAGATCGCCGTCCAGCTGGTGCTGTCGGTCCGCACCGTCGACACGCACGTCGCGGCCGTCCTCGACAAGCTCGACGCCCGCACCCGCCGCGACGCCGCCAGCCGCGCTCGGGCGCTCGGCCTCGTTTCCTAGAGACCCTTCGGAGTCGAGGTGCCGGGCGCTGAGTTCCTTTTAGGACAAAGATTTGAGCTACCGCGATGTCCGTCGTGGTCCAGACCGCCGCTCCCGCGGCCTCACCCGTCCGCCGCTGGCCGCGCTCACCCCCTCGGGCCGCGCGACGGTCGCTGTTTGTCCACAATGCCTGCTCCCGGATCGGCGCTCTGGGAAAGCTGCGGGTTTTCGTCGCCGCCGGTAACCGCCGCGGCGGTGTGAGCGGCGCGAGATTCCAGATCTCGGAGAGTTAAGGGCGCTATTTCAACCCCAACTCTCCGAGATCTCGAAGTCCCGACCCATGAGCTGGTGACGCCGCGTCAGGATGGCGGAGATAGGCCCCGCGAAGAACCCCTTCGGGGCTTGTCCCGCGGACCCGGCAGTGGACGGCCGGGGATCTCGGCTCGCCCCGCGAGCCGCCGGCCGGGAACGGTCCCCGCGGAAGCATACGGTCTCCAACTGACACGGACGGGGGCAAAACCTGCCGGCCCGGCGCTCCAGCGGCTCCACCTTGGCGCGCGTGCCGTCGCGGCGCTGTCGGATCGCTTTCACTCTGGCGGCCGGGTGACGCCCACGATGACGCCACGATGATGCCGGGATGGGACGGTCCCCCAGTCCCTCGACAAGGTGTCGGGGAGGACCGGAGGGGGAACCAACCATGCGTGCACGACTCATGATCGCGTCGGCGGCGGCCACTCTGCTGGCGTCGGCGGTGCTGGCGGCCGTAGCGGCGCCGGCTCAGGCGAGCATCCCGGACGACTGCGACGAGCCGGGCATAGTCGTCTTCCTGGGACCTGGGGACGACACCTACGTGGGCACCGCCGGAGCCGATCTGATCTTCGGCGGGGAGGGCAACGACGAGATCCACGGTGGCGGCGGGCGCGACGTGCTCATCGGCGGCCCGGGCCACGACCTTCTTCTCGGCGACGCGTGCGACGACCTGCTGTACGGCAACCAGGGCAGCGACAGGCTGGGCGGCGGCGGCAACAACGACGTGATGGACGGCGGTCTTGGCGACGACTGGTGCTCCGGCGACCAGTGGCCGGACATCATCTACTTCCAGAACTTCCTGCCCTGCTGACACGCGGCCACCAAAGGTGCCCGGCCCAGGGGCCGGGCACCAGCGCCGTCGTCAGCCCACCGCGGCGGCCGGCGCCGCCGACGGAAACAGGCTGTCGAAGACCACACCGCGGTCGAACAACATGGCGCGGTCGCGTGCCCGCCGCGCCAGGTCGCGTTTCTCGGCCTCCGGCATGTCGAGTACCACCCGGTCCACCGTCTCGGCGAGGGCGGCGATGTCGCCGGGCTCGGTGAGGACCGCCGTGTCGCCGACCGCCTCGCCGGTGCCGCCGGTCAGCGTGGTGACGATCGGCCCGCCGCCGGCGAGCATCTTCTCCGCGAGCGCGATGCCGAACGTCTCGACGAAGTCGGGCTCGGGCTTAGTGGGCAGCACGTACGCGGCACAGCCGGCCATGAGCAGCGGCTTCTCCCGGTCGTCCACATCGGTCAGGAACGTGATCCGGTCGTCCTCTTTGGACATGGCCCGCACGTGTTCCAGCGCCGGGCCGGTGCCCGCCACGATCAGCCGGACGCTGTCGCGGCACCGCATCTGGCCGTACGCGATCACCAGGTCGTAGATCCCCTTGGCCCGCGCGACCCGGGACAGGAAGAGGATGTAGCCGCCGCGCTCCAGCCCGCGGCGCGCGAGCGCGGCGTCGACCGCGGCCGGATCCGGGTCGAGGTAGGCGGAGGCGTCGATCGGCGGGTAGCTGACGGTCACCCGGCGCCGGCACTCGTCGGCGAACCGCGTGCCGCAGTGCGCGTCGACCTGCTCGGCCGAGAGCACGATCTCGTCCCGGGTGTACTCGGACACCGCCACCACCTCGTCACTGGCCAGGAACGTGGTGAACAGGACGGTCGCCGCCCCGAACCGCCCGTCCCGCAGGCACGACTTGATGACGTTGGTGACGTCGGAGCCGACCGCCTTGGCGACGGTGCGCACGTCCGGGGCGTAGCCGGCCGCCCGCGCCGCCGCGACCGCGTCGTTGACGACCGTCGTGTGTGGAACGAGGTACATGGACAGGCACGTGGTCGGCACCCGCTCGGCGAGCAGCTCGACGAGGCGGCCGGTGAGGCCGGCGATGTGCCGCCCGTCCGGCACCCGGTAGTCGCCGACCGCCTCCGGCCGCTCGACGGTGATCCCGGGGCTGTACGGCAGCAGCCGGTCGAGCGGCTTGAGCGGCAGGCCGGCCGCCTGGAGCGCCGGTATCGGCCAGGTCAGCAGCCGGACGTCGTCGTACCCGCGGGTGAGCGCGACCTCGGCGAGGTTGCGCGCCTCGCCGGAGTGGCCGCAGATGACCGGGTCGGCTCTTACCACGATGACGAGACGGCGAGAGGGCAGGATCATGGGGCTTCCTCAGGGGCTGGCGCTGCGCGCGGGGTGGGACGGTGGCCGGATGTCGCATCCCCAGGACGACGGCTGCGGGCCCAGCCGCAGGTGCAGGCGCCCGCCGGCGTGCAGGTCGGCGGCGCGCAGGTGGGTGGCGTGCAGTGGCTTGCCGTTGAGCGTGGCGGACTGGACGTACTGCGGCTTGGGCTCCGCGTCGATGCCGTCCACGCCGATCGGCGTCTCGCGGTGGCCGCTGGTCTCCACGACGAACTCCTCGTCGCCGACCCGGATCGCCGCCCGCTCGAACGCGGGCGCGTTGACCAGAAACAGGCTCTGCCCGGCCACCGGAAACAGCCCCAGCGACGCCCACACGTACCACGAGCTGAGCGCGCCGGAGTCGTCGTTACCCGGCAGCCCGCCCGGCCCGGTGCCGAACTGCCAGGTCAGCGCCGAGTGCACCACCTGCGCGGTGCGGTCGGGCCGGCCCGCGTAGTGGTAGGCCCACGGCACCTCCATGTCGGGCTCGTTGTTGAGCCCCTCGAAGCGGTGCAGCGCGAAGCCGGCGGTCATCTCGGCCGGTGTCGGGTGCCGGCCGGGCTGGGTGACCGGCGGGGCGCCGAAGCCGAAGAAGTGGTCGAGCTTGCCGACGAACGCCGCGTCGCCGCCGGCCAGCGCGATCCGCGCGGCCATGTCGTGAAGCAGCCGGAACGAGTAGTTCCACTTGCCGCCCTCGTAGAACTCGGAGTCGCGCAGCAGCCCGGTCGCCGGGTCGAACGCGTTGGACCACTGCTGGCCGCGCCGCTCCAGGTCGTCGGCGAGGCGCCGGTCGTTGAGCGCGCGGGCCACCTGCGCGGTGCAGTGGTGCGCGTACGCGAGGTCGAGCGTGTGCGTGATCGGGTGCACCAGGCCGTGCTCGAAGAAGTCCTCGCCGTACAGGCGGCGCAGGTCGTCGACCATGTGCACGAGCGCCCAGCTCCAGTCGAGGGCGGGCCGGCCGAGCGCGTGCGCGTCGGCAAGCGCGGTGTGCGCGAGCGCGCTGGCCTGGCGGAAGAACCGGTCGGCGCCGCGCGCCATCCGGTACCCGTTGGGGAAGTTGCCCTCCTCCTCGGCCACCCGGATGAGCGACTCCAGCAGGTCGGCGGAGCGGTCCGGCACGATGGCGGCCAGCAGCGGCAGCTGCGTCTTGTAGATGTCCCACATCGTGCAGATGTCGAACGCGTACGGCCCCGACGACGGCCAGAACGGGCTCTCGTCGTCGGCGAAGCACGGCTTGATCAGCGAGTGGTACAGCGCGGTCGCCATCACCCGGCGCCGGGCGGGCGTGCCACCGTCGACCTGTACCCGGTCGATGTGGTCGGCCCACCGGGCCCGGGTCGCGGCGCGCACGGTGTCGAACGCCGGCTGCGCCGGCCAGCACTCGCGCTCGAGATTCTGCCGCGCCTGCTCGCACCCGCGCAGCGAGAATCCGAGCCGCACCTCGATCGTCTGGCCCGCCTTGACCTGGCCCATGAAGAGCATGCCGAACGGGCGCAGCGTGGTGTGCCGGATGCTCTCGAAGTCGAGGCGGCTGCCGCCGTCGATGAGCCGCCGGTCGTACCAGAGCATCTGCCGCCAGCCCGGACTGTCGACCTCCAGGTAGACCGACAGCGGCACGCCTTCCATCACGACCGTGCCCTGCGCGCGGCCGTGCCCGATGCTCTCCACCTGCGCCCGCAGCGGCACGGTGCGGCCGAGCTCGACGTCGAGGCCGCCGCAGGACATGTCGATCACGACGCGTGCGCTGTGGTGCTCCGGGAACGTGTACCGGTGCACCGCCACCTTCGCGCCGACGGTGATCTCGCAGCGCACCCCGGTGTCGACGGTCGCCGCGTAGTAGCCGGCCTCCGCGATCTCGTCGTGCAGCGGCCAGGCCTGCCCGAGCACGTCGAGCGGCTCGACCATCGGGGTCACCCGGACGTAGTTGTAGTACTTGCGGATCGCCCCGGTGCCGGACTGCTGGAAGTGCGTGAACCCGGACGCCTGCACCCGGTCGAACATCTCCTCGGGCCGGCCCTCGGTGCTCTTCGTGTAGCGCCCGTACCCGGTCGGGTAGGCGCCCGAGTAGGCGCACGCGGACACCATGCCCAGCGGTGACGTGGCGCCCGGATGCGTGTTGCCCACCTGCGGTTTCGGCCACCACCAACTGGCCGCAAGACCAGCTGCCCGGGGCAGGTCGGTCGCGGCCGTACCGATGAAAGGATCAACGTCGTCGAGGATGGTCGGACATTACCCAGAACGCGCACATCCTGGGTTTCGGCCAGATGAAGTCGGCGATACCGCCTTACCGGTAGTCGGCGAAGATCCGGCGCTCGGCGCCGTCGACGGTGATCGTGCCGCCGTGCGGCAGGATCCACTGCGGCCTGGTGTGCCCGAACGGGACGCCGACGCACACCACGGCCTCCGCGTTGTACCGGGCGACCACCTCCACGACCGCGTCCCGCTGCTCGTCACGCAGCCGGGCCCGCTCGTCGGCCGGCGGGCGGCGGGTGAAGTCGGAGACCGGCGGGCGGGCCAACAGGACCGCGTCCACCGCGCCGACCAACCCCCGCTCGCCGAGCGAACGGACGATCCGCGCGACGTTGACCGCCGGGAGCAGCTCCTCGGACGTCTCGATGAGCAGCACCCCGCCCTGAAGGACGTCCGGCGCGAACGGGAACCGCCCCGCGGTCAGGATCCACTCGATCACCTCGACGCATCCTCCCCAGGCCGGACCGCTCACCGATCGGGCCGGCCCGTACCAGCTCCACGGCCCGGTCGGCTCCCGCTCGCCGAAGGACTCCAGGGCACGCGGGTCGGCCCAGTCGACGCCGATGTCCTCGGACTCGCCCGGCTCGGTGATCTCGAGCCGCTCACCGGTCAGGAGGGCCGCCCGCAACGACCGGGCGTGGATCTCGTCGACGCCCGGCCCCGGGCCGAGGTGCACCTGCGAGGAGCCGCCGTAGAAGCTCGCGACGCCGTTTTCCCACAGCCAGTGGTGCAGATTGGTGTTGTCACTGGTGCCGAGGAACGGCTTGGGATCCGCCCGCGCGAGGTCGGCGTCGAGGTGCGGGATCACGGTGATCTGGTCGTCGCCACCGACGACGGCCAGGATCCCGCGGATCTCCGGGTCGGCGAAGGCCGCGTTGACGTCCGCCGCGCGGGCCTCGGCGGTCGCGCCGACCTGACGCGTCGTCGGGTACTCCACCGGAATCAGGCCCGTCACCTCGGTGAGCCGGCGCATGGCCTGCTCGTGCAGCTCGGGGAAGGCGCCGGCCGCCGCGAACGAGGGCGAGAGGACCGCGATGCGATCTCCTGGACGGGCCTTCGGCGGGTGCACGAGCTCATGCGTCATGCCGCGATCCAAACAGATCCGCCTTCGGGCGTCAGTCGCTTTCCACCTCGCGCATCGACCTCGGCGCCGGTACCGCCTCGAAGTGGACGTTGCCGGCGGGCACCATCCAAGTCATCACCTGCACGGCGAGCCGCCCGGCCCGGACCGCCGGGTCCGCCGCGCATAGCCCGCGGGCGGTCGCCGGGTCGACCGACATCACGGAGATCCCGCGCAGGCGCTCGTCGTCCTGGTCGATCAGCGGGCCGCCACCGAGCAGGTAGCCCTGGTCGCGCAGGTCGGCACGGAAAGCGAGGTGGGCGTCCTGGAGCGCGTCGGCCTCCTCGGGCGTCAGCTCCGGCGCGTCCGGCGGCCGCACCAGCAGGACGAGAGTGTGCTGGTCAAACTTCATGGCGAGAGCATAGGAGAACGCCCGGCTCCGGCGTCACGGCCGAACAGCGCGTGCTCACCGAGGCAGCCGCTGGCCGCTCACCCGTGCCGGCTCGACCCAGATCCCAGGAGGGGTGAACACGGCGCCGGAGCGCACGGCGGCGAGGATCCCGGGCGCCTCACGGGGCAGGTTGAGCAGCACCGCCCCGGCGGCCCGGCCGTCCGAGAGCACCAGCCAGCCGTGCGCGTACCGGGCGGGGTCCTCGTGGATAAGCACCCGGTCCCCGGGCGCCGGGCGGACCCGGCCGACCGAGACCAGGTCGATGCCGATGCCCTTGAGGAGCATCGGCGTCTCGGTGGCGGGCGCGGTGCGGTGCTCGCCGAGCGCGTTCGCCGCCGCGACGGTCGCCTGCTCCACCGCCGCCGGCCACAGCCCGGTCACCTGGCCGCGCAGCTCGGCGCAGTCGCCGGCCGCGTAGACGCCCGGGTCGCTGGTACGCAGCTCGTCGTCGACGACGATGCCGTGCCGGGCGGCGATGCCGGCCGACCGGGCGAGCCCCGATTCGGGCGTGGCGCCCACGGCGAGCAGCACCAGGTCGGTCGGCACCTGGCGGCCGTCGGTGAGGGTCGCCGCCCGCACCCGGTCGGTGCCGTGCACCCCGGCCACGGCCGCGCCGCTCACCAGCGCGATCCCCCGCGCCGCCAGGTATCCGGTCAGCAGCTCCGCCGAGCGCGGGTCGAGGTACCGCCGCAGGACAGCCGGACCGCGCACCACAATGGACACTTCGAGGCCCAGCTCGTGCAGGGCGTACGCGCCCTCGACGGCGAGCGGGCCGGCACCGACCACCACGGCGCGGGCGGCACGGTGCTCCTGCACGTACGCCCGGATGCGCACCGCGTCGTCGGCGTCGCGGAGCGCGAAGCAGCCCGGCGTGGCCACGCCCGCGATCGGTGGCACGTCGGCGCGCGCCCCGGTGGCCAGGATGAGCCGGTCGAAGGCCAACCGCTCGCCGGTGCCGAGCGCTACCGTGCGCGCGGCCAGGTCGAGGCCGGCCGCGCGGGTGTTGAGCCAGCAGGTGATGTCGCGGCGCTCGTACCAGTCTTCGGCGAGCAGGAACAGCCCGGCCATCGCCGAACGCCCGTATACCACGCGGGAGATGCCCATCCGGTTGTACAAGGGATGCGGCTCGCGGCCGACGACGTGCACCTCGCAGTCGGGTTCCAGGCGGCGGATCTCCTGCGCGGCGGTGACCCCCGCGATGCCGTTGCCGACGACGACGATGCGGCGCGTGGGTGTCCCGCGGCGCCGCGCGGGTGCGGGTGGCGCGGGGGCGCTGCGCGGGTCGAGCGAGACGGTGACCGGTCCATTGACCCTGGCGCAGCACGCCATCCGGACGTCCGGGCCGAGGTCGAGGCGGCGCAGCGTCGCCCGCTCGTCGTCGGCCGGCGGTGACAGCTGGTCGGCGCCGGCCAGGATCGCGACCGGGTCGGCGCCGCAGACGCCCATCCGGCACCCGGCTTCGATCGGCAGCCCGTCCTTCTCCGCCAGGTCGAGCAGGCTTTCCCCGGCGGTGGCGACCACCTGCCGCCCCTGTGGCTCGAACGTCACCTCGCACCCGGAGTCGCCCGCCAGCCGGGCCGCGCCGTCGGGTGGGAGGCGCACCGGCTGGCTCTCCACCGACCACCGCAGGAACAGCCGCCGGACACCGAAGGTCCGCAGAACCCAGACGCCCGCGAGCCCGAACACCGCCACGCGCACCGGCCAGGAGACCGCCGCCGCCGGTACCCCGGTGAAGTGGTGGACGGTCTCGCCGAGCACCGGCGCGGCGAACCAGTAGAAAGTGGACAGCGCGACCGCGCCGTACACCGCCGCGAGCGCGCTGGCCGGCAGCCGCAGCAGCGCGTCGAGGGCGAAGAACGAGCCGGCGCTCGCCAGCACCACGGCGAAGAAGACGAGGTAGAAGAGCGCCGCCGGCACATCCGGTACGACGAAGAAGCCCACCACCACGCCCGGGAAGCAGCCGGCGAAGAACGAGCGCGGCGCCGTCCACCGAGGATCGTTGTCGTGCATGTCCGCCTGGTAGGCCACGCGCGGGTTGAAGTCGTAGCAGTGCTTCGCGCAGCCGACGCACGGCCGGCAGTGGCTGTTCGGCACGGTGACGAACGGCGTCTGCCCGTACAGCCGCTGCACCGGCAGCAGCGGGCACACGCTTGAGCACCAGCCGCTCTTGCCCCGAAACAGCAGGCCGCCGGCGAGCGCGCCAGCCATCACACCGACCAGCAGGAGAGCCGTCGCCGGTCCACTGTGGTCGAAGAGCACGCGGCGGGTCGGCACGAGCACGAGGAACAACCCGACCGCCACCACGAACCCGCCGTTGCGCAGCCAGGCCGGCGGTGGCTTCGCCCGGCCGAAGCCGGCCCGGCGGGGCAGCTGGTTGGTGGCCGCGAGCGGGCAGCTGTTGCGCCAGAGGCCGGGCGCGACCACCCACAGCAGGGGCAGCAGTGGCACGGCCAGCCCCCACAGCAGTTGGAGGCCGGTCGCCGGTCGCGCCAGGAGCAGGACACACAGCCCGGCGACCGCGGCCACGGCGACGGCCTGCGGCCCGACCCAGAAACCGGCCGGCAGGCGGCGCCGCAGCTGGAGGTAGGTGGGAAACGGATGGGTCGCGGCGGCCGGCGCGGGTGGCTTGACGGCTTCGTGCGACGCTCGCCCGCCGACCACGGCGATGTCGACCGCGGCGAGCGAGGCGGTGTCGCCGAGCGCCAACCGCGTGGTGCCGCTGATCCGGTCGCCGTTGACCCGCGTGCCGTTCATGCTGCCGAGGTCTGTCACGGTCAGCTCGCCGCCGATCACCTGGAACCGCGCGTGGCGGCGGGAGACGCTCGGATGCCGCACCGCGAGCATGTCCGGCGCCCGGTCGGCGCGCCGCCGGCCCACCTCGACCAGATCCGTGACCACCACCCGCCGCGCCGACCGGTCCGGCTCGCGGATCTCCACGATGTACTCGCGGCGCACGCCGGCACGCAGATCCACTGTGGACAGCAGCGAACCGTGCGCGCTCATCAGCCCCCCACCAGCCTCCGGAGCCGGTGCAACCGGACGGCGAGCACCTGCGCGAGGTCGAAGAGCAGGTGCCGCGCGAGGGTCGGGTCCTTGCCGGCCAGCACCTCGAAGCCGGCCAGGCTGAGCCGCAGCACAGTGGCCTCGGTGGCCGCGTGCACCGTCGACCGCGCCGGCTCGCCGGTGAGGAACGTCAGCTCGCCGAACACCCCGCCGGGCCCGAGCTCGTCGACGACGTGCCGCCCGGACGCGACGGTCACCCGCCCCGCCGCCACGATCCACAGGCACCGCTCGGCGTCGTTGGCCGCGAAGATCCGCTCACCCGGCTCGTAACGCCGAGGCTGGGCGTGCTCACCGATCAGCGCCCAGTCGGCCGCGGTGGCCTCGCGGAGCAGCACGCCGGTGTCGGCGGCCGGCTCACGGCCGGCCGCCGCACTCCCCCCGTCCTCATCGCCCGGATAGTCGAACAGACCGGAGACCATCGTCAGTCCTCGATTCGATGGGGACTCCCGCAGTCTACGAACCCCAGGCAAGTCCAGATCTTGGTACGGATGGGCCCTCAGAGGGGCCAATCCGTACCAAGATCTCGGGTTATCCACAGCCTCTCCCAACGCGGCGACGGCTTGGTCAGGATTTGCTCGTGTGGTCTGGGGATCTCGACGTTCTGTTGTTTCGTCAAGACGGTGTGATCAGCCGGCGTCAGGCGTTGCGGCACATGTCGGCGAAGGCGATCCGGCACAGTGTCACGTCCGGGCGCTGGCAGGCCGTTCACCGGGGTATCTATCTCACGCACAGCGGGACGGTGACCGTGCAGCAGCGTCGGTGGATCGCGGCACTGGCGGTCGGCGACGGGCGCATCGCCATGTTGGGCGGCCGGTCGGCGTTGGCCGTGCTGGGCATGCGAGGCGTGGACACCCCACAGATCCACGTGGTCATCCCCGCCGCCCGGCAGCACCGGCGACCGCCGCCGGGCGTCGTCGTACACCGCGCCTACCGCGTGCCGATCGAGGACCAGCACCGGATGGGGCGGCCACCGTGCACGATGCCAGCACGGTCGCTGGTCGACGCGGCTCAGTGGGCTGCCTCGGACCGGGACGCCGCCGCGATCATCGCCGCCGGGTTTCAGCAGCGCCTCGTCGCCGCCGTCGACATGACACCCGTGCTGGAGCGGATGCCCCGCATCAAGCGACGGCGGCTGATCGTCGAGGCGGTGGCGGATGCGGCCGGCGGCGCCGAGTCGATCGCCGAGATGGACTTCGCCCGCCTGTGCCGGCGCCACCAGCTGCCGGAGCCGTCGCGGCAGGTCGCACGGGTCGACTCGGCGGGGCGGCGCCGCTACCGCGACGTCTACTTCGACCGGTGGCGCGTCCACGTGGAGATCGACGGCGCCCAGCACCTGCGGGTCGCCTCGTGGTACGCCGATATGCGGCACCACAACGAGATCGCCATCGCCGGCGACACCCTGTTGCGCTTCCCCGCATGGCTGGTCCGCCACAAACCCGACGAAGTGGCGACCCAACTCCGCGCGGCACTGCGAGCTGCCGGCTGGACCAGCTGACCTTGGCACGGATGGGCCCTAATAGGGGCCGATCCATACCAAGATCTGCGTTAGCGCCTAGTCGACGAGGGCTTCGGCGCGGCCTTCCTCGCGGGCCTTGGCGAGGAGGGTGGCAAGGCGGCGCCGGCGGCGTCGGATCAGGATGCTTAGGGCGAAGAAGGCGCCGATCAGGATGGCCGCGAGGATCAGCTGGGGCCAGGGCAGCGTCCAGACCGTCACGGTGGCGGTGGTGGGGCGGATCTCGGCGCCGCTCGTGTCGCCGGCGAAGACGGCGGGGGTCAGCTCGACGGTCGTGCGGAGGCGGCCCAGCGCCCACACGCCGGGCACGCGGAGGTCGACCTCGCGGGTGCCGCCGGGCAGCGTCTCCTGGACGTCGGCCTGGGCGCTGTGCTTGGTCACGCCGAACAGCTCCGCCGTCGTCACCCGGCCGCGGCCGGTCACGCCGACGCTGCCGTCGTTCCTCGTGGTGTACCTGACCCGGATCGTGCCGGCCGAGAAGGGGTTCCACGAGTGCCGGTAGGTGGTGGTGAGGTCGTCGACGGCGAGTGACGCGGTGATCGTGCCGCTGACCCGCATCATCACGCGGAAGCCGACCCGGCTCTCGACCGCGACCGTGCCCCCGGTGGCGGTGACCGTGGCCGCGATGCCGGCGGGGTGGTCGCCCGCCCGCGCGTCCGGCGGGACGGTGATGGTGAAGGGCACGACCACCGTGGCCTTGGGGCCGACGGTCACCTTGTCCCGCACTTTGATCCAGGTGCCGCCGTCCACCGACTTCTGGTTGGACGGGAGCATGTTGAAGCGGCCCTTGTCGGTCAGGTAGCCGTCGGCGGCCTTGAGGGAGAAAACCGTGTTGCGGTCGCTGAAGTTGCGTACGGCCAGGCGTTCGGTCACCACCTGACCCGGGTCGAGTGTGCGCTCGACCCAGCGGCGCCCGTCCGGGCCCTGCTGGTTGGCCGGCTGCACCGCCCACGTGAGCGTCGGCGGGGTCGGCTCCGCCATGGCACCAGCCGGCGCGATCGGCACGGCGACAGCGACCGCGGCCAGCACGGCGAGCAGCCGGGGCAGGGTTCGGATCATGGCGACGTCCTTCGGCCCGGGTGTGGTGGGGGGCCGCTGCCGCGCGGCCCCCCACCGGTGCGTCATTCGAAGAGGGACAGGGTCAGCGTCGACGTGTACGCGCCGGCGGCGACGTCCGCCGGGGCACGCAGGTACAGGTTGGCGTTGACGGAGTACGCGTCGCCGGTGACCGCCTCGGAGTCGAACGTCGACACCAGCAGCTCCTGGTCGACGAGACCCACATTGTTACCGGGCTGGGTCGGCTCGTCGAGGACGGTCACGACCTCCTCACCTTCGGTGACCAGGCCCTCCTCGTCGCCGTCGATCAGGTTTGGCTTCCAGCCGAGGTGGCCGGCGCTGATCGGGGCCTGGCCGGCACTACCGACGAAGTCGGTCGCGCTGCCCAGCACGGCCCAGGCGGCGCCGTCGGGCACCTCCTCCGGAGTACGGGTGTCGGTGACCGTCACCGTCGGCAGGGTGCCGACGAACTGGCGGACCAGCAGGGTCGAGCCGTTTTCGGCCAGCGCGACCGCGTCGCCGGCGATCGACATGGCGAGGACGCCCGGCTCCTGGATCTCCTCGATGTCGACGGTCACCCGGACGTCGTCGCTGTCACCGGGCGCGGCCAGGGCCGGCGCCGGTAGTGCCATCGCCCCGCCCAGGGCCGCCGTGGCGGCGGCCGCCGCGGCCAGCCGTCTGCGATTGGTTCTGCTCATGCTCATTTGCCTTTCGGGATCGCGAGTAAGTTGATCATGCCGTGCAGGTGACGCCGGCGTAGTCGGCGGTGTAGACAGTCGTCACCTCGCCTCCCACGAAGCCTGTCGGAATGGGACCAGGCAAGCGTTCTCTGCCGTCCACGGTCCCGGTGGCCCGGACGGTCACCGAGCCCGCCGCGGCCGAGGCGGCCCGCGTGGCGAACGACTGGTAGGCGTTGGCACCCGGCGCGACGTTCGGGAAGGACCGCTCGCCGAACGCGGTCACCACCCCGATCGCCACCGGGGCGTCGTGGTCGTTGCGCACCTGCACGGCGAGGTACGCCTTGCCGGCGATGCACCTCGGCTGCACGGTGACCGTGACGGGCACCGTGGCCGGCCCGGTGCCGGGGTCGTCGGCGAAGACCCGCCACTCCGTGACCGCCACCGCGGACCACGTGTCGCCGTTGCCGTTGGCCCGGATCGTCGCCCGCACGCGCGGCGTGGTCACCGGGTCGAAGGTGACGTTGTTGAACGCGGTCGTGCTCGTGCCGTATCCGGACGCGTTGGGTACGTCCCGCCAGGCCGCCGCGGCCTCGTCCCAGTACTGGAGCACCCAGCCGTCCGGCTCGGCGACGCCCTCGCCACTGCCCTGGTCGGAGTCCCGCCAGAACTTCAGCTCCGTCGCGTTGATCCGCACCGGGCGGGCCCAGTCGTACTGGATCCACTGGGTCTCCGGCCGGTTGCCGGACCAGGTGCCCCAGATCTGCGCCTGGCTCGGGTTGGCCGGGTCGGCGTTGTCGTTGAGCGCGGTGACGCTGTTCCAGCCCGCCGTGTACGAGGCGGTCGGCGTCCCGATCGGCCCGATGTTGCCGGTCAGCGGCCCGGAGATGTCCGCCGGGATGGTGACCGTCTTGGCCGTCTCCAGGTTTCCGGCCACGTCGAGCGCGCGGAACGACACTGTGTGCTTGCTGGCGTCGGGCGCCGTGACCGCACCGGTGTACGCGGTCCACGCGCCGGTGTCGATCGCGTACTCGATCCGGGCGACCCCGGACGTCGCGTCGGTCGACGTCACCGTGACCGCCCGGTCGGCGCCCACGGTGCCCGCGCTGACCGGTGCCGCGGCGTCGATCCGCACGGCGAGGTCGGCCGGCGCCGAGCGGTTGCCCGCCCGGTCGGTCGCGGTCGCCGTGACGGCGTGCTGGCCGTCCCCGGTGACGTCGACGTCGGCGTAGCGTACCTCCGTGGCGACGACCGGTTGCCCACCGTCCACCTTGGACTCGATGGTCATCCGGCCGCCCCGGTCGTCGACGCCGGCGACCCGCACCCGCACCGCGGACCGGAACCAGCCCGCGCTGCCCGCGCTGCCGCTCGGCGTGAGCGTCAGGGTCGGCGCGGTCACGTCACCCTCGGTGTCACCCGGCGAGATGACCCGCACCTGCGCCGAGACCCGGCCGGCGGCGTAGCCGAGCACGGTGCCCCGCACCGTGAACGTGCCGGGCGCGGCGACCTGCTCCGCGGTCACCGCGTCCCAGAAGACCGGCACCTGGAGCGTCTGGTCGCCGAACGCCACGCCGACGGTGCCGGGCAGCTCCCGCTCCCCCACCTCGACCGTCATGTCCGGTGCGGTGACCGACGTGGGCTGCGCGGCGAGGATCTTCCACTCCTCGACCGCCACCGCCGAGTACGTGCTGCCGTTGGTGGACGCGTCGAACGTCGCGCGCACCTGCGTCGTGGTGACCGGGTCGAACGTGGTGTTCTGGAAGCCCTGGGTCGCCGTCGGGTAGCCGCTCGGGTTCGGCACGTCGACCCACTGTCCACTGTCGAGGTTCCAGTACTGGATCCGCCAGCGGGCCGGAGCCGCGACGCCCACGCCGGTGCCCTGCGGCTGGTCGTTCCAGAACTCGATCTGCGAGCTGGCGATCCGCATCGGCTGGTCCCACGTGTACTGCACCCACTGCTGAGGCGGGTTGTTGCCGGTCCAGGTGCCCCACATGTCCGGCGGCAGCGGGTTGGCGCGCACGATCTCGTCGTTGAGCGCCTTCACCCAGTACTGCGTGGGCACCGGCTCGTTGGAGACGGTGACCTTCGCCTCCTGCGCGATGTTCGGCCGGGGCGTGAGGTCGCGGCCCTTGACCGGCGTCGGCGTGACGAGCTTCATCCGCGGCGGAGTCTGGGTGTCGTCCCACTCCACCTTGTCGATCGCCACCGAGCGGCGGAAGTGGCCGCCACCGACGGCGTCGGCGGTGTGGTACGCGATGTACCACTGGCCGTTGAACTCCAGGATGCCCGGGTGGCTGGTCGTCGAGGAGACCGGCCGGAGCATGGTGCCCCGGTAGGTCCACGGCCCCTCGGGCGCCGTTGCCGTGGCGTACGCGATGCAGGCGTGGTAGTTGGCCGGCGTGCACGGCGAGGTCGGGCCGGCGTTGTTGCCGGCGTACGCCATGTAGTAGGTGCTGCCCCGCTTGAAGAGCCAGGCCGCCTCGAAGAAGCCGGTCAGGCCGGTGATGGTGCGCTGGGTGCCGACCGGTGTCTTCATGTCCGGCTGGAACTCCAGCATCCGCAGGTTGCTGAACGATCCCCAGTAGACGAACACCCGGTTGCCCTCGACGAGGACCGTCGGGTCGATGTTGTGGATGTTGTTGGCCGTGGGCACCCGCTGGGAGATGATCGGGCCGCCCGCGTGGTCGGTCCACGGGCCGGTCGGGCTGTCCGAGACGGCCACGCCGATCGCGAACTTGTCGGCTGCCGGGCTGTCCCGCTCGTTGATGGGTACGTACCAGTAGTAGCGGCCGTCGACACCGCGGACCACCTGGCCGGCGTACGCGCGCCCCGGCGTGGCCCAGGCGAAGACCTGCTCCGGCCGCATCAGCGACGGGTAGTGGGTCCACTGTCCAGCTTGGACGTCCGTGGTGCGGAACGCTCCCCACTCGTTCATGATGAAGTCGTTGGTGGACGGTCCAGCCTCGTCGTGTCCGGTGTAGATGTACAGCTCGTCGCGCCCGCTCTCGTTGCCGGGCGCGCCCGCCGGCACCACGAGCGGCGCCGGGTCGGCGGAGTAGTAGCTGCCGTCGCCGAGGATCGGGTTGGTGGTGTTGGTGAAGGTGTACGAGTCGGCGGCCTGAGCCGGCGCGGCGATCGCGACCAGCCCACCGGCGAAGAGTCCGGTGGCCGCCAAGAGTCTGACGAAGAATCTCACGATGTCCCCACTCTTGGGCTGGGAGGGTGGCGGCGCCGTGCCGCGCCGCCACCCTCGATGGGAGCTAGCCGCAGGTAATCGCGCCGTACGGCGCGGGGAACTCCGCGGTCACCGGCTGGCCGTTGACCGTCCCGGTGACCTTCACCGTCGCGGTGCCGGCCGCCACCGTCCTGGCGCGCGAGTTGAACGCCTGGTAGGCGGACTTCCCGGGAGCCACATTGGACACCGTGCGGGAGCCGTACGGCGTGGTCAGCTCGATGGTGAGCGGCACGTCGTCGGTGTTCTTCGCGTTGACCGTGACGTAGGCGTTGGTGCCGATGCACTGCGTGCGCGCCTGCACCTCGACCTCCCACGCCAGGCCGCCGTCGCCGACGGTCAGGGTCAGCGTGGTCTGCGTGGTGCCGGACGCGCTGACGTAGGGAGGCAGGATCAGGTCGCCGACGATGGTGTACCGGCCGGGAGTGTCGACGATGCTCTCGTCGAAGTCCCAGTCGACGCCGATGGCCTGGTTGTCCCGGGATCCGTCGTTGTAGGAGACCTCCACCTTGTCCGGCAGCCAGGGCAGCTCGCCCACGTCGACGGTCTGCTGGAACGACTCGGCACCCTGGATCGAGATGCCGCCCGGCGCGGTCTCCGGCCGCACGTAGATGCGGGCCTCGGCGATCAGGCCGTAGGCGTCGTTCGTGCCGTAGACCACGAACGGGTCGACGTTGGTCTCGGCCACCATCTCCGGCGTGATCTGCTGCCACTTGAACGCGATCTTCCCGCGGGCACCGCTGGCGTACACGCCGTCGAGCTCGCTCGGAAGCGTGGGCACCACGCCCACCGTCGTGCGCATGAGCACCGGCGAACGCACCGAGTCGACGGTCTCACCGTTGGCCCGCCACCTCAGCACGCCCGTGCCCGCGCCGCCGGTCTGCACGCCCCAGATGCGGATGCGCAGGTAGCTCGTCGAGATCGCTTCGAAGTTGAAGCGGTTGTAGGCGTTGGTGGCCAGGCCGTCGGCGTACGTCGAGCCGCCGGTGAGGGTCACCGGGGTCCACGTGGTGCCGTCAGTCGACGACTCGATCGCGTACGTCGTGGCCGTCGGCCGCCGCGTGCCGCCGTTGTCGTCGTACCAGTAGATGTCCGTAGAGGACAGTCGCACCGGCGCGTTCCACTTGTACTGGATCCACGCGGCCGTCTGCTCGCTGGTGCCGTTCTGCGTCTGGCCCCAGCTGCCCCAGCCGTTGCCGGCGCCCGGGTTGGAGCTCGCCGGCGTGGTGGCCTCGTTGACCCGCAACGGGTTCTCCCACGACGCGCTGCCGCTCGTGGTGATCGCCGCCGAGGAGCCGAACTCCGCCGTGACCTGGCGTGGGGCGAGCGTCACCGATACGGTCCGCTCGGTCCGCTTCTCACCGTCGTCGGCGAAGAACCGGAACACGTAGTCGCCGGCGACCGTGCCCGTCACGCGGGTGGCGAGCGCCTTCGCGTCGGCGAAGATGACCCCCGCACCGTCCGGCTTGGACACCGTCTCCCACCCGAGTGTGAGCTCGCTGTCGTAGGGCACGCCGTCGTCGGTGGCCGTGCCGACGAGCCGGGTGGACAGGTTGCCGTCCGCCGTGGCGTCGCGGGCGGCGGTGACGACCGGCGCCTGGTTGCTGACCGGTGGCACGTCGCGACCCGAGTTGTACACCTGGATCTCGGCGATCGCCGTGAAGAAGGTCGGGTTGTTGGTGAACGCGATCCGCACCTTGTTCGACGTGACGGTCTGGAAGAGCGCCTCGTTGAACTTCGCCGAGGTGACGGTCGGGTTCTTGAACTGCCCCGGTATCTCCTTCCAGCCGCCGTTCCCGTCGGGCACCTGGACCCACCAGCGCGCCGGCTCGCGGTAGCCGCCGGCCTGGCGGTCGCTGACGAAGGTCACCTTCACGTTGTCGAACGACTTCGCCGAACCCAGGTCGAGCTCGATGTAGCCGTTCTTGTCGGCGGTGCCGTAGTTGCCCCAGTAGGGCTCGTTGGCCGTGACGCCGTCGGTCACGGCAGCCAGCGACACGGGTCGCTCGGTCTCCTTTATCGCGCCCGGCGTGTAGTTCATCGTGCCGCTGCTCCAGCCCGGCGTGTGGAACTGCCGCCACGGCGTCGGCCGCGGGCCCTGCTGGGTGTACGACGACGCGAGAGTGGCGCCCTTGGCCAGGTTCGGCGCGTCCTCGGTGAGGTCGATGCCGGCCGTCTTCAGGTAGTCGACGACCCGGTCGTCCTGGATCGGGGTGTCCACGGCGCTCGGGAAGTCGCCGCCCGAAGCCGCCTTGAAGGTGACGGTCACGCCGTCCTCGACCTGCACCTGGTTGGTCTTCGGGTCGTAGGTGAGCTTGCCGAGCTTGTCGGTGCTGACCTTCTTCTCACCGTTGACGAACAGGCTGTAGCCGGAGCCCAGGCCGTACTTCGTGCCGTCCGGGTCCCAGACGATCGTGACGTCCTGCCCGTGGTAGCGCAGGTTGTTCGCCATGAAGTGGTCGTAGCCGAACTTGATCGGCCACAGCTCGATCTTGTCGTCGGACCGCGGCTGGAGGCCGGCCATGTCCTCGACGAAGATGTAGTTCATGTTGCCCAACATGATGTGGTTGGGGTTGTTGCGGTTGTAGGTCTTCGTGGTCGGGTTCCAGCCGGAGTAGTACTCGGCCTGGTTGGGGGCCCGCAGGTCCGCGTTCGGATAGATGCTCCACGCCATCCAGTCGAGCAGCCGCTTGGCGTAGGCCGGGTTGACGTACTTCTGCTCCGGGTCGTAGTGGCGCAGCGCCGAGCGAACACCCCGGTACTGCACGGTGAAGTTGATGTTCGAGAAGTTGTTCGAGCCGCCGATCCCGTACGCGGCCCGGTCGTACTGGTTCGCGGTGTAGAAGGGGAAGATCGGGAAGTTGTCGCCGTAGGTCAGGAACCGGAAGCCGTCGACGTACTTCTGCCACTGGTCGAAGGGGATCAGGTTCTGGGCGTAGACGTCGTAGAGGTTCGACTCCTTCGCCGGGATGAGCGTGCGGGCCGACTCGGGCAGCGGGTTGGGCTTGCCGTTGGAGCTGGGCGCGCTCGTCGCCCCGTGTGACGTGCCGGCGAGGAACATCCGCGTGTCCGGGCTCCACAGCCGGTTGAGCACCGCGTCGCGGACGCCGTTGGCACCGGCCGCCATCTCGTCGATCTTGGCCTGGTCGGCGCCGGAGATCTGGTACAGCTGCCGGGCGGCGTCGAACGCGCCCCACACGTACGCCGACTCGGGACGCTCGATCGTCGACGCGCCGGGCGCGCCGGCGTTGACCTTCGGGTAGCCGAAGGTGATGGCGTCGGCGTCGTTGCCCGGCATGAAGTTGCTGTTGTAGGCGATGAGCTTGTCGCCGTTGCCGTCGTAGTGCTCGAGCTGGCCGACACCGTCGCCCTCGAAGTAGTGCGCGAACTTGCCGGCGATCTCCTTGCCACCGCCGTGCACGTTGTACGCCTCGAGGCCGGCCGTGCCGAGGTACTGCGAGTAGTGGTTGTTCCAGCTCGTGTGGCCAGGGCTGTCCAGGAACGCCGAGGAGCCGGAGAGCTCGCCGATGTTGAGGATCTGGCCGTACGGCAGGTATGGCGTGCGCAGCCACTTGGTGTCCTGGAGGTGCATCGGCTGGGTCAGCGCGACGGAGTTCTGGTAGAGGTTCACCCCCTCGATCGTCGTGGGGTACTGGTAGACGTGGCCGGTCGCGTTGGCGTCGAGGCTGTTGTAGCGCTCGCCCCACCAGCGGTAGACGATGGCCTTCTCCAGCGCGGGATCGGGCACGTCGATGTACGGGACGTCCTGCGCCCACTGGCGGTTGAAGGCGGTGATGCCGGTGCGCACCGCCTCGGCCGGCGCCAGGCCGGCGTACTGCTTGTAGCTCTCGACGGTCTTCGGCAACGTGGCGGAGGAGACCGCGCCGACGACGGAGAGGGAGACGCTGCCACCGGCGGGCACGGTGACCTCGCGGTCGAGGTTGGCGCCCGAGCGGGTGAACCCGCCACCGGTGAGGCTCACCCGGACGGTGTCCCAGGGGGTGTCGATGGTGCCGTTGTTGGAGCCGCTGGTGATGACGCGGGTGCCGGTGACCTCGGCCGCGCCCTCACCGGGCTGGGTGGCCAGTGGCGAGGCGGCCCGGACCGTGAAGGTCGCCGGCGAGCCGCCGGGGTTGGTGAAGGTGATCGCGGAGACCGCGACGTTGTCGTAGGTGACGAACTTCGTCTGGTCGGCGGTCACCCCGGTGGTGCCGATCGTGTACCGGGTCTTGGCGTGGCTCGGCGCGTTGAACCGGTTCGCGTTCACCTCGGTGACCGTCTGCCCAGGAACGGTCACCGTATACAGGTTGCCGAGGTTGTTCGGTCCACCCACGTACGCGCTGCCGGCGAAGCCCATGACGGTGAAGTTGTTGTTGCTCACGCCGCGCATGTAGAGGGAGCGGCCGCGGGTCATCAGCACGGCCGACCCGAGCGTGCCGGGGACGCCGAGAACGCGGTCGAGGTAGTAGTCGGTGCCGCCGGCGGCGAGATCCTTCTCGAAGATCGACTGGTGCATGTTGCCGGCGGTGAACGGCACGCCGGGGTTGAGCTGGTTGGCGACGTCGCCGGTGTTGCCGTAGGTCGGGTCGCCGATTTCCATGACGTGGTGGAGACCGTCGGTGTAGACGCCGACGTCACCTTCGTTGCCGGGCAGGATCGGGCTGTCGGCGTAGGCCGGAGACGGCATGACGACGGCTCCTCCCACCATGAGCGTGGCTAGGGCGGCCCATACGGGCGCTCTTCGCACGCGTCTGCGGATCATTTGCACTTCCTCCTTGTTACGCGGGGCCGCTCACCGCCCGGTGTGAGCGCTAACACAGGAAACGTCTATTGGGGAAGCCACACGCGCATCGTCGACGGGCCACGGTTGGCCCACGCGTGGTACTCCACCAGCGGTACCTCGACCGGGTCCTCGTCCACGACGGGAGCCGGAGCGGTCAGGTAGGGCCAGTCGTGCTCGGCCGGGCGCACCCGCCGGAAGCGCACCGTGACCCGCCCGTCGACGAGGGCGGGCGGCCGGCTGGTGTCGACGCGCAGCTCGTCGACGGTGTCGAGGCCGGGGACGTCCACGGACTCCACGGCGAGCACGACCGGACCGCGCTCCACGGCCACGCAGCCCCGTACCGCGTCGATGCGGGTGTCCGGGTAGGTGAAGCGCGGCGCCAGCGGCAGCGACAGGCAGACCTCGTCGCCGCGCCGCCACGTCCGCTGTGCGGTGAAGTAGCCCGGCGCGACCGGCCGGGTCTCGCCGCCGACGGTCACGGTCGCGCCCTCGGCCGCCCATCCGGGCACCCGCAGCGACAGCGTCCAGGGGTGCTCGTCGTCGCTGTCTACGCGCACCCGGATCTCCCCGTCGTGCGGGTACTCCGTCGCGACGGTCACGCTCAGGACCCGCCCGTCCGGGCGGCGGTGCGCGACGGTCCCCGGCACGTACTGGTGCAGCTGGAGGCCCTCGTCGTCCGACGTCGCGACGTACGCGGTCAGGCTGGCCAGCGTGCGGGCCACGTTCGTCGGGCAGCAGGAGACCTCGAACCAGGGCGCCCGCAGCGAGGCCGCCGCGCGGATGCTGGGCCGGTCGGCGTCGGGCTCGGTGCCGAGCTCGCGGCGGTGCAGGGTGTTGGTGTAGAAGAAGCTCCGCCCATCGGCCGCCGGCGAGGTCGACACCACGTTGAAGAGGGTCCGCTCGATGAGGTCGGCGTAGCGGGAGTCGCCGTCGGCGAGCAGCAGCCGCCACGCGAGCATCACCGAGCCGATGCCGGCGCAGGTCTCGGAGTAGGCGCGGTCGGGCGGCAGCACCCAGTCTCCGCCGAACGCCTCGTCCTGGTGGCGCGAGCCCTGGCCGCCGGTGATGTACGTGCGCCGCGTCACCGTATTCGTCCACTGTGTACGCACCGCGTCCAGCAGGCTGGCGTCCTTCAGCTCGACCGCGACGTCGGCGGCACCGGCGGCCAGGTAGTTGGCGCGCACGGCGTGTCCACGAAGGACAGTCGCCTGCCGCACCGGAAGCTCGTCCTGGAAGTACTCCCGGCCGTACTCCACGTCGCTGAGCCGGCCGTGCCCCCGGCGGTCGACGAAGAGCGCGGCCTGGCCGAGGTAGCGCTCGTCCTCGGTGACCCGGGCGAACTCGACGAGCGCCGTCTCGATGCCCGCGTGGCCGCAGACGCCGTCGATGCCGTCCGGCCCGAACGTCTCGCACACGTTGTCGGCTGCCCGGCGGGCGACCTCCAGCAGGCCGTCGTCGGCACCCGGCCGGGTGCGGGCGCGGGCCACGGCGGCCTGGAGGAGGTGGCCGACGCAGTAGAGCTCGTGTCCCCATTCGAGGTCGGACCACCGCGGCTGCTGCCCCGGCCGGCCGAACTTCGTGTTGAGGTAGCCGTCGCGCTCCTGCGCCGCGGCCACCCGCCACACCACGGCGCGAAACCTCGACTCCAGCCCCGCGTCACCGGTCCGGCCGATCTCCCACGCCATCGCCTCGAGAAACTTGTACACCTCGGAGTCGGAGAACTCGCGCCCGCGGCGCTCGCCCGCGATGTCTCCCCCAGCGGCCAGGTCGAAGTTTCGGATCCAGCCCTCACGCTCGAGCCAGTGCTCGATGTGCGCGAGGCTCGCCCCGGCGTTGACCGACTGGCGCTCGGCCCAGAAGCCGCCCGTGATACGGACGTCTCCGAGCCCGAGTGGCCGGAACCGGCCCCGGATGGGCAGGACAGGCGCGGCCGTAGGTGCGGTGCCTTTCATGCTCAGCCTTTCAGCGCGCCGGACATGAAGCCGCGCACGTAGTGTCGTTGAAGCAGGAGGAACAGGACCATGCACGGTAGGGCGAGCACGACGACTCCCGCTTCGGTCGCCCCGTAGTCGACGACACCCTGCACCTGGCCGCGCAGGTTGGACACGGCCAGCGGGAGCGTCATTTTCTCGGTGTCGTTGATGAGGATCAGCGGCGCGAAGAAGTCGTTCCACGCGGTGAGGAACGCGAACAACCCGACCGTGACGAGGCCCGGCTTGACCGCCGGCAGCAGCACCCGCCACAGCGCGCCGAACGAGGAGCACCCGTCGACCGTCGCGGCCTCGTCGAGCTCGCGGGGCACCGCCTCGAACGAGATCCGCATCAGGAAGGTCGAGAACGGCAGCTGGAACATCGTCAGCACGAGTGCGACGCCGACCAGCGAGTTTTCCAGCCCCACCTCGTTGAGCAGCACGTAGAGCGGGATCAGCAGCGTCGCGTACGGGACCATGAGGATCGCGAGCGTCAGCAGGAACAAGACGTTCTTGCCCGGAAAGCGGAACCGCGCGAACGCGTAGCCGCCGAAAAACGAGATGGTCAGCGTGAGGGCGACCGTCAGCAGCGAGACGAACGCCGAGTTGAAGAGGTAGCGCCAGATGCCGGCCTGGTACTCGGCGAGCGTCCGGTAGTTGCCGAAGCCCCAGCCGTCCACCTGGTTGGTGCCCGCCTGCGGGGAGAACGAGGCGACCGCGGTCCAGACGAGCGGGGCCAGGAAGATCAGCGCCAGCGCGCCGGTGAACACCCAGTAGGGCGTGCGCAGCGCGATACCGCCGATGCTGACGCGGCGCACGTCGCGCCGGCGGTACGGGGGCGCGCTCGACGGCGGCGCTCCCCCGGCGGCGGCGGTCGAGGTGGAACGGGAATCGACAGCCATCGGTCAGCTCTCCTCGGACCGGAAGGCGCGCAGCTGAAGCGCGTTGATGACGACCAGCGCGACCAGCACGATGACCGAGATGGCCGCGGCGACCCCGAGGTCGTTCTGCCCCTGGAACGCCACGCTGTAGATCAGCTGGACGATGGTGATGGTGCTGTTGTCCGGGCCGCCCTTGGTGAGGATGTAGAACTGCTCGAAGGCGAGCAGGGAGCCGGTCACGCAGAGCACGGTCGTCAGGGCGAGCGTCGGGCGCAGCAGCGGCAGCGTGACCCGCCAGAAGGTCTGCCAGCGGGTGGCGCCGTCGGAGCGGGCCGCTTCGAAGACGTCCGCCGGGATGCCCTGGAGGCCGACGAGCATCAGCACCATGTAGAAGCCGGCGTAGCGCCACACGATCAGGAACGTCGTGGAGAAGAGCGCGGCGTTGGGTGAGCCGAGGAACGTGAAGCCCCAGCTGTCCATCAGGGGCTTGAGCGGGCTCGCGAACGGCGAGTAGAACACGTAGAAGAGCAGCGACGCCGACGCCAGCCCGAGCGCGCTCGGGATCAGAAACGAGGCGCGGAGCAGGTTGTTCCACCGGCTGGACTCCTGCACCAGCAGGGCCAACCCCAACCCCAGGACCAGCAGGAGAACCGTCGCGAGCACCGTGTACTTGATGGTGAAGACCACGGAGTCGGTGAAGAAGCGGTGGTTGACCGCCTTCTCGAAGTTGTCAGGGGCGTTGATGCCCTGGTCGCCGGTCAGCAGCGGCCACCTCGACAGCGACATCTTGACGACCAGCAGCAGCGGGATGGCGAACAGCGCCAGCACGAAGACCGCCGTCGGTGTCGCGTAGAGCCAGCCGAGCAGGGCCTGGCGGCCGCGCAGTCGCCCGGAGCTGCGCACGCTCATGGGGCCTCTCTCCGTTCATTCGGCGCGTGGGCGTGTGCCGGATACCGGTCGGCACACGCCCACGTCGGATATCTACTGCCCGAGTACGGAGGTGATCTCGCCGTTGTCCTTCTGTAGATCACCCTTGCCGTTGAGCACCTGGTTGCGTACCAGGGTCAGCCACGGGCTGTTCGGCGCGTTGAAGGCCTGCTGGAAGTTCATCGCGACCGGGGTGTCGCCCTTGCCCGCCACCTCGTTGATGGTGACCAGACGCGGGTCCGCCGCCGCGTACTTGTTGTTGGCCAGGTCGGCGCGGGACACCACGTCCTTGTTCTTCGCCAGCACCTCGACCTGGGCGTCCTCGGACATCATCCAGCTCAGGAAGTTCCAGGCCTGTGCCGCCTTCTTCGAGTCCTTCGAGACGCCGATGCCGTCACCGCCGACGAAGGTCGAGGCACCGCCGGAGGGGCCGGGGATGCCGGCGACACCGGCCTCGAACGGGGTCGAGGAGAGCAGCGTGGCCGGGTAGAACATGAGGCCCACCTTGCCCTCGGTGAACCCGGCGGTCCACGTCGGACCGGTCTCGCCCGCCGAGGAGGGCAGCACCGCGCCGGACTTCCACAGGTCGGCCCAGGTGCTGTAGACCTGCTTGGCGGTGTCGCTGCCGAGCTCGGACGACTTGCCGTCCGCGCTGAGCACCTCGCCGCCGCTGGCCCAGATCGAGGGGAACCAGGTGAAGACGAGGCAGCCGCCGCAGTTGAGGCCGGTCGCCGTGCCGTAGACGCCGGGCTTCTTCAGCGCCTGGATCTTCTTGGCGGCGTCGGCGTACTCCTGGAGCGTGGCGGGCGCCTTCTCCGGGTCGAGGCCGGCGTCCTTGAACAGCTGCTTGTTCCAGAACAGCATCGACAGGTCGAGCACGAACGGCAGCACGTACTGCTTGCCGTCGAGCGTGCCGGCCGAGAGGTGGCCCTTGTTGATCTGGTCCTTGAACTGAAGGCCGTTGATGTTGGAGCTCATGTCCTGGAACAGGCCCTGGTTGACCCAGTTCGGCACGTAGACGATGTCCGCGGCGAACAGGTCCGGGAGGCCGCCCGAGCCGGCCGCCGCGCCCACCTTCGCGACGTAGTCGTCGTTGGGTACGACAGTCAGCTTGACCTTGTTCTGGTGGCTGGCGTTGTAGGCCTCGACGAGAAGGTTGGCCTGCTTCTCCAGCGGTGCACGGGTCCAAAGGGTGAGCTCGCTGCCGTCGTCGACGCCGTTGGGCCCGGCGCTGACGGTGCCGCCGGCCGGTTCGTCGTCGCCGCCGCAGGCCGCCATGCCGAGGGTCAGCGTCGCCGCAAGGACGCCGGCCAGTGAACGCATGGCGGTACGTCTGCCCACGATTCCTCTCATTGACTGTCCTCCTAGGGGTTTTATTCGGATTTCGGGTTCGTTTACAGCCGCTGCGCGAGGCGGTAATAGGCGTTGTTCCAGCGGAGGTGGTTGGCGAACGACTGGTGGTCGGTCGCCGTGTCGATCATGGCTAGCTCGACGCCCGCCATCTCGGCGAAGTCGACGAGCGCCCCACGACCGACCGCGGTGCTGAGCACCGTGTGGTGCGGCCCGCCGGCCAGCAGCCAGCACTCGGCCGACGTGGCGAGGTCGGGGCGGGGCTTCCAGACCGCGCGGGCGACGGGCAGCCGCGGCAGCGGCTTGTCCGGCTCGACGAGGTCGATCTCGTTGGCGGTGAGGCGGAGGCGGCCGCCCAGGTCGGCCAGGCCCACCACGAAACCCGGTCCGGTCGCGGCGGTGAAGACGAGGCGCACCGGGTCTTCGCGGTCGCCGATCGACAGCGGGTGGATCTGGAGGCTCGGCCGGCCCTCGGCGATGCTCGGGCAGACCTCGAGCATGTGCGCGCCGAGGATCTTCGGCTCGCCCGGCCCGAAGTGGTAGGTGTAGTCCTCCATGAACGACGTGCCGCCCGGCCGGTCGCCGGCCACCACCTTCAGGATGCGCAGCAGTGCCGCGGTCTTCCAGTCGCCCTCGCCGCCGAAGCCGTAGCCGTCGGCCATCAGGTTTTGCACGGCCAGGCCGGGCAGCTGCTTGAGCCCGCCAAGGTCCTCGAAGTTGGTGGTGAAGGCACCGAAGCCGCCGTCTTCCAGAAACTGGCGGAGGCCGATCTCGATCCGGGCGCCGTAGCGGAGGGACTCGTGCCGCTCGCCGCCGCGGCGCAGCTCCGGCGCGACGTCGTAGCGCTCCTCGTACTCCGCGACGAGCTTGTTCACGTTAACGTCGTCTACTTCGTCGACGCTCGCGACCAGTGAGTTCACCCCGTAGGCGTTGACCGAGACGCCCAGCGCCGCCTGCGCGCCGACCTTGTCGCCCTCGGTCACGGCGACGTCGCGCATGTTGTCGCCGAAGCGGGCCAGCCGCAGCGATCGGGCCGCCCGCCAGCCGGTCGCCGCGCGGGCCCAGTCGTCGATCCGCTCCCGCACGGCCGGGTCGGCGGCGAAGCCCACGACGGTCTTGCGGGCCACGCCCAGGCGCGACTGCACGTAGCCGAACTCGCGGTCGCCGTGCGCGGCCTGGTTGAGGTTCATGAAGTCCATGTCGAGCTCGGCCCAGGGCAGCGACCGGTTGGCCTGCGTGTGCAGGTGCAGCAGCGGCTTGCCGAGGGCGGAGAGGCCGGCGATCCACGCCTTCGCCGGCGAGAACGTGTGCATCCACGCGATCACGCCGACCACCGAGTCGTCCGCGGTGGCGTCGAGCAGGGTCCGGCGGATCGCGTCGGCGGTGGTGAGCACCGGCTTCCACACCACACGCGGACCCGCCCGGAGACCGGCGGCGACCGCCTGGCACACGTCACGGGACTGCTCCGCGACCTGTTCGAGCACCCTTTCGCCGTAGAGCGACTGGCTTCCCGTCAGGAACCAGATCTCCGCCGGCTCTTCCGTCATGCCCACGAGCGCCCACCTCCCCTCCGGTTCCGAAAACCTTTTCGGGGATTCTGGCCGCCCATTACAGCCGTGTCAACAGTTGATTTCGGTAACGACCCGCGAGTCATCGACCCGCGTGCGCGGCGCGTCCGGCGTCGAAAAGTTTTCGGCAGGCAGGGTCAGCTTGCGGGCGCCGTGGAGTCGCGCATGACGACCCGCCCCGGAAACTGCTCCGACGTGGGCGGAGCGCCGCCGTCGATGGCCGCGAAGAGGCGCCGGCTGGCGGCCGCGCCGAGGCGTTCCAGGTTCATGTCGATGCTGGTCAGCCGCGGCCGGGAGTGCGCGGCGATTGCCTCCCAGTTGTCGAAGCCGATGACCGAGATGGCGCCCGGCACGTCGCGTCCCAGGTCGCGCAGCGTCTCCAGGACGCCGCGGGCGATCTGGTCGCTGCCGCAGAAGACCGCGTCGACCTCGGGGTGCTGCTCGACCACGATGTGCGCCGCGGCCCGCCCCCACGTCTCGTCCCAGGATCCGTAGTACGGCCGGCCGCCGAGCATGGCCAGGCCCGCGTCGGCGAGCGCTGCCTCCGCACCCTCGGCGCGGTCGCGGGCCGCCTGGAAGCTCGCCTCGCCGGTGATGTGCGCGATGTTGCGCCGGCCGCAGGCCAGGAGGTGCTCGATGGCGAGCCGCCCGCCGCCGACGTTGTCGACCGTGAGCGAGATGTCGCCGGGGTCCGCCGAGGGAGCGTAAACATAGACGACAGGCACTGGGATCGGTCCGGCCAGCGGCGGCCGCGCGTCGGTACGCGAACCCACCACGATCAGGCCGTCGACGCGCCGGGAGAGCAGCGCGCGCACGTGGTACACCTCGCGGATCGCGTCGCCGCGCGCGTCGCACAGGAAGACCGACACCTGCCCCGCCCCGGACGCGTCTTCCGCGCCCATGAGGATGGGGATGGAGAAGCGGCCCTCCAGGTCGCTGGTCAGCAGGCCGACGGTGCCGGTGCGACCCCTGAGCAGCCCGCGGGCGAGCGCGTTCGGCGCGAAGGAGAGCATCTCGGCGGCCTTGAGCACGCGCTCGCGAGTGGCCGCCTTGACCTCGTCGCGGCCGTTGATGGCCTTGGACGCCGTGGCCACCGACACCCCGGCGAGCTTGGCGACATCGGTCAGCGTGGGCGCCCGGTTGGCCGGGACCTCCTGCTCAGTGCTCATGCGGCGCTCCCTCTCGGCGACCGGCGCGTGCCACGCCCGCGAAGCGCCTGGATCGACCACTCCTTACGACAGTACAGACCCTGAAACCCTTTTCGGCAACGTTTCAGTACAGTCACGGCCCTCTCGACCCCCATGCTGGCACTGAAGGCTACACCAACGGGTCAGGCCCGAGAGAGGGCGAGACCGCTCACCCGAAAACGACTCCGAAAACGATCTACGCTGGCGCCGGCATCGCGCCCGCGCACCCACCTCCACGTCGACCTGTGTCGATCCGTCGGATTGTGCGGGTCACCGGGACGCGTCGTAAGGACCGGCCTCCCGCGCGACGCGCTCCAGCCGGTCGCGGTAGCCCTCCCACCAGCCCGCGTCGCGCCCCGGCAGGTTGTCGGCGCCGGGCCGCCAGCCGGCCGCGCCGTCGACGAGCTCACGCACGATGTCGGCGTGGCCCGCGTGCCGGTGGGTCTCGGCGACCATGTGCAGCAGGATCCTGTGCAGGGTCACCTCGTCGTGCCCCGGCGACCACCACGGCACCCGGCCGGGCGCGTCCAGCGGCAGCGCGTCGATCGTCGCGTCGGAGTGCGCCCACACCCGCCGGTACAGGCCGACGATCTCCTCGCGGGTCTCCTCCGCGGTCGCCCACATGTCGGCGTTCGGCTCGGCGCCCTCGTCCAGCCAGGGCAGCCGCTCCCCGAATGGCCGGCCGAACGTCTCGCCGAGGTACCCGGATTCGACGCTGGCCACGTGCTTGACGAGCCCGAGCAGGTTCGTGCCGGTCGGCACCAGTGGCCGGCGGGCGTCGTACTCCGAGAGCCCGTCCAGCTTCCACAGCAACGCGTCACGGCCGCGCTGGAGGTAGTGCCGAAGGTCGGCCTTGGGATCCGTTCCAGTCATGTAGCCGAGGATCCCAGAGAGCCATGGGGCTACCGCGGCGTGCCGGTCGCCGGCACGTCGTAGCGAACGCCGGTCAGCTCCTCGGACAGCTGCCACAGGCGGCGCGCGGTCTCCGGGTCCTCGGCCGCCGGATCCGGCTGGACCACGGTGGGATACCCGCGCAGCTCTCGCCAGCCGCCCGGCCCGAAGAACTGTCCACTCTCGACGTCGGGCGCGGTCGCCGCGTACAGCGGGGGCAGCGCGCCCATCTCGATGTCCTGCGCGATGAGCCTGTTGCCGAGGCCGGCGAGCTGCGCTCCCGACCCGCCGGCGAGCCGCCCGCGGTGGCACTGCGGCACGCCCTGTCGCCGTTCGTCCAGACCAGCGTCGACCATCCGGCCAAGACCCTGCACGTGAGCCGGCTGATCCTCGACACGCCCGCGCTGCACACCACGCTGCGCCGCTGGACCGACAGCGACGGCCGGGAAAGCCTGGCCGACCTCGTCGACCAGGCATTCAGCTACCTCGCGCCAGCACTCGACCTCACGGCCACGGGTGGCGGCCGGCGGCTTGACGCAACCAAATGATTGCTATACGTTAGGTGGCAACCGAAACGTTGCTACAAGGAGATGGACATGGCATTCCCCGACCGGATCGAGCGCACGCTCCAGCTGGCCCACCCACCGGAGCGGGTGTGGGCGGCGCTGACCACCGCCGAGGGCCTGGGCACCTGGTTTGGCAACAGCGCCGAGGTCGACCTGCGCGTCGGCGGCCAGGCCACCCTCACCTGGGACAGCGGCGACACCGCCACGCTCAACATCGAGCGCCTTGAGCCGCCGCGCGTCTTCGGTTACACGTGGTCGATCTACGGCCTTCCCGAAGGCGACCCGCGACGCACCTATGTGGAGTTCACGCTCGAGCCCTCGAGCGGCGGCACCACCCTGACGATGGTCGAGAGCGGGTTCGCGCAGCTGCCGGACACCGAGCACAAGGCGGCCTTCTCGGGCAACACGTCGGGCTGGACCAGCGAGCTGGGCGAGCTCGTCACGTACCTCGATGGAAAAGCCTGACCTGGAGGCGGTGGCCCAGGAGGTCTTCGCCGCACTGGCCGACCCGAGCCGGCGGGGCATCCTCGCCGCGCTCGCGGCCCGCGGCCCGGCCACCGCCACCGACCTGGCCGGCCAGCTGCCGATCACCCGGCAGGCCATCGCCAAGCACCTCGCCCTGCTCGCCGAGGCGGGGTTGGTGGTGGCCGAGCCGGGCGAGCGGCGCCGGGTGCGCTACCGGCTCGACTCCGCGCCGATGAAGGTGGCGCAGCAGTTCCTCGCCGCGCTCGCCCGCGACTGGGACGGCCCGCTCGCCGCCCTCCAAGAGCGGTTGAGGTAGCTACTCGACGTAGAGGTTGACCGCGGCGCTGACCGGTATCGCCACCATCACGAGGAGAAACGCGAGCAGCGCCGCGGCACCCTTCTGCTGCCGCTCGTGGATGGTCTTCAGCGTGCAGTCTCCGGTGAGGACGAACCAGTCGATGACGTAGCGCGCGACGTACAGGCCGACGTAGGAGATGCCGAGCGCCACGCCGAAGCCGCGCAGGCTGTCCGACCACGTGGTGAAGTCGCCGGCCATCGCGCCGTACAGGATCAGGCCCACCGAGCCGAGCACCGCGGCGCTCTCCAGACCTTCGGTGACGCCGCCGGCCCCGACCGCGGTGCGCAGGTGGCCTCGCGTCACCGCGCTGTGCAGGTAGAAGGCGACGACGAGGGCGGCGATCCCGGCCACCGTGAAGACGAGCGTGGCGAGCAGTCCGGTGCGCAAGGTCGGTGCCTCGCCGACGAACGTGGCGCGCACGACCATCCCGAGTCCGATGTAGAACCCCAGCCGGACCAGCCCGACCGAGAGCGGCACCTTGTCGAGCGTGGCCAGCCGGGTGCGGGTGCGGGTGCGCAGGATCATCCAGTCGGTCAGCGGCAGGCCGACTGCGGCGAGCACCGTGGCCCAGGCGAGGGCGCCGGCCACCCAGCCCAGCGACGACCAATCCGAGGTGTCCTGGCCGACGAGGCTGGACACCCCGACCACCTGGACGAACACGAACCCCACCCGCTGGGCCAGATAGGCCCAGTTGTTGGCCAGCCACAGCTCGGCGTGGTCGTCGAACGCCGTCAGCCTGTTGAGCAGCCACCAGCCGGCACCGACGCCCACCACGACGATGAGCACCTGGAGTACCGCTATCAGTGGCGCCGGATCATCCATGTCGTCAGCGCTCCTCAGCCGATGTAGTCGATGGTGTGCGGTACGAAGTGACTCAGGTTGTCGGTGACCGGGCCGGCGCTCTCCCGGATGCCGAGCCCGGCCGGCTCGCCGTCGATCATCCAGACACCCAGCACGGGATGCCAGCGCGCGCCCTGCTCGTCGGGGAAGGTGGGCAGCGGCGCGTACGCCTGGCAGACGTACGGACCGCCGTACGGGCCCTGGTTGCTGAGCACCGTCTCGCCGTCGACGACGATGCTCACGTTGGCGCCCTCGCGGCCGAGCAGCGGTTTGCGCACGTACGAGGTGAGCCAGGCCGGCCGCTCGTCCTCGAAGTACGCCGGGAGCAGCAGGTCGCGGCGCGCCGGGTCGTCACCGAACAGCTGCCAGAGCACGGGCAGCAGGCCCTTGTTGCTCCACATCATCTTGTACGGCGGCTCGATCCACACCGTGCTGTCGCGCAACGGGTCGCCCATGTCGCGGAAGCAGCGCCGCGCGAAGCGGTCGTCGTTCATCCACTCCCACGGGTACAGCTTGAAAATGACGTGGATGCGCTCGAGGTCGGCGTCGTAGAAATGGTCGTCGGTGGCCGGGTCGCCGGCGCCGATCTCGCTCATCCACAGAAACTTCACCCGGTACCCCAGCGGCTCCAGCGCCTGGCGCGCGGTCTCCATCAGGTACTCGGTGTTGAACAGGTCTTCGCCGGTGTCGTCGGCCCCGTCGCAGGCGAAGTGGATGGTCAGCGGGGTGGGCAGGTGTGGCCGGGCCTGGCGCAGGCGACCGATGTTGCGCTGCCAGGCGTCGACGAGCCGCTCGTGCACCGCGTTCCACTGGTCCTTGCCCTGCGCGGTCTCCTGGTGCCAGTACCACTGGATCACCGCGGACTCGGGTAGCGCGGTCGGTGTGTCCGCGTTGAACTCCAGCAGCTGCGGCCTTCCGCCGTCGTACCGCACGTCGAAGCGGCCGTACACGCTGGGCGAGAAGTCGCCGCGCGAGCGCCCGCCCGGGCCGGTGTCGTCGTCGTACCAGGTGCGGGCCACCTGCTCCCACGTGAACTCGGGGATGCCGAGCCGGCCGAGCAGCCCGTTTTCCAGGATGTGGTCGCCCGCGGCCACGCACATCTCGAAGAGCGCCTCGGCGTCGGTGTGCAGGGACTCGACCTCGGCGGCGGTGAAGTCGTAGAACGGACCTTCCCGCCAATACAGCACGGGCTCGCCGTCGGGTCCGGGCGTCTCGTTGTACACGAGTCCCTGGGCGGCGATGAGCTCGCGCCAGCCCGGCCGGACAGCGCCGGCGGCGATGCGGCGCACCTCAGCCCCCTCCGCTGCCGCGGCCGGAGTCGCTGCCGAAGCCGCCCGCCACCACGGTGCCATTGGCAATCTTGCCGGTGGGTGGCAGGCCGTACCGCTCGCGGGCGGCCGCGTCGCCGAACGGGATCTTCGTGCCGCCGGTGAGCTTGTGGCCGGGCCGGAGGCCGCGCCCGTACGCCGCGGTCCACAGGAAGTAGCGCCCGTTCGGCTCGTCACACCGGTCTTCCTCGACGATCACGCCCTGGTCGTCGCCGCAGTAGACCTGCCGCTCGGGCGCGCTCTGCGTGCTCTGGCACGCCGCCGTCAGCCCGGCCGTCGTGGCCAGGGCCGCCAATGTGAGGTAGCTCCGCCCCAGCGGTACGGCATTGGATCGCCTCATGAGCCGCTCCCTTGGATACGCCGCTATGGACGGTAGTTGACCATTGCAACGGCATTCCACCCCGCCGGGCAGGCCAACGATAGCGATCTATCGAAACCCCGTCTATGATCAGCCTGCCCGCGCTGAGGCAAGCGCTTTCCTCGCTGATTGGGGTCCGATGACGAAGCTCTTTGCCGCGGTCGCCGCGGCGGCTCTGTTGTGGGCGGCGCCCGCGCAGGCCCACCCTGGGCAGATCGCGCCGGGCACATCCGCGCGGCCGATCCTCTCCCCCGCCGAGGCCGCGCCCTACACGCCGGGCAACTACCTGGGCTGGTCCGGGCCGTACACGGCGCCGGTCCGCGACCCCTGGCTCCCCGGCCCGATCCTCGCCACCGGCCGTCCGGACTTCGTCGTCGGCGCGCCGGCCGGCAGCCACCCCACCGTGCAGGCGGCGGTCAACGCGGCGTTCGCCGCCGGCGGGACCGGCCGCCGGTACATCAAGGTGCTGCCCGGCACGTACACCGGGACGGTCTTCATCCCCGCCGGCACGCCACCGCTGACGCTCTACGGCGCCGGACGGCGCCCCGACGACGTGCGGTTGGAGTTCACAGTGGACGCGACGGTCACCCCGGCCCAATGGGCGGCCCGGGTGAACCCGTCCGGGCAGTACCGCGAGGGCGACCCGGCGTGGGACATGTACCAGTCGTGCGCGACAAGGACCAGCGCGACGGCCGGGCTGTGCGCCACCGTGGTCTGGTCGCAGAGCACCGACCTGCGACTGCGCGGGCTGACCATCACCAACACCCTGCTGGACACCGTGGACAGTGGCACGCACCAGGCGCTCGCGCTGCGCACGGACGCCGACCGCACGCAGATCGAGCAGGTCCGGCTGGTCAGCCGCCAGGACACGTTCTACGCGAACGCGAACGACCCGGACCGCATCGCCCGCGTGCTGGTCCGCGACAGCTACATCGAAGGCGACACCGACTTCGTCTTCGGGCGGGCCAGCGCGCTCTTCGAGCGCACAAGGTTTCACCTCGTGTCGACCCGCAAGCCGTCCGGCGGCGTCATCTTCGCGCCGAGCACCGCACCGGCCTATCCGTACGGCTTCCTGGTCCGGCACTGCCTGATCACCGCCGACGAGGGCTACGCGGCCGCACCCACCGGGCACCTGGGGCGGGCGTGGGACCAGGGCGCGGGCGCCACGGGATACGTGCCCGGCGTCAGTCCCAACGGGCAGCTCGTCATCCGCGACAGCTACCTCGGCGCGGGCTTCGATGCGGTGGCACCGTGGGCCCCGGCGGCCACCACGGCGCGCCCCTTCGCCGCTCGCACCGACGCCGGGCGCGACCTCGACGATCCCGCGTACAACCGGCTCTTCGAGTACCGCAACACCGGCGGTCGGTGAGGCGTGGACGTACGGTGTGGCGTCAGTCGAGGCCGGCCTCCTTGCGGAGCAGGGCGGGCAGCTCGTCCGGTGCGACTGTCCCGCCGGTCAGGTCGTGCCCGGTGAACCACTTCCCCACGTTGAGCGCGTCCCGCTCCAGGAAGTGGGCGCCGCGCGGGTTGGCCACCACGTCGACCACCTGCGGCAGGTCGATCATGACGACCCGTCCACGGTGGACCAGCAGGTTGTACGCGGACAGGTCGCCGTGCGCCAACCCGAAGCGGGCCAGCGTCACGAGCATCTCCACGACCTGGTCCCAGAGCGGAACGAGCTCGGCACCCCGCGTGCGGGTCTCGGCGAGCCGCGGCGCCGCCGTGCCGTCGTCGTCGCCGATGAACTCCAGCAGCACCTCGGTGCCGAGGATCTGCACCGGATACGGCACCGGCGCACCCGCCTCGTAGAGCCGGCACAGCGCGCCGAACTCGGCGTCCGCCCACTGCCCGGCGACCATCTGCCGCCCGAACGCGGTGCGGTTGGCCATGGCCCGGTTGGTGCGGGACTCCTTGACCCGCCGGCCCTCCAGGTATCCGGCGTCGCGGTGGAAGAGCCGGTGCTCGGCGCCGCGGTAGCGTTTCGCCGCGAGCAGGCAGGACTCGCCGGTGTCCGGCACACCCCGCCGCAGCAGGAAGACGTCGGCCTCTTTGCCGGTCTTCAGCACACCCAGCTCGGTGTCGACCGCGGCGAGCGCGGTGACGAGCCAGTCAGGATGCGGTCGCGGCCCGCGCTGCCCGGCCGTGGATTGGTCCCATGTGGACCAGCGGTCACCCTCCGGCAGCCCGTCGACGGCATCGAGGGCGTCTTCGCTGGGCAGCTGGGCGCGGCCGGGGTGGCGCTTGTCGTAGCTTGGTTCGTCGTCGTCAAAACGCCGTTTGCCACGGCGTCGCGAAGTGAAGTCGCGCAAGGGAGGAGCTCCTCGGGAAGAAAGCGGTCAAGGCAGGCGTCATCGCGCCCGCGACGGGCTTCAACACAGGACTCGCCTCCCTCCGCTCACCGGCTCAAAGACCGGCTCCCGATCGACCCGCACAGCCTGCCGCCGAGGCAGGCCCCACGCAACCCATTTCCGCGCCGCCGGTCTCGTCGCGGCTACTCCAGCCCTCGGTCTCGCTGGGATCGCGCGACATCGGCCCATCGGTACCCGCAACGCCGCGGCCACACATCCGGGGCCCGTTTTTAAAGCCCTGCTTGTCTAGTTAACACCCGAGCCTGTTATATTCCACGTTAAGTCGGAGGAGGGAGCGCCGATCGCCCATGGTTCACTCGTCAGCGACCAATGGCGATCCGCTGTGGGCCGGGGTCGACGTCGGCACGCAGAGCCTCCGGGTCGCCGTCGTGGACGCCGGCGGCTCGGTGGTCGGGCAGGCGGCGCGTGCCCTCGCCAGCCAGCGGGCGCCCGGCCGCATCCACGAGCAGGACCCGGCGACCTGGTGGCGGGCGCTCGGCGAGGCCAGCCGCGCCGCCCTCGGCGGCATCGCGCCCGAGCGGGTGCGCGGCATCGCGCTGTGCAGCACCTCCGGCACCGTCCTGCTCACCGACCGCGAGGGTGCCGCGCTCGGCCCCGCGCTCATGTACGACGACGCCCGCGCGGCCGCCGAGGAGCAGCGCGCGGCCGAGGCCGGTGGCGCGCTGTGGGTGTCGCTCGGCTACCCGATGCAGCGCTCCTGGGCCCTGCCGAAGGCACTGTGGCTGCTCGGCCGGGCGGACGCGGACACCCGGCGGGCGGCACAGCGCGGCGGAGTGCGACTCGCCCACTCCGCGGACTACCTCGCCGGCCGGCTCGTGGGCGCTCCGGTCGCGACCGACTTCAGCCACGCGCTCAAGACGGGGTACGACCTGGCCGCGCACCGCTGGCCGACCGAGGTGCTCGACGAGCTCGGCATGCCCCTCGCCATGCTGCCCGACGTGGTGCGGCCGGGCACCCGCCTCGGCACGGTCGGCGCGGAGGCCGCGACGCACACCGGGCTGCGGGCCGGCACACCGGTGCTCGCCGGCATGACCGACGGCTGCGCCGCCCAGATCGCGGCCGGCGCCCTCGCCCCCGGCGAGTGGAACTCCGTGCTCGGCACCACGCTCGTCCTCAAGGGCGTCACCGCCGGGCGGCTCGCCGACCCCGGTGGTGCCGTCTACTCGCACCGGCACCCGGACGGCGGATGGCTGCCCGGCGGAGCGTCCAATGTGGGCGCCGGCTCGATACCGCCGGAGTTCCGCGCCGACCTGGCGGGCTTCGACGCCGCGGCCGCCGACCGCGAGCCGGCCGGCGCGGTGGCCTACCCGCTCGCGTCGCGGGGCGAGCGGTTCCCGTTCGTACGGCCGGACGCCGAGGGGTTCCTGCTCGGCACCCCACGCTCGGACACCGACCGGTACGCGGCGGTCCTCCAAGGCGTCGCGTACGTCGAGCGGCTCTGCTACGCGTACCTGGAGACGCTGGGCGCCCGCGTCGACGGCCGCACGATGGTGACCGGCGGGGGCAGCCGCAGCGACTACTGGACCCAGCTGCGCGCCGACGTGCTCGGCCGGCCGCTGCACCTGCCGGCACAGGCCGAGCCGGCGTTCGGCATGGCGGTGCTCGCGGCGGCCGGAAACGGCTCGCTGTCGGTCACCGCCCGGCGGATGGTCCGCCTGGTCGGCGCCGTCGAGCCGCGGCCGGGGGCGGCGGAGCGGTTCGCCGAGCCGTTCGGGCTGTTCGTCGACGAGCTGCTCCGGCGCGGATACATCGACGCGGCCCTGGCCAAGCACGCGCGGGGAGGCCTGGCGTGACTCTCATCCACCTCGCCCGGCACGGGCAGACGCCGTGGCACCGGCCCAACCGGTACACCGGCAGCTCCGACATCGACCTCGACGAGGTCGGCGTCGGCCAGGCGGAGGCCCTGGCGCGGTGGGCCGAGGGGGCCGGCCTGACGGCGCTGGCCTGCTCCGACCTGCGCCGGGCGGTCCGCACCGCGGAGCCGGCGGCGGCGCGTACCGGGCTGACCCCGCTCGTCGACAAGCGCCTCCGCGAGCTGGACTTCGGGCGGGCCGAGGGGCGCACCCTCGCCGAGATGCGGGCCGAGGACCCGGCCGCGGTCGAGCGGTTCGTCGCCGACCCGGACACGCACCACATGCCCGGCGGCGAGGCGCCCAAAGACGCGGTGGCCCGCGCGACGGCCGCCCTGGCCGACCTGGCGGCGACGCACCCCGACGGCACCCTGCTGGTGGTCGCGCACAGCACGCTCATCCGGCTCGTGGTGTGCGCGGCGCTGGGCGTGCCGCTCCGGGAGTACCGCCGCAAGCTCCCCCGCCTGGCCCCCGCCTCCCGCACGGAGCTGGAAGTGCGGGGCGGCGCGGTCGCGTTGCTGGCCTACAACGTGCCTCTGGACGCAGGATGTGCGGCATGACCGCCACCCCCTCCGCCGAGCGCAGCCGGCCCGCGCAGCGCCAGGCCGAGATAGCCGAGTACGTCGTCAGCCGCGGCTCCGTCTCCGCCACAGACCTGGCCGAGGCGTTCGGCGTGAGTCTCATGACGATCCACCGCGACCTCGACGAGCTGGAACGCCAGGGCGTCGTGCGCAAGTACCGCGGCGGCGTCAGTGCCCAGCCGTCGAGCGTCTTCGAGAGCAACGTGTCCTACCGGATGCAGGCCGCGCTGGCCGAAAAGCAGGCGCTCGCCCGGCACGCCCGCACGCTCATCGAGCCCGGCATGGCCGTGATGCTCGACGACTCCACGTCCACATTGGAGCTGGCCCGCCTGCTGGAGGGCATCACCCCGCTGACCGTGGTGACGAACTTCCTCGAGACGGTCAAGCTGCTCGCCGGCCGGCCGGGCCTGCGGCTGCTGGCGCTCGGCGGTGAGTACCACGGCACCCACGACTCGTTCCTCGGCGTGCCCTGCATCGAGGCGATCGAGGCGCTGCGCGTCGACCTGCTCTTCGCGTCGACGTCCGCGATCGGCGGCGGCTACGCCTACCACCAGGAGCAGGAGATCGTGCTGGTGAAGCGGGCGATGATGCGGGCCGCCCAGCGCTCGGTGCTGATGGTCGACCACACCAAGCTCGGCCGGGTGGCGCTGCACCGGCTGGCCCCACTGCGCGACTTCGAGCTGGTGCTGACTGACGGGTCAGCCAGCCGCGAGTCGCTGGCGGAGATGCGCGAACACGGCGTGCGGTACGAGGTGATTACATGATCATTGGGCTCGACCTGGGCACCACGCTCATCAAGGCGGTCGCGTTCGCCGACGACGGCACGCCGCTGGCCCGCGCGGCCGAGCGCACGCGGCTCGACCGACCCGGCCCCGGCCGGTACGAGCAGGACGTGCGCGAGGTCTTCGCCGCGGCGGAGTCGGTGCTCAGCCAGCTGGCCGGCCACGGCCCAGTCGACGCGATCGGCATCACCGGGCAGGGCGACGGGGTGTGGCTGGCCGGCGCCGACGGCGAGCCGGTCCGCCCGGCCGTCTCCTGGCTCGACGCCCGTGCCGGCGAGATCCTGTCCCGGTGGCAGGCCGACGGGACGCTCGAGGCGCTGTTCCGGCGCACCGGGTCGCTGCTCTTCCTCGGGGCCGCCGCGCCGATCCTCGCCGCCCTCGCCGCGGAGGAGCCCGCGACGCTGGAGGCGGCCGCGACCGCCGGCTACTGCAAAGACCTGGTGCTGGAGCGGCTGACCGGCCTGCGCGCCACCGACCCGTCCGACGCCTCGGTGCCGTTTCTCGACCCGCACACCGGCGACTACGCCGACGACCTGCTCAAGCTCTGCGGCCTCGACCGCTATCGCCGGCTGCTTGCACCCGTGCTGCGCCGGCCGCGGGCACCGCTCTCCGCCGCGGCCGCCGCCCGCACCGGCCTGCCCGCCGGCATCCCGGTCGTCGCCGCGCCGTACGACCTGCCCGCCTGCGCCTGGGGCGGCGGGGTCACGGAGGTCGGCGACGGGCTGCTCATCCTCGGCACCACGCTCGCCTGCCAGGTGCTGACCGACACCGTCGACACGTCCGGCGAGCCGTGCGGCTTGACCCTGGCCACCTGGGCCGAGGGCCGCTGGCTGCGCGCGATGCCCGCGATGGTCGGCGCCGCCGCGCTCGACTGGGTCCTCGACATCGTCGGCGCCACCGTGGCCGAGCTTCCCGACCTGCTGGCCGCCAGTCCGCCCGGCGCCAACGGCGTGACCGTGCTGCCGTTCTTCGCCGAGGCCGGCGAACGGGCGCCGTTCGTCGAGCCCCGCGCCCGCGCCCGCATCGACGGCCTGCACGTCGGCACCGGCCGCGCCGACATCGTGCGGGCCGCCGCCGAGGCCATCGCGTACGCCGCGCGGCACTGCTTCGCCGCCGCCGGCCTCACCGGCGACCTCGTCGTCTGCGGCGGCGGCGCGGCCAGCCTCCCGTGGCTGCGGATCTTCGCCGACGTGCTCGACCGCCCGCTGCGCGCACTCGCCGGCGACGAGGTGGGCGCGCGCGGCGCCGCGCTGGCCGCCGGCGCGACGGGCTGGCCCGCCCCGGCCGGCACGCTCGTCGAGCCGGGCCCGGCCGCGGCGATCTACGCCGACGGTTACGCCCGCTACCTGCGGGCGGTCGGCCACGCACGAGACTGGTGGAGGGCACAGCCGTGAAGATCCTGGTCGCCGGAGACCACTTCGTGACGCCGGCGCTCGTGGCATCCTCGCTGCCGTCCGGTGTGGACGTCAGTTCGCTGCTTCTGCCGTGGCCCTACGAGCCCTTCGGCCCGATCGCCGACGTCGACGAGGCCAGCGGCGACGAATCCGAGCTGATCGCGGCGCTGGACGGCGTCGAGGTCGCGATCACGCAAATGGCGCCGTTCACGTCACGCGTCATCGAGGCCGCCGACGCGCTGCGCCTCATCGTCTGCACGAGAGGCGGCCCCGTCAACGTCAACCTCGCGGCCGCCACCAAACGCGGCATCGCCGTCTGCGCCACACCCGGCCGCAACGCGCCCGCCGCGGCCGAACACACCATCGCGCTCATCCTCGCCGCCCTGCGCCACATCCCCGACGTACACGGCACCGTCCGCGCCGGCGAATGGCGCAGCGACCTCTACGCGCTGAACGCCGCCGGCCGCGAGCTCTCCGGCACCACGGCCGGCCTCGTCGGCTACGGCGCGATCGGCGCCCGTGTGGCCCGCATCCTGCGTGCCTTCGACGCTTCCGTGCTCGTCTACGACCCGTACGCCGAGCCGAGCGAGGGCTTCGTATCCACTCTGGACGAACTGCTCGGCCGCTCGTCGATCGTGAGCCTGCACGCCCGCCTGACCGCCGAGACCCGGCACATGATGGACGCGGCCGCCCTGTCCCGCATGCCGCGCGGTGGCCTGCTCGTCAACACCGCCCGTGGCGGCCTTGTCGACTATGACGCGGTCGTGGACGCGCTGGAGTCCGGACACCTCGGCGCCGCCGCCTTCGACGTCTACGACCCGGAGCCGATCCCCGCCGGCGCGCGGCTCCTCACCGCGCCCAACGTGGTGCTCACGCCCCACCTGGCCGGCGCCACGGTCCAGACCGCCGAACGCGCCGCCCGCCTCGCCGCCGAGGTCGTCACCGCCTACGCCGCCGGCACTCCCCTACCCGGCCAAGTAAACCCCTAGAGACATTTGGGGTCAGGGTCAGGCACTCCCCGGCCGTCCACTGCCGGCTCCGCGGAACAAGCCCCGACGGGTCTTCGCGGCCCTACCTCCACGATCTGACGCAGCGTGACCAGGCCGGGGTCGGGACGCCGCTCACACCGCCGCGGCGGCTACTCGCGGCGACGAAACCCCTGTTGCTTTCCCGGATCGGCGATCCGGGAGCGGGCATTGTGGACAAACGTCGACCATCGCCTGGTGCCAGCTCAATCCACCGGCCCCCTTCTCCCCCGGGCGGGCTGCGCGCAGGGTGAGCGCGACCAGCGGCGGACGGGTGAGGCCGCGGGAGCAACGGTATGGACCACGACGCACATCGCGGTAGCTCAAATCTCGGTCCAAATCACCAGCGGAGGGTCACCGGGCCGAAGAGGCCGGCGGTGCGTTGGCCTTTGAAGACGAAGTGGGTGGGGCTGACCGCGTCAAGGTACGGGGCCAGCGTGCCGTAGACCGCCACCTCGATGTCGTTGTCGCCGTCGCGGAGTGCGCCGGCGGCGTCGAAGACGTAGGGCGAACAGACGCGGGCGCCGAGCGGCTGGCCGTTGAGGGTGACCTCGGCGGTGCCGCGCACGCGGCCCAGGTCCACAGTGGCCGGACCGGCGCCGGCGGCGGTGAAGCGGGTGAGGTAGCGGACGCCGCCGCTGTACTCGGGCAGGCCCACGTCTTCCCAGTCGCCGAGCGCGATGGTCCCGCTCCCGACCTCGAAGGTGATCGGGCCGGCCAGGATCGCGCCGTGCGAGTAGCCGGGTCGGGTGACGACGCGCAGCACGCATTCGCGCGAGTCGGGCAGGTCGACGGTCAGCGTCACCGGGTCACCGGCGCCCTTCGCCAGCGTGACGCCGTCTACGAGTACGGCGACCTCGCCGTACGCCGACAGGCGCAGCGCCGTGGCACCGGGTGGCACCACGAACGACAGCCACTGCACCGGCGGCTGGTCGGGCGCGGCGAGCACCACGGGAAGTACCGTGCCGTCGGCCGGTGTGTCTTCCAGCCAGGCGGTCTCCGGCAGCGGGTGTGGCCGGCGCGGCAGGTGCAGGGCCGCCGGGTCGCCGTACTGGCGGCGGCGTACCAGCGTGTCCACCGGCACGCCGTCGCGGGTGGCCGACCAGTGCCGGCCGGAGAGGGCGGCGCCGTCGACGAGGACGGCGGCCGCGGCCGTGCCTTCGGTGAGCTCGACCGACAGCTCGTTTTCACCTGGCCGCAGGTGCGGGGTGAGGTCGTAGCGGCGCACGCGCGGCGTCTCCTGTTCGGCGTACGGCTCGAAGCCGCCCTGCCGGCCGACCTCGACGCCGTTGACGCGCAGGACGCAGCGCTCCCGTGCGGCCACTTGCACGGCACCGGACGGCGCGCCGACCGCCGTCCGCAGTACCACGTGGCCGCCCGGAGCGCCGGCGGCGACCATCCACTCCGGACGTTCGAAGCGGGCGGGGTCGCCGACGACCGCGATGTACGCGCGCAGGTCGAGGTCTTCGTCCGGGGTCAGTGCCAGCTCCAGCGGGTGGCGCCCGGGCGCGAGCCGCACCTCGGTGAGCGCCAGGTAGCCGCGGTCGTCGAGAGGCAGTGGCGTACCGTCCAATGTGGCGGCCTTCGCCGCGGGCGCGCCGACCGCGAGCCAGCCGGTGACGTCGGCGGCCACCACCAGCTCGGTGCACACCCGCACGGGGGCCCCGGCGGTGGCCGGCCCGAGGGCGAGGAACTCTTCCGGCACGTGGGCCTTCGGGCCGAGCGTCTCGCGGTGGATCGGGTCTTTGCGGATGCCCCGCGAGGTGGAGTACACCAGCGGGCCGCCGGCGACCGCGTGCGGGCCGAACGTCGCGTAGGCCGGCGTCCAGGTCTCGCCGTCGAGGGAGTGCCGCACCTCCCAGCGCTGCACCGGGACCATGCCGCCGGAGGGCCGGGCGAAGTCGCCCCACGTGTTGTCCATGGTGGACACCAGCTCCGCCGTCCACTCGTCGCCGAGGTCGAGGGCGTGCGTCGGGGCGGGCGCCGGCGAAGGGGTCGCCGCCGACGGCGCGGAGGGGAAGACGAGCAGGGCCGCCGGGCCGCCGTCGAACGGCACGCGTACGTCGACCGCGTCGCCGGACGGTGTGCAGTCGAGCGGCCGCGCCCGCCCGGTGAACGGGTCGATGAGCAGCGCGTTGGGCGCGACGCCGCGTACCCGCACGGGGATGCTGTCGTGGTAGCGGCCGGGGTCGAAGTCGTACTCGGCGTCCAGCCAGCCCAGCGAGATCCCCCGCGCCTCGGGATTGCCCACGGCCACCTCGCTCGCCCGTGGGGCCGCGGCGGGCAGAAAGACCACCCGGGTGCCGTCGACGTCGCGGACCAGCGACGGCACCGGCGCGTCCACCGGCGGCGGCACGGCGGCCAGCAACGCGCCGAGGTCGTCGACGTCACGCACGAAATGCGCCCTGCCGGCCTCGAAATGGGCGAGCAGCGCGCCGTGTGACGGCAGCGCCCCGACCGCCACCAACAGGCCGCCGCCGGCCACGAAGGCGTCGAGGCGCTCCGCCACCCGATCGTCCACGAACGTCATCGCGGGCAGGACGACGACGCGGTACTCCTCGCCGGCGACCCGCACCCGGCCGCCGGTGACGTCGGCGCGGGCCAGCGAGTCGTCGTCGATCACGTCCGCCTCGCGGCGCAGCCGGTCGAGCACGCCGGGCACGGTGTTGAACCAGGTCATGTCGCCGACCAGGTCGAGGTAGGTGCGGTGGGCCAGGCGGGCGGCCGCGTCGGTCGCCACCTCGGTGGTCGCGGCACCCGGTACGCCGGTGCCGGCCTGCACGGTGGTGGTCGGCAGCAGCACCGCGACGTCGCAGACGTGCCGGCCGAGCGAGAGCGCCGCGCACAGGCGGGCCACCGCGCCGGCGAAGACGGGATAGTGCCGCCAGTACGGCTGCCGCCAGTCGGTCGACGGCGGCGCCCACTCCCACCAGCCGCCACGGGTCGAGTAGTAGGTGGCGTGCGGGTCGTAGAGCGTGGCGCCGGCCCGCAGCCAGGGCAGGAGCCAGTCGAACGTCTCCTCCAGCGTGCCACCCCAGCCGCTGGAGTGGAACGCCTCCAGCCAGGCGCGCGGATGCCCGTACAGGTGGGCGAGCGAGGAGTGCAGCCGGGCGTCGCCGTGGTGGTCGGAACCGGGCGCGCTGAACCACCGGTGGGTGCGGGCGTAATCCGCGTACAGCTGCACGCCCTCGATGGGATGGCCGGCGCGGGCCGGGTCCTGCTGGTCGCAGGCGGAGAGCAGCCCGTGCCGCTCGTGCCACTCGGCGTGCGGGCGGAAGAACGCCTCCTCGGCCAGCTCGGCCCGGGTCAGGTGGTAGTCGCGGCGGATCGCGCGACCGGCGGGATCGTCCACATCCCACAGTGCCGGCAGCACCGGCGCCAGCTCGTATCCGCGCCGCCGCGCGAACTCCGCGGCGAACGTGGGCGACCAGGTCGGCATCGCCGGCAGCTCGTCCTGGAACGAGCCCACGACGACCGTGCCGAGCCGGTGGCCGAGCCGCCGCTCGAACTCGCCGTGCACCCGGTCGAGCAGCGCCGCGCAGGCCTCCGGCGAGAGGTAGTCGAAGCCGCCCGTTTCGACGCTCCCGTCCGGCAGCAGCCACTGCCCCGCGTACCCGGGGTGCTCCTCCACGAGCCGGGCCGGGATGTCGGCCCCGGAGAAGCCGATCTGGTCGTAGAACCACAGCGACACGCCCAGCTCGGCCGCGTCGTCGCAGACCTCGTCGAGCAGCGCCCACCACTCGTCGGAGAAGAACGCCGGCCGGTCCGGGTCGCTGCCGAACAGCGGCCCGGTGGCGGCGAGGTTGGTGATGACGAGGTTGTGGATGCCACCGGCCGCGTACCGCTCCAGCTGCCAGCGCATCCGCCGCCGGTCGAGCGGGTCGCCGCTCCACCACCAGATGGCCGTCGGCGAGAACGCGCGCGGCGGCTCGGCCAGCACCGCGGCCAGCGAGGGGGGCAGCGTCATCCCTTGAGCCCGCTCGCGAAGCCCTTGATGACGTACCGCTGAAGCACCAGGAACACCACCAGGATCGGGATCGCGCCGAGCACCAGGCCGGCGAAGACGAGGCCGTAGTCGGAGACGTACTGCCCGACGAACGCGAAGATGCGCACCGGCACCGTCTCCTTGTCCGATCCGGCCAGGTAGAGCAGCGGCGTGAAGAAGTCGTTCCAGATGAAGACCGCGTTGAGGATCAGCACCGTGCCGGTGATCGGTCGCAGGAGCGGGAAGACGATCCGGGTGTACGCCTGCACGTGCGAGGCGCCGTCGACCAGCGCGGCGGCGGCGTACTCCTGCGGCAGCGCGCGGATGAAGCCGGTGTAGAGGAAGACCGTGAAGGGCAGCTGGATCCCCGTGTAGAACAGGATGATCGCCTGGTAGCTGCCGATGAGGTCGAGCCGGGAGAAGAGGTTGTAGAGCGGGATCATCCCGAGCTGGAAGGGCAGCACGATGCCGAGCAGGAAGAGGATGTAGAGCCCGTACCCGAGCCGGGTGCCGGTGCGGGCGATCCAATAGGCAGCACACGAGCCGACCACGATCAACAACACCAGACTCACCACGGTAATCAACGTGCTGCTCAGCAGCGCGCCACCCAGCGAGGCCGACGACCACGCCGACGAGTAGTTGTCCAATGTGGGTGGAGTGGGCAGCGACAGTGGGTGAGCGGCGATCTGCCCCGGGTCCTTTAGAGATAGCGTGATCAACGCATATACCGGAAAGACGAACACGACGGCCGCCACGACCATGACCAGCTCGAGCAGGAACGTACGAGGGCGGTACCGGTTCACGCGGAATCCTCCCGGGCACGCAGGTAGCGGATCTGCACCAGCGAAACGGCGGCGACGAAGAGGGCCAGCACGAGCGCCACCGCGGTGCTGTAGCCGTACCGGCCGAAGACGAACGCCTGCTTGTAGAGCACAGTGGACAGTGTCTCGGTCGCGTATCCCGGTCCGCCGCCGGTCGCCGCGAACACCTGGTCGAAGAGCTTGAGCCCGCCGATGGTGGAGAGCATCACGTTGATGGTGGTGGAGGGCGCGAGCAGCGGCCAGGTGACGTACCGGAAGCGGGCGACCGGGCCGGCGCCGTCGATGGTGGCCGCCTCCCGCACGTCCTTGCCGATGCCCTCCAGCCCGGCCAGGAAGATCACCATCGAGTAGCCGGCGTTCTGCCACACGACCATCGCGGCCACCGACCAAAGCGCCAGCGACGGGTCGCCGAGCCAGTCCTGCCGCAGCGAACCCAGGCCGACCGCGCCCAGCAGCCCGTTGAGGCCTTCGTCGGGCGCGGGGTTGTACACGTACTTCCACAGGAACGCGACCATCACCGGGCTCACCACGACCGGCGCGAAGAAGATGGCCCGCAGCAGCATCCGGCTCTTGATGCGGGCGTGCACGCCGAGCGCCAGCAGCAGGCCGACTCCATTTTGGACGACCACGATCGCGACGGTCAGCAGCAGCGTGTTCTTCAGTGCGCCGAGCGTCTGGTCGTCGTGCAGCAGGGTGTCGAAGTTGCGGAACCCCACGAACGACCAGTCGCCCAGCCCGGTCCAGTCGGTGAACGCGTAGACGACGCCGGCGATGCTCGGGTAGAGCACGATCGCGGCGTAGCACAGCAGCGCGGGCACCACGAAGAGCCAGGGCGGGCCCAGCTTGTTGCGCGGCCGCCGCCGCGCCGGTCGCGTCGGGGGTGCTGCTGGGCTCGACTCCGGTGCTGCGGTGGCCACGCTGCTCGCTCTCGTCACGGTCACTGAGCCTTCTTGTAGGCCTCGTCCATCTTCTTCAGCGCGTCGTCGACGGTGATCTTCTTGGCCAGCAGGTCCTGGATCACCGAGAAGTGCGTCGGCTGCACCTCGGCGTTGGGCCAGCGCGAACCGACCGCCGCGACGCGCCCGCCGTCGAGCAACGGCAGGAACGACTGGAGCGCCGGGTCCACCTTGGACGTCGCGTCCCGCTTGATCGGGATGGCGGCGACGACCTCGCACCACTTGTTGATGTTCTCCTGCTTGCCGAGGTACTCCACGAACGCGAGCGCGGCGTCCTTGTTCTTGCTCTTGGCGTGCACGCCCAGGCCGACGTTCGCGGCGCCCCAGGTGTAGACCTGGTCGGCCGTGTCCGCGTTCGGGAACGGGAACATGTCGATGTCGTCCTTGTTGGTGGCCGCGTCGCGGAACGCCGGCAGCAGCGGCGCCACCTGCACGGCCATCGCGGCCTGGCCGGTGCCGACCATCGCGGTCTGCTGCTCCAGCGTGGTGCCGTTGGGGTTGTCGTTGAAGAAGCCCTGGTCGCGCAGGCTCATGTAGAGCTCCATCGACTTCTTCCACCCGGAGTCGAGGAACGTCGCCTTACCGGCCAGCATCTGGTCGTCGAAGTCCGGGGTGTCGCGGTAGACGTAGCCGGCCACCAGCGCGTACGTGATGAGCTGGGTGACCCACTGGGTCTGCGCGCCGAGCGCGATCGGCACCTTGCCGGCCGCCTTGAGCTTCTGGCAGGCGCTGATCAGCTCCGGCCAGGTCTTGGGGATCTCGACCCCGGCACCGGAGAAGACGCTCTTGTTGTAGATGGCGCCGATGACGGTGAGTCCGGAGGAGAAGAGGTAGGTCTTGCCGTCGTAGGTGAAGGACGACTTGAGGTTTTCCGGGATCATCGAGACCCACGACTGGCCGCTCAGGTCGGCGAGCAGGCCCGCCTTGCCCAGCTCGGTGGTGGACATCGAGTTGCCCGCGCCGGGGTAGAGCACGTGCAGGTCGGGCGCGTTGCCGCCGCCGAGCTGGGTGCGCACCGAGGTGGTCACCTGGTCGGTCGGCGCGTACGAGGTCTTGAACGTCACGCCGGCGCCGCTGTCCGTGTACTGCTTGGTCAGCACGTCGAGCGGGCCCTTCTCGTCGGCGACGCCGACCAGGCTGAGCGTCTTGGACCCGCCGCCGCCCGACGAGTCGTCGCCGCACGCGGCGAGCAGGCCGGAGGCACCCACGCCGGCCGCCAGCCCGCCGATCATCCGCAGAAACTGAGCCCGGTTGAGACGGTTATCTGTCGCTGTCATGCGTTCCTCTCCCATGACTGTGAGAGCGAGTGTTAAAACTAGCAGAAATCTTGTTACGAGGAGCGTATGGCTGTGTCATCGGCGTGTCAAGGCAGACGTTTCGCCAGGTCAGAGCACATACGGAAGCGTGACGAAGCGACGTGATAACCCCGTGCAATCCTGTTACGTCACTGGAGGTTGACGAACAGGCCGCCGTCCACGAGCAGGCTCGCGCCGGTCACGTACCGGGCGGCGTCGGAGGCGAGGAAGACGGCGGGGCCGGCGAGGTCGTTCGGCTCGCCGAAGCGGCCCAGCGGGATCCGCTGGTCGAGGTAGGCCCGCTTGGCCGGATCGCTCCAGTCGTCCTTGTTGATGTCGGTGGCGATCGCGCCGGGCAGGATCGAGTTGCAGGTGATGCCGTGCGGGCCGAGCGAGATGGCAAGCGACTGCATGAGCGAGTGGATGCCCGCCTTGGTCGGCGTGTAGTGGGCCTGAAGCGCGCCACCGACCAGCGCGCTGATCGAGCTGACCGAGATGATGCGGCCGCCGCGCCCCTGCTCCACCATCACCCGCGCGGCCGCCTGCGAGCACAGGAACGCGCCCTTGAGGTTGACCCCCTGCACCCGGTCCCACAGCTCCTCGGGCATCGTGAGGAAGTCGTGGAACGGGCAGATGCCGGCGCTGTTGACCAGGATGTCCAGCCCACCGAGCGCACCGGCGGCCGCCGTCACCATCGCGGTCACCGCGGCGGAGTCGGAGACGTCCGCCTCGACCGCCACCGCCCGCCGGCCCAGCGCCTCGGCCTCGCGGACCACCGCGGCGGCGTCACCGGCGTTGTCGTGGCCGAACTCCGCGGTGCCGGGCACGTGGTAGTTGACCGCGACGTCGGCGCCGGCGGCGGCCAGGCCGAGCGCGATAGCCCGCCCGATGCCGCGGGACGCGCCGGTGACCAGCGCCGCCTTGCCTTCCAGCGTCATGGTGGTCCCTCCCGCGGGTACGGCCGGGTGAGCGTGACGTCCGGGTTGAGCCGCACGCCGAAGCCGGGCCGGTCGGGCACCCGGATCCGGCCGCCGACCGGCACCGGCTCGTCGAGCAGGAGCGGGCGCATCATCGGCACGACCTCGCTCCCGTCCGGGTGCATCATCAGAAACTCGGTGAACGGGCTGTTGGGCCGGCTCACCACGAAGTGGTACGAGTACACGCTGGACGCGTGCGGCACCACCGCCTTGCCGTGGCTGTCGGCCAGCGCGGCGATCCGCAGCAGCTCGGTGATGCCGCCGCACCAGCCCATGTCCGGCTGCACGATGTCGACGGCGCCGAGCTCCAGCAGCAGGCGGAAGCCCCAGCGGGTGGCCTCGTGCTCGCCCGCTGTCAGCAGCATGCGCGCGGGCATGCGGCGGCGCAGCTCACCGTGGCCCCAGTAGTCGTCCGGGAGCAGCGGCTCCTCGATCCAGCGCAGCCCCAGCGCGTCGGCGGCGTGCGCGAGGCGGGTGGCGTAGTCGACGTCGAGCGACATCCAGCAGTCCCACATCAGCCAGAAGTCGTCGCCGACCCGGTCGCGCATCTCGGCCAGCGCGGCCAGGTTGGCGCGCAGCCCTTCCTCGCCCTCGGCCGGGCCGTGCCGCAGCGGCAGCTTGCCGCCGATGAACCCCATCTCGCGGGCGAGGTCGGGGCGCGGCCCGGTGGCATAGCAGACGAGCTCGTCGCGCACCGCGCCGCCGAGCAGCTGGTGCACGGGCTCCTGACGGACGTGGCCGAGCACGTCCCACAGGGCCAGGTCGACGCCGCTGATCGCGTTGAGCACCACGCCCTTACGTCCATAGTAGAGCGTGGCGCGGTACATCTGGTCCCACGCCTTCTCGATGTCGCTGACCCGCAGGCCCTCGACGAGCCGGGCCAGGTGGTGCTCGACGATCCACGCGCCCACCTCGCCGCCGACGGTGACGCCGAAGCCGACGCTCCCGTCGTCGGCTTCCACCTCCACCACCAGCGTGCCGAGCACGTTGATGCCGAACGACTGCCGGCTCCCCCGGTACTCCGGGTAGCGGGCCATCGGCGTCGCGATGTGGTCGTCGATCCAGTGGCCGGTGTCCTGGTCGTGGTAGTCGCCGCCACCGCCGCGCACCGTGTACGCGCGCACCTGGCGGACGATCGGCATGCCCATGCTCACGCCTCACCGCAGAAGACGAGCACCTTGCTGGCGTCCAGCGAGCCGGCGGCCAGCGCGGCGAACGCGTCCGGCGCGCCGCCCAGCCCGGCCCGCCCCTCCACGAGGTGTTCCAGGCCTGGCGGCCGGGTGGCGACCCAGGCGGCCGTCTCGCGGAACTCCGCCGAGGGGTAGCAGAAGCTGCCCAGGATGGTGCGCTCGTAGGTGCTCACCGCGTACGCGGCGAGGGTCACCTGGGGCGCGTTCATGCCGACGAGCACGACGCGGGCGCCCAATGTGGATCTGTCGAGCGCGGCGGCGAGGCTGGCGCTGCTGCCGACCGCGTCGAGCACCACGGTCGCGGCACCGTCGACATCGGACGGATGGGTGGCGTCGAAGCCCAGCCGGGACAGCAGCGCCCGGCGGCCCGGGTGTGGCTCGCTCACCACCACCGCGGCGGCACCGAGGCGGCGGGCCGCGAGCGCGCAGGCCTGCCCGATGGGCCCGCCGCCGATCACCAGCGCCCGGTCGTCCGGGCCTACGCCGCCCCGCTTGGCCGCGTGGTAACCGACAGCCAGCGGCTCGACAAGTGCTCCGTACTCGATGGGAATGTCGGCTGGCAGGACGACCACGTTGCGCTCCGGCACGGTCATGAGCTCCGCGAAGGCCGACCGGTAGGTGGGGTCGACGCCGATGACCCGGCGGCGCGCGCACAGCTGCTCGGTGCCGGCGGCACACTGTGGACAGTCGCCGCAGCCGATGACCGGGTTGACCGTCACCAGCGTGCCCTCGCCCTCGACCCGGCCGACCGTCTCGTGCCCCATCACCTGGCCGGGGTGGCGCCGGCCGTTCTCCCCGGTGTAGCCGTGCAGGTCGGAGCCGCAGATGCCGGTGGCGGCGACCCGGATCAGCACCTCGCCGCCGGCGGGCACCGGGTCGGGGACCTGCTCCACCCGCAGGTCACCGGGTCCGTGGAAGACGAGCGCGCGCATCGGTCACTCCCCCGCCACGACGCCGTCCGGGTACCGGTCGAAGACCTTGGGGTCGTAGAGCGGCACGATGTGGTCGGCGACCTGGCGGGTGCGCTCGTAGCAGGCGAGCCCCTCGTACATGTTCTCGTTGATGCCGAGCATGCGGCCATCCTCGACGTTCTCGTAGTAGAAGAAGGCGTCCGACGCGACGACGGTGCCGGCGGTGGAGTCGACCTCGACGGCGACCGAGGCGCGGTGGTGCGTGCCCGCCCACCACGTGCGCAGGCCGGGCACCACCTCGTCTTCGTCCTCCAGCAGCCGCACCCGGTCCCACGCGTCGGTGACGAGGTGCACGAGCACCTCGCGGGAGAGCGAGGTCCACCGGTTGTCGTGCGGGTGGTCGTGCGTGGTGTGGAAGTGGATCCAGCCCCGCTTCGACAGGCACACCCGCGCGTTGCGGAAGAGCGGGATGCCCGCGGTCGTGTAGAGCTGGAACGGCGTGGCGAAGACATGGGTGACCTCGTCGGGGCGCACACCAACGCGGCCCAGCTGGGCTTCGAGGGTCTCGCCCTCGTCCCGCTGGTACAGCGCGCGCGGCCCCAGGATCGAGGTCCAGATCTCGTTGAGCGGCGCGAGGTCGGCGGGCGCACCGGTGTTGACGAGCGCGGTCACGCCCTCGCCCCGGACCAGCAGCACGTTGAACGAGAGCGGAAACCAGCGGTCCCACTCCCCCATCCAGAAGAGCTCCGGCCCGGGGATCTCCGTCCGCCCGACCGGGAGCGCCCGCACCGCGAACGTCATGATCCGCACTTTAGCCCCGCCATCGCGGCGGATGTCAAGGATGGAGACGCTTGTTCGCATACGTGAACTGGCGCTACCGTGCGTGGCGTGGAGACGGTCAAGTCGGCGCAGCGCGTGCTCGCGATCCTGGAGCTGTTGACGGGGCGCGAGACCCCGCTGACGTTCACCGACATCGCCGGCGCGCTTGGCTATCCGCGGTCCAGCCTGCACAGCCTGCTCGCCACGCTCGTGCGATCCGGCTGGGCCGAGCTCGACCCTGTCACCCGGCGCTACACGCTGGGCATCCGCGCGTGGCAGGCCGGCAACACCTACCTGCGCGCGGTCGACCTGGCCGACCGCGCGCGGCCACACATGGAGCGCGTCCGCGACGCCCTCGGCGAGACCGTCCAGCTCGCCGTCCTCGACGGGCGGCACAACGTCTACGTCGCGAAGGTCGACGGCACGCAGATGCTCGTGCTCGCCTCAGCCGTCGGCCGGCGGCTCGCGGCACACGCCACCGGCGTCGGCAAGGTGCTGCTCGCCGACCTGCCCGACGCCGAGCGCCGGTCTCTGCTGTCCGGCCAGCCGCTGGAGCGCTTCACCGAGCACACGCTGACCGACCTCGGCCGGCTGGAGGAGGAGCTCGCGCGGATCCGCGAGCGCGGCCACAGCACGGACAACGAGGAGTACACCCGCGGCGTCCGCTGCGTCGCCGTGCCGGTGCGCGACCACACCGGCCGCACGGTCGCCGCGATGAGCGTCTCCGTGCCCACGATCCGCTTCGACCAGGCCCGCGCCGACGACGCCCTCGCCCGGCTGGCCGCCGCCGCCACCGCCCTCTCCGCGTCACTCGGCTGGTCCCCCGACGTGACGTTTTCCTGAGCGGTCCCAGGTCTCCGGCGCGACGGCCTGGACGGCTGGACGCCCGCAGATTGTAGTATCGTCCTACAAGACGGGAGGTGCGCGGATGGGCCTTGCGGCGGCGCTGCCGGACGGGTTCGACCGGCTGCTGCGCGGTGCCGTCGACGTGCACGTCCACGGTCAGCCCGACCTGTCGGCCGGCTTGGCCAACCGGGGCGACGACGTCGAGGTGGCGCGGTTGGCGCACGCGTACGGCATGTCGGGCTGGGTCCTCAAGTCACACCTGTGGGCCACTATGGACAGAGCCGCACGCGTCGAGCGGGCCATGGCGGAGACCGGATTCAGGGTCTACGGCAGCATCACGCTCAACCCGCCGGTCGGCGGCCTGGAGCCCGCGGTCGTCGAGCTCGCCGCCGCGCATGGCGCGCGGGTGGTGTTTCTGCCGACGTGGGGTGCGGCCGCCGACACGGCGCGCGACGGATACATCTCGACGCTGCTGCGACGCCTCTCGCCATCCTTCGGCGAATACAACGCCCGCACGGCCGTCGCGCTGCTCGACCCCACCGGTGCCCTGTCCGGGCGGGCGCGCGCGGTGGTCGACGCCTGCCACGCGCTCGGCCTCGCGCTCGCCACCGGCCACGCCTCCGTCGAGGAGAGCCGCGCGGTCGCCGGGTACTGCGCGGCGGTCGGGCAGCGGCTGCTCGTCACCCATCCGCTGCACTACACGAAGGATCCGGCGCGGCTGCGTGAGTTCGTCGACATGGGCGCCTACGTCGAGTTCTGCAACGCGCCACTGGTGCATCCGGACGGGCATCTGACCGTCCGCGACGTGCACGAGGCACTGACCGCGGTCGGGCCGGAGCGGGCGATCCTCACCACGGACGTGTTCTCCCGCTGGGTGCCGCCCGAGCCGGAGTGCCTGCGGATGTTCGTCGAGCAGCTCGCCTACCTCGGCTGGACCGCCGAGCAGATCGCCACGATGGTGGTCGCCAACCCCCGAGCGTTTCTGGAGATGCGGCATGAGAGTTGACGCGATCGATCCCGCGGACATGACCGACGAGCAGCGACCGCTGTACGAGCGGTACACGACCGGCCCGCGCGCGGCGCCGGACAGCCCCTTCCTGCTCGTCGGCCCGGACGGCCGGCTCCAGGGGCCGCCCGCGGTCTGGATCCTCAGCCCCACGTTCGGCCAGGCGCTCGTACACATCGGCGGAGCGGTGCGGTTCGGCTCGCGGCTGCCGGCCCGGGCGTGCGAGATCGCGATCCTGCTCGTCGGCCACCGCCATCGCAGCGCTTTCGAGCTGTACGCACACCGGCGCGCGGGGGCGGCCGCCGGTCTGACCGAGGCGGACATCGCCGGGCTGGCCGACGCGCGGGAGCCCGCGGGGATGTCCGATGTGGAGTCTTGCGTCTTCCGCACGACGCGGCGGATCCTCGACCGGGGCACGCTCGACGACGGCGAGTTTCGCGACGCCGCCGGTGTGCTCGGCGAGGCCGGCCTCTTCGAGCTGGTCACCATCATCGGCTACTACACGATGGTGGCCATGCAGCTCGCCGTCTTCGACGTCCAGCCGCCGGAGGCGCCGTGAGCTACTCCATCTGGATCCTCGAGTACGGCTTCGTCGACCGCTTCCCGGCGAGCAACATCTTCGCGGCGCAGCCCAACGAGGGACACCGGCCGATGCCGTACTGCTTCGGGCTGGTGCGGTCGGCGGAACGCTGCGTGCTGGTGGACACCGGCTTCGTCGACCAGGCGGTCTACGACCGGCTCACCGCGAAGTACGGGCACACCGCGTGGCGCGCGCCGGTCGACGTGCTCGCCGGCGTGGGTGTCGAGGCCGAGCAGGTCGACACGATCCTGTTGACGCACAACCACTTCGACCACGCCGGCTGCGTCGACGCGTTTCCCGCCGCGCACGTCTACATCCAGCGGCGGGAGATCGAGCAGTACCTTGCCGCCGCCGCCCGGCCGGGCCGGTTCGAGTTCCTCACCCGCTTCTGCCAGCCAGACCTGCCGCGGCGGCTGGCCGCCCGGCGGGCGACGCTCGTCGACGGGGTGGCCCAGGTGGCGCCGGGCATCGAGCTGCGGCCGGCGTACGACACCCACACCGCCGGCTCACAGGTCGTCGCGGTAACCAACGAGGCGGACGGCACATGGGTGTTCGCCGGCGACAACATGTACAGCTACGAGAATATCGAGGGCCTGCGCGGCGACGGTGTCTTCGTGCCCATCGCGATGAGCACCGGCAGCGCCACCACGTGGCTCGACCTCGCCGACGAGATGCTGACCAGCGTCGGCGGCGACAGCCGGCGGATCCTGCCGTTTCACGACGCCGCCGTGTGGGACCGGTTTCCGACCGCCACAGTGGACGGTGGCCTGCACGTGGCGGAGGTGTCCCTGGCCGGCGGGCATCCTAGCGTCGTGCCCGCAGGCCCCACCGCGCGATGAGCCGGGTGGCGAGGGCGTAGGCGAGGTGACCTCCCGGCCACTGCGTCACGTTGTGGCCGGCCGGGTCGTGGTAGTAGTTGTGGCAGCCGGACTCCATCGCGGAGGCGCGGGTGGCCAGCCGGCGGTCGACCCACGCGACGAAGCGCCGCGCCGCCGCGGGTGACGTGTCGATGCTCCGCGCGCGGCCGCGGGCCAGCCGCCGCACGGCCGCCACGACGACCTCGGCCTGCCGCTCCAGCTGGGCGATGATGGACACGCCGCCGTTGGTGTTGGGTCCATAGAGGATGAAGAAGTTGGGAAAGCCGGGCACGGTGATGCCCATGTAGGCACTGGCCCGCTCGCGCCAGGCGTCGTGGATGCTGCGCCCGTCGCGACCCTTGACGTCGATGCTGGCCAGAAACCTCGTCGGCTGGAAGCCGGTGCTGAGCACCAGCACGTCGACCTCGCGGGCGGTGCCGGTCGCGTCGACCACCCCGGTCGGGGTCACCCGGCTCACCGCGTGCGGCACCAGCTCCACGTTGTCGCGGTTGAGCGTGGGATAGAACGTCGAGGAGATGACCGGTCGCTTGCATCCCCACGGGTAGTCCGGTGTCACCGCCGCCCGCGTCACCGGATCGTCGATGCTCTCGGCGATGAACCTGTGGCACACCTCGCGCATCCGCCGCTGGCGGCTGGAGCCGGCGTCGTACCCCTTGAACCGCCGGTTGCCCTGGTGGAAGATGCGGGCCCGGCTCAACCGCTGGGCCAGCGGCACGTTGCGATACCACCACCGCTCGCGCGGGCTGAAGTCTCGCTCGTGCTTGGGCTCGATCCAGCCGGGCTGCCGCTGGAAGACGTAGACCTGGCCGGCGACCGGCGCGATGGCCGGGACGATCTGCACGGCGGTCGACCCGGTGCCGACGACCGCGACCGACTTTCCGGTGAGGTCGTGGTCTTCCCACCGCGAGGTGTGGAAACACGGCCCGGCGAAGGTGTCGAGCCCCGGCCACTCGGGATAGCGCGGCACGTTGAGCAGGCCGAGCGCGGAGATGACGACGTCGAACTCCGTGCTCTCACCGTGCTCTGTGGACAGCACGTAGCAGCCGCTCGACTCTTCCCAGACGAGGTCGGTGACCCGCGTGTTCAGGCGCAGGTGCGGGGTGAGCCCGAAGCGCTCGACCACGTGCTCGGCGTAGGCGAGCAGCTCCGGCTGGGTCGCGTGGGTGCGCGGCCAGTCGTACTTGAGGAACGAGAACGAGTACGCGTGCGAGTGCACGTCGACCTCGCAGCCGGGGTATCTGTTGTCGAACCAGGTGCCACCGACGCCGGCGGACTGCTCGAAGATGACGAACCTGACCGAGCCCAGCCGGCGGAGCTTGACCGCGGCCGCGATGCCGCCCAGCCCGGCACCGATGATGGCCACCCGGACCGGAGTGTGGTCGCGCCTCATCGGCTGGGCGGTGCCGGATAGTCGTCGGCGTTGAACACCCAGCCCTCCATGGCCGAGAAGTCGAAGCGCGGTGGCGAGAAGACGTCGACGAGGTGGTTTTCGCCCGCACCGATCGCCTCGCTCGTGTGCAGTGAGGGCGGCGGGATCACCGTGACGGACGGCGCGTGGCACAGCTCGTGCTCGTCGTCTCGCCAGTGGGCCCGGTTTGTCGTCCACGGCCAGCGGATGTGGTGCACGTACTCCCCCGCCAGCACGATGGAGCACTGCTCGAAGTCGTCGTGCTTGTGCGGCGACAGCTTCGCCGGGTCACGCGGGCCCTGCTTCGGGTCGATGAAGTTGACCATGAAGGTGGTGCAGCGGTACAGGCGGAACGGCGGGCTCGACAGCGGTGGCACGGTCAGGTCGTAGCTGCGCACGCGATAGCCGCCGACGGGCTCGGGCCACGGCTGGAACGGCGGGATGTTTTCGTGCGGCTCGGCGTAGGACTCGGCGTTGGCGGCGAGCGCGGCGACGTCGGCTGAGCGCGTGGTCAGCAACCGCAGCACGCGCCCCTGCCCGGTGACAGTCACCGTGCTGTCGCCGGGCGGCAGGACGAGCATCGTGCGGCCGGTCACCGAGACCTCCTCGCCCGGCGCCTCCACGCGGGCGGCGAGAGCGTCGTCGGCCAGCAGCACCACGTACTCGTCGGGCTGCCCACGGCGCGTGAACTCGGCAGTGCCGTCCACTTCGGAGTATCCGACGACGAAGTTCTGCCCGCGGGCGTACCAGGTCGCGACGCCGTCGGTCTTCTCCACCGGGGCCAGGTCGCGAAACTTCACGTGCTCCGACCCGGAGAACCGCTCCGGCACGGCGGAGGCCGCCGCGCTCGCCGGCAGGGTCGAGCGCAGATCGCTGGCGTCATACGCCATGGGGTTTCCCTCCGGAGAGTCGGCTGCGGACGTCGGCGACGGCGGACGCCGCGGCGCTCCTCAGCAAGCTGGTGTCGTTGCCGACCATGACGTACCGGTAGCCGCGGTCGGCGGCGGCCTGTGCCTGCGCGGCGCTCCGCACCGCGGTGCCGGCGGGCACACCACGCGCCTGGGCGGCGGCCAGCAGCCGGTCGACGAGCTTCTGGATCGACGGGTCTGCCTCCGGCAGCCCGGAGGACAGCTGTAGGTCGCCCATGCCGAGAAAGACGCCGTTGAGCCCGGGGACGGCGAGGATGTCGTCGACCGCCTCGATCGCGGCGCGCTCCTCCAACTGGACCGCGCGCATGACTTCCTCGTCGCCGAAGCGCAGGTACTCCGCGCGCGGGGTGGCACCCCAGCGCCCGGCCCGCGAGGTGATGCCGATGCCGCGCTCGCCGCCCGGTGAGAAGAGCATCTGCCGGACCGCCGCACTCGCCTCGGCGACGGAGGTCACCCGCGGCACCAGGATGCCGTCGACGCCGGCGTCGAGCAGCCGCTGGAGGTAGCCGCCGCTGCGGTCGGGAACGCGGACGAGGACCGACATGCCGGCGCCCTGCGCCACGACCGTTGCCTGGTAGGCGAACTCGAACGTCAGCGGCGCGTGCTCCTGGTCGACGACGACGAAGTCGAACCCGGCGTCGGCGAGGATCTCCACCGGCTCGAGCGCCGGAATCTTCACCCACGTGCCCACCAGACACCGATCGCTGGAAGCCAGTCGGCGGGCGAAACCCAACCGCACGATAACGCTCCTCACGTGGGATTTCAGTCCGCAAGATTGTAGCATCGTCATACGATCTGGAACAACGGCGGAGGCGCCGGTGCGCGCTGGGTACGATGTGCGGGCACACCTGGTACAAGGAGGACGGCGGTGACCCGAGCCAATACGTTGCGGGTTGAGCGGTCGCCGGCTCTGATCCGCTCGCAGGTGGTGGAAAACCTGCGGCAGGCGATCCTCGACCGCCGGCTCGCGCCCGGGCAGCGACTGATCGAGCGCGAGCTCGTGGAGCTCACCGGCGTCTCGCGCACGAGTGTCCGCGAGGCGTTGCGCGAGCTGGCCGCGGAGGGTCTGGTCACCGCGATCCCCAACAAGGGGATGATCGTCACCAGCGTCAGCGCCGAGGAAGCGCGCCAGCTCTACCAGGTGCGCGCGGTGCTGGAGGCGCTCGCCGGCCGCCTCTTCGTGGAGCACGCCGGCGCGGCACAGCGCAAGGCACTCGTCCGCGCGCTGGAGCGGATCGAGCGGCTGGCCGCGAAGGGCTCCCCGGTCCTGGCCGCCAAGGACGCCTTCTACGACGTGCTTTTCGAAGGCGGCGGCAACGACGCGCTGCGGTCGGTCGCGGGCAGCCTGCACGCGCGAGTGAGCGTGCTGCGCTCGCTGTCGCTGTCGGTGCCCGGCCGGGTCGAGCACAGCACCAAGGAGCTGCGCGCGATCGTCGACGCCGTGCTGGCGGGCGACGCCGAAGCCGCCGCCGCGGCCTGCGCGCGCCACGTCGAGGAGGCCGGCCGGGCGGGGCTGACCGCCCTCTCCGAGCAGGACGGCGCGTAGCGCGCCCTTCCCCGGCGCCGACCAGATTGTATGATGGTCGGACATTCGGAGGGAGCGGTCCATGGGTGACGACGAGAGCCGGTTCGAGCGCGGCATGCGGGTCCGGCGTGAGGTGCTCGGCGATTCGCATGTGGACCGGTCGATGGCGCGGGCCACCGACTTCACCCGGGTCGTGCAGGAGTACGTGACGGCGACCTGCTGGGGCGACGTCTGGTCCCGGCCCGGGCTCGACCGCCGCACCCGCAGCCTGCTCAACCTCGCGATGCTGACCGCGCTCAACCGCCCGCACGAGTTCTCCGTGCACGTGCGCGGCGCGCTCCGCAACGGCTGCACGCTGGACGAGATCCAGGAGGTCCTGCTACAGACCGCGGCATACTGTGGCGCGCCCGCCGCGCTGGAGTCGTTTCGCCTTGCCCAGCAGGTCATCGAGCAGGAGGCGGCCATCAGCTAGCGCCGCGGGCCAGCTCTTCGGCGAGGATGGGTACGGCTGTGGTCGCCGCGTGGATGCCGATGACGCTGGCGATCTCGAGCACCTCGACGATCTCCTCGGTGGTGGCGCCGAGGCGGAGCGCGTTGCGCATGTGGAGCTTGAGCCCGGGGGCGTAGAGGTGCGTGGCCGCCGCGTCGAAGGCGATGTAGACGAACTCCTTGACCTTCGGTGGCAGTACGCCGGTCCGCCACGGCACCGAGGAGAACTCCACATAGGCCTCGAACAGCTCGGGGTCAAGCTCCAGCAGGCCGTCCCAGAATTCGTGCCAGTAGCCGCGGTTGGCGGTGAACTCGGCCTTGAGCTTCTCCCGCCGCTCGTCGAGCGGTGCCGGTCCGGTGCGCCTGCCCTCCTCCTCCAGCACCTCGATGAGCAGCGGGATACCGATGTTGCAGGCGTGGATGCCCAGCGTGCTGGTCAGCTCCAGCACCTCCATCAGCTCGTCCGCTGTCGCGCCGAAGGCGATCGCGGCGCGGATGTGCTGGCGGATGCCCGGGGTGTAGAGATGGGTGGCCGCCGCGTCGACCGCGATGTAGATGAACTCCTTGACCTTCGGCTCCAGGTGGTTCTTGCGCCAGGGCACCGCCGACCAGTTCAGGTAGGCGCGCAGGAACGCGGGATCGAGTTCGAGTATCCGTTCCCACGTGTCGCTCCAGGTGGAGCGGACCGCGATGAACTCGTCCTTGATCTGCTGCTGTTCGGCGGTCAACACGGGCCACTCCCTCGTTCGTCGGTTTTCATGCGCGCCGCCAGCCAGGCGGCGACCTCGGTGTGGTCCGCGTCCGGCGGGAGCGCCTCGGCGGCCGCCGCCCAGGCCGCCAGCGCCGCCGCCGACACCGCGGACGGGGTGCCGGTCGCCTCCTGCAAGCCGAGCGCGATGCCCATGTCCTTGAGCATCAGGCGCAGGCCGAAGCCGGAGTCGTACGTGCCGGGGAGCACGAACCTTGGCCACTTGGTCTCGGTCGACCCGCTGCGGCCACTGGAGGCGTTGACGATGTCGAGCATCACGCGCGGGTCGAGGCCGAACGCCTGCCCGGCGAGCAGCGCCTCGGAGGCCACCATCAGGTGCGCGGCGGACATCAAATTGTTGAGCGCCTTGACGGCGTGGCCGGCGCCGACCACCTCGCCGGCGTGCACCACGCGCGAGCCGAGCGCGTCGAAGATCGGGCGGAGCTCGGCGAGCGCGGCGCCCGGGCCGCCGACCATGATGGTCAGGGTGCCGTCCCGGGCGGCGGCGACGCCGCCGGAGACGGGCGCGTCGACGAGCGTGACGCCGCGTTCCCCGGCGACACGGGCCAGCGAACGGGTGCGGCCGGGGTCGGAGGAGCTCATGTCGACCAGCAGCGTGCCGGGACGGAGCCGGTCGAGGAGGCCGTCGCCCAGCAGGACCCGCTCGACGACCGCCGAGTCCGGCAGCATGAGGAGCACCGTGTCCGCTGTGGACACACCGGTCACCGTGGCGGCGAGCGCGGCGCTGCCGGCGAAGCGTTCGCGGGCGGCCGGCACCACGTCGTACACGCACAGGTCGTGCCCGGCCGCGACAAGGCGCGCGGCCATCGGTCCGCCCATGTTGCCCAGCCCGACGAAGCCGATCACGTCCGGGCCAGGTAGTCGTCGTCGGCGACCGGATCGCGCCAGGCCGTCTGGCCGAGCGAGACGGCCAGGTGCACGAGGTACGTGTCCGGTGCGCCGCCGTGCCAGTGCGCCTCACCGGGCGGCACCCACACCGTGTCGCCGGGGCGGAGCGCCTGTGGGTCCCCGCCCGCCGAGCAGACGAGCCCGGCGCCGGCCGTGACGAGCAGGATCTGGCCCTTTTCGTGGGTGTGCCAGTGGGTCCGGGCGCCGGGTGCGAAGAAGACGCTCGCCACCGTGACGTCCGGCCCGGACCGCAGCGGGTCGGCGAACACCGTGCCGGTGAACATGGCCGTGCGCCGCTCCGACGGCAGCCGGTCGGCGTGTGCCCGGACGATCTCCATCAGTGCTCCTCCGGTGTGTGCAGGCGCGTCCCGCCGGCGAGGTCGCCGATCGCGTCGACGACCCGGTTGCTTATCTGGTCGGCGTAACCGAGGTTGTTGGCGAGCCCGAACGCGGCCAGTGGGCCGGCCGCCGACAGCGACGGCACGCCGAGCTGGGCGAGGCAGTCCACGTAGAGCGTGACGTCCTTCGTCATCAGCGCGTTGGTGAGACCGCCTTCGAGGTAGTCGCCCTTGACGATGTGCGGAAACCGGTTGAGCGTGGCGAAGTTGACGCCGCTGCTGGCGTTGAGCACGTCGAGCACCTGGTCGAGGTCGAGGCCGGCCCGCTTCGCCGCCACCATCACCTCGGCGGTGGCGGCGAGGCTGATCGCGTTGAGGAAGTTGTTGAGCACCTTCGTCGTGTGGCCGGCGCCGGGCTGTCCCATGTGGATGACGGCGCGGGCGAAAGCGGCGAACACCGGCTCCATCGTGGACAGCGCGTCCGGCGAGCCGCCGACCATGACGGTGAGCGTCCCGCGCTCCGCCGCGGCCGCGCCACCGGAGATGCCCGCGTCGAGGTACTCGACACCGATGGCGGCCAGCGCCGCGTGCACGCGGACGGTCGAGGCGGGTGCGGCGGTGCTGAGGTCGACGACGATCTGGCCGGCGCGGCCGGACTCCAGGACGCCGCCGGGGCCGAGCACGACCGCCTCGACGACCGTGCTGTCGGGCAGGGAGAGCAGGACGGCGTCGCTGGCCTCCACCACGGCTCGCACGTCGCCGGCCGCCTCGGCGCCCGCGGCCGCGGCCCGCGAAGGCTCGGTGTCGAAGCCCAGCACCGGCGTGCCGGCGTCGACGAGCCGGCGCGTCATGCGTCCGCCCATGTTGCCCAGGCCGATGAAACCCACCTTCACGGAGTGCTCCTCCCGTAGAGGGCGCGGTCGTACGCGGCGAAGTCCCAGGCGCCGGCGCCGCCCGAGGGCCGTACCGTGCTCACGATGTTCGCCCCGCCGTCGACCGAGACCACCTCGCCGGTCATGTACGCGGCCTCGTCGCTGAGCAGGAAGGCCACCACGCTCGCCACGTCGTCGCCGGTGCCGGCCCGGCGCAGCGGGGTGCTGCCGGCCCGGCGCACCATGTCGTCCTTGCCGCCGACCGCGCCGGGCGCGCCGGCGAACAGGTCGGTGGGCACGATGCCGGGCGCGACCGCGTTGACCCGGACGCCCAGCGGGCCGCCGTACATCGCGGCGCCGTGCAAGACGCCCAGCACCGCGTGCTTGGACGTCTGGTAGGCCAGGAGGTCCGCGCTGCCGCGCAGGCTGCCGATCGAGCCGGTGATCACGATGCTGCCGGTGCCGCCCTGCGCGGCGTACTGGCGGAAGGCCGCCCGCACGCCCAGGAAGACCCCGCGCACGTTCACCGCCATCACCCGGTCGAACTCCTCCACCGTCAGCTCGGGCAGCCTCGCGAACGAACCGGAGATGCCCGCGTTGAGGTGGTGCAGGTCGACCCGGCCGAACCTGTCGACGGCGGCCGCCATGTACGCGGCGACACCGTCTTCTGTGGACACGTCGGCGCGAACCCAGGCACCGTCGGCGTTGTCCACCGCGACGACGTGCGCTCCCGCCTCGGCCAGCCGCCGCGCCGTGGCCGCCCCGATGCCGCCGGCCGCACCGGTCACCACCGCGACCTTGCCCGCGAGCCCGCGCACGCCTACCTCCCGCCCAGCGCGATGGTCGCGGCGAGGCCGTCGCCGACGACCGGAAACCGCCGCATCACGTCCGGGTCGTGGCCGGCCACGAGGCGGTGCGTGTCGGCGAGCTCGCGCAGCAGCTGGAACGCCCCGTACATCGCCGGCAGGTCGGCGACATGCGCGAACGGACGGTCACGATCGAGCTCCTCGTAGTAGTGCAGCGCGTCGGAGGCGATGACGACGTCGCCCACCAGGACGATGAGCTGACCGGGAGTGTGCCCGCCCACCTCCACCAGCTCGATGCCGCCGGCCAGGGTGGTGCGGCCGTCGACGAGGTCGAGCCGGCCCGCCGCGTGCGCCACGCGCAGGGCCGCGACGTCTTCGTCCTCGACGGAGCCCGCGAAGAGCGGCTTGCGGGCCATCGGGCCGGTCCAGAAGTCGTACTCGCGGCGGGACATCACCAGCCGGGCGTCCGGAAAGACGCGCAGGTTGCCGATGTGGTCGTAGTGGCCGTGGGTCAGCACGACCGTCGTCACCTCGCCCGGGTCGACGCCGAGCCGGACGAGGGCCCGCTCCGGTGGGCAGAGCATGGTGCGGTGGCGGCGCCCACCACTCGCGTCGTTGAATCCACAGTCGACGAGCGTGGTCCGGCCGTCGAGCCGCACGACCCAGAAGTAGTAGTCCATGACGACACCGGCGTCGGGCTCGCCGTACGTGTCGTAGTGCAGGAAGACCTCGCTCCTGCGGGTCGTCCGCGTGCCGTACCGGACCGCGAGCACCTCGTGCTGCGCCTTCCACGCTCCGTCGCTCGGCGCTCGTTCGCCGTCGTGGTCGAGACCCGTAGCCTCCCGACTCCCGCTCATGGCAACAGCAGCTGCGCCGCGTTGGTGCCCACCATCTGCCGGGCGTCCGCCGCGGAGACGCCGGCGTCCAGCATGCCCCGCACGGCGCGGCGGTAGAGCGTCACCGGCAGCGGGTTGTCCTTCTGCCCCGAGTCCGAGGACATGATGGTCTGCCCGGCACCGACCGCCTCGACGAACGAGAGAAGCTCCCCGAGGTCCCGGCGGCGCTCCGGGCGGCCGAAGTACATGACGGCGCAGTGTTCGATGTAGACGCCCTGCCGTGCCCAGGCCGCCGCCTGCTCCACCGAGGCACCGACGACGAAGCACGGGTGGTTGACGACGATGCGCCGCACACCCGCCTCCAGCGCGGCGTCGATCAGCCGCTGTGACTCGGTGACGCCGAGGTGGCCGCAGGTCAGCACCGCGTCTTCGGACGCGACAACCGACAGGATGTCCCGGACCACCGGGAGTACCGCGCCGCTCTCGTCGAGGATCGAGATGACCTCCTGCGGACGCAGCTTCACCACCGAGGTGGGGAAGCCCGTGTCGTGCTCCTCGTGGTGGCGCACGTGCGCGGCCGAGGTGAGCGTGGGAAACCACACCACCCTGCCGCCCATCCGCAGCGCCAGCTCGACGGCGTACGGGTTGAGGCCGCCGACGGTCCGGTTGAGCGCGATGCCGCCGAAGACCTCGATCGGGAGGTCGGCCAGCCCCGCCGAGCGCAGCGCCAGGATGTCGCTCACCATGCTGTGGTGATGTGACTTGGCCACGATCGCGCGAAAGCCGGCTCCGGCCGCGTCGCGCGCCGCGTCGAGGATGCTCATCCGCCGCGGGAAAGGACTCGGTCCGGGGTGTTGATGCAGGTCGACCGCGCCGACCAGAAGGCTGTCCACCTCCTCGTCGGGCAGCCTCCGGTCCGCGTCGAGCTCCGGGTCCCAAAGGGAGACCTCCGCGATCATCCCGCCTCCTCGCGTCTTCACTCGGTCACCAGGACCTGGTCTTCGGGCCGCCAGTGGGCGACCACGGTGGCGCCCGGTTGGACGGCCGCCGGTGTGCCGACGGGCAGCGCGGCACAGCCGACCGAGCCGTCGCCGTAGGTCAGCTCGAGCCGGTAGTACGTGCCGTAGAACGAGACGTCGGTGACCACCGCCTCGGCGGCGTTGGCGCCTGGCGGCACCGACGCCTCGTCGAGAGCGACGCCGGTGCGCTCGGGCCGCACGATGAGCACGCTGCCGCGGTCCGGGTCGCCGACCGTCCACTTGCGATCGCGCCATTCGTACACGCCACCGCCGCGGTGCTGGCCCGCGAAGACGTTGGACTCGCCCAGAAACCGCGCCGCGAACTGGGTCGTGGGCCGGTGGTAGAGGTCGGTGGGTGTGCCGACGGAGTCGATCCGGCCGCGGTCGAAGATCGCGATCCGGTCGGACAGCGTCATGGCCTCGTCCTGGTCGTGTGTGACGAAGACGAACGTGAGCTTCAGCTCGCGGTGGAGCCGCTTCACCTCACGCTGGAGCGACTGCCGGAGCTTACGGTCGAGCGCGCTCAGCGGCTCGTCGAGCAGCAGCACACTGGGCGAGAACACCACGGCGCGGGCCAGCGCCACCCGCTGCTGCTGGCCACCGGAGAGCTCGTGCGGGCGGCGCTTTTCCATCCCGCCCAGGTCGACGAGCTCCAGCGCCTCGCCCACCCGCCGTTCGATTTCTACTTTGGACACCTTGCGCTCGCCCAGCGGGAAGGCCACGTTCTGGGCCACGGTGAGGTGCGGGAAGAGCGCGTAGTTCTGGAATACCATGCCGAACTCGCGCTTGTGCGGCGGGAGCCGGGAGATGTCCCGCCCGTTGAGGCGGATGCCACCCGACGTCGGCGTCGTGAAGCCGACGATCATGTTGAGCGTGGTCGTCTTGCCCGAGCCGCTGGGGCCCAGCAGCGTGACGAACTCGCCTGGCTCGATGTCGAGGCTGACGTGGTCGACCGCGGGCGTCTCGCTGGACCCGTATCGCTTGCACAGGTCCACCAACTCGATGCGCCCGCCACCGGCCGTCCGGATACTCACCGGCTACCTTCCCTTTCCGCGCCGCGCGCTGACGACTTGGGCGAGCAGGATGGGCACGCTCACCAGGACGACGATCAGGCTCGACGCGGCGGAGATCGTCGGGTCGATCTGGACGGTGACGCTGTTGAACATCTGGACCGGCAGCGTGACCGCACCGGGCCCTTGGAGGAACAGGGCGATGACGACCTCGTCCAGCGACGTCACGAACGCCAGCACGGCGCCGGACATGATGCCGGGCAGCAGCAGGGGAAACGTCACCTTGCGGAACGCGGCGAACGGGCTGGCGCCGAGGCTCGCCGCGACGCCGGGCAGCCGGCCGTCCATCCCCTGCAACCGCGCGGTCACCGCGATCACCACGAAGGGCAGGGCCATCGCGGTGTGCGCCAGGATGATGCCGATGAGCGTGCCGTTGAGGCCCACCTGGAGGAACGCGGCGAAGACCACCAGCGCGACGAGGATGTGCGGCACGATGAGCGGCGAGAGCAAAAACCCGGTGAGGGCGCCGCGCCAGCGCGGGGAGAGCCGCATCAGGCCGAGGGCCGCCGTCGTGCCGAGCACCGTCGCGAGTAGCGCGGTGATGAGCCCCGCCTGGATCGAGTTGAATATCGCGGCCGTCCACTCCGGCGAGGTGAAGAGCCGCTCGTACCACTGGAGCGACCAGCCGTTCGGCGGAAACTGGAAGGTCCTTCCCGAGGAGAAGCTCATCGGGATGACCACGAGGGTCGGCGCGACGAGGAGGACCGCGACGAGCCCCGTGTGCACCTTGAGCCAGGGCCGCATCTCCGTCGGCTGGTCTTCCCGGCCGCGCGAGCGGGCCGGCTGGTATCCGGGTGCGACGGACGAGACGCGCTGCCCGGCCAGGCGGCGGCTGACGCCGAGCACGACGAGGGTGACGACGAGCAGGAAGACGCCCATCGCGCCGGCGCCCCCGAAGTCGAGCAGCTCCTTGGTGCGCACGTTGATCACCTGCGCGATCATCGCGTTTCGCGTCGACCCGAGCAGGGCCGGCGTGACGTAGAAGCCCAGCGCCAGCACGAAGACGAGCGAGACCCCCGCGACGACGCCCGGCATGGAGAGCGGCAGGTAGATCCTGCGGAACGCGCGCCCGCGCGGCGCGCCGAGGCTCTGCCCGGCCGCCAGCAGCCGCCGGTCGATCTGGTCCATCGCGCTGTACATCGGGAGCACCAGGAACGGCAGCAGCACCTGGGTCATCGATATCGCGACGGCCGTCGTGGAGCCCAGCAGCGTGACGTCGCCGAGCCCGAACGGCGAGAGCATCCGCTGCACCATGCCGTCGTCCTGCATCAGGACCATCCACGCGAAGTTGCGCGCCAGCATGCTCGTCCAAAATGGAACGAGTACGACGGTCACCAGCACGGCGCGCATGGTCGGGCCGACCAGCGTCATCGCGTACGCGTACGGGTAGGCGAGCACCACGCCCACGGCCGAGACCACCAGCGCGACGAGCAGCGTCCGGCCCAGCACCCGCAGCGTGTAACCGTCGGTGAAGAGCGAGGCGTAGTTTCCGAGGCCGATGTCCGGCTCGGTGACGCTGTCCACGACGACGTTCGCGAGCGGCAGTACGAAGAAGACAGCCAGGGCGACGAGCGACGGCAGCAGGAGCAGCCATCCGGCGCCCTGCTTCCGGTCGGCGCGGGCCCGCCCGAGGCGCCCCGTGGGGGGCGCCTCGGCCGTGGCTGTTGGCGCGGCCATTCGCGTCAGCCGACCTTCCACGCGGTCCAGCGCTTGACGACCGCGTCGGTGTTGGCGATCCACCACTGCTTGTCCTGCTCGACGAGCCGGCCACGGTCGGGCAGGAACGCGTTGAACGCCTTCTGCTGCTCGGTGTACCCGATGGATGTGACGTCGACGTCGGTCCGGGCCGGCGCCGTGCCGGTCAGCTTGGCGTACGCGGTGGCCTGGGCCGGTTCGGTGACGAACGCGAGCATCTCCTGGGCGAGTTGCTTGTTGGGGCTGCCCTTCGGGATGACGAGGGCGCCGATGTCGGTGGTGTTGAAGTCCCAGACCGGGACGAGCTTGGCGCCGCTCTGCGAGGTGACGATCGACCGCGCCGTCACGGTGAGCACCATGCTGGCCTGCTTGTCGACGAGCTGTTGCTGGATCGCGCCGTAGCTGGGCGCGAAGACGACCGAGCTCTTGATCGTGTCGATCTTCCGGAGAGCCCGCTCGAGGTCGAGCGGGTAGACCTTCTCGGGCGGCACGCCGTCGGCGACGAGCGCGGCCTCGAGGAGACCGGCCTTCGGGTAGTCGTAGACGATCCGCTTACCCGGGAAGCGTTTGACGTCGAAGAAATCTTCGATCCTGGTCGGCTTCTCGCCGGGGAAGAGGTCCGCGTTGTAGCTGAAGATGTTGGCGTACCGGTAGGTCGGTACGAAGCACTCCCCCGTCGTACCCTCGGGAAACTTGCTGCGGTCGAGGGCGGGATCGTCGAGCTTCTCGTACAGCTCGCCGCAGTAGGCGCCGGCGTAGATCCAGCTCATGTTGGCCAGGTCCCAGATCGTCTTGCCCGCCTTGACCATGGTGCGGACCTGGGCGATCTCGGCCGGGCTGACGTTGGCGAACTGGGTGCCCGTCTTTGTGGTGAAAGGCTCCTGGAGGGCCTTCTTCTCGTCTTCCTGAAACTGTCCGCCGGTGCTCGCCCAGGTCAGCTTCTGCTCGCCGCCCGTGCCGCCGGACTCTCCACCCGCGCCACAGGCCGTCAGCATCAGGGAACCGATCGCGGCCACGGTTAAGAACCGAAATGTCCTCATTTTTCGCCTTTTTTTCGACGATCGATTGGGAGCTATCGCGTCCGGTACGTCAGTCCGACCCGCCTTCGAGCGGGCTGACCATCCGGCGACTGATCGTTTCCGCGCCCGCCAGCAGAGCGCGCGCCACCGGGCTGTCGCTCTCCATGGGCACGAACTGGGATATGCCGACAACGGCCAGCGTGGCGACGACCCGACCGGCTGGATCCCGGACCGGAGTCGCGACCGCGCTCACGCCCTCGTTGCGGCTCGCCCGGACCGCGATCCCGGTCCGGCGAACCTCCGCCAGCTCTTCCTCGGTCGCGTCCGCCGCCCCCGCGCCGAACCTGTAGAACGACTGGCCGCGGAAGGCCCAGAAGACCACGGCCTGCGCCGTGCTCGGGCCGAGCCGGCTGCCGACCGCGATCGACACGTGCGCGGTGCGGCTGCTGTCCTCGTGCACCCGCGCCACGGTGGGACCTTGACCGTTCCACACGCTGAGCACGACCGTGTGGCGGACGCGCACGCTGATCTCTTCCATCACCGGACCGGCGAGGTCGGTGACCCCGAGCCGAGAGAGCGCCATCGTGCCCAACTCGGCGAGGAGGACCCCGAACTCGTACCGGTTTCGGTCTCGGCGTTGTAGCAGGCTGTGGTTTTCCATCGACGCGAGGTAGCGGTGGGCCGTGGACTTACCCACGCCCAGCTCCTCGGCGGCCGACACCAGGTCGATGGTCTCGTTGGCCGCCAGCAGCCGGAGCAGCTGGACGACGCGCGCCACCACCTGGATGTCGCCGCTGGCGATCTCGAGCCCGTCGGCGGCGGGACGCGAACCCCGGGACGGGTTTGTCATGGGTGTCCTCCTCGCCACCTCGGGCGCCGTCCCGCATTGCGGGGCGACCATCCAGCTATCCGGTACGGCGAATGTAGGTGATCACGCCCGAGCCCTGTCAAGCCCTCGACGAAGATTTCAACCGGATTGCCGAGGAGTTAGATCTTGCCCCTTGACGGGATCAGACAGGAGAGCCCATCCTGCATTGCAGGATACTTACCCCGGTAGACGGGATATCGCATGGATCTGACCGCCGTCGTGACCGGCGCGGCCCGCGGCATCGGCCGCAGCGTCGTGACCCGGCTGCGTGCCGAGGGCTACCGGGTCGTCGCGGTCGACGTCTCGCCCGCGGTCGCCGATCTGGCCGAAGACGGCCGGGTGGTGCCGCTGCCCGCCGACGTGACGGCGGCCGCGACACCGGACGCCGCGGTCGCGCGCGCCATCGCCGCCTTCGGCCGGCTCGACCTGCTGGTCAACAACGCCGGCCGGTTTCTGCGCCGGCCCATCCTCGACACCACCGACGACGAGTTCGACGCCCTCTTCGCGGTCAACGTCCGGCCGGCGTTCCGGTTCGCGCGGGCCGCTCTGCCCCACCTGACCGACGCCGGCGGCTGCATCGTCAACGTCGCGTCGATCTCGGGCCTGATCGGCGTGCCCAACCAGAGCGTGTACGCGATGACCAAGGGCGCGGTCGTCCAGCTGACCCGCCAGCTCGCGATCGAGTGCGCGGGCCGCGGCGTGCGGGTGAACGCGGTGGCACCGGGCGCGGTCGACACCGAGTTCATGGCCGAGGCGCGGGCGGCCGACCCCGACCCGGCGGCGAGCCTCGCGGTCACCTTGAGCAACCATCCGATCGGGCGCATGTCCACCCCGGACGAGGTCGCCCGCGCGATCGTCTTCCTCGCCTCGCCGGAGTCCGCCGGCATCACCGGGACCATCCTCAGCGTCGACGGCGGCTACGTCGCCCGCTGACGCCGCACCGATCGGCCCAGCTCACGCGGCGGGCGCTGGCTATGCTCAACCAGATGCTGCTCCGTGAGGGGCGGGGGCCCGATTTGTCATCGAGAATCACCGTCGGCGTGCTAACGCCGCTGCTGTCCGGACACTATTTCGGAGGGCTGCTGCGGGGTGTCGCGCGCGCCGCCGCCGCGGCGGGCGGCCGCGTGGTCGCGGTGCAGACGTTCGACCCCGGTGTCGACGAGATCGCTTACCTGGACCTTTCGAACTTCCGGCGGCCCGTCGCCTGGCGCCACGTGGCGGGCTTCGTCGTGGTCCTCAACTCGGCCGACCGGCCGTACCTGGACGCGCTGCGCGACGCCGGCAAGCCGGTCGTGATGGTGAGCCAGGAGGTGCCCGGCTTCGACTGCCCGGTGGTCCTGCCCGACAACCGCGGCGGCACCCGGCTGGCCGTCGAGCACCTGATCGCACACGGACACCGCCGGATCGGGTTCGTGGGCTGGATGGCGCAGGAGGACATCCGGCAGCGGCACGAGGCGTACCGGGAGACGCTCGCCGCACACGGCCTGCCGTACGAGGAGGGCATGCTCTTCCCCGCCGGCGACAACGTGACGACCGGCGGCGAGGTGGCCGCCGAGCTGATGGTCCGCGCGGGCATGCCGGTCACCGCAGCCTTCTGCGCCAACGACTACAACGCGGTGGGCCTGATCCGCGGGCTCACCGCCGCGGGCCGCACGCTGCCGCGCGATCTGGCCATAGTCGGGTTCGACGACGTGACCGCCGCGCAGCACGTCGTCCCAAATCTGTCCACTGTGGAGGGGGCCTTCGACGAGGTGGGGCAGGAGGCGGGCGAGACGCTGCTGGCGATGCTGGAAGGCGGTGACGTGCCGGCGGGAAAGCGGTTCGCCCGCGAGGGCCGGTCCCGCCTCGTGGTGCGCCAGTCGTGTGGTTGCCGCCCGCGCCAGCCCGGGCCCGACGCGGCGAGCGCGCCGCTGCGGCTCGCGGCCGAAAACCAATATCTGGAACAGGCGCTGAGCAGCCAGTACGGCATCTCCATGGAGCTGCTGCGCAGCGAGGGCAACCCGGCGGACCTGGGGTGGCTCGAGCGTTCCCGGGCCACCGCCGGGTGCCTGGGCCTGTGGCTGCCCGACCGGACCGCCGATCCGCTGCTGGATATCGCCGGCACGTACCACCGCGACCCGACCCGCCAGCTCAAGCCGGAGAGCCCGGTCACGGTCGACGCGTTCCCGCCGGCCGAGCTGATCGACGAGTCAGATCCCGGCGCCGGACAGATCGCGTTCGTGGTGCCGGTGCGCCTGCGCGACAGCGACCGCGGGATGCTCGCCCACGTCGGCCCGATCGACACGCAGAAGTCTTCGATCGTCGAGACCGTCAACCAGTGGGCGGCGTTGCTCTGCGGCATGCTCGACCACCGGGAAGTGGTGACGTCCCTGCGGCGGCAGGAAGAGCAGCTCCGCCACGCCGCCCTCTACGACCAGCTGACCGGCCTGCCCAACCGCACGCTCTTCCTGGAACGGATCGGCGGCGCGCTCGGTCGGGCCGGTGGCGGTTCGGGCTACCGCTTCGGCGTGCTCTTCCTCGACCTCGACGGCCTCAAGGTGATCAACGACAGCCTCGGGCACCTGGCCGGTGATCGCCTGCTGTGCCAGGTGGCGGAGCGGATCAGGGCGGAGGTGCGGCCGGTGGACACGCCGGCACGCTTCGCGGGCGACGAGTTCGCCATCCTCGTCGACGGCATCGGCGACCCCGCCGCGCTCGCCGCCGTCGCCGAGCGTCTGCGCGAGGCCGTCGGCCGACCGCAGATGGTGGCCGGCCAGGAGGTGGTCGTGAGCGTCAGCATCGGCATCGCCGAGGGGACCAGCGACTACCAGAGCGCCGAAGACCTGCTGCGCAACGCCGACATCGCGATGTACCGGGCGAAGACGCGCAAGAAGGGTTCACACGCGGTCTTCGACGTGTCGATGCGCGCCGAGGCGGTCGACCGGCTGCGTATCGAGACCGAGCTGCGCCAGGCCCTCGCCGACAGCCGGCTGGAGCTGCACTACCAGCCGATCGTCGACCTCGCCGCGGGCACGACGGTGGCGCTGGAGGCGCTGCTGCGGTGGCGCCATCCGACGCAGGGCCTGCTGCCGCCCGCGCGGTTCCTCCCGGTGGCCGAGGAGGCCGGGCTCATGGTGCCGATCGGCCAGTGGGTGATCGGCGAGGCGTGCCGGCGGCTGGCCGGCTGGCGCCGGGCCGGCACCGTCCCCGACGACCTATGGGTCAGCATCAACCTGTCGGACCGGCAGTTCTGGTACGGAGACGCCGCCGCGACCGTCGCCGCGGCGCTGCGCCAGGAAGAGCTGCCCGCCCACTGCGTCGCGCTGGAGATCACCGAGAGCGTGGTGGTGCACGACGTCGGCGCCGCCCGGCGCATGCTGCACGACCTGCACGGCCAAGGGCTGAAGCTCTACGTGGACGACTTCGGCACCGGCTACTCGTCGCTGAGCCTGCTGCGCGAGCTGCCCATCGACGCGCTGAAGATAGACAAGTCCTTTGTGAACGACGTCGCCTCCAGCGCCAGGGCACGCGAGCTGATCCGCACCATCATCCTGATGGGACACAACCTGGGCATGGGCGTGATCGCCGAGGGCATCGAAGACCGCGAGCAGCACGCCGTGCTCCGCGAGCTGGGCTGCGAGCTCGGCCAGGGCCACCTCTTCTCCCGCCCGGTCCACGAGACGGCCTTCGGACCCCGGGGTCACCGTGGTCGACGACCGCGGTGACCCCGAAATCCGGTTACTTGCCGAGGAAGGCGAGCAGGGCTTCGTTGACCTCGTCGGCGTGCGTCCACAGTAGACCGTGCGGCGCACCGTCGACCTCGACGTAGTCGGCGGCCGGCAGCAGCCGGTGGAACGGGCGGGCGGTGGCGTCGATGGGCAGGATGTTGTCGGCGGTGCCGTGCAGGATCAGGGTGGGCACGTCGACCTTCGGGATGTCGCCCCGAAAGTCGGTGACCCAGGTCGGCACCGCGGCGCTGGAGGCAAACCAGGACGCGCCGGCGGCGACGTTCCAGCTGTTGCGCAGCGCCTCCTCGGAGAGCCGGGTGCCGAGGTTTTCGTCGGTGTTGTAGAAGTCGCGGTAGAAGGCGGTGAAGTAGGCGTACCGGTCGCGGGTCACGGCGTCGAGGATCCCGTCGAAGACCTCCTGCGGCACCCCGGTGGGGTTGTCGTCGGTCTTGAGCAGGAAGGGCTCCAGCGAGGCGAGGAAGGCGGCCTTGGCCACCCGGGCCGATCCGTACCTGCCGAGGTAGCGGGCGACCTCACCGGTGCCCATCGAGAAGCCGACCAGGACGACGTCGGTGAGGTCCAGCGTGTCCAGCAGGACCTTCAGGTCCGCGGCGAACGTGTCGTAGTCGTAGCCGGTGGTCGGCTGGCTGGAACGCCCGAAGCCCCGGCGGTCGTACGTGATGACGCGGTAGCCGGCCTGGAGCAGCACCGCGCTCTGCTTCTCCCACGAGTGCCCGTCCAGCGGGTAGCCGTGGATGAGGACGACCGGCTGACCGGAGCCGTGGTCCTCGTAGTAGAGGTCGATGCTGGTGTCGTTTTCCGAGCCGACGGTGACGAATGGCATCTCTGCCTCCTGCGATCTGGGGAGAACGATCGTTCTCACCGCTGCGATGTAGTCTAGAGAACGAGCGTTCTCACGACACCGTGAGAGGTGTCACCGCACGTGGTGGGACGGAGGGGAATATGGACGACGAGACGGCGCGAGCCCAGGTGCTGGCGGCGGCCGACCGGCTCTACTACCGGCTCGGCATCCAGGCCGTGGGCATGGACGCCCTGCGGGCCGAGTCGGGTGTGCCGCTCAAGCGGCTCTACCGGCTGTTCTCCTCCAAGGAGGCCATCGTCGAGCAGGTCCTGCTCGGCCGGCGCCAGATGTGGCACACGCTGGTCGACGAGGCGATGAGCACCGGCGACTCCCGCGAACGGCTGCTCGCCCTCTACGACGCGCTGGCCCGCTGGTTCGACCAGGACGACTTCCGCGGCTGCGTGTTCATCAACTCCTTCGGCGAGCTGGGCACGACGGCACCCCGGATCGCCGAGATCGTGCGATCGCACAAGGCGGAGTTTCAGGCCCGGCTGACCGCGCTCGTCGCCGAGGCCGGCGGGCCGCCGTCGCTCGCCGCCCAGCTGGCGATCCTCGCCGAGGGGGCGCAGACAACGGCGGCCATCGCCGGCACGAGCGACGCGGCGCGGCAGGCCCGGCAGGCGGCCGAGATCCTGATCGACGCCACGATCGGCAGCGCCGCTTCGAAGACGGAAGGTCTTAGCGGGCGCTGATGCTCATGGGTAGGCCGCCGCGGACGCGGAGGGAGAGCATCGGCTCGGGGACGACGGCGTAGCCGGGGACCTTGGTGAGGCGTAGTTCGCGGGCGACCATCGCCACCACGAATGTGGCCTCCAGCATCCCCAGGTTGTTGCCGACGCAGAACCGCGGGCCGGCGCCGAACGGGATGTACGCGTACCGCGGCCGGTCCACGGCGCGGGCGTGGTCGAAGCGCTCCGGGTCGAAGCGCTCGGGCTGGTCCCAGAAGGCCGGGTGCCGGTGCAGGGTGTACGGGCAGATCAGCACGTCGGAGCCGGCCGGGATGTCGTAGCCGCCGACGACGTCGGGTTCCTGGGCGAGGCGGGAGAGCATCCAGACGGGCGGGTAGAGGCGGATGACCTCCTCGACGACCATCGCGGTGTACCGCAACCGGTGCAGGTCTTCGTAGGTGGGCAGGCGGTCGCCGAGCACCTCGGTGGCTTCGGCGTGCAGCCGCTCCCACACCTCCGGGTGGCGGTCGGCCAGGTAGAAGGTCCAGCTCAGCGTGCTCGCCGTGGTCTCGTGGCCGGCCAGCAGCAGGGTGATCATTTCGTCGCGCATGCGTTGCCGGCCCACCTTCGGGTCGCCCTCGCGCGAGGTGGAGTCGATCAGTCGGGACAGGGCGTCGTCGGCGGCCGGGCGGTCACCGCGCCGCCGTACCAGCTCGTCGACGATCCGCTGGAGCTCGCGGCGGGCGCGGCGGAAGCGGAGCTGGTGCGGCAGCGGCACCCACATCGGCACCATGCTCATCGAGACCATCTCGAACATCGCCTGGTCCTGCATCGCCTCGAAGGACGGCCCGATCTCCCGGAAGCCGCCCAGGTCGGCGTCGAGCAGGGTGCGGCCGAGCACGCCGAGGGTGAGGCCGGTCATCTCGCGTACGACGTCGACCGGCTCACCGCCCGCGTGGGCCCGCAGGCGGGCGACGAGGCCGGCCGCCTCCTCCGCCACGATGCCCGCCTGCTGCGCTATCCGCTTGGCCTGGAACACCGGCTGGATCACCTTGCGCTGCTTGCGCCACAGGTCGCCCTCGCTGGTGAGCAGGCCGTCGCCGAGCGCCCGCTTGGCCTGGGCCAGCCCGACGCCCTTGTGGTAGTTGGTGGGGTTGTCCGCCAGCACGTACTTGGCGTGGTCGGGGTGGTTGAAGAAGTAGAGGACCTTGGGGCCGATGGCGATCCGCACCGCGTCGCCGTAGGCGGCGGCCGACGACATCAGCCCGAGCCGGTCCCGTACCAGCTTCCAGAGCAGGCCGGGTGCCTTCCGGGCCGGTGGCCCGGGCGGCACGCGTCGAGTGGGGGCAAGGGTCATGTCGTCACCTCCGCTGACACGGCGGCCGCGCGGAACCGGCCGTTGATGAAGACCAGCACGTCGTCGTCGGAGCGCCGGTCCAATGAGACCACCTTGCCGAGGAAGATGGTGTGGTCGCCGCCGCCGTAGGCGCGCCACAGCTCGCATTCGAAGTGGGTGACGGCACCGCCGATCAGCGGTGCGCCGGTGAGCCCGCCGGGTTGCCAGGACACGGGTTCGAACTGCGCGATCCCCAGTGGACGCCAGCGGTTGGCGAAGTGCCGTGCCACGTCCTCCTGGTCGGCGGCCAGGACGGACACGCCGAAGCAGCCGGCCGCGGTCAGGTTCGTGTGCATGATCGCGTCCCGGTCGACGCAGACCAGCGCCAGCGGCGGGTCGAGCGACACCGACGTGAAGGAGTTGGCCGTCATCCCGTGCGCGACGCTGCCGCCCACGGTGACGACCGTGACACCGGTCGCGAACGTGCCGAACGCGCGCCGCAGCAACTTCGCGTCGGTGACCCCGCCGGCCGTCGTGGATCCGTTCACGCTCGCCTCCCCCATCGCTACACCCGGGCGGGTGCGTACGGCTCGAGCGCGCTGGCCAGCGCCTCCGGCACCCTTGTCGGCACGGTGGCGGTGTTCGGCCCGCGCATGCAGGCCACCCGCTGCCGGCCCCGGGCGACGAGGGTCTCGCCGCCCGGTTCGAGCCGCACGTAGTCGAAGCTGAACTCGATCTGCGTCTGTGCCAGGTCGACCAGCCGCATCCGGATGGAGAGCTCGTCGAAGGCGGTGATCTCGGCGTAGAACTCGCAGTCCACCTTGAGCGTGAACAGCTTGAGGTCGCCCTGGAGGTCGGCGAGGACCGCCGGCGCCCGCTCCTTGAGGAACATCTCCCGGCAGCGCCCCTGCCAACGCAGGTAGTTGACGTAGTAGACGTTGCCGACGATGTTGGTTTCCTCGAAGCCGACCGTGTGCGCGTACTCGAAGTACTTGTCCATCTGCTACTTCCATCCGTCGGTGAGGATCGCGATCGCGACCGGTTCCGCGGTGTCACGCAGGCTCGTGACAAGCGTGGCGATCCGGAGGGTGCCGGAGGCGAGGACCAGCCAGGCCTCGTGCCGCTGCGGCGTGACGGTGAGCGGGGCGTGCGCGGGCAGGCCCGCCTTCTGAAGGCACTCCATGGCCGCCCACACCCGCGTGGCGGCCGTGTCCGCCGACTCGCCCAGCTCGGTGCGGACCAGGTCGGCCAGGCCGGCGTGGCCGCCCAGCAGCGTCCGCCAGTCCGCCGGATCCCGGTCGGCGACCGGTTCCACGTCGCAGGCGACGGTGCCGGTGGCCGCGACGACCAGCGTCACGCCCGCGCCGTGCGAGGCCGAGATGGCCCGGTCGCCGTCGACCTCCGGTCGCCCGTCCGGGCGGTACCGGACCTGGGTGGGTCCGCCGAGCGCGCGGCTGGCGGCGAGCGCCGTCTGGTCGCGGTGGTACGCCTCGCGCTCCCGCGGGTAGGGCTCGACGGCCACCGCGGCCCGCAGGCCGAGCAGGTCTTCCAGCGCACGCTCCAGGTAGGGCCCGAGCAGCGGGGCGACCCACGGCCCGCGGCCGTCCTTCTTGCGCACGGCCTGGAGACGCAGGCCCTCCCACCGTTCGACGACCTCGCCATCCTTGGTACGCACGGCGATGTCGTAGACGTAGGTGTCGCCGTCGCGGCTGCGTTCGGTGGCGCAGAAGCGCACCTCGCCCGCGGTGGAGAGCTTGTCTCCGGCGGGGTGCACCCGCTCGATGCCGGCCGGCAGCAGGGTCGCGTGCGGTACGCAGACCTGGTTGCCGTGCATGAGCGCGTCGCGCATGCCCGGGTCGCCGAGCAGCAGCTCGCCGGGAAGGTAACCGGCGAACCAGTTTCCCGCCTCGACCGCGGCGACGTCGACGTCGACCTGCCGCGCGGCCGCCCGGTGGTAGCGCAGCAGCCGGTGGAAACGTCCACCTTGGAACAACGTGTCCCCGTACAGGTCGCGGGCCGGATCCAGGGCCACCGCGGGCAGCCCTTCGGCGACCTCGTCCGGCGGCCCGTCCGGTACGCCCGCACCGGTGAAGCGCAGCCGGGCGTGGAAGTGGTCGGCCGCGAACCCGGTCTCCGAGCTGCGGATGGCAACGTCCACTGTGTCGTCGTCGGTGACGACGGCGGCGATGCGGATCGTCGTGGTCCCGTCCGGCGGCACCACGATCGGCCGCTCGAACTCGATCCGTTCCAGCACCGGCACCGTGCCCCGCCCGGTGACCGCGGTGGCCACCTGGGACATCGCCTCCATGCCGAACACCGCCGGGAAGAGCAGGTTGCCGTCGAGGCGGTGGTCGGCGAGGTAGAGGTCGGTGCCCGCGTTCAGGTCCACTTCGGAGACCAGCTCGACTCCGTGGTAGCGGACCAGCGGCTTCTCGACGAAGCGCAGCAGCGGCAGCTCGGGCAGCTCGCGCCGGACCGTGTCGATGCCCTCGGTCCGCCCGCTGACCACCACCACGCCGGGGGTGTCGGGGTCGGCGAGCAGCCGCCGCATGATCTCGACGCCCTGGTCCGGCGAGATCGGCGTGATGCCCTCGCGGTAGAGCCCCTCGACGACGGAGAGCCGCTCGCCCATGCCCACGCCGGACCAGACCGACCACTCCATGCAGAGCGCGCGGCAGTGCGGGTGTGCCTCGGCGTACCCGGTGGTGAGGTCGGCGAGCCACTCGTTCGCGGTGGCGTAGTGCGCCTCGCCGCGCAGCCCGGCCCGGCCGATGATGCTGCCGAACGTGACGAGCAGGCGCAGCCGGTCGCCGTCGACCGCGTCGAGCACCGCGCGCAGCCCGTCGATCTTCGGGGCGAACGTGCGGCGGAACGCGTCCTTGTCGAGGCTCGTCAGCGCGGCCGGCTCGTTCCGGCCGGCGCCGTGCAGCACGGCCGTGACCGGGCCCAGCTCCGCTGTCACGCCGGCGACCGCCTCCCGTACCCGCTCGGGGTCGGTGACGTCGGCCCGCGCGTAGTGCACGCGCACACCGGCGTCCGCCATGCGGCGCAGGTTGGCCGCCAGCTCCGGGTCCGCGTCCGGGTCCGAGCGGCCGAGTACGGCCAGCGCGGCACCGGTGTCGGTCGCCACCGCGAGCGCGCACTCGGCGGTGATCCCCTTGCCGCCGCCGGTCACGAGCAGCACGTCGGAGCCGTCCAGCGGTGGACTCGTACGGGCCGGGCGCACCGGCATCGGACGCAGCGTGGGCACCCGCCGCACACCGGCCGCGTCGTAGTACGCCTCGCTGAAGCCGGTCGTCGCGGCCACCTCGGCCAGCACCCGGTCCGCCGCCTCGGGCGTCGGCGGCAGGTGCACGATCGTGGTGCGCACGTGCGGCGCCTCCAGCCGGAGCGTCTTGGCCAGGCCCGCCGCGCCGCGGCCGTGCTGTACGAGCACGAACCGGTTGCCGGTGGCACCGGTCGCGACCGCGTTGGCGCCCCAGAGGGCCAGCTCCAGGTGCTCCTCGGTGCAGTCTTCGGGCAGGCAGACGAGCACCCCGCCGCCGACGTTGCCGCGTTCGAGCGCGCGGCGCAGCGGCTCGGCTAGCAGGCTGTCCCCGGCCGCGTACACCCGCCAGGCGCCGTTGCGCTCGGGTGCGACGCGGGCCGGGAGCGGCGACTCGTCGAGGTCGAGCGTGAACGCTCGGGCCCACGCCGCGGCACCCGCCACGACCGCCGGCCCGGCCGCGTCTCCCGCCTGGGTGGTCTCGGCCAGCTCGGCGAGCGCCTGGGCCAGCTCGGCCACGGTGGCGGTCGCGAAGTTGGTCGGCGCCTGGGCCGGCGACAGCCCGAAGTGCTGCGCGGCCTGGTTCATCACCTGACCGACCGTGATGGAGCTGAGGTGCAGGTCGTCCAGGAGCCGGCTGTCCTCGCGGACCATATCCACCGGCAGCTCGGCCCGCTCGGCCGCCAGCCGGCGCAGCACGTCCACACTGGACTCTGCCGGGTCGACCACGGTCGCCGCGCCCGGTGCCGCGGCCGCCGGTGCGGCACCGACGCCGCCGCGCACGTCCACCACGGGGGCCGCCTCGCACGGGTTGGCGAAGAACTTGAACTCGGTGCCGACCTGGAGCGGCCGGGTGAGCCGGCCGTGGAAGAGCGTGTCGTGCACGCCCGCGGCGCCGACCACGTAGGCCGCCGCCACCACGCGCAGCAGCCCGGCCAGCGACTCGTCGTCGGTGTCGAGGGCGACCGCCGGCACGTCCGTCGTGGCGCCGGCGAGCCCGCTGAGCACCCGTCCGGGCCCGACCTCGACGAGCAGGTCGATGTCCTTGGCGGCGAGCGCCACCGCCTGCGCGAAGAGCACCGGGTCGGTGATCTGCCGGCGCAGCAGGGCGGGCACGTCGGTCTCCTGCGCCAGCGCCTCACCGGTCACAGTGGACACGATCCGCCGCCCGACCCGGCCGAAACGCTCGCCGGCCAGCCGGTCGCCGAACGCGTCGGCGGCCGGCGCCACCAGCGGCGAGTGGAACGCGTGCGACACCGACAGCCGGGTGCATTGCAGGCCCGCGTCAGCCGCCTTGCGCGCGGCCGCCTCGATCGCCTCCACGGTGCCGGCGACGACCGTCTGGGTTGGACCGTTGTAGCCGGCGATCACGACCGGCAGGCCGGCCACGAGCGCGCCCACGGTCTCCGCCGACGCGCTGATGCCGGCCATCGTGCCGGATGCGCTGTGCTCGGTCATCGTGCGGCCGCGGACCGCGGCGACCCGCAGCAGGGTCTCCTCGTCCATCGCGCCGGCCCAGTGCAGCGCCGAGATCTCGCCGAGGCTGTGTCCCACCGCGACGGTGGCTTCCAACCCGAGCGTTTCGAGCGCGCGCAGGCCGGCCATCGAGCCGGTGACGATGCGCGGCTGGGCGACCGCCGTCGCGACCATGTCGCCTCCGGTCGGCAGGGCCGCCTTGCTGTACACCTCGTCGACCTCGGCGAACCGGCGGCGCAGCGCACCGCCGCTGGTCCCGCGCCCCGAGCCCTGGCCCGGGAAGAGGTATCCGATCCGGCCCGGCCCGCTCGTGTGACCGAGGAAGCTGCGCCCGTCGGCCGCGAAGAGCGTCGTCTCACCGGCGTCGAGCGCGTCGCACACGCGCCGCAGCCGCTGCTCGGCGTCTTCCGGCGAGGAGACCACGACCGCCGCCCTGTAGGGCAGGTCGCGCAGCTCCCGGTGCAGCGTGGCGGCCAGGTCGGCGAGTTGGGCGTACGCCAACCCGGGCACGAACTCGACGAGCCGCTCCAGCCGCTCGCGCAGTTCCTGCGTCGTGCCCCCGTCGACCACCAGCAGCTCGACGTCCTGTCCCGACGAGGCCAGGGCGCGGGTGCGGCTGTCGAACGAGATCCGCCGCGGCGGGTCCGACTTGTCCAGCACGACGTGCGTGTTGATGCCGCCGAACCCCATGGCCGTGATACCGGCGCGCACCGGCATCCCGGCCGGCCACGCCTCCGCCTTGCGCAGCACGCGCAGCGCCGCCGAATCCTCGGTCAGCACCGGGTGCGGGTCGACGCAGCCGAGCGTCGGCGGCAGGACCTCCTGGTGTACCGCCATCGCGGCCTTGATCAGCCCGGCGACGCCGGCCGCGGCCTTGGTGTGGCCGATCATCGCCTTGATCGAGCCGATCGCGGCGGGCGCCGCTTCCGGGGCGGCGTCGCGGCGGGCCTGCGACAGCGCCTTGAGCTCGGTCGTGTCGCCGACCGCGGTGCCGGTGCCGTGGCCCTCGAAGAGGCTCACCGTGCCGATGCCGAAGCCGGCCCGCTCGTACGCCCGGCGCAGGGCGAGCTGGTATCCGCTCACCTCGGGCCGGGTGATGCCGCCCTTGCCGTCGGAGGAGATGCCCCAGCCGGCGATCGTGGCGTAGATGCGGTGTCCGGCGGCGATCGCCTCCTTCTCCCGCATCAGCACGACCATGCCGCAGCCCTCGCCGGGCCAGAAGCCGTTGGAGCCGCGGTCGTACACCTTCATCTCGCCCCGGGCGAGCGCGCCGGTCTTGGCGAAACCGATGATCTCGAACGGGTCGATCGAGAGGTCGACGCCGCCGGCGACCGCGACGTCCACCTCGCCGTCGATGAGGTTCTTGCTCGCGGTCGCGACCGACAGCAGCGAGGAGGAGCAGGCGCCGTCGACCGTGAAGCCGCCGCCCTTGAGGTCGAAGTGGTTGCAGATCCGGCCGGCGATCGTATTGGACAGGCCACCGGCCAGGGTGTCCTCGTCGACCGCCGGGAACGGGCTCTTGAACGTCGCTTCGAAACCGTCCAAAAAGGACGTCAGCTGGTCGTCGTCCCAGTCCTGCTCCTTGAGCGCGGCGGCGACCATGCGGCGCACGTACGGCCACCGCAGCCGCAGCTGGTTGGCGCGGGAGAACTCGCCGGTGAGCGTGTTGCCCACGATCACGGCGGTGCGCTCGCGGGGCAGCCCCTCGGCCATCGGGAAGCCCGCGTCGGCCAGGGCGAGCGCCGCGGTGTCGAGCGCGAGCCAGTGGGTCAGGTCGGTCGAGCGGTACGTGCTGCCGGCGACCTTGTAGGCGATCCGGTCGAACTCGTACCCCTCGATGACCGCGGCGTTGCGGGCGTAGAAGCGGTCCGGCGTGGCCGGGTCCGGGTCCCAGTAGTCCGCGAGCCGCATCCGCACGTCCGGCAGCCGGCGGAAGGCGCGGCGCCCGGCGAGTGCGTTCTCCCACAGCTGTCGGGGTGAGGTGGCGTCCGGGTAATGGCAGGCCATACCGACGATGGCGATCCGGGTCATGCGTTCACGACCTCTTTCTCGCTGTGGTCCTTGCCGTTGGGCGATACCGCCGCTGCCGGCTCGGGCGTCGCGACCGCGAGCGCCGCGGCACGCTCGGCCCGCTCGCGCTCCTCACGGGCCTTGTTCATGAAGTGGACGGACCAGTGGAAGCCGCCCCGGATCAGGCAGACGATCGCGGTGGCGAAGAAGATTCCGTACGCGATGCCGGCACCGGTGAGGAACCCGTAGACGACCGCGACGCCGGCACCGAAGGCCAACTGTGCGGCGGGCTTGGACGGGCTGGTGCCCGGGTCGGTGACCATGTAGTTGGTGAAGAGCACGAACGCGACGCCGGTCATCATGATCAGAGCGGCCGGGATCGACGTGTCCAGCACGACGCCCCGGAAGATGGCCTGGATGGCGAACATGCCCAGCCAGCCGACGATCAGCCACATGCGGCCGGTCAACATTCCGTTGATCATGGTGCCGCCGAAGATGATGACGGCGGGGATGATCCAGTCGACCGGACCGCCGACGTGCTCGGTGAAGTGGTACGGCGGCGCGACGCTGGCCCACGGGAAGACGAGCAGGATCACCGTGATGCCGAAGTTCGACGGGTTCATGTAGTGGCGCAGCCGGCCGCGCACCGGGGCCCGCAGTACCCACTTGGCCCCGATCGCGACCGCGACCCCGAACATCATCGGCAGCAGCCGGTCGTTGACGTAGATCAGCATGTTCAGCGCGAGGCTGGTGATGTGCGCCGGGTAGAGGAACTCCACCATCCCGCGCACGCCGTTGCCCATGAACCGCGGCGAACGTCCCTCGGCGCGGGCCCCGATGATCTCCAGCGCGATCTCGATCGTGTAACCGGTCAGGATGGCGATGATCGGCCAGGTCCACGGCTGCTCGAACCCGAAGAGCGAGTACCCGAGGATGTTGAACACGGTGATCGAGATCGCGAAGTTGCGAAGCGCCTTGATCACCTTAGGGTCGTGGCGTGGTGCGTTGGTCTGGGTCGCGGCCATGTCCGTCACCTCTCCAGGGCCAGGGCGCCGAGCTCGAGCGAGTGCCAGCCCGGGGTCAGTCGAAGGTCTTGCTGGTGCACCTCTCCGGCACGGTCCCGCCACCGCAGGTGCACCTGCACCGGCCCGTTGACGTTCTCGCCGAGGCCGATGTGCACCTCGTGGCTGCGCTTGCCGGAGTGGCCGCTGCCGCCGTCGACCCGGCCGAGCAGCGTGCGCCCGTCCTCGGTCGTGACGGTCACCTGCGCGCCGACGACCGGGGAGCCGGGGACGTCGGCGGCGGGCTGGTCCGTGGCGGTGCCGGGCTGGTCCGTGGTGGTGCCGGGCTGGTCCGTATTGGTGCCGGGCTGGTCCCCCGCGGACGGGCCGTCGGCCGGCGCGGGCGCGTGGGTCAGCCGCAGCCCTAGGAAGGCGCCCGGGGACGGGCTCTCGTTGTGGTAGTAGACCGGCGCGTCCCACTGCCGGGCGACCGCGAAGTCGAGCCGGCCGTCGCCGTCCGCGTCACCGGTCGCGATGCCCCGCGTGGGCACCGGCACGTCCAGGCCCAGCTGCTTGGACAGGTCGCAGTACCGGCCGTTCTCGTCCTTGACGAAGAAGTGCAGTCGCTGGCTGCCGCCGATGTCGTCGCCGGCCACCACGTGCGGCCACCAGTACGGGTTGGTCACCACGCCGTCGTTCGCCATCGCCAGCTCCTGAAGCTGAGGCCAGCGGTTGACCTCGCCCTTGACGAAGCCGGTCGTCTGCGCGACGGCCAGGTTGCCGCTGTTGTTGAAGTCGGCCAGCTTCACGTCCCAGCCCCAGCCGGACCAGGCCAGGCCCAGCGGGGCGCTGCGGTCCTCGAACGGCGCGGTGCCGTCGCCCAGCTTGGCCCGCAGGTCGTCCACGTCCTTGGCCGTGCTCATGTACGCGAAGTGGCTCTCCTCCAGGCCGAACGTCGTCGTGATGTTGCTGACGTACATGTCGTAGAGGCCGTCGCCGTCGAGGTCGCCGAAGTCGACGCCCATGCCCTTGAACGAGTCCGCGCCGACCCGCTTCGACTTGGGCACGAACGGCTCGCGAACCGCCTTGACCGGCGAGAACTTGAACCGGCCCGGCGTCGACTGGTTGTAGAGCAGGCGGTCCGGGCCGAAGTCGTGCGCCAGGTAAAGCTCCGGCAGCTGGTCGCCGTCGAAGTCGTTCGCGCCCGACGCGAGCACCCAGCCCTTGGAGACGTCGCGCGGCAGCGCGTCCGCGACCATCTCGAACGTGGCCGCCGGCCGCGTGCCGGCGGTGGCGCCGGTGAACCGGAAGAGGTAGTCCTCACCGCCGTTGAAGGCGTTGGACATGGAGTGGTTCATCGACACGCCCGTGCTCTTCGTGTCGTCCAGCACCGGGCCGTGCGGGAAGTAGTTGCCGATGTAGATGTCGACGTGGCCGTCACCGTCGAAGTCGTCCGCCGCAGCGGAGTTGGAGTTCCACAGTGGACCGGTATAGCCCGGACCCTTGCCGCCCGGCACCAGCTCGGTGGGCTGGAAGGAGGCCGCGCTCAACGCCGTCTCGCCCTGGGTTTCGCGCGCCAGGTAGAGGATCGGCGTGCGGCCCCACAGGTAGACGAGCGCGTCCATCCGCCCGTCCTCGTTGAAGTCACCGGGGAGGCAGCCCATCGGCGCCATCGCCACGCCCATCGGCAGCCCGGCGGGATCCAGCGCGAACGGCGCGTACCGGCCCTCCCGGGCGCCGGGCACCGGCGTCACCACGACCTTGTCGATGCGGGGATCGGTGATGCACAGGTCGTTCGACAGACCGTCGCCGTCGAGGTCGTTCATCGCCACACCGGCACCGACCGACGAGATCCACGCGTCGATGTTCCGGTAGTCCTTGTTGACCTTGCGGATCGTCTGTTGCGGGTACCCGCCGGGCATCGCGATCGACATCGACTCGAACCCGTACCTGCTCGCCATGCTCTCCAGCTCGGCGGCTGACGCGCTGGGCAGCCGGGAGACCTGGAACAGCGTCGCGACGAGCGCCAGGGCGACGATTCCGGGCAGCTGCCTACGCAGCCAACCAACTCTCTGGGCCATGTGCTAGCACCTTCCGATCGACACGAACTCGTTGGCGATGCGCTGGCGCCACACCTCGTACGCGGGGTACTCGCCGCGGACCGGCCCGTCCGGGCGCACGCGGTCGCTCACCTCCGCCGCCTCGGTGGCCGCCATTCCGCAGAACACCTGGGTCGCGACCTCGTTGTGCGGCACCACCAGGCCGGCCCGGAGGCGGGCCGACGCCGCGAAGGAGGAACCCTGCGCGACCTGTGGGCGGCAGTCGCCGGCCCGATCCCAGAACGACCGCAGCTCGGCTTCGCTGGCGCCACCGGCGTAGGTGGCGGCCAGCCCGGCGCCGGCGTACAGGTCGGCCCGCCGGTGTTCGGCGAACTTTTCGATCATCGTGGCGACGAGGTCCGCGTCGGTCCCGCCGACGAACCACATCGCCCGGCCGATGCCCTGGTCGATGACGCGGTCGGCGTACCACCGCGGTCCGTCCGCCGGCCACGGGAACCGCTCCTCGCGGTACTGCTCGTGCACATACCGCTGGGTGCGGAAGTAGGCCTGGTGGAAGCCGTACCCGTCGAGCGCGAGCCAGCGCAGCAGCGGATCGGTCGGCGCGATCCGCGACCAGAGCATCCGGGGCAGCCGGGCCATCGCCCAGCCGACCCCGACGTACACCATGTAGATGTGCGCCTCGGCGCGGCCGGCGATGAATCGCGCGACCCTGTTTCCGCGGCCGAAGGGCATGGCGTCGCGAATTGCGAAACCCATTGCCGCGCCCTCGTACGCAAAACCGCGAAAACGTGTCGGGACGCTTTCCAGGCGCTCTTCCGCGTCGGTTGTCATGCGCGCCTCGGCGGCATATCCATAACCGAGAAGAAACGTCCGGCCGACGGTCTCCAACAAATCTCGCGATTCCGCGTCCTTGACGTGGAAGCCGCGCACGTCGAGCCTCGTGTTCGAGACGTCAGGTGTCAAAATACGGCGCCTCAGCGCTCGCCATGCACTGGTCAACTCTCCCCCAAACGGTCGACTTTTGCCCATCGCGGAGAGTGGGCTCCGTAGAAGCCTCGCAGGGACCGTTACCAATGTCTTCTTCGCGCTTGCTGCGGACTTCTTCCAACGTGCGACAGAAGCGCAATAATGCGGTTGTGGCGATTGCCACTATCGCTTAGCTGCGCAGATGTGCAATGTCCACTGTGGACTTTAGTGGAATCAGGACGCGCAGCCGACCAGGTGCCAGCTGCCCACGCGGCGGGCGGCGGCGTAGCTCGCCCACGCGACGGCCTCCACCAGCGCCCCGTCGTCCGGCTGCCCGATCCGGAACTCCCGGATGGTGTCCTCGTCGACCTGGTACGAGGCGAATGCCACCAGCAACGCCAGCCGGCCGGCGGCCTGGTCGGCCTCGGGCAGCTGGGTGACCAGGCGCTCGCACCACTCCCGGCTCAGGCCGGGCTCCTCGCCACGCCACGTCTCCAGCCGGCGCCGCACGAGCTCGCGTACGGCCGGCGACAGCGACCGCTCGCCGGCCGCCTCGAGCGCGGCGTAGGACCGGGCGACCGCGGACGCGACCGCTGGATTTCCTGCCGCCCACCCGGCGTCGGCCGGCAGCGGCGCGTCGGGCAGCAGCGGCAGCGAGCGCCCGGGCGGGCGAATCTCCCGCAGTGACGCGCTGAGCACGCGGCTGATGCCCTGCTTGAGGCGGCGGCGGGCGCGCGGGCCGAGACGGGGCGGCACCAGGAAGCTGGACAGGAAGACGTTGACCATCCGGCTGAGGTAGTGGAAGCTCACCGCGACGCCGACCAGCTCGGCGCGGCCGGCCTCGGCGAACGGGGGCCGCTGCACCGCCGGCGCGTCCGGCTGGTGCGCCACCCGGGCCCACGCCGCCAGGTCACGCACGCGGGCGTCGGCTACCTCCTCGACCCGGTCGGCGACGATCGCCTCGGCGTCGTGCTCGGTGGAGAGGTCGTACATGCCCATGCTGTGCATGTCGACGCAGTAGGGGCAGATGTTGGCCACCGAAACGGCGGCGGCCACCGCCTCCTTGGCCAGCCGGTCGACGGCTCCCCCGGTCATCAGCGGCTCGCGCATCAGCATCCAGTACGCGGCCAGCACCGGCGGCGCCGGCGAGTGCAGCAGGACCGGCGGCACGACGAGCCGCATCTCCTCGGCCACCTGCTGGTACACGGCGTCAACGAGGCCTTCCGCGGCGGATGGCGGTACCGTCCGCACGTACTTGACCTGACGTTGCACCACCGACGACACGACCCGACCCGCGACCATGGCTACCTCCCCGTCCCACTCCACCGAGCTTGGCGCGCGGGTCCGGACCGGCCTACTTCGAGCGTGCGCCGCTGTCCGGCCGGCCGGTGGCGGGCCGCGGCTCGGCCGGCAGCCCGACCGCGAGCCAGGTGCCCACCTGCCGCGCCGCCGCCAGGGCGGCCCAGGAGGTCAGCTCCACGAGTGCCTGGTCGGCGGGGTGGCCACGCCGGAAGTCCTCGACGTCGTCCGGCCCCACCTGGTACGAGGCGAAGGCGGCCAGCAGAGCCAGCCGGCCGGCGGCCCGATCGGCGGTGGCCAGGCCCGCTACGGCGTCGTCGACCCAGGCCCGGCTCAGGCCCGCCGGGCGCCCGTCCCACGTGGCGAGCCGCGCGGTGACGAGCTCGCGGACCGGCGCGGCCACCGACCGCTCGCCCGCCGCGGTGATCGCGGCGGCCGAACGCGCGAACGCCTGCGCGATGGCCGAGCTGCCGGCCGCCCACGACATGTCCCGCGGCAGCGGGGCGGCCGGCAGCAGATCGAGCGAGTCGCCCGGCTCCGGCACCCGCCGGGCCAGGGGGCGCAGCATCCGGCCGAAGACGCGCTTGACCACACCGCGCGCCACGGCGGGCAGCCCCGGCGGGAACGGCGACTCGCTGAGGAAGATGTTGACCATGCGGTTGATGTACTGGAAGACGACCGCCACGCCGATCAGCTCGGGCCCGAGCGCGGCCGCGAACGGCACCGGCCGGGTGGCGGTCTCCCGGGTGCCGGAGGCCCGTGCCCAGTCGGCGACCTCGCGCACGCGGGGGTCGGCGATCGTCTCGATCTGGTCGGCGGCGATCGCGGCCGCGTCGTCGCCCCAGGACAGCCCGTGCAGCGTGGCGCCGTGCACGTCCACGCAGTACGGGCAGGAGTTGCCGAGGGAGACCGCCGTCGCCACGACCTCCTTCACCGCCCGGTCGGCCACGCCGCCGGCGAGCAGCGTCTCGCGCAGCATCGACCAGCAGGCGGCGAGCGGTCCCGGTGCGGGCGAGTGCAGGCTGACCGGCGGGGCCAGCATGCCGAAGTCGCGCTCGACCTGCTCGTACACGCGGGCCACGAGGCCCTGCGCGGCCCGTAGCCGGATCGGGGTGAGGTATCGCACCTGCTCCACACCCGCCCGGCGGGTGCCGTGGATCATGATCGCACCCATCGTCGTCCCTCCCACGCCGCCGCTGATCAGGACCAGGGGGCGGTCGGGTACCAGGGGATGATCTCCCGCCGGGCCAGTAGCCGCACATCCCAGTACAGGAACGTGAACACGCCCGCCACGATGAGCGCCACCGCCGTGACCACCGCGACGCGCGCCGGGCGGGCGGCGAACCAGTCGCGCAGCCTGCTCCCGGCGACCGCCACAAGAAGTAGGAACAGCACGCCCATCACCACGATGTTGCCGAGCGACTGGAGGGTGAACGCCGCCGCGCCGTACAACGGGTTGCCGCTCTCCGCGGCGTCCCGGAACATCTGCCGGAAGAGGCTGAACGGGCGGCCGACGAGAAACCCGCCGATCAGCACGCCCATGAACACCATCGGCGCGTTGGGAAAGCGCCGGGCGACGCGCGCGAACGGGTCGGGCACGACGCCGAGCGCCGCGAGGCCCAGGTAGAACATCGCGAGGCCGATCAGCCCGAATACCACCATCGACTGGACGCTGCGCGGCGACAGGACGCCGGCCGTGCTCTGCGCGGTCGAGAACTGCGGCATCGACGTGCCCACGAGTCCGACGATCGCGCCGTACGTGGCGGAGACCGCGATCATCCCGACGGCGAGCCATCCGAGGGGCTTGAGCGACCGCCCGACGCGGCTCCATCGGCTGCCACCGCCCAGCATCGGCGCCATCGCGCCGAAGGCCGCGATGTTGCAGGCCGTGAACGTACCGGCCAGCCCGGAGACGAACGCGAACGCGATCCCCGCCGCCATGCCCGCGATCGGCGTCTCCTTGGCGTCGTGGCCGAGCAGCGTGTTCGCGACGTTGTCGCCGATCGTCGAGTCGACGAACTCCGCCGACCACACCACCGTCAGCAGGAAGCCGGCGAGGCTGGCCAACAGCACGATCAGCCCGCGACGCCGGGGAAAGTGCCCGTTGACGAACGTGGACGTCGCCCGCGGCCGGAGGCCAGGCAGGTCGTCGCGGGTCGACCGCCCGCCGCGGGCAATGCCGGTCTGCGCCATCGCGATCCCCCAGGAGGTAGCGGACGTGCACCGGCCGGCGCACGCTGCCACCAGCATGCTGGCGGCACGGCGCGCGGGCGTTCTTCGAAAGTGCGCACTGCGGCGCGCGCTCCGCGCCCAGATACCTCCAAAACCGACCGCACGGTCCGCAATTTCGAAGAACAGGCCGGCGGGGATCCGTCACTAGCGTCGGCACGGAAGTGTGTCAGCCACTACAGGATGGAGAACCTCATGGCGGGTCTTCAGACCGCTTCCGCTCCCGGGATCGTCGGTTGGATCAAGAGGCACCATCGCGCGACCCTCAACATTTATCTCTTCGTCGTGATAGCGCACTGGTCAGAGCATCTCGTGCAGGCGTACCAGATCTGGGTGCTCGGACGGCCGCGACCGCAGGCGCGCGGCGTGTTCGGCCAGGTCTTCCCGTGGCTCGTCACGTCGGAGTGGCTGCACTACGGGTACGCGATCGTGATGCTCGCCGGCCTCTTCCTGCTCCGGCCGGGATTCGTGGGACGGGCGAAGGTCTGGTGGACCATCGCGCTGGTCATCCAGTTCTGGCACCACATCGAGCACCTGCTGCTGCTCATCCAGGCCCAGGCGAGCGTGACCTTCTTCGGCGCCGCCCAGCCGACCAGCGTCCTCCAGCTCGTCATCACCCGGGTCGAGCTGCACCTGTTCTACAACTCGATCGTGTTCATCCCGATGATGATCGCGATGTACTACCACCTCCGCCCCAACAGGGCCGAGCTGGACGCGATGTCGTGCAGCTGCGTGGCGAGATCCAAGCCGCAACGGGTCGGCTCGCCGGCGCCGTCCGTGGCGTAGCGCATGCTCCGCCGTGCCTCGGCGCTTCTGGTCCTCACCCTGGGCGTCGCCGTGTTCGGGTTGCCGCCCGCCGGCGCCGCCCAGGGTGGGTTGACCGCGAGCACCCCGGCCGCCCAGGCGGCCCTCGCGGCGGCACCGGCCGCCGTCGAGCTGACGTTCTCCGCCGTCCCGGCCGCCGCCGACTCGCACGTCGCGGTCGTCGACGAGAGCGGCGCCAAGGTCGACACGGGCGAGCTGGCCCTGGTGGCCGCGGGCACGCTCCGGCGGCCGGTGTCGATCGGCGCCGCCGGCGACTACACGGTGGCCTACCACGTGGAGTTCGAGGGCGGTGGCGAAGCGAAGGGCATCTTGCGCTTCAGCGTCGGCACGGGCGCACCGCCGCCCGCTTCGGACCGGGCCGTCGAGGTGGCGACCGCCGCCGTGAGCGACACGCACGGGCACGGGGTCGACCCGATCGGCGCGACGCTGCTGGTCATCGACGGGCTCGTGGTGCTGGTCGTGGTGGGACTGCTGTACCTCCGGCGACCGGTGCGGCTGCCCCCGGCCTGAGCCACAGTCCCGAAATTCACTCACGTTGCACGTGCATTTTCACGAGCCGAGACGGCTTATCAACTATCGCCAATCCGACGCGCGAATCGCGATTAGTGCATGTCGATCTGATGACATGCACTGCGCGTTGCCACGTGGCGCACGCTGAGCTATGGTCATCACCCAGAAGACGGTTTCGCCGCATCTGCTTCATACCGCAGCGGCCGTCCGGTAGCCGCCGCCACCCGACGTTGAGACATGCCGGAAACCTCGCCGCAGCCTGAGATCCGCCTGACACAGGGCTTGTCGAGCCCACATCAAAAATTCGGAATGAATGCGGGATTCGTGGGAGTCTCGCACATAACTCTGTGCCACGGGGGAGGCAGAAGTGGACGAAGTCATCGAGAAGGCGGTGCACCGGGTCATCAAGATTATGCACGAAAATCTCAGCGAGCAAATCACCGTTGAGGACATGGCCCGGACCGCGATGTTCAGCAAGTTCCATTTCACGCGCATTTTCCAACGGGTAACCGGAATTTCGCCGGGCCGATTCCTGTCCGCGCTGCGCATCCAGCGGGCCAAGCAGCTGCTGCTGGCCACCTCGTTGAACGTCGCCGACATCAGCCACGAGGTGGGCTACGCCAGCGTCGGCACCTTCAGCACCCGGTTCAGCGCGAGCGTCGGTGTCTCGCCGATACGGTTTCGCCAGCTCGGCGGCCACTTGCCGGGGCTGCCGGAGGAGCCGCGGCGCGAGCCGGCCGCGCCGACCACCCTGATCCGCGGCGACATCTTCGCGCAGCACACGGACGAGCCGGGCCTGATCTTCGTCGGGCTCTTCCCCGGCCGGATCCCGCAGAGCCTCCCGGTCGCCTGCACCGTCCTGACCGGGCCGGGCGAGTTCGTCCTGGAAAACCCACCGCCGGGCACCTGGTACGTGCTGGCGCACGCGGTGAGCTCCGAAAACGAGTTCACCACACATCCGGCGTTCTCCGGTGAGCAGGACGTCTCCGTCGGCAACCACGGTCCGCTCGTCATCGGTCCCGGGCACGGGGTCCGCTCCGCCGACGTGCGGCTCACCCCGGTACGCCCGACCGATCCGCCGGTCCTGATGGCGATGCTCAAGGGGGCACCGGGTACGCCCGGCTGACGGCGTCAGCCCGCGATGCCCAGTCGGGCGGCGACGTGCGTGCGCACCCTCTCCCGCCACACCTCGTAGTTCGGCTCCGATGACGAGTCCGCTCCGGTGACGGCGACGACGTCGGCGAGCTCGGACGCCGCCGCGATCGACATGCCGGCCATGACGCCCACCGCGACCTCGGTGTGCTCGGGCTCGAACCCGGAGAAGGCCCGCGCCTTGGCCGCGAAGACCGCGCCCTGGGCCAGATGCGGCCGGTGTTCGCCGGCGGCCCGGCACAGCACGCCGAGGCCGCCGGCGTCACTGCCACCGGCGAACGCCGCGGCGAGGCCGACGCCGCTCCACAGGTCCGCCTGCCGGTCGGCGGCGAACGCGCCGACCGCCGCGGCCACATCCGGCGCCTGTCCACCGTGGATGAACCAGAGCGCCCGGCCGATGCCCTGGTCGACCGCGCGCGGGAAGTAGTCGGCGCGGCCGTCCCAGGCGTACGCGGGGAGTCGCTTCTGCCGGGTCACCCAGCGGTCGCGGTCGAAGTAGGCACGGTCGAAGCCGTAGCCGTCCACCGCCAGCCAGCTCATCGTCGGGTAGTACGGCGTGCCGGTCAGGTCGGGCAGGACGTTGCGCCAGAGCGGCCGGGGCAGCCGGGCCATGGCGAAGCCGATCCCGATGTAGGTGAGGAACGTGTGCGGCACGGCGGGGCCGCGGAGCAGGTCGCGGGCCCGGTGGCCGCGCCCGGCCGCCATGGCGTCCCGCACGGTCAGCGCCATCGTCGCCCCTTCGTAGGCGAATCCGCGCATCTCCGCTTCGACGAGTTCCAAGCGGCGTTCCAGCTCCCATTGGCCGCGTACTTCGATGCCCCATTCAAAGCCGCAGACGACTGCCTGGGGAATGGCCTCGAGTCGTACGGTCGCCGCCGTCTGCCGTACCGGAAAACCCAGCCCCGAAAAGCTGACGTGGTCGAACGACGGAGTCAACACCAACCTGCGAAGTGAACCGAGTGCCGATGGCATTTGGGCGCCTCTCCCCTCCATGTCGTCCCTCCCATGGTGGTGGCGCCCGGCCGACGGTTTCTTCTCTCTAAGTGCGCTCCTTGGAAAGATTCCAGTCGAGGCTCCCTTGCGCACGCAGGGAGACGATCGCCCACCGCCACCCTCGGGACGATGGTGCTGCCGCGAATTTGATTTATCCCGATTCTTCGACGAATCGCGCACGTCCTGCGGCACAAGTCACCGGCGAGAAGGAGGCGATGTCGTGCAACCGGGCGACAACGACAGAGTAAGGGCGAAGACGCTCACGATAGAGGCGTTCGCCGACACCATCATTCCGGGAGAGAAACGGTCACCGGAGGACCGGGCGGTGGCGGGCGCGGCGGCGGGCGGCGGCGCCGTGGCGGCGGGTGCGATGGAGCTGCTGGAGCAGCCCGGCGGTGGCCTGGCCCCGACGCTGGAGGCGCTGGCGCTGGGGCTCAACGCCCACGCCGAGCAGTACGCGGACGAGCAGGGCGTGACGCTCGACGGCGACGTGCCGGCGTTCGTGGCGCTGCCGTTCGCGCACCGGACCGCGCTCGTCCAGCGCCTCACCGCACCGGACCATCCGGAGAAGCCGATGTGGGTCGGGCTGGCCTTGTTCAGCAACATGGCCTTCGACAGCGCGGCCCACATGAATACCGTCGAGGCCTTCGCGTCCACTCATCCCGGACTAATCGCGATTGGCTATTTCCGGCCGAACGCCGAGGGCCTTTTCGAATTCGACGAGTTCTCCTACGGCCGGCCCCTGTCCCCCATCCATCCCCACACCACACCGATGGGCGATCCAGCATGACGACAATCGAAAAGACCGACGTTCTCGTGATCGGCAGTGGCTTCGGCGGCGCGATCGCGGCCTACCACCTCGCCGCGGGCGGCGCCCGGGTCGTGGTCCTCGAGCGCGGTCCCTGGCTCACCGCCGACGAGTTCGACCACGACTTCAAGCTCGGCTCGTCGTACACCCGGGTCTTCGACTTCGTCGTGGGCGACGGGATGAGCGTGCTCGGCGGCAACTGCGTCGGCGGCGGCAGCGTCGTCTACTTCGCGACGATGCCCCGGGCGCCGAGGTTCGTCTTCGAGCGGATGGGCAGCATCGGCCGCCGCATGTGGCCGGCGTCGATCGACCGGGACAGCCTCGACCCGTGGTACGACCGGGTCGTCGAGGCCCTGCCGGTCACCCAGCAGACCTGGGAGAAGGTGCCGTACGCCGGCGGCCTCTGGGCGGCGGCCTGCGCGCACGCCGGGCGTACCGCCAACCCGGTGCCGTCGGCCGTCGACGTCGACATGTGCACCAACTGCAACTGGATGATGGCCGGGTGCAGGTTCGACGCCAAGCGCTCGCTCCTGCTCAACTACCTGCCCGCGGCACTCGCGCACGGCGCCGAGATCCGCCCGATGCACGAGGTGCAGCACCTGACCCGCACCGATGACGGCGGCTACCGGGTGCACTACCGGATCGTCGACGACGAGGACTACCGGGTGCTGCACGCCAGCGGTGCGATCGACGCGAAGATCGTGGTGGTCGCCGCCGGCGCCGGCGCGACGCCGGTGATCCTGAAGCGCTCGGAGTCGACGCTCGGCCCGATGCCACCGGCGGTGGGCCGGTACTTCTCCGGCAACGGGGAGCGGCTCAACACCGCGATCCTCGACGAGGACCGGGTGCGCGAGGTGCTCGGCCTGACCCGGGCGGACGGGCTGGCCTACGCCGCCAACCAGATCGGCCGCGGCCCGACCGTGGCCAGCTGGGACAAGCTCGACGGCAGCCTCCCGGAGTACGAGCGCTTCTCGCTCGAGCAGCTGTACTTCCCGCCGGGGCTGGGCACGATCCTCGCCCAGGTGCCGGGCGCGCCCGGCCCGAGCTGGTTCGGCGTGGAGAAGAAGGAGATGCTGCGCCGCTGGCAGTCCTGGCTGACGATCTTCATCATGTCCGAGGACGACAACGAGGGCGTCTTCGGTCCGCTGCCGGAGACCGGCAACGCGCTGCGGCTCTCGCAGCAGATGCTCGGCCATGGCCCGCTGCGCTACCGGCCGACCGAAAACACCCGGCGCGGGTGGGCCCTGGCCGACGCGGAGGTCAAGGACATCCTGGAACGGGACGGGCTGGCTCGCGTGGCGCCGTGGACCAACGACCTCGTCGGCGCGTACACGGTCCATCCCCTCGCGTCCTGCCGGATCGGCGACGACCCGGCCACCTCGGCGCTGGACGACCGGCACGAGCTGCGCGGCCATCCCGGCATCTTCGTCACCGACGGCTCCGCGGTGCCGGGCGGGCTGACGGTCAACCCGGCGCTGACCATCGCGGCCCTGGCGGAACGGGCCATGCCCGCGATCGTGCGGGCGGCACAGGAACGCGGCGTGGCGGTGCGTTACGGCGCGCCCTCCCCCGACGGCGAGACCGCGGGCCGCCGAGCCGTGGTGCCCACGGCGTGACGGGCTGGCGCCGGCGTGGCCAGGAGCGCCGGCGCCACCCGATTCATCCGGGCGTGCCGAGGAACCTGTCTTGATCGGCGATTGCCGCTATGGAGAGTGGGATGCAATACTATCCGGGCGCGCATCTCAATCCGGCCCAATTCCGACACGTCGCCCGCGTGGACCGGCTCGCGCCCACTTCACGATTGCGCTTCGTGGTCGGTTGACTATCCTCCGCATTGCTAACAGGGCGGGACTCCGCTAGCCTCGACGCAGGCAAGACAAGTGCCTGGTCGGGATGCGGAGCGGGGTCGCAGAAAATGCGACTCACGTCATTTATCAAACAGAAGTCAGCACCTTTCACGGTGCCTTCCTGATACTCCAAACTCCGACCTCGCCAGCGGGGGGACGACTTCCGCGGGAATCGAATACGCAAAGCCGTACGGCATTCTCGGTCGATGGAGGTATCGTGGCGGACTCAATCGAGCAAGCCGTTAGGCGCGCCATCGCAACAATGCGGGAAAATCTCGGCGAGCAGCTTACCGTCGACGATATGGCGCGCTCGGCGATGTTTAGCAAGTTTCATTTCACGCGCATCTTCCAGCGCGCCACGGGGATATCCCCCGGTCGTTTTCTGTCCGCCCTGCGACTACAGCGGGCAAAGGACCTTCTGGTGTCGACCTCGTTGAATGTCGCCGACATCAGCATGCGGGTCGGCTACAACAGCGTCGGCACCTTCAGCTCGCGGTTCACCAGGAGCGTCGGCATGTCGCCGACCACCTACCGCAAGCTGTCCGGGTTTGCCCACCAGATCCCCACCGACCCGCGCTTCGGCATGGCGAAGGCCGCCAGCGCCCAGGTGTACGGCAGTATCTCCCTCCCGCCCGGCGAGGCGCCCGGCCTGGTGTTCGCCGGCCTGTTTCCCACCCGGGTGCCGGAGGGCCTGCCGGTGCGGTGCTCCATCCTGCCCAGACCGGGCCTGTACGAGTTCGACGACGTGCCGCCCGGCACCTGGTACCTGCTGGCGCAGTCGGTCGCCGGCGACTTCGACGAGCCGGGCGCCGCCGCCGACAGTGCCGAGCGGCTCGTCTCCGTCGCCAGCCACGGGCCGCTGACCGTACACAAGGACGGCGTCATCCGCGCCGACCTGCGGCTCCAACCCGCGCAGGCACTCGACCCGCCGGTGCTGCTGGCCCTGCTCGACGCCCGCAAGCTGGCCCTGTCGAGGTCGTCCGGCGACGAGACGCATCCGGTGCCGTCGATCGCCGCGGCGCGTTTCACGCACGTCCACGCTGGCCGCACCGCGGCCTAGCGGCCGCAACAATGAAGAGGACGTTGTCCGCTTGTCGCTCGTACCGTGGTTGAGAGGACGCCGCCGCCACGGCGACGCGCTCCCGGTGAGCTATGGCGGGGGGAGTCCATGCGCATCTCCGATCTGAGCAAGCACACCGGCGTGCCCGTGGCCACGATCAAGTTCTACCTCCGCGAGCGCCTCCTCCCGCCGGGCACGCCGACCGGCCGAAACCAGGCGGAGTACGGCGAGGAGCACGTGCGGCGGCTGCGGCTGATCCGGGCTTTCACCGTCATCGGGCAGCTCGACCTCTCCACCGTCCGCGAGCTGCTGACCGCCATCGAAGACGAGGAGCTGCCCCTGCCGGGGCTGTACGACGTCGTCAACCAGGCGGTCTTCCCCTCCGAGCCGGCGGCTCGCGAGACCGGCGCCAGGCGGCGGGCCCGGGCCGACGTCGACCGGTTCATCGGAGAGCTCGGCTGGCGGGTCGGCCCCGGCGCGGCCGGCCGCGACCGGCTCGCCCACGTGCTGGCGACGTTGCAGCAGCTCGGCTGCGAGTTCGGCGCCGACTTCTTCACGGAGTACGCGATCGCGGCCGAGCGGCTGGCGGTCGAGGAGCTCGACCTGCTCCCGCCGGACGGCGAGGAGGCCGACCGGGCGGCAGCGGTAGTGCGGACGATCCTGCTCGACGTCGCGCTGTCCGCGCTGCGCCGGATGGCCCAGGAGCACCACCTCGCGCTGCGCTTCGCGCCGGTCACCCGCCCGTGACCAAAGCTCCTCCCAAGCAGCCGGAGCCGCTTGGGAGGAGCGTTGGGCACGGGCGACCCGGTTACCGGGCGGCGGCCGCGAACTGGCCCGGTGCGCGTCCCGGTCCGGCCGGGCCGCGGTAGGCCTGCGCGATGTCCAGCCACCGCTCGGCGTCCGGCCCGGTGGCGGTGAGCCCGAGGTCGGCGTGGTGCCGGCGCCGGGTCACCAGCATGCAGAAGTCGGCCGCCGGGCCGGTGATCCGCTGCACCGCGTCGGGCGGGCCGAAGGCCCACAGCTTTCCGGAGGGCGCGGTCAGCTCGAACCGGAACTGCACGTCGGGAGCCTTGAGGCCACGAGCCAGGTAGCCGAAGTCCCAGGTGCGCACCGCGAACGCCACGACGTGCCCGATCCGGTCGGTGAACTCCCGCCGCACGCCGAGCGCGTCCGCGACGTCCTGTCCGTGCCCGATGAGCTCCATCATGCCGGCGGCCGCGAGGACGGCGACCGGCAGCGGGCGGACCAGCCAGGGCACCATGTGGTCGAGCGGGAGGGCGCTGAGCGCCTGCCCCGCCCGCGCACGCTCGGCTCGCCAGCTGGCGAGCAGCGCGTCCGGCGGCTGCGCGAGGAAGCCGGCGAGAGCTCCCTCGACGTTCTTGTCGAAGTCTGGGCTCAGCTGGGAGGCCATGGCCGTGAACCGCTCCGGGTCGGCGGCCGCCAGCCCGGCCATGCGAAACGTCGCGGCGAGGTGGGCGATCTGGTGGGCGATCGTCCAACCCGCGGCCGGTGTGGGCAGTGCCCATCCGGCAGCGTCGAGGCCGGCCACCAGGCGGTCGAGATCGTCGCCCTCGGCGGCCAGGTCGGAGATCACGTTAGGCTGCTCTGTCACACGTCTGCCCTCTCACTCGACGGGTGCGTGTCCACGTTGGACTTCGTGATTCCTTCGAGCATGCGCGCGGCACGGAGCGCCGTCATCTCTGTCGTTGCCTTATGCCACAGGCATTTCAGGAGAAGAAACCCGCCCGCCGCGCCGATAGCATCGGTGCCGGCGGGGGATGTCTGTCCAAGGAGGACATGGTGAGCTCCGTGCGCGCCATCCGCGGCGCGATCCAGGTCGACCGCGATGATCCGGCCGCGATCGATGCCGGCACCCGCCTTCTCGTGGCCGAGGTCATCGGCCGCAACGGGCTGGCGGCCGGCGACATCATCAGCGTCCTCTTCACGATGACGCCGGACCTCGTCAGCCGCTTCCCCGCCGCGGCGGCCCGCGGCCTCGGCCTCGCCGACGTGCCGCTGCTGTGCGCCGTGGAGATCGCCGTCCCGGGCGCCATGCGGCGGGTGATCCGGCTCCTGGCACACGTACACACCGATCGTTCACCATCCGATGTGGAGCATGTCTATCTTCGCGGTGCCACCCGGTTGCGTCCGGACCTCCAAGGGCCTCCGGGCGTGGGGCACCGCTCGTAGCGGGCGTTCCGCCCGGTTGAAAGGGGCACACAGTGGTCGTCGTCATGGCATCGGATGCCAAGCCCTCGGACATCCAGGCCGTCGTTGCCCTCGTGGAGTCGGCAGGCGGCGAGGCGTTCGTCAGCCGGGGCATCAGTCGCGTCATCATCGGTCTCGTCGGTGACGTGGAGCAGTTCGCCCGGCTCAACATCCGCGGCATGCGTGGCGTCCGCGACGTCACCCGGATCTCGGCCGGCTACAAGCTGGTCAGCCGCGAACACCATCCGGCCCGCTCCGCCGTGCGGGTGGGCGGCGTGCCGATCGGCCCTGACACGGTCACGCTGATCGCCGGCCCGTGCGCCGTGGAGACGCCCGACCAGACGCTCGCCGCGGCCCGGATGGCCCAGCGCGCCGGCGCCGTCCTGCTGCGCGGCGGTGCCTTCAAGCCGCGCACCTCGCCCTACGCGTTCCAGGGTCTGGGTGAGCGGGGCCTGCGGATCCTGGCCGACGTGCGCGCGGAGACCGGCCTCCCGTTCGTGACCGAGGTGCTCGACGCCGACCAGGTCGACATGGTCGCCCAGTACGCCGACATGCTCCAGGTTGGCGCCCGCAACATGCAAAACTTCGCGCTGCTCCAGGCGCTGGGCGCCGTGGGTAAGCCGGTGCTGCTCAAGCGCGGCCTGTCCGCGACCATCGAGGAGTGGCTGATGGCCGCCGAGTACATCGCGCAGCGCGGCAACCTCGACGTCGTCCTCTGCGAGCGCGGCATCCGGACCTTCGAGACCGCCACCCGCAACACGCTCGACATCTCGGCCGTACCGGTGGCGCAGAGCCTCTCGCACCTGCCGGTCATCGTCGACCCGTCACACTCCGGCGGCCGCCGGGACCTGGTGCTCCCACTCAGCCGCGCGGCGGTCGTCGCCGGTGCGGACGGCCTCGTGGTCGACGTGCACCCCGAGCCGAGCGTGGCGCTGTGCGACGGGCCGCAGGCGCTGATCGCGGACGACCTCGCGGTGCTGGCGCGCGACCTGCGCGACCTGACCGGCTTCATGGGCCGCCAGCTCCCCGAGCCGGCCACCGTCCCGGTCGGCTGAGCCACTGCTGTCGATCAGGGAGCTGGTGGGCGTCCACCAAACTCCCTGATCGACCCGAAGCCACCGTGGCGGCTTCATGCGCGGTCAGGCGTGCAGCTCGCCACCGTTGACGTGCAAGCACTGGCCGGTGATGGCGCTGGCCTGACTCGAGGCCAGGAAGACCACCGCGTTCGCGACCTCGGCCGCCTCCGGGAGGCGGCGCAGGTCCAGCGTGGCGGCGGCCTCGTCGTAGACCTCCTGCTCGGTCACCCCGCGCTCCCCCGCCAGGTAGGCGAAGTAGCCCCGCAGTGGCTCGGACCAGACGTAGTTCGGCATCACCGTGTTGACCCGGACGCCGGACGGACCGAGCTCCGTCGACAGGCTCTGCGCCAGCGACAGCAGGCCGCTCTTCGACAGCTTGTACGCGCCGAACCTCGGCTTCGACTGCCGCACCACCATCGCGTTGGTCACGACGATCGCGCCCTTGCGGGCGATCAGCGTGGGCGCCAACCGCTGGGTGATGCGCAGCGCGCCGAAGACGTCCAGCTCCAGGCTCGCCTTCATCGCCGCGGGATCGATCGCGACCAGCTCCTCGAAGGTCGGGACCGCGAAGGCGTTGAACAGCAACGCGTCCACGCCGCCGAAGTTGTCCTCCGCGGCCTTCGCCAGCGCGTCGACCGCCGAGTCGTCGGTCAGGTCGGTCGGCACCGGCAGCGCGCGCCGGCCCAGGGCCTCGACCTCCTTCGCGACGTCGGCGAGCACCGGCTCGCTGCGCGCGGCCAGCACCACGTCGGCACCGGCGCGGGCGCAGGCCAACGCGATGGCCCGGCCCAGCCCTGGGCCGACGCCGGCGACGACCGCTACCTTGTCCTGCAACATCGTGCCTCCTCAGGTGGTCGTGAGATCGTCGCGCGCCGCGCGCAGGTGTGCGAACGACGCCAGGTCGGGCACGGTCCAGCCGTCGAGGTCGTACTCGCTCATGCATTCCTCGACGAACCGCTTGTACCCGTCGATCTGGCCGGAGGCGAGCTGGGCGAAGAACAGCTCGACCCGGGTGTTCTCGTGGTTGCCGGAGTAGTTGCGCTCATAGAGCTCGTGCCGGCCGCCGAACTCGGTGCCGACCGCGTCCCAGAGCAGTTTCATCAGCTTGACCCGCTCGACGGCGTCGCTGCCGTTCGAGCCGCGCAGGTAGGTGTCCAAGTAGGACCGGATCTCCGGGTTCTTGAAGTCCTCCGCGCTGGAGTTGATGTAGATGAGCCCGCTCGCCACGTCCTGCATGATGATCTCGCGGATGCGGGGGTAGCCGACCTGCATGAACCACCGGTAAGCCTGGCCGTACTGCGGGTTCGGCAGCACCGCGCCGTTGACCCAGGGCACCGGGTTGCGCGCGGCCGCGTCCGAGAGCGCCCAGAAGAGGTTGCGCCAGGCGAGCACCTCGCCGAGCCGGCTCTGCACGCCACGGAAGTCCTTGGTGCCGGTCAGCTCCAGCGCCTTGGCCAGCAGGCCGGCGATGAACTCGAGCTTGACCGCCAGCCGGGTCATGCCGTGAAACGTGAACCGCTCGGTGAAGCCGGAGCGCCCGGCGAACATCTGCACCTTGCCGAGGTCGCCGTAGACGAAGACGTTCTCCCACGGGATCTCGACCTTGTCGAGGATGAGCACGGTGTCGTTCTCGTCGAGCCGGGACGAGAGCGGGTAGTCGAACGGGCTGCCCATCACCGCGGCAGTCGCCGAGTACGACGGCCGGCAGATCAGCTTCATCCCGCGGGCGCCCATGGGCACGGTGGCGATCAGCGCGAACTCCCGCTTCTTCACCGGCATGCCGTGGTGGGCGATGAAGTTGTAGTGGGTCAGCGCCGATCCGGTCGCGACCACCTTGGCGCCGCTCACGACGAGCCCCGCGTCCGTCTCGCGTTCGACGTGCACGTACACGTCGGCGACCTCGTCGGGCGGCCGGTTGCGGTCGACCGGTGGGTGGACGACCGCGTGGTTCCAGAACTGGACCTGCTCCTGTGACCGGCGGTACCAGGCCCGCGCGTTGCCCGCGTACTCGCCGTAGAAGTCGGCGTTGGCGCCCAACGTGCCGAGGAACGACGCCTTGTAGTCCGGGCTGCGCCCCATCCAGCCGTAGCTCATCCGGGCCCACGCCGCGATCGCGCGCTGGTCGGCCACGAGGTCGCTCGCGCTGTACGGCGTGGTGAAGAACCGGTGGGTGAAGCCCTCGCCACCGCTGTCGACCGGCGCGGTCAGCACCTCCTTCTGCGCCGGGTCGTGCAGCGCGTCGTAGAGCCGCGCGGTCATCCGCACCGCGTTGGCGAACGCCGGGTGCGTGGTGACGTCCTTGACCCGGTCGCCGTAGAGGTAGATCTCCCGGTCGTCGCGCAGGCTGTCGATGTACTCCGCGCCGGTGAACGGCCGGGTCATCGCAGCTGACCCACGTGCGGCAGGACGGCGTCGGCGAACTCGCCACGGGCCAGGGCGGCGGTGACCGTCTCCAGGTCGTCTGCCATGTAGCGGTCGCGGTCGAGCGTCGGCACCATCGAGCGCACGTGGTCGTAGGTCGCGCGGGCCGCCGGGCTGAGGTCGCCGTAGCGGCCCGAGATGTCGACGGCCTGCGCGGCGGCCAGGTACTCCAGCGCCAGGATGGTGTCGTTGTTGCGCAGCACCCGGCGCGCGTTGCGGGCGGCGATCAGGCCCATGCTGACCACGTCCTGGTTGTCCCCATTGGACGGTACGCTCTGCGTGCTCGCCGGCCCGATGGTGCGGTTTTCCGCGATCAGCGCGGTCGCGGGGTACTGCGCGCCGGCGAAGCCGCTGTTGAGCCCCGGGTCGCCGGCGACGAGGAACTCGGGCAGGCCGTAGCTCAGGTGGCGGTTGAGCAGCCGGTTGGACTGGCGCTCGGAGAGCACGCCGAGCTGGGTCAGCGCGATCGTGACGAAGTCCATCACGGACGCGACCGGCTGCCCGTGGAAGTTGGCGCCGTGGAAGATCTCCTGGCCTTCGAAGAAGAGCGGGTTGTCGTTGGCCGAGTTGAGCTCGATGTGGATTTTGTTGGTGGCGTGCGCGAGCGTGTCGCGCACCGAGCCGAGGATCTGCGGGATCGCCCGCAGCGAGTACGCCTTCTGGAGGTACACGTTCGTGCGGGTGACGTCCTTGCCCTCCTCCTTGGTGGCCGCCACCTGCTTGCGCAGGTCACTGTGCTCCACAGTGGAGAGACTGCCGCGCATCAGCGCGCGGAGGTTCGCGGCGGTGTCGATCTGGCCCTGGTGCGGCCGCGCGATGTCGTGCCCCTCGGGCAGGAACGGGCTCGTCGAGCCCCGCAGCGCCTCGACCACCAGCGCGGTGACGATCTCCGCCTGGCGTACCTGGATCAGCGCCTGGTCCACCACGAGCGCGCCGACGCCGGTCATCGCCGACGTGCCGTTGATCAGGGCGAGGCCCTCCTTGAAACGCAGCTCCAGCGGCTCGATCCCGTGCCGGCGCAGCACGGTCGCGGTCGGCACCTTGCTGGTGCCGCTCAGCACGTACCCCTCACCGATCACAGTGGACGCCACGTGCGAGAGCGGGGCCAGGTCGCCGCTCGCGCCGAGCGAGCCGATCTCCGGGATCGCCGGCGTGATGCCCAGGTTGAGGTAGAGCGCGAGCCGCTCCAGCACGTCGGGGCGGACCGCGGAGTGGCCCTTGGCGAGCGCGTTGAGGCGGGCAGCCACGATCGCGCGCGACTCGCGGCGGCTGAAGAGCGGCCCGACGCCGGCGCTGTGGCTGCGCACGAGGTTGGTCTGGAGCTCGACCTCCTTGGCGGGGTCGACAAGCATGTAGATCATCTCGCCGTAGCCGGTGGTCACCCCGTACACCGGGATGTCCTGGCGGACGATGTCCTCGAACATCGCGCGGCTCTTGGCGGCCCGCGCGAGCGCCGCGGGTGCCACCTCGCAGGGCCGGTCGTCGTCGGCGATCCGGCGAACACCCGGGATGTCCAGGGTCTCGCCGTCCAGCAGGACGGTGGTCTCGGTCGTGGTCACTTTCCCTCACCTCATCGAAGCCGTGGTGCCTGATGGACCTGTGCGTCGGCGACCGCTGCGGCCAAGGCGCGCAGCGACGGGTTGGCGTAGAAGTCGCGGATCGGCACGTCGACGCCGAACCGTTCGGACACGTGGTGGAGCAGGACCGGGATCTGCGCGGAACGACCGCCGGCCGCGAAGAAGCGGTCGTCGAGGCCCGGCGGCGGGCCGCCGACCACCCGCGCCCACAGGGACGCGAGGGCCTGCGCGGTGCCGGTCAGCGGCGCCGCCGCGCCGGCCGTCGCCACCGGGGCGAGCTCGGGCAGGCGGCGCCGGTCGACCTTGCCGCCGGCGTTGCGCGGGAGCCGGCCGTGCACGGTGCGGAACACGACCGGCACCACCTTGCCCAGACGCTCGCGCAGGTGCGCCCGCCATACCTCGGACGCGCCCTCGCCGCGGCGGACCGGCACGACGTACACGTCCAGCCGGTTGACGAGCCCGTCCGGCCCGCGCACCGGCACCGCGCCGCACTCTCGCACCGACGGGTGGGCCTGGAGCGCCGCCTCGACCTCGCCCAGCTCGAGCCGGACGCCGTACACCTTGATCTGGAAGTCCCGGCGGCCCCGGTACTCGAGCGCGCCGTCCCAGCGCCAGCGGCCGAGGTCGCCGGTCCGGTAGCACCGGACCCCCGGCAGCCCGCGCACCGGGGCGAACGCCGCCGCCGTGCCCTCGACACCGAGGTAGCCGGCCGCCACGAACGGGCTGCGGATCACGATCTCGCCGGTCACGCCGGCCGGGCAGGGACGGTCCTCCTCGTCGAGCACCAGCACCTGGCGGCCCGGGATCGCCCGGCCGATCGGCGTGGTGCCCTCGACGGTCGAGTCGACCGGATGCCACGTCGCCGCGATCGTCTCCGTTGGACCGTAGATATTGGACAGTGCCGCGCCGGGCAGCTCGGCGCGAAGCTGCTCGACAAGCGCGCCGGGCAGCGCCTCACCCATCAGCAGCAGGTGGCGCAGCTCCCGCATCGGCTCGCCGGTGCGGCCGCCGAGCGCGCGCAGCAGCTCCCGCGCGAAGCTGGGCACGGTTTGCAGGTGGGTGACCTCCTCCGCGGCCATCCAGTCGAGAAGCTTCTCCGCGTGGAGCCGGATGGCCGGCGTGGGCAGGCACAGTGTGCCGCCGGCGACGAGGGTGGCGAACACCTCGCAGAGCGCCGGGTCGTGGTCGGCCGCCACCCACTGCGCGACACGGGCGTCCCGGCCCATCTCGAACCGGGTGCCGAGCCAGCTCACGAACTGGCCGAACGCCGAGTGCGGCTGGGCGATGCCCTTGGGCCGGCCGGTGGATCCCGACGTGTACGCGACGTACGCGGTCGCGCCGGGGTCGCCCGGCGGCAGCGGCCCGGCCTCGACGAGCGTGGCGACGTCGTAGGCCGGGGTGTCGAGGTCGGTGCGGGCCCAGCGGGCCACCTCGTCGTCGTCGGGATCGCCGGAGACCAGCAAGCAGGCCGGTTTCAGGTCGGCGAGGATCGCCCGGCCGCGCCCGCCGAGGTCGCCGGTCCCGAGCCAGCAGACGTGTGCGCCCGCGGCCAGCACGCCGAGCAGCGCCGCGGTCTGGTCGGGGCCGGACGGGACGCGGACCACCACCGGTTGGCCGGACGCGCCCCGCGCGACGAGACCCGCCGCGATCTCCTCGGCCCGCCGCCACAGGCCCGCGTAGCTCAGGCCGCCGCCTTCCCAGACCACGGCCGGCCGGTCCGGGGCCCGCCGGGCGATCCGCCGGACCAGCTCGTGCACCGGTACGCCCGCGGGTGGCCCCGCGGCGATCCGGTCGCCGGTACGGAGCGCGGTGGCGGCCCGCGCCGGGTCGTCCAGCGGCAGCTCGGCCAGCGGCGACTCGGGGTCGGCCACGCCGGCGGTGAGCGCCGTCAGCAGCTGGTCGGCGATCCGCTCCACCGACCCCTCGTCGAACAGCTCGGCGCGGTACGCGAGCGTGCCGGTCACCGCCGGTACGGTCCGTACCCGCAGTTCGAGGTCGGCGACCGTCGCGGTCGGGTCGACCTCCTGGCGGGTCGCGGTGGCGTGCGCGACCCGCAGACCGGCCGGATCGTCGTCGAGGTGCGCGACGAGCACGTCGACGAGCGGGACCGTGCGCGGGTCGCGGGGCGCGCCGAGCGTCTCGACAAGGCGGCTGAACGGCAGGTGCCGGTGGTCGCCGAGGGCATCGAGACGCCCGGCCACCTGCGCGACGAGCTCCCGGAACGTAGGGGTGGCGGCGAGGTCGGCGTCGACGAGCGCGAGGTTGTCGAGCGGGCCGACAAGCCCGGTGGGCGTGTCGGCGCCCCGGGTGCTGACCGGCGTCGCCACCGCGATCCGGGACTCGCCGCTGTAGCGGGCCAGCACCGCCAGGACCGCGGCGAGGACCACGGCCAGCGGCCGGGTGCCGGCGGCGTCGGCAAGCCCGCGGATCCGGTCGGCGAGCTCGACGCCCCAGTCGAAGGGAACCACACCGGCCCGCCAGTCGGCGGCGGCGCCACGGTCGCGGTCGGTCGGCAGCTCGACCGGCGCCGGTGCGCTCGCCTTGCGCCACCACCGCTCGGCGCGGCGGGCGGCGGCCTCGACCCCGCGGGCCGGCCGAGCGTGGTCGGACCAGCGCGGTGCGGGCGCGGCGAACACGCGATCGGCGGGCTCGCCGCCCAGCGCCGCGGCGTAGAGCTGGCCCAGTTCGTCGACGAGCGTCCACATCGACCGCTCGTCGGCGACGATCCGGTGCACGACGAGCACCAGGAGGTGCCGCAGCGGGGCCAACCGGGCCAGCGACAGCCGGGCTAGCGGGCCGCTGTCGAGGGCGAACGGAGCCGCCGCCTGGTCGGCGACGAACCGCTCCACCGCCTGCTCACCGTGGCGCCCGACGATCGACACGTCCACGATGGAGAGATCGGGGACGGCCGCGTCGAAGACCGGCGTTCCGACCGCGTCGAAGCGGGTGCGCAAGACCTCGTGCCGGTCGGCGAGCGCGCTCCAGGCGGCCCGCAGCGCGGCGACCTCCAGCGGACCGGAGATCCGGTACGCGCGGGTGTGGTGGAAGGCCGGCGACGCGGGCGTCAGGCGGTCGAGAAACCAGAGGCCGTACTGGACGTCCGTGGACATTCGTACCCCTTAGCCCGCGGCGGAGAGGAGATCCTTGGCCCGGCTGGTGTCCTCCCAGGTGAACGCGGGCAGTTCCCGGCCGAAGTGGCCGTACGCCGCCGTGTCCTGGAAGATCGGGCGCATGAGGTCGAGGTCGCGGATGATCGCCGCCGGCCGCAGGTCGAAGACGTCGGTGACCGCCGCGCCGATGCGCTCCGGCGCCACCGTCTCCGTGCCGAAGGTGTCGATCGACAGGCTGACCGGCTCGGCGACGCCGATCGCGTAGGCGACCTGGACCTCGCAGCGTTCGGCGAGGCCTGCCGCCACGATGTTCTTCGCCACCCAGCGCATCGCGTACGCACCTGAACGGTCCACTTTGGACGGGTCCTTGCCGGAGAAGGCTCCCCCGCCGTGCCGCGCGTACCCGCCGTACGTGTCGACGATGATCTTCCGGCCGGTGAGCCCGGCGTCGCCCATCGGTCCACCGATCTCGAAGCGCCCGGTCGGGTTTACCAGCAACCGGAACGAGGCCGTGTCGAGGTCGAGCGCCGCCAGCTCGGGCAGCACGACCTTCTCCCGCACGTCGGGGGTGAGCAGCGACTCCAGCGAGATGTCCGCGGCGTGCTGGGCGGACACGACGACGGTGTCGACGCGCAGCGGGCGCCGGCCGTCGTACTCCACCGTCACCTGCGTCTTGCCGTCCGGCCGCAGGTACGGGATCGTGCCGTCCTTGCGCACGGCGGTGAGCCGCCGCGCCAGCCGGTGTGCCAGTGCGATGGGCAGCGGCATCAGCTCGGGCGTCTCGGTGCACGCGAAGCCGAACATCATGCCCTGGTCGCCCGCGCCCTGCGCGGCGCCGGCCTGGTCGACACCGCGCGCGATGTCGGGCGACTGCGCCCCGATCGAGATGCTGACGCCGCAGGAGGCTCCGTCGAAGCCCTTGCGCGACGAGTCGTACCCGATGCCGAGCACGGTCTCCCGCACGATCGCCGGGATGTCGGTGTACGCGGCGGTCGTCACCTCGCCGGCGACGTGTACCTGGCCGGTGGTGATGAGCGTCTCGACCGCCACCCGGCTCCGCGGGTCCTGGGCCAGCAGGGCGTCGAGGATCCCGTCGCTGATCTGGTCGGCGATCTTGTCGGGATGACCTTCGGTCACCGACTCGGACGTGAACATGTGGCGTCCCATGAAGTCTCCCAGGTCACTTGATGGCGAGCGGGTTGATCGGCGAGCCGGCGGCCCTGGTGATCTTGAGTGGCGGCGCCGCGAAGAAGAACTCCCACCGCCCGTCGGCCCGGCAGTCCTCGGTGAGCTCCTCGAAGTCGAGGATCTCGCCGAGCGTCATGCCCATGTCGCGGATCAGCACCATGTGCACGGCGAGGAACGCGCCGGGGTCCTCGCCCGGCAGCGCCTCGACCGCCCAGTTGTCGGCGCACACCGCGGCGACGTCCCGGTCGCGCAGCCACTGGCAGCTGGCCAGCCCGAGACCCGGCTCGCCGGCCATGAATCCGGCTTCCTGGCCCTGCTCCAGAAACTTGCGCCGCCACCCGGTGCGGACGAGCAGGATGTCGCCCGCGCCGACGGACACGCCGCCCTGCGCGGCGATTGCCGCGTCGAGGTCGTCCGGCGTGATCACCTCGCCGGCCTCGAGCCACGGGACGCCGCGCACAGCCGGGATGTCGAGCAGCACGCCGCGGCCGGCGATTCCCTTGCCCTGCTTGTCGATCCCGCATCGCGCCGCGCCCTTGACCGTCAGCTCGTCGGCCGGATGTCCGTTGTACAACAGGCCGTCGTAGAAGACGTGCGCCAACGCGTCCCACTGCGACGACGCCTGTATCGGCATGAACAGGTAGCCGTCGGCGTAGCGGAAGCCGCCGGGAAACACCTGCTCGGCACCCGTCTCTGACATCAGGTGCACGGGGTTGATGCGAAACCGGCCGTTCTGCGGCCCCGTGCCGTCGAGGTCGATGCCGAGGTCGAATATCCGTCCCTTGTGGATCAGCCGACCGGCGGCGGCGAGCCGCTCGGGCGTGATGAGGTTGACCGTGCCGCGTTCGTCGTCGTCGCCCCAGCGGCCCCAGTTGCGCAGCCGCTCACCGACCACCCGGAAGTCGGTCACCGTCAGCCCCGCACGATACGGGCGAACTCCCGCACGTCGCCGACGAACAGGTCGGGCTCCTCCAGGGCCGCGAAGTGCCCGCCACGGTCGAACTCCGACCAATGCGCCAGCGTCGGGAAGTCGCGCTCGACGAAGCGGCGGATCGGCAGGAACACGCCCTCGGGAAACACCGCGACGCCGAGCGGCTGGCGGATCGGGGCGTACCGGATGGTGCTCGTCGAGATCGGCAGGTAGTCGACGGTCTCGTAGTAGAACTGCGCGGACGAGCCGGCCGTGCCGGTGAACCAGAAGATCGAGGCGATCGTGAGGATCTTGTCGCGGTCGACCGCGTCCTCGGGCGCCTTCCCGGTGTCGGCCCAGTCCTTGAACTTCTCGACGATCCACGCGAGCTGCCCGACCGGCGAGTCGGTCAGCGCGTACGCCACCGTGTGCGGCCGGGTCGCCTGGAGCTTCATCGAGCCGGCGAGCACGTCGAGGAATCGCTTCGAGCGGGCCAGCCGCCAGCGGTCCTCGTCGTCGAGCGCGTCCGAGCCGTCCGCCGCCGGAGTGGTCACCAGCGTGTTGAGGTGCAGGCCGAGCACGTGGTCGGCGTCGACCTGGGCCAGCGCGTACGAGATGCCGGCACCGAAGTCGCCGCCCTGCGCGATGTACCGTTCGTAGCCGAGCCGCCGCATCAGCTCGGCCCAGGCGCGGGCGACCCGGAGGTTGTTCCATCCGGGCGCCGGCAAAGGTCCGGAGAAGCCGAATCCCGGCATCGACGGGATGACCAGGTGGAACGCGTCGGCGGCGTCGCCGCCGTGCGCGACCGGATCGGTCAGCGGGCCGATCACGTCGAGGAACTCGGTCACCGAGCCCGGCCAGCCGTGCGTGACGATCATCGGCACGGCGTCCGGGTGCGGCGAGCGCACGTGCAGGAAGTGCACCGTCGCGCCGTCGATGGTGGTGACGAACTGCGGCACCGCGTTGATCCGCCGCTCGGCGGCCCGCCAGTCGAACTCGTCGCGCCAGTAGGCGGCGAGCTCGCGCAGATAGTCGGTCGGTACGCCCCGGTCCCACCCCGCGTCGAAGAGCGCCGGCCATCGCGTGCCGCTCAGCCGGCGACGCAGGTCCGCCACGTCCTCCTGAGGGATTTCTACACGGAACCGTTCCATTGGGTGAATTCCCTTCGCCGTCTGGGGACGCGACAGATGCGGAGACAAAAGTCAATATCCCTGCGCCAGCTAGAAGAGCGCACCTTTCAGATTGCGCCGGTCGCCGATATCGCTGCGCGATCGAGAAACGCACGGGGGAAGATGCGCGCCACCACCGGTGGTGCCAGGGTCAGGTGGGCGTCCGCCGTGACTTCCGGCGCACAGTTCGCGCGCTAAAACAGCCCCTTCGAGGAGGACCGATGTCGATCACCGATGCTCCGCCCCGCGCCGATCTCGTGCGCAGGGCCGCGGAGCTGGTGCCCCTGCTGGCCCAACACGCCCAGTGGGGCGAGGAAAACCGCCGCCTGCACGACGACGTCGTGGCGGCCCTGGGCGACTCCGGCATCCTGCGGATGCGGGTGCCCGAGGAGTTCGGCGGCTACGAGGCCGACACGCGCAGCGTCGTCGAGGTCATCGCCGAACTGGCCCGCGGCGACGGCTCGACCGCGTGGACCGTCGCGGTCTGGCACATCAGCAGCTGGATCACCGGCCTCTTTCCTGACGCCGTGCGCCAGGAGGTCTTCGGCGACCCGTCGACGCGGATCAGCGGCATCCTCAGCCCGACCGCGATGGCCGTGCCCGTCGACGGCGGCTACGTGCTCAACGGCAAGTGGGCGTTCAACACCGGCGCTACGCAGAGCCAGTGGAACGCCAACGCGGCGGTGCTCGCGACCCCCGACGGCGGTCACGAGCCGATCCTGACCCTGATCCCGATGTCCGACCTGATGGTCGTCGACGACTGGCACACCTCGGGCCTGCGCGGCTCGGGCAGCGTCTCGACGGTGGCGAAGGACGTGTTCCTGCCCAAGGAGCGGGTCCTGCCGATGGTGCCGATCATCATGGGCCAGCACCCGCTTCAGCAGCACCCGACGGCGACCATGTGGCGCGGCCCGTTCATGCCGGTGGCCTGCGCGACCGTCGGCGCCACGGCGTACGGGCTGGCCAAGGCCGGCAAGGAGGCGTTCTTCGAGCGGCTGCCCGGTCGCAAGATCACCTACACCGACTACGCCGACCAGAGCCAGGCGCCGCTGACCCACCTTCAGGTCGCCAGCGCGCAGATCAAGCTCGACCAGGCCGAGTTCCACGCGCTGCGGGCCGCCGACCGCGTCGACAGCAAGGGCAAGGCGGGCGCGGAGTGGACGCTGGAGGAGCGCGCCAGGGCCCGGCTCGACCTCGGCGCGACCTGCCAGGCGGCCAAGGAGGCCGTCGACGTGCTCAACACCGCCAGCGGCGGCTCCTCCATCTACAAGGACGTGCCGATCCAGCGGATCGAACGCGACGTGCAGACGGTCAACCTGCACGCGATCATGCACCCGAACACCAACCTCGAGCTCTACGGCCGGATCCTCTGCGGCCTCGGGCCCAATACGCAGTACCTGTAGAAAAAGATGGCGGCGGGGCCCGCGTGGGGCCCCGCCGCGCTTTTCCGATGTCGAGGTTAATAGCGCAATAGCGGAGAACGCATTCGGCGAATTCACCGACATCATATGCGTGGGGGTCGCCGCATTCACCGGCCGGCCCGAATCGACACCCATCACATTACATCGGGAGGGACTCCCATGCCGATCGACCAAACCCGCGCGTTGAGCGTCGCCGAGATCGAGAACCAGGTCGCGTCGATCTGGCGGGACGTGCTCGACGTGCCGCCCGGCGAGGACGGCGCCACCTTCTTCGAGCTCAACGGGCAGTCAATCTCAGCGGTCCGGATCGTGGCCCGTGTGCAGGAGGAGATCGGCGTCCAGGTGGACCTCGGCGATCTCTTCGAGGACCCCAACCTGGCCACGTTCACCCGCGACATCGTCGCGAAGGCTCAGACGCTGGGGAGGTAGCCGAGATGGTCGACTTCGTCCGTGTGCAGCCCGACGCCCCGCTCGACGACGTGGTCGAGGTGCTGGAGCGCGACGGCTGCATCATCATCGAGAACTTCGTCGACGACGCCACGTTCGAGGGCCTCTGGGCCGACCTCGGCCCGTTGCTCGACGGCACGCGCTACAGCAAGAGCGGCTACGACGGCCACCAGACCCGGCGGGTCTCGTCGCTGTTTCGCCGCACCACCCACCTGACGCCGGTCTTCCTCCAGCCGCTCTACCTCGGCGCGGCGCGGCGGATCATGGAGAAGCCGGTACACATGTGGGTCGGTCAGGCCCGCATCGAGATGACGCCCAACATCCAGATCAGCGCGACGCAGGCTATCCAGATCGATCCCGGCCAGGGCCGCCAGCCGCTGCACCGGGACGACTCACTGCACCTGCGCCGGCACCCCGGGCCGACCTCGCGGGTGCAGCTCATGCTCGCACTCAGCGAGTTCACCGCCGAAAACGGTGCCACGCTGGTGATCCCGGGCAGCCACCACTGGGACGACGAGCGCGCGCCCCGGTACGCGGAGGCGATCCCCGCCGCGATGCCCGCGAAGTCCGGGCTGCTCTGGCTCGGCGGCGTCTACCACGGCGGCGGCGGCAACGTCTCCGACAAGCCGCGCACGAGCCTCACGGTCTCGTACGACCTGGGCAACCTGCGCCAGGAGGAAAACCAGTTCCTCGCCGTGCCGCGCGACGTCGTGCGCACGCTGCCCGAGGAGGTGCAGCGGCTCCTCGGCTACGACCGGTGCCCGCCCGGCGTGGGCTGGTACGAGATGGAAGACCCCCACATCCTGCTCACCGACCCGCACGCCGAACCGGCGCTGCGGGAGACCCCGGTGCGGGCCTGACCCGCAGAGAAAGGTGTCAGCATGACCATTTCCGACACGAGCGTCCAGCCGGAGCAGATGGCGGCCGTCGCCGAGGTGCCGGGGCGCATCATCGCCGCCTGGGCCGACAACGACGCCACCGCGTTCGCCAAGGTGTTCACCGACGACGCCACGATGATCCTGCCGGGCGGCGTCTTCGTCGAGGGCCGCGACGGCATCGAGGCCTTCATGGCGCGCGGGTACGCCGGCCCCTACAAGGGCACCAAGGTGCACGGCGAGCCGATCTCCGTGAAGTTCCTGGGCGCCGAGGCGTGCGTGCTCATCACCAAGGGCGGCGTGCTGGCGCCCGGCGAGACCGAGGTGTCGCCGGAGCGCGCCATCCGGGCAATGTGGATCCTGGCCAAGAAGGCCGGCGAATGGCGAGTCACCGCTTACCAGAACACCCCGATCGGCACCAACTAGACGATCCCTGGCCGCCCGGCGCATGTGCGGCCGGGCGGCCGGTCGCGCACGGAGGGACCGACCGCATGACCGACATCCTGCCCGACGACCCCCGTTACGCGGCCCTGGTCGAGGGTTACAACCACCGGTTCACCGGCCAACCTGACGCCGTCCGGCAGGTCCGGACGACCGACGAGGTGGTCGCCGCCGTCCAAGAGGCCGTCACCGGCGAGCGACGGGTGGCCGTACGCAGCGGCGGACACTGCTTCGAAGACTTCTTCGCCGCGCCCGACGTCCGGCTGCTGATCGACATGTCCAAAATGGACGCGATCGCCTACGACCCGGCACGGCGGGCGGTGATGGTGGAGGCCGGCACGACACTCGGCGCGCTGTACCCCGCGCTGCACGACCGCTGGGGCGTCACCATCCCCGGCGGCACCTGCTTCGAGGTCGGCGTCGGCGGCCACATCACCGGCGGTGGCTACGGCCACCTCTCCCGCCGCGACGGCCTCGTCGTCGACCACCTGTACGCGGTGGAGATGGTCGTCGTCGACGACGGCGGCCGAGCCCGCGCGGTCGTCGCGACACGGGATCCCGACGACCCGCACCACGACCTCTGGTGGGCCAACACCGGCGGGGGTGGCGGCAGCTTCGGTGTGGTCACCCGGTTCTGGCTGCGCAGCCCCGGCACCGAGGGCGACGACCCCGCCCGGCTCCTGCCCGCCGCGCCCCGCCGGATCCGCCGGCGGGACGTGCTGTGGTCGTGGGATGCGATGGACGAGACCACGCTGCCCCGGCTGCTCGCCAACTACTGCGGCTGGCTGGAGCGCAACAGCGCGGTCGGCGCGCCCGCGACCCAGCTGTGGAGCAACCTCATCGTCATGCACCGCTCGGCCGACATGGTCGCGCTGACCGCGGTGGTCGACGACGCCGTCAGCGGCGCGTCGGGCCTGCTCGCCGACCAGTTCGACGCGATCGTCGACGGCACCGGCCTGACCCCGCACACGGACGCGGAAGACGTCGTCGACTGGATGGCGAGCTGGATGCCTTCCTACAGCTGGCCCAGCGATCCGCGGGGGCGCTACAAGAACAAGGCCGGGTACCTCCGCGCGGGCTACACCGACAAGCAGCTGGCCACGCTCTACCGCTACCTCGCCGACCCCGACTACGCCAACCCGGCGGCGGGCATCGTGCTCACCGCGTTCGGCGGTCAGGTCAACGCGGTGGCGCCCGACGCGACCGCCGCGGCCCAGCGCGACAGCGTGGTGAAGGCTTCGTACAGCGCCGGCGCCTGGCAGTCGCCCGGTGACGACGCGGCGAACATCGCGTGGGTGCGGGCGATGTACCGGGACGTCTACGCCGAGACGGGCGGTGTGCCGGTGGCCGGCGAGGTGAGCGACGGCTCGTACATCAGCTATCCAGACGTCGACCTCGCCGATCCAGAGTGGAACACCTCCGGCGTGCCCTGGCACACCCTCTACTTCAAGGACAACTATCCCCGGCTCCAGCGGGTCAAGCTCCGCTACGACCCGCGCGACGTGTTCCGGCACGCGCTGTCGGTGCGGCTGCCCGACTGAGCCGTCCACAGAGGAGGAACGCGACGTGTCCATTTTGGACGACAAGGGCTACGAGGAAGCCACCCAGGTGTTCAACCTCCACGGCCGCCCACACCCGGCCGCGGCGCGGACGGTCCGCACCGTCGAGGACGTCCGTGCCGCGATCGCGTACGCCCGGTCGCACCACATGACCGTGCGGGTGCACAGCACCGGTCACGGCGCGGCGGCCGCGCGGCCGATGGACGGGGCGTTCCTGTTGCGCACGGAGCTCGCCGGCGGCGTGGAGATCGATCCGGTCGCCCGTACCGCCCGCGTCCCGGCCGGCACCCGGTGGGGCGACGTGGTCGACGCGGCCGCACCGCACGGCCTGGCCGCGCCGCACGGCTCGTCGGCCGACGTGGGCGTGGTGGGTTACCTGCTGCGCGGCGGCGTCAGCGTCTACGGCCGGGAGACCGGGCTCGCGGTCAACAGCGTGACCGCGGTCGAGCTGGTCACCGCCGACGGCGAGCTGCGCCGGGTCGACGCGGCCAACGACCCGGAGCTGTTCTGGGCCGTGCGCGGCGGCGGTGGCGGCTTCGGCGTGGTGGTCGCGGTCGAGCTGCGCCTGTCGCCGGCCCGGCCGGTGGTCACCGGCTCGGCGTACTGGCCGGCGCGGCACGCCGAAGCGCTCCTCGACCGCTGGACCCGCTGGGCCAACGCCGCACCGTGGGCGGTGACCAGCGCGTTCCAGGTGCTCAACCTGCCCGACGTACCGATCGTGCCGCCCGAGCTCAAGAGCGGGACGATGATTGGCGTGGCGGCGACCGAGGTGGGCGAGGCGACGGGCGGGCTCGCCGACCTGCTCACCCAGCTCCGCGCGGTGGCCGAGCCGGTGGTCGACGTGTGGATGCCGTGCACGGCGGCGGAGGTGGTGCGCGCCCAGCTCGGCCCCGACGAGCCGCTGCCCATCGTCGGCGACCACATGCTCCTCGGCGCCCTCGACGCACGCGGGCAGGCCACCTTCCTCGACTTGACCACCTCGGGTTCGCCGCTGGTCACGGCGGAGCTGCGGCAGCTCGGCGGCGCGCTGGCCGTGCCACACCCGGACGGCGGGGCGCTCGACCACTACGCGGCCGACTACTCGTACCTCGGCAACGCGATCCCCGACAGCCCGGAGGCGGCCGCGGTGATCGAGAAACACTGCGCGGTGATCCGTTCGGCACTCGCACCCTGGGACACCGGCCGCACAGCGCCAACCTTCGTGGAGAGCTGGCGCCAACCCCAACGCCACCTAGCTCCGTCCGATGTGGACCGTGCCGACCACGTCCGCGCTCGCGTCGACCCGACCGGCATCTTCCGCGGCGACGCCAGCCCCGGCTCGACAGCCCTCTGAAGAGGGGCTATCTGTCCAGACCGCTGCTCCCGCGGCCTCACCCGTCCGCCGCTGGTCGCGCTCACTTCTGCGCGCCACCGGCTGGTGGTCGACGTTTGTCCACAATGCCCGCTGCGGGATCGGCAATCTGGGAAAGCAACAGGGGTTTCGTTGCCGCGAGTAACCACCGCGGCGGTGTGCGCGAGGCGAGATTCCAGATCTAGGAGAGTTAGGGCGCTATTTCAACCCCAAGTCTCCTAGATCTCGACGTCCCGACCCCACCACGGACCGCGGGCAGGGCCTGCGGCGAGCGTCAGCGAGGATCGTGGAGGACGTGCCCGCCAGCCAATGATCATGGCTTGCCTCGCAGCGGGTTCGCAGCTGCCGCGGACCTACGCCATGTGGGCTTGCGGCGCGGAGCTGGCAGCGGAGGCCGGGGGTCTCGGCGAGCCCTGGCGAGCCGCCGGCCGCAGCGGTCTCCGGCGGGAGCAGCGGTCCGCAGCTGACACGCACCCGGGAAACCTGGTCGAGGGAACCTCAACGGTGGCCGTGGGAAGCCTTCCGGTCCGCCCGCGTCGCGGGCGGACCGGAAAGCGGTGGTCTACGCGGTGCCTGTGGTGGGTACGGCCTCGGCTTGCGGCGTTTCGGCCGGCTGCTGGCCGCGCTTGCCGCGGACCGTCAGGGCGACCAGCACGATCAGGCCGAGGATGAGGAGCGCGTCGGCCCAGGCGACCACGTTCATCGCGGTGGTGAACGCCTCGCCGGCGGTGTCGGCGAGGTTGTCGGCCGCCGCGGGTGGCAGGGAGTCAGCCGCCGCCGTGGCCGAGGCGACGTTTTCCCGGGCGACCTCCGCCACCGGGGGTGGCACGTCGTTGAGGGGTGCGTCGGCCATCTGGTTGCGGTACACGGCGGCGCCGACACTGCCGAGCAGCGCGAGGCCGAGCGTGGAGCCGAACACGTTGCTGGTCTCGGACAGCGACGCGGCCGAGCCGGCCTTCTCCGGCGGGACGGAGCCGACCACCATCCCGGTGCCCGAGGTGAACAACGGACCCGTGCCGAGCGCGACGATCGCGACCAGGACGACGATCGCGACAAGCCAGCCGGAACTGCCCGCCTGGGTGAGGAGCAGCATCGACACGACCGAGATCGTCAGGCCGATCATGATCGCGGTGGCCGGCTTGAGGGCCTTCATCAGCATCGGCGTGATCCCGGTGCCGATCGCGATGCCCAGGCCCGTCGGTGCCTGCCAGAGGCCGGACGCCGCCGGCGACAGGCCCTCGACGCTCTGGATGTACTGCGTGCTCATCAGGCTGATGCCGGCCAGCGCGGCGGACGCGAACATCATCGTGACCAGCACGCCGCTGAACGAGGCGTTGCGGAACATGCTCAGGTCGATCAGCGGATGCTCCAGCCGCGACTGGCGGCGTAGGAAGATCGCGCCGATCACCAGGCCCACCGCGATCGCGCCGGCCGCCAGGGCCGGGTTGTCGGAGTCACCGGCCGCGAATTCCTTCACCCCATACACGATCGGCAGGATCGAGGCCAGCGAAAGCACCACACTGAGCAGGTCGAACCTGCCCGCGTTGGGGTCGCGGTACTCCGGCAGCAGGACGAAGCCGGTGGCCAGCAGCACGATCATGAACGGCACGCCGAGCAGGAAGACCGAACCCCACCAGAAGTGGTCGACCATCACGCCACCGACGATCGGGCCGAGCGCGGTGCCGCCGAAAAGGCAGGCCGCCCAGACCGAGATCGCGATGCCGCGCTGCTTCTCGTTGCGGAACATGTTGGTGATCAACGCGAGCGTCGACGGCGACAGGGTCGCGCCCGCGACGCCGAGCAGCGCCCGCGCGATGATCAGCGTGGTGCCGGAGTTCGCGTACGCGGCGAGGATCGACGCGAGCGTGAACGCGGTGGCGCCGATCATGAGCAGCCGGCGCCGCCCGATGCGGTCGCCCAGCGTGCCCATGGTGAGCAGGAAGCCGGCCAGCAGGAAGCCGTAGATGTCTATGATCCACAGCTGCTCGACGCCGGAGACTCCCAGGTCGGCGCTGAGGTGCGGAAGTGCCAGGAACAGCGCGCCGATGTCCATCGCCACCAGCATCGCGGGCAACGCCAGCACCGCCAGCCCGATCCATTCCTTGCGCCCCGCCAGGTCCGCGGGCGGCGCAGACGCGGAGTTGTCCATGTCGTCAGTCCCTTCTCGGCATTAAGCCCTTCAACTGGGGGTCGGAGCCGGCCGCTGGATTTCGACATCCATCCACGACTTCCTTCGTGCGCAGTTCACCGCGCGTGCCCGGCCGGAGCACGCCGGGAGATGAACCGCCCGCCGGGCGGCGGACACCCTATTGGCGACCCCCGCCGCCCGCCCGGAGGACCGTCACATGAGGCTGGACCACGCGCGCACCGTCATCGATGTCTGGCTACCCAGCTACCCCGCCGTGCCCGACTATCTGGGTGGTATCCGGGCGCTGGCGGCGAGCTTCCACGAGGCGCACCCCGACTACGAGGTCCGGGTCCGGGAGTCCAGCTACAAGACCCTGCCCGCGGATGTCGACGCGGCGGCGCGCCGCGGTGAGGCGCCCGCCCTGGTGCAGTACTTCCACACCTCGACGCAGCTGGCCCGCGACATGCGCGGCCCGGGCGGCGCGCCGCTGATCCGTCCACTTGAGACCGCGCTGGACGGGCGTACCAGGGTGCTGGGCGAACCGGTCGTCACGGGCGACGTGATCGCGCCGGCGCGCGGCTACTACTCGGCCGGCGGCACGCTGCTCGCCGCTCCCCCGCTGGTCTCGACCACGCTGCTCTACGCCAACACCGACCTGCTGGCCGCCGCCGGGGTGACCGAACTGCCGACCACCTGGGCCGAGCTGACCGCCGCCGGCAAGGCGGTCCTGGCACACACCGGCCGGGCGGCGATCACCTGGCCCAACCACGGCTGGATCTTCCAGCAGGCGGTGGCGCAGCAGGGTGGTCTGCTCGCCGACCACGCCAACGGGCGGGAGGGCCGCGCCGAGCGGGTGGACCTCGCGGCGCCCGAGCTCGTGGCGTTCGCCGAGTGGTGGCGCGGCCTGCACCAGGACGGGATCTACCACTACATCGGCGGCCAGGCGTACGGCGACAACACCGGCCGGGCCTGGGAAGAGAACTTCGTCGCGTTCGCCGAGCAGCGGGTCGCGTTCGTGCTCAGCTCGTCGGTCGAGGCCGAGTGGCTGATCCAGGCCGGCCGCGACCGCGGCTTCGGAGTCGCCGTCGGCCGGATGCCGCACAACGGCGAGGTCCGCTACGCCGGCAACATCGTCGGCGGCGACGCCATCTGGCTCACCGACAGCCCGGACCCGGCGGTACAGGACGGGGCGCTCGCGTTCCTCCAGCACCTGCTCGCGCCGCACGCGGCCGCGGAACGGCACAAGGCCACCTGGTTCATCCCGGTGACCACCACCGCGATCGACCTGCTGCACGGCGAGGGCTGGTTCGACGAGCGGCCGCACCAGCGGGTGGCGATCGACCAGTTGCTGGCCACCGACGGCTCGCCGGCCGCGCGGGGTGCGCTGCTCGGCGAGTTTCCGCGCATCCAGGGCGTGATGACCCAGGCGATGGAGGACGTCCTCGTGCGTGGCGTGGAACCGCTGCGCAGCTTCACGAACGCCTCCGCGGACGCCCAACGCCTGCTCGACGAGTACAACGCCGACTGCCTGGGCGAGCGGCCGGGGCCACCCGGCCCGCGCCGGTTCGTCGTGGATTGACACCCGCATCCAACCCATGAGGAGCGCAGCATGACCACCTCGCACGACCTTCCGCTCTCCCTGCAACAGGAGTTCCTGTTGCTGTTCGACACCGGTGACGCCACTGGCCCTTTCGGACCGCACTACCTGATCGGCGAAGGCTGGCGGGTACACGGGCGGGTCGACGTCGACGCGCTCGGCCGGGCGCTGGCGGACGTGGTCGGGCGGCACGAGGCCCTGCGCACCTCGGTGCTGCGTGGCGGTGAGCACGGGCAGCGGGTGCTCGACCCCGCGCCGCCCGCGGTCGAGGTGCGGGATCTGTCCGGTGTGGACCCGGCCGACCGGGACCGCCGGGCCGAGGAGCTGATCAACGAGATCGAGGCCGGCACGCTCGCCGTGCACGACCTGCCGCTGCTGCGCGTCACGCTGGGCCGCTTCGACGAGACGGACTCCGTGCTGATCCTCACCACCCACCACTCGGCCGCCGACGCCTGGTCGATGCAGGTGATCCTCCGCGATCTGGCGCACTGCTACGCCGAGCGGGCGGCCGGCCGGGAGCCCGCACCGTCCACCGCGCCGCAGTACCGCGAGTACATCGCCACCCAGCACGCGGAGGCGGAAAGCCCGCGGCTCGAGGCGGCCCGCGCGTACTGGCGGGACAAGCTCGCCGGCGCCCGGATCATGGTGATCCCGGTAGACCGGACCCCGGACCCGGACACGACGCCGACCACCACGTGGCAGCGCTTCGTGACGGACGCCCAACTGCGTTCGGCGACCACCGCGCTCGCGGCCGACACGCACACCTCGCCGTTCATGGTGCTGCTCGCGGCGTTCTACGTGATGGCGAGCCGCTGGACCGGCAGCGACGACGTGACCGTGCCGACGTTCACGCCGGGCCGGGGACACGGCCGGTTCCAGGAGACGGTCGGCTCGTTCTTCAACTTCGTGCCGCTGCGCACCGACCTGTCCGGCGCCGCCACCTTCCGCGACGTCGTCGCGCGTACCCGGGCCACCTGCCTCGGCGCGTACTCGCACGAGGTACCGCTGCTGCACGTGCTGCAAGAGGCGCCCGAGCTGATGGCGTCGGTCGCGCCCGGCGTCGCGCCGTGTCTCTTCCAGGTCATCCAGCCGCCGTTCGTGATGGAGCGGGAGCGGGTCGGCGACCTCGAGTACACGGCGATCTGGCGCCGGGTCATCTCCCAGCCGGTCGGCTCGGACATGCCCGACGGGATGCTGTGGTCGCTGCACCTCGGGCCGTCCGACGACATCGTCGGCGCGCTCGGGTTCAGCGCCCATCTCTTCGAGCAGAAGACCGTCGACGTGTTCGTCGAGCGCTACCTGACGCTGCTGTCGACGCTGCTGTCCCGGCCGGACGCGCAGCTGTCCACTGTGGATGTGGGGTGGTGACCGTGCCGGCGAAGGTTGGCGACCGCGTGGTCGTCCTCGGTGCGAGCCTCGGGGCGCTGCTCGCCGCGAAGCCGCTGTCCGCCGCGTTCGGCGAGGTGCTCCTGGTCGACCGCGACGAGGTGGTCGACAACCCGACGTACCGCCGGGGCGTGCCGCACGGCCGGCACGCGCACGGCCTCGTCGCCAAGGGGCAGCAGATCTTCGAGCGGCAGTTTCCCGGCCTGATGGACGACCTCGTGCGGGCCGGTGTCAAGCCGGGCGACTTCAACGGCGACATCCAGTGGATCTTCGGCGGGCGGCGGCTCAAGCCGTCGACGTCGGGGCTGCTCTCGGTGCCCGCGACCCGGCCGGTGCTGGAGTACCACCTGCGCAAGCGCGTGCAGGCGATCCCCAACGTGCGGTTCATGCAGAGCCGCGACATCCTGCGCCTGGTCACCACCGGCGAGGGCGCCACGGTGACCGGCGCGCTGGTCCAGGAGCAGACGCCCGGCAGCACCCCCGAGGTGATCGAGGCCGATCTCGTCATCGACGCCACCGGGCGGGGCTCGCGTACCCCGGCGTGGCTGGCGGAGCTGGGCTACGAACGGCCCGCCGAAGACCGCGTGAAGATCGACCTCGCCTACACGACCCGGCACTACCAGGCGCCGTACGACCCGTTCGGCAGCGACCTGGCGATCATCCCGGCGGCCACCCCGTCGCACCCGCGCGGCGCGTTCTTCTACCGCCTGCCGGGCGACGACAACCGGCTGGAGCTGTCGCTCACCGGCATCCTCGGCGACCACCCGCCGACCGATCCGGAGGGCTTCCTGGAGTTCGTACGCTCGATCCCGGTGCCCGAGATCGCCAAGGTGCTCGCCGACTGCGAGCCGCTCGACGACCCGGTGATGTTCCGCTACCCGGCCAGCGTCCGCCGCCGCTACGAGCGCCTGACCCGCTTTCCGGCGCGCTACCTCGTGCTCGGCGACGCGGTGTGCAGCTTCAACCCGATCTACGCGCAGGGCATGACCGTGGCCGCGGCCGAGTCGCTGGTGCTGGGCGACCTGCTGGGGCGCGGCACGATCCCGGACTGGCGGGAGTTCTTCCGGCTCATCGCCGCCGAGATCGACTCGCCGTGGGACTTCTCGGCCAGCGCCGACCTCGGCTACCCCGGCGTGGAGGGCCGGCGTACCGCCAAGGTGCGCACGATCAACGCCTACGTCGCCCGCTACCAGCGGGCGGCGGTGCACGACGCCGAGCTCACCAACGCGTTCATCCGGGTGGCCGGGCTGATCGACGAGCCGACCTCCCTGCTGCGCCCGGACCGGATCGTCCGGGTACTACGGAAGGCCGGCCGCCCCACACCGCCCACCGCGGACTCCCTTGCGGCCGCACCGGCCAGCCCGCCACGACCCGAGAGGTAGGACGATGCGCCCCTTCCAGATCGACATCCCACCGTCCGACATCGACGAGCTGCACCGGCGGATCGCCGCCACCCGGTGGCCGGACGAGATCCCGGACACGGGCTGGAGCCGCGGCGTGCCGGTCGGCTACCTGCGCGATCTGGCCGACTACTGGCGCACCGGCTACGACTGGCCGGCCACCCAGCGGCGGCTCAACCGGATCCCGCAGTTCTTCACCGAGATCGACGGCGTGGGCGTGCACTTCCTGCACGTCCGGTCGCGCGTGGCCGGTGCGACGCCGCTGCTGCTCACGCACGGCTGGCCGAGCACCGGCTTCGAGTTCGTCGACATCCTCGACGCGCTGACCGACCCGGTGGCGCACGGCGGCGAGGAGGCCGACGCGTTCCACGTGGTCGTGCCCACCATCCCGGGCTACGGGTTCTCCGGACCGACCCGGCAGGTGGGTTGGGACACCGAGCGGGTGGCCCGCGCGTGGACGTCGCTGATGGCCTCGCTGGGCTACGACCGCTACGTCGCGCAGGGCGGAGACTGGGGCAGCCCGATCTCGCTGCGCGTCGGCCTCGCCGACCCGGAACACGTCCGTGGCGTACACATCAACATGTGCGTGACGTTTCCGCCGCCCGACTTCACCGCGTTCGGTGAGCTGGACCCGGCCGACCAGGCCAAGCTCGGCTTCGCGATGGAGTTCCAGCAGGACGGCATGGGCTGGCAGAAGATCCAGTCGACCCGGCCGCAGACCCTCTCCTACGGGCTCACCGACTCGCCGGTCGGACAGCTCGCGTGGATCGTCGAAAAGTTCAAGGAGTGGTCGGCCGCCGACAAGACTCCGGAAGACGCCATCGCCCGCGACCACATGCTCACCACGGTCACGATCTTCTGGCTGACCGCCACCGCGGGGTCGAGCGCACAGCTCTACTACGAGTCGACGCACCTCGACGCCGACTTCGCCCGCACCTGGGGCGGGCCGTGGCCGCTGGCGATGCCGGTCGGCGTGGCCGCCTTCCCGGAAGACGCGGTGCGGCCGGTGAAGCGCTTTGCCGAAGGCATCCTGCCCACGCTGGCGCACTGGACCGAGTTCGACCGGGGCGGGCACTTCCCCGCGCTGGAGCAGCCGCAGCTGCTCGTCGGAGACCTGCGGACGTTCGTACGCGGACTTCCCGACTGACCGTGGGGAACCAGACGCGGGCCGGGCCATGGGGCCCGGCCCGCGCCATGTCACATCTCGGTGCCGCCGGTGTCCATGATCGGGCGAACCTCCATCGCGCCACCCTCGCGGGCGTCGGGCCACCGGGCCGCGATCTCGATGGCGCGCTCCACGCTCTCGGTCTCGACGATCAGGTAGCCCGCGAGGTGCTCCTTCGCCTCGACGAACGGCCCGTCGGTGGTAACCGGCACGCCACCCGGAGCGCGGACGACCTTCGACTGCGAGACGTCGGCCAGCGCCTCACCGCCGATCAGCTCGCCAGACTTGGACAGCTCCGAGGTGATCGCGTCGATCTCGGCGTAGACCTTCATGGTCTCTTCCTCGGACCGCCCCATGATCGTCTCGGGGTTGGCGTGGATCAGCAGCATGTACTTCACGGGCAGACTCCTTCGGACGTCGTGTGCCGTATCGGCACCCTTCATAGTGCAGTCGGAGCCGCGCCGCGAATTTTGCCATCCGCGGGCCGTGCTTTCGCCGATCAGGCAAACGTCTCGTCGGCCAGTTCCGCCACCCGTTGCACGACGTTCATCTCGATCGGGTTGAAGCGGTTCTTCGTCACCGCGACGGCCACACCGGTCTCCCGGTCGGCGAACCCGGCACTCCCCCCGATGCCCACCATCCCGAAGATCGTCGGCCGTGCGCCCGCGTCCGACGTGCCCGGCCACCCCACGCAGTAGCCCATGGCCCAGGCCGACGCGCCCGGCGTCATCTCGTCGGCGAAGCCCGCCGTGGCGAACTCCGTGACCTCCTTGAGGCGCTGCGCGGAGAGTAGGCGCGTGCCGTCCACCTCGCCGACCAGCGCCGCGTACATCCGGGCGAGCGCGCGGGCGCTCATCGTGCCCTGGAACGGCAGGTCCGTGGTCAGCACGTCCGTCCGGTTGCCGAAGTCGGCGTCCGGGACGATCGCCGGCGGCACCGCCTTGAAGAGTGGGAACTCCGGCGGCAGCGAGGCGAACGCCGCCTTCCCGGCGGGGTCGTCGTTCAGCCGGGCCACCCGGTCGAGCCGGTCGCTCGGCACCCCGAAGAACAGCTCGTCGCCCATCCCGATCGGCCCCGCGACCCGCTCGGCGAGGACCCTGGAGATCGGCTTGCCGGTGGCGCGGCGCACGATCTCGCCGATCAGGTATCCGAAGGTGGCGGCGTGATAGCCCACCCGCTCACCCGGCGGCCACCACGGCTCGGCGTCGGCGATCGCCCGGCACATCCCGTCCCAGTCGACGAGGTCCGCGACCCTGGTGTCCGCGGGCACCGCCGGCACCCCGCTCGAGTGGGTCAGGACATGCCTGATCCGCACCCCGTCCTTGCCACGCGCGCCGAACTCGGGCCAGATCTCGGCCACCCGCGTGTCGTAGTCGAACACGCCGTCGTCGACCAGCACGTGTGCCACCGTCGACGCGACCGCCTTGCCCGTCGACGCCGAGTAGAACAGCGTGTCCGGCGCGACCGGGCGCCCCTGGTCGGCCTCGCCGGCGACCACGTCGACCACGGGCTCGCCGTGGCGGTAGACGGCCACCTGCACACCGTCTTCGGCCCCGGCGGCGACCATCTCGTCGACCACCGCTCGCACGCGTGTCTGAAGATCCTTCACCGGTAACCCCCTTCGCCATGGCACTCGCGGCGTGCCCCTCTCATTGGCAGTCGGAGCCGCGGCCGACATCTCGACATTAAACGCGATCTGGACAAGTCCGTCTCACCCGGGAGGGGTGACTCGCGCCCCGCCAGCAGGGGATGGCGCGCGGTGGTGCGCGCAGCTCGACAGCCTTCCCGACAGACCAGCCGCAGCCGGCCCGGATCCTTCACGCAAACCAAGGGCCACAAACGGACGGGCGTGGGGCTTGCGGCGCGGGCCTGGCAGCGGAGGCCGGGGGTCTCGGCGAGCCCTGGCGAGCCGCCGGCCGCAGCGGTCTCCGGCGGGAGCAGCGGCCCGCGGCTGACGCGAACCCGGGAAACCTGGCTCTGGATCTACTCTCCGGTGATGCGGCGGCGGCCCGGCGGGGGCGATCGGCGACGAGGGCCGGGGTCGTGGGTCAGGCGGGGGCGACGCCGAGGCGGCGGGCGATGTCTTCGCGTAGCGACTGCTTGTAGATCTTGCCGATCGCCGTACGGGGCAGCGCGTCCACGATCTCGATGCGTTCTGGCCACTTGTAGCGGGCCAGCCCGAACGACTCCAGGTAGTCGCGGAGGTCTTCCAGCGCCGGCGCGGGCATGCCGGGCGTGCACACCAGGTAGGCGCAGGCGCGCTCGCCGAGCCGCTCGTCGGGCATGGCGACCAGCGCGGCGTCGGTGATCGCCGGGTGGTCGAGCAGGATGCGCTCCACCTCCTCGGCGTTGACCTTCTCGCCGCCGCGGTTGATGAGGTCCTTGACCCGGCCCTCGATGGAGTACGCGGTCAGTCCGTCCAGCTGGTGGCCGCGCACGAGGTCGCCGCTGCGGTAGAAGCCGTCGGGCGTGAAAGCCCGCAGGTTGCCCTGGGCCGAGTCGAGATAGCCGGGCACGGTGTAGGGGCCGCGGGCGCACAGCTCGCCCACCTCGCCGGGCGGGGTCGGCCGCAGCGTGCCCGGCTCCAGCACGCAGACTTCGTCCAGGGGGCTGATCGGCACGCCGACGGTGGTGGCGCGGAGCTCGCGCGAGGCGTCGGGTGGGGTGAAGAGAAACAGGCCCTCGGTCATCCCGAACGCCTGGGTGACCCGCACGCCGCGCGCCTCGATCGCGTCGAACAGGTCGCGCGACACCTTGGCCGCGGTCAGCACGCAGGTACGGACGCTGGCGAACGCGCCGTCGAAGCGCGTGTGCCGGAGGTAGTCGTTCATCAGGCCCGGCGGGCTCATGAACCAGGTGGCCCGCTCGTCGTCCATCAGCGCCAGCAGGTCGTCGGCGACCGGCGTGGCGAGCAGCAGCGCGGCGCCCACCGCATGGGCGGCGTGCATGGCGTTGGTGAGGCCGGCGTTGTGCACCAGGGGCAGGCCGAACCCGAGCCGGTCGTCGGCGGTGAGGCGCCACCAGCGGGCGGTGGCGACGGCGTTGTACCAGTACTCCGGGTGCAGTCGCGGTATCACCTTGGGCACACCGGTGGTACCGCCGGAAAGCTGGAACACGGCCGGCGCGTCGAGGTCGGCCGCCGCGTCGATCGCCGCCAGCTGTCCCGTGTCGGCCGGTGTGAGCGGGCGGTCGGCCAGGTCTTCGATCCGCACCGCTTCCGCGGTGGCCTCCTTGGCCCCGATCGTCGCGAGCAGCCGGATGGTCGGCACCAGGCGGCGGATCTCGCCGGCGAACGCGACGAGGTCGAAGCCGCGCAGGTCGGCCTGCACGAGGTGGGCGGAGGCGCGGGTTTGCCGGGCGATCTCCTCGATCTCGTGACGGCGGTGGATCGCGAGTGTGCAGACCGGGATCAGGCCGGCCTTGAGCAGGCCGTACCAGGTGGCGACCGCGAGCGCGCTGTTGGTGATCTGGAGGATCACCGTCTCGCCCGGCCGCAGACCCGCCTCGCACAGGCCGGCCGCGATCGCGTCGGACCGCTGGTCGAGCTCGGCGTACGTGAGACGGGCGCTGGGCGTGACCACGGCGGTGCGGCCGGGGTGGGTGCGCGCCACCTCACGCAGCTCCGCCGGGATCGTGCGCGGCCGCCACAGGCCCTCGGCGCGGTAGCGCTCGGCGGTGGCGCGCGGGTAGGGCACGGTGTTCCAGCGCTGGCGCGTGACGTGCCGTTCGTGCTCTATGGTCATCGCTCCTCCTGGGTCCTACACGGGGACGGCGACTAGCAGGCCGGTGGAGCCGGAGACCGCGTGCGTCCCGGCGAGGCGGAAGCCGGCGCGTTCGAACACCGCGGCGAACTCGCGTTCGGTGCGTTCGCGGCCGGGGTGCAGGGCGAGCATGATGATGTCGCGCAGCTTGCCGTCGTGCGGGCGGTCGTCTTCGGGGATGACGGCGTCGACGACGAACAACCGTCCACTGTGGAGGATCACCCGGCGCACGTTGGCGAGCACGGTGACCGCCTGCTCGTCGGTCCAGTCGTGGAGGATCATCGACAGCAGGTACGCGTCGGCGCCGGCCGGCACGGCCTCGAAGAAGTCGCCGCCGGCGACGGTGGCGCGGTCGGCGACACCGGCGCGCTCCAAGACCGCGGCGGCGTGCTCCACGACCGCCGGCTGATCGAAGACCACGGCCGTCAGCCCCGGGTAGGACCGCAGCAGTGCGGCCACCAGGTCGCCGGTGCCGCCGCCGACGTCGCAGATCCGGTGTACGCCGGAGAAGTCGTAAGCGGCGAGCGCCCGCGCGTGCAGCTCGCGCGAAAGGTCGCCCATCGCGTCGCGGAAGACGGCCGCCTGCTCCGGCCGCTCGTCCAGGTGTGCCCACCAGCCGCGGCCGTGGATCTGCTCGAACGGCGGCCGTTCGTCGCGCACGGAGCGCACCAGCTCGGTGATCGCCGCCTGCCGTTCCGGCAGGCCCCACAGCCGGGCCCACGCGTGCAGCGAGCCCGGCGTGTCGGTGCGGAGGGTGTCGAGCACCGGGGTCGGACCGTAGACGCCGGGCGCCGGCTGGGCGACCACGCCGGCGCCGGCCAGCGCCCGGAGGATGCGGTGCAGGGCGTCCGGCCGGGCGTCGGCCTTGGCGGCCAACGCCTCGACCGGCTGGGGCCCGTCGGCGAGCAGGTCGGCGATGCCGAGCTCGGCGACGGCGACCACCATCTGGGTGACCAGCGGCGCGTGCAGGATCGCCATCATCCGGGCGTGCGGGCTGGGCTCAGGCACGGTGGTCGCTCCCCTGTCTACTTGGTGTCGGCGGTCAGCTCGTCGGCCAGATACTCGGCGACCGCCGCGACGGTCGGCCTGTTCCAGAGCAGCGTCGACGGCACCGGAGTGCGGAACCGCCGCTCCAGCCGCAGCTGGATCGCCACCGTCATCAGCGAGTCGGCGCCCAGCTCGGCCAGCGGCCGGTGCACGTCGAGGTCGCCGGGCGCGATCCGTACCTCGGCGGCGGCCACCTCGCGGACCGTTGCCAGCACGTGCTCGCGCAGCTCCGGGCCGGATAGCCCGGTCCACTCCTGCTCGTCCGCGGGCTGCTCCTCCTCCGGGCCCAGGTCGACGAGGACCTCCTTGCGCACCGCGCCGAAGCGGACACCGGTGAACCGGGCGGCCAGCTCGCCGTCGAGGGTCAGCACGTCGACGTCGACCTCGACGTCGTCGCCGGTGCTGCTGACGAGGCGTACCGCGACCAGCGCCCGCGGCGGCGGGGGCAGGAGCAGCGCCGCCTCGGTGAGCCAGCCGGGCATCCGCAGCAGCGGATCGCCGGGAAAGATGACCGGCGCGACCGACAGCGCGGCGTCGGTGAGCGACGCCCAGGTCTCCGCCGAGCGGCCGCCCTCGGGGTCGGCGACGACCGTGGCGAGCATGCCGGACGCGTGCCGCCGCACCGCCTCGACCTCCCATGGCCAGCCGATCCCGACCACGCCGATCGCGGCCAGCCGGTCCCAGACACACGAGGGGTCGAGCTCCTCGGGATGCTCGGCGCGCAACGCCTCGAGGTCGACCCGTGGCGTGGCCGGTGCCGGGTCGGCGATCTCGGCGTGGGCGTGGGTCAGCCAGGACTGGTCGTCCTGCTGGGTGGTGAGCCGCGAGCTGAGCCGGACCGTGCCTTCCTGGCGGACGACCTGGATCTCGTGCGGCACCAGCACGCCGATCGGCACGCGCAGTGTGACCTCGCGCAGCGGCGCGCTCTCGGCCGCCTGGAACAGCGTGTTGAGCGTCGCCGCCGCCGGGATCACCTCCGTGCCCATCACGGCGTGCCCGCCGGGGTAGGGGCGGTTGGTGTCGTCGAGGAAGGTGCGCCACATCGTGACCGGAGTGGTGCCCTGCACGGCGGTGCGCGCGCCCAGCAGCGTGTGGCTTTCCGCGTCGTGCTCGAGGTTCGCCGACGCCGGCCGCGCCGTGTTGATCCAATATGGACGGTGCTGCCACACTCTTGTCGGCAGGTCGGCCAGGCCGCCGTCGGGTTGCAGCGTCGCCCAGTCGACCGGCACGCCGGCGCAGTGCAGCGCGCCGAGGTTTTCCAGCAGCGTCCGCCGTTGCGGCCGCTCCCGGCGCAGCGTGTGCGCGACCACGCCGTTCTCCGCGCCGACGGCGGCGAGCGTGTCGACGATCGAGTGCTGCACGATCGGGTGCGCCGACACCTCCAGGAAGACCCGGTGGCCGTCTTCGGCGGCGGCACGGATCGCGTGCTGGAAGCGCACCGGGTTGCGCAGGTTGGTGACCCAGTAGCCGGCGTCGCGGGGTGCCGTCGAGCGCGCGTCGGTCAGCGCGGTGTTGTAGACCGGTACGGTGGCCGGCTGGCAGGCCAGGTCGGCGAGGCCGGCCCGCAGGTCGTCGACGAGCTCGTCCATCTGCGGGCTGTGGAACGCGACGTCGGAGTTGACCCGGCGGACGACGAGGCCCTCGGCGCGCCACCGATCGGCGATCTCGGACACCAGCGCGACCGGTCCACTGATCACCGTGGAGGTGGGCGCCGCCGCGACCGCCGCGGCGACCTCGGGCACGTCCGCGAGCCGGGCGACCGCGTCGTCGAACGGCAGGTTGACCATCGCCATCCCACCGCGCCCGGCGACCCGGCGCAGCAGCAAGGACCGGCGGCAGACGAGCATCGCCGCCGCCGGCACGTCGAGCATGCCCGCCGCGACGGCGGCCGCGATCTCACCGATCGAGTGGCCGACGATCGCCGCCGGCCGCAGCCCGTACCCCCGCCAGATCCGGGCAAGCGCGACCTGCACCGCGAACGTCATCGCCTGTACCCGGTCGACCTGGGTGAAGTCGTCTTCGAGCAGCGCCTGCCGCGGGTCGAAGCCAAGCTCGGCGCGGAACACCGGGCCCAGTTCGTCCATGGTCGCGGCCATCGCCGGCTCGCTGTCGAGGAGCTCGCGCCCCATGCCGACCCACTGCGCGCCGTGCCCGGAGAACACCCAGACCGCGGCGGCGGCGGGGGCACCGCGGACGACCGCACCGGTCGCGACGCCCGCGGTGGCGGTGCCGGCGGCGAGCTTGCGCAGGCCGTCGACGAGCTCGTCGCGGTCGGCGGCGACGACCGCCGCCCGGGCGTTGAGCGGCTGCCGGCGGTGGGCGAGGGTGTGGCCGACGTCGGCCAGGCCGGCGCCTGACCGGTCGACCCAGTCGGCGAGCGCGCCGGCGTTGGCGGCGACGCCGTCGAGGGTCGCGCTGGACAGCGGGTACACGCGCTCGGTGCCCACCGTGCCCGGTGTCGCGGCCGGCCGGGCCGGGGGCTCCTCGACGATGACGTGGGCGATCGTGCCGCCGTAGCCGTAGTTGCCGGTGCCGGCGCGGCGCGGCCCGTCGCGGTCGGGCCACGGCGTCATCTCGCGTACCACCGACAGGCCGGTCCGGTCCCACTCGATGTCGGTGTTGGGCTCGGTCGCGGTGAGCGTCTTCGGGATCTGGCCGTGCCGCATGGACAGCATCAGCTTGACGAGCCCGGCGACGCCGGACGCGGCCTCCAGGTGGCCGATGTTGGTCTTGACCGCACCGACCAGGAGCGGCGCGTCCGCCGGGCGGCCGGTGCCGAGCACCGCGGAAAGCGCGTTGATCTCGATGCCGTCGCCGAGCTCGGTGCCGGTGCCGTGCGCCTCGACGTAGTCCAGCGTGGACGGTGCCACGCCGGCTGCCCGGCACGCCCGGCGGACCAGCTCCTCCTGCGCCTCCTGGCTCGGCGCCATGATGCCGTTGGTGCGGCCGTCCTGGCAGACCGCGCTGCCCCGGATCAGCCCGTGCACGTGATCGCCGTCGCGGCGGGCGTCGGAGAGTCGCTTGAGGACGAGCACGCCGCACCCCTCGCCGCGGCCGTATCCGTCGGCGGACGCGTCGAACGCCTTGGACCGCCCGTCGGGAGCGAGCGCGCCGGCGGCTTCCAGCACCAGCAGGTACGCCGGGCTGGCGACGAGCATCACGCCGCCGGCCAGGGCCAGGCCGGTCTCGCCGAGCCGGAGCGCCTGGCACGCCTGGTGTACCGCCACCAGCGAGGCGGAGCAGGCGGTGTCGACGGCGACGCTGGGGCCGCGCAGATCGAGCACATAGGACACCCGGTTGGCCACCCCGCACATCGAGGAGCCGATGCCCATCCACGCCTCCAGGCGCGGCAGGTCTTCCAGCAGCCGGCGGCCGTAGTCGTCGGTGCAGACGCCCATGAACACGCCGGTGTCGCCGCCGGCGAGCGAGTCGGGCCGGATGCCGGCGTGCTCCAGCGCCTCCCACGCGACCTCGAGCGTGATGCGCTGCTGGGGGTCGATCAGCTCGGCCTCGCGCGGTGAGACGCCGAAGAACTCCGCGTCGAAGCCCGCCACGTCGTCCAGGTAGCTGCCGTACTTGATGGCGCGGCGGATGGCGGCGGCGTGTGCCGGGCTGATCGCCGCGTAGCCGTCCCACCGTTCCCACGGCGCCTCGCGGAGTGCGTCGCGCCCGTCGACCATGAAGTCCCAGAATTGCTGCGGTGAGGTGATGCCGCCGGGAAAGCGCAGTCCCATCCCGACGATCGCGATCGGTTCCTCACGATCGATTTCGACAGAAGTCATGCAGCCACTCGCCCCTCTCGGGTCCAGCCGAATCGAGTGGTCCCGGGAAATCGACAGTCAGAATTGATTCCCGGGACCACATCTCATCGTCACAGCCCCTGAAAGCCGTGCCATCTTCGAGAATGCGGGGCCGACTTTCGCACTCCTACCGCAATAGATAGGCGTGGATAATCGTCAGCTCGGTCTTGTTACCCAACGTGTCGGTCGCACTGGCGCGCAACGACACGAATCCGGTGGCCGCTGGATGGCTGACGGTAGCGGTGAAGCCGGTCGCGGTCTTCACCACGGGAGCCGCGTGCCAGGTCACGCCGTCGTCGTACGAGGCGTCGACCGTCACGCCGCCCCATTCGCCCATGACGGCGCCCTGCTGTGGCTGAAGGTAGAGCGGTATTTTGAAACGCTTTCCGGCCGGCGCCCTGTTGAGCTCGTCGAGCGCGGGCGCGAACCGCAGCGCCGCCATCGGCAATGCGACCTCATTGGCCGGGCCGCCCGCCACATGGCCGGAACGGAACGTCCAGGCGCCGCGCACCTCGGTGGAAAATGGCGAGGTGCTCCGGGTGGACCGGGTTTCCAGTCGATAGGTGGCGGTCGCCGGCGGCACCGTGAAGATGCCAAACTCGGAGTCCTGGGAAATGAGCGGCTGCCCGTTGCGGAACATCCGCATCTCCTCGGCGATCGTCCGGGAGAAGCCGAAGTGGTCGGGGTTTTGGTCGGAGAAATGCGGGATCTCGAAGTTCATCTGGTCGCCGAAGCGGCCGCACCACACCACCGGCAGCTGCGGGCTGGTGGCGAACGCCGGCCCGAACGGTCCGAGGTTCCACTTCTCGGTGCGGACGCTGCCGGCGGCACCGGCGGCCCGGGGCAGGTCGGCGATCTGCCAGTTGAGGTTGTTGTCGGCGTCCAGCTCGTACACGTCTTCGAAGAAGGCGGCACCGGGCGAGGTCAGCTCGACGACGGTCGCCGGCGGCTGCACGTAGGCCGAGTAGAGCTTGCGGTCGATCGCGCCGGGCACCTGCGCCGCGATGACGTTGCGCACCTTGGCCAGCTCGCGGTCGCGGAAGACGCGGTGCAGGTCGGCCGGCACCGCGCCGGCGGCACTCCACAGTAGATGGTACTGGTACGGCGAACCGAGGAAGCCGCCGTTACCGTCCGGCCGGCCGAGGTGTGCGGCCACGCTGAACGTGAACTGGCCCTCGGCCGTGGTGCGCGACGGGCGTACCCGGATCTCCTGCTGCGGTCCGTGCACAGTGGACCCTCTGGCGCCCGCACCGGTCGTGCGGCTGGGCGTCACGCCGAGCGTGCCGGTCGCACCCGCCCGGTCGAGCCCGAACGTGAGGGGCTTGGCCTCCCGGCTGTCGAACGTGAGTGCCAGGTCGCCGCTCACCGCGACGTCAGGCTCGGCGAAGAAGTCGAACGGCACCACGTCGGTGACGCTGTCGCCGCTGACCCCGGCCTCCAGGTAGTAATGCCCGGCGGGCACCGTGACCGTGGCGGTGCCGGACTCGTCGTACCCGCTGTACTCCTGGCCGGTGGCGACGTCGAACAGGCTGACGAAATAGTTGGGCGTCGGGTTGCCCCGCCGGTCGAGGAAGCTCAGCGTGACCGAGAAGCCGTCCGCCACCGCCTGCTGCCGGGCGGCGGGTGCGGCGGGCAGCCGGGCCGTACGCGCGTCGGTGACGCCCGCGCGGGACAGCGCGGAGACGGCGAAGAGGCGCCGGTCGACCCGGCCCGACGCGACCGCCCCGGTCTTGTCGGCCGGCACGACGTACAGCTCGCCGCCCGTGCGGTACTGGCGGAACGGCATGCCCGCGCGGCCGGCGGCCGGCGTGATGGCCACGACGCGGTCGCGGTCGAGCGCCACCTTGTCGCCGGTGACAAGCGTTACGGTCCCGGCTCGGACGGCCACCGGTGCGGGCCCGGCGGGTGCGGGTGCCGCGGACGCGGGTGACCCGGACGCGGGGCCGAGCAGGGCGAGGGCGAACGCCACGGCGAGGCCCGATTTCAGTCGCTTCATCGGCCCGCGCTCCGGTGCGGCTCGTTGTGGACCGGTGCGGGACTGACCGGCTCCGGCCGGCCCGCCGGCTCCTTGGCGTAGTCGAGCTCGAGCGCCGACTTCGGCGCGCCGAACAGGCGGCGCAGGCGCAGCGCGGGCCGCTCGACCAGGTACCAGCTGGCCACGGTGAAGAGGGCGGTGCCGGCGAAGACATAGAGGACGAAGGCCCAGAACTCACCGAACGGCAGCGTGGAGCGGACGTCGTTGAGGCCCAGCGGCTCGCTGCCGAAGATGGTGCCGTACTGGAAGTAGTAGTACATGACCGGCACGTTCCAGAGATAGACGCCGTAGGACAGGCGCCCGATGTACCGGATCGGCGGGTTGGTCAGCACCACGTCCATGAACCGCGACCGCACCTCGGGCACGGTCAGCGGCACGACCGCGAAGACCCCGAACGCGAAGAACAGGACGTACTCGATCATGTGTTGGGTCAGCGCGGGCCAGGTGCCGACGACGACCTGCGGCGCGAACGGCTTGGGGATGTACAGCAGCAGCGCGGCGAGCGCACCGAGCCACCACGCCAGCGGGTGCCGGGCGACCGCGCGGTGGAAGGCCGGCACCACGCCGGTCACGTCGCGGTACGCGGAGATGGTCGCGAGCACCATGCCGGCGGCGAAGAAGCCGGCGTAGCCGAGGGGCCAGAAGACCCAGTAGTAGCTGTGCGCGGCCTGCGACGGCAGGTAGCAGAAGAACGTCCACGCGACGCCCACGAGCACCATGACGGAGAACGGCACGATGATGCGCCGGGCGCGGGTGGCCGGATCGGTCGCCTTGCGGGCGTTGCGGTGGATCAGCCAGGCCAGGATCGGCAGGGCGACGTAGTAGGACATCTCGACCGGGACGGTCCAGGTGTGCTCCATGCCCGGCCACCACTGCGCCATGTCTGGCGTGGCCCAGTAGTGCAGCAGCACGAACGGCTTGATGACCTCCCACGCACCGTCCACAGCGGACCGGTTGAGGGTGAACAAGACGACGAGCGTCAGCACGAAGAAGGCCGGCAGCAGGCGCAGCGCGCGGCCGACGACGAACGGCCCGGCCGCTGGCCGCGGCGTGCCCGCGATGATGGCCCGCGCGAACGGCCGGTAGAGCAGCAGGCCGGAGAGCAGGAAGAAGGGTGGGAGGAAGATCCGGAACGCGGGCACGAGGCTGCCGAAGATCGGCACGCCGTCGTGTCCGGGAAGCTCGCTGATTCCGGACTGGTACCCAATGTGGTAGATGACCACAAAAATCGCGCAGATACCGCGAAGGCCGTCGTACCGCGCGTACCGCTTCTTTTGTCGTGTACCAATATCGGCGTCGGAGTGCGTCGCCTCGGTTGCTGTCATCACACGCTCCCCTCACGGGACGGTGGGTGGCAGGCAGTATCTTTCAGGCGATCATCACCGGCTTCATCTTCGAGATTGCTGGATTCCGGTGGCTTGCGTTCCTATGTGGAACCCGTCCGGTCGCGGTAGCGCAACGTCAGAGGTGCCTGGTCCGGTCGCCCGGTGGAAGCCTGTCGGGCAGGCCGCCGTCGCACGTGTGCGCCGGCGCTGCCCCCCGCACACGGTCGAGACGGGACTGGGACGATGACCGAAACCGAGCTACTCAGTGCCTACGCGAGCGCCCCGACGGCACAGCTGCGTGCCGCCTTCCACGACCTCGTCGACGCGCTCTGGGCGGACGGCGCGGCCCGGCCCGGCGCCGCCGCGGCCGTGCCGGCGGTGATCCGTGCCGTCGACGACGCCGGCGGCGACCGGCGCGGATACCTGCTGGTGCTGCTCGGCCTGCTCGCCGAGTCCGAGCACCCCGAGACCGGCGGCCCGCTGGGCACGGCGGTCGCCGCCGGGCTCGACCGCTACCTCACGCTGCTACGCGCCGCCACCGAGCCGGACGCGCCGCTCACCCTCGCCCTGCTCTACCTTGTCGCGCACTTCCCGGCCGACCGGGCCCGGATCCTCGACGCCACCCGCCACCTCGCGCTCGGCGCGCCCGACCGCACCCGGCTGGAACGAGCCCTCGACACCCTCGACGAGGCCGACCCGGACATCGGACGGGCCTGGCCCTCGCCGGCGGAGTGGGACATCAGCGAGGCGGAGCGCGACTTCGACCGCCGGTGGATCAGCACGCTGGCCCCCGCGCAGGTCCGCAAGACCTGGGACGGCGACACCCGCTCGGTGCTGGCGACGATGGGCGCCAAGGCGCTGTGGGCGCAGGACAACGGCCGGCCGGTGGCGGTCGCCGATCCCAGCCCGCACAACTCCACGGTCGAGACCGACCCGCGTGACCTCGATCCGGCCGCGTTCGCCCGCCACGCGAGCACCCTCAAGTGCCCGGTGTGCCGCGGGCCGCTCGCGTTCGAGACGCGGCGCGCGACGTGCCGGGACTGCGCCGCGGCGTACGGCATCACGCACGGCGTCCTCGACTTGTCCCGGCGGATCCGGGCGGGCGCCGGAAAGAGCGACGCCGCGGACGACGCCGCGGACGACGTGCTCCAGAACGCGGCCGTGCTGAGTGGCATCGGCTTCCACTACGAGCAGGGCATGCGCCCCAACTTCCTGCGCATCATGGGCCGCAACTGGTCCGGCGAGGTCAAGCCGACCGACGAGGACGAGTACATCGCCGCCCACCTGCGGCACCGCGGCGGCACCGTGCTCGACCTGGCCGCGGCCGCCGGGCGCTGGACGTCCGTGGTCTGCGAGGCCGTCGGCACCGAGCGCGTGCTCGCCCTCGACCTCAACGAGGCGATGCTCTACGACCTGCGCAGCCGGCTGACCGAGGTGCCGGCGGTCCGCGGCGACGCGCTCGACCTGCCGTTCCCCGACGCCAGCCTCGACGCGGTCAACTTCTGGAACGCGCTCCAGGCCGTGCCCGACGCCGGCAAGGCCCTCGCCGAGATCGGCCGGTGCCTGCGCGCCGGCGGGGTGCTCACGCTGATGACGTTCCGCTGGGACGACTCGCCGGTCTACCGCTACTTCCAGCGGTCCCACCATTTCCCGGCCCGCCCCGACGGCTTCGTGCTCTTCGAGGTCGACGAGATCAAGCGCTGGCTCGACGACGCCGGCTTGGAGATCACCGACGAGTCCTACCCGGGCACCTTCGTCTTCATCACCGCCGAACGCCGGTCGTGAGACCGGCCGCCTGAGCGCCCGGTCCGGAGACCGGCCGCCTGACAACAGAAGGGGAGAGATGGAGAACACCACGGCCGCGCCGGTCGACATCGCGGCGATGTACGACGAGTCGACGCCCATGTCGAACGCGTTCAACGACGGTCAGGTCCACCTCGCTTACTGGTACGACGAGGCCGACGAGGCGTCGATGCGGGAGGCGTCGCAGCGGATCACCCGCCGGGTCGGCGACTCGCTCGGCCTGCGGCCGGGCCAGCGGGTGCTCGACATCGGCTGCGGTCTCGGCACGCCCGCGCTGGAGCTGGCCCGCGACTACGGCGTCACGGTGACCGGCATCAACATCAGCACGGTGCAGGTCGCCGAGGCCACCAAGCGCGCGGCCGACGCGGGCCTCACCGAAGTGGTCACGTTCCGGCACGGCGACTGGAACAAGCTCGACGTCCCCGACGGGTCGTTCGACGCGGTCGTCGCCATGGAGACCCTGCTCTACGCCGACGACCTCGACACCGTGCTGCGCGGGCTGCTCCGCGTGCTGCGGCCCGGCGGGCGGCTGTCGCTGACCGAGACCACCCGCTGGAAGATGACCCCGGAGGACGCGGCGTCGTTCGCCGCCACGTTCAACGCGCGGTTCCTCTTCTCCCCCGCCGAGTGGGTCGACGCGCTGACCGCCGCCGGCTTCGAGTTCCACGAGTACCTGGAATGCGGTCCCCGGGTGTTCGGCAAGGGACCGAAGTACGTGGCCGAGGCGGAAGCCCAGCGGGCCAAGCTGACGGAAATGTTCGGCGACGGCGCGGTCGACGAGCTGAAGAACGCCCTCGGTTACTACTTCGACGCCGGCGCGGGAACTGTCGGCTATGCCGTCATCACCGCCGGCAAGCCGCGCTGATGAGGAGAGACGCATGAGCGACCCGGGGTTTCCTCCGGTCCCCGAGCCGGACCTGCGCCCGGCCGACCTGATCGCCCGCGCCGAGGCGATGGTGCCCCGGCTGCTCGCGCGAGCGTCCGAAGTGGAACGCGAGACGTTCTACGCCGAGGACGTACACGAGATGTTTCGCGCCGCCGGCTTCTACCGCATCACGGTTCCGCGGCGGTATGGCGGGTACGAGTTCGACTTCGAGACGTTCCTGAGCGTCGTGATGATCCTCGCCCGCGGCTGCCCGTCGACCGCCTGGATGTTCTGCCTGGGCGCGGCCCACTCGCTGGTCTCCGCGATGCTCTTCGAGGAGAAGGCACAGGACGAACTGTTCCGCGACGGCGACTTCATCGCCCCCGCCGTGATCGCTCCCGGCGGCACGGCGACCCGCTCCCCCGACGGCGGTTGGATCATCGACGGCACCTGGCGATACTGCTCCGGCATCCCTTACGCGACACACTTCATCGGCCACGCGATGGTCACCGGCGAGGACGGCGCACCACCACACCCGCTGCTCTTCGTGGCCCCGCGCGGCACGTGGACCCGCCTCGACGACTGGGGCCAGCAGCTGGGGCTCAAGGGCAGCGGTTCGCACAGCGTCCGCTTCGACAAGGCCGAGATCCCCGACCACTTCGGACTCGAACACACCCACATGGGCGAGATCTCGGTAACCTCCGGCACGCCAGGCCGCGCGCTGCACGCCCATCCGCAGTACGGCGGCGCCCCGATGAGCTCGATGTGCCTGGAGGGCGCGACGCTCGGGGTGGGCATCGCGCAGGGCGCGCTCGAGGCCTACGGCGACGTCATCACCAGCCGCAAGACCTCGGCGCCGCCGATCACCCTCCGCGTGGACGACACCGACTACCAGCGCTGGTACGGCCAAGCGGCGGCCTTGATCTCCGCGGCCGAGGCCATCACCCGCAGCGCGATCCGCCAGTGGCACGACCTGACCACCCGCGACCCGGCCGCCTTCACCCTGGAGGAGGACCTGCGCATAGCGATGATCTGCCGCGAGGCGGCGGAGCTGGCGTGGCGCGGCGTCGAGGCGGTCATCCAGCCCACGGCCGGCACGAGCTCGGTGGCCGCCAACGAGCGCCTCGAACGCGTCTGGCGCGACCTCTCCACCTGCCACAGCCACTCCGGCTTCGCGGTGCTCCTGACGACCGCCCTCCCCCGCCTCTACACCCAAGTCCACTTCGGACGACTCTAGAACCCCCGGCTCCGCGGAAGCCGGCATCGGACGCGGTGACAGCGGAAACATGGTTTCCGCTGTCACCGCGCATCTGTCGTCGGGCTCCACGCGTCGCTTCGAGGCATATTTGCCCGTGTCCGCGTCAGCGGCGGACCGTATGCGCGGGGTCCCCGGGGAAACGTGGAGCGCGGCGGAGCGTTTTCTTGGGGTGCTTTCCCGCGGGCACCGCTCCCGGCCGGCGGCTCGCAGCGCTCGCCGAAACCCCCGACCGTCCACCGCCAGCTCCGCGAAACAAGCCCCGAAGGCGGTCTTCGCGAGCCCTACCTCCCGCCATCCTGACGCAGCGTAGCCACCCAAAGAGCCAGATTCGCTCACACCGCCGCAGCGGTTACCCGCCGCGACGAAACACCTGTTGCTTTCCCGGATCGCCGATCCGGGACCAGGCATTGTGGACGAACCTGGTGACCGTGACCAGCGGCGGACGGGTGGGGTCAGAGACCTTTCGGGGTCAGGGTCGCCGTTCGTCGTGCGTTGTTTCAAGGCAGATTTGCCCGCGTCCGGGTCAGTGGCGGACCGTATGCTCCCGCGGGCACCGTTCCCGGCCGGCGGCTCGCAGCGCTCGCCGAACCCCCCGGCCGTCCACTGCCAGGTCCGCGAGACAAGCCCCGAAGGCGGTCTTCGCGGCCCCTACCTCCGCCATCCTGACGCAGCGTCACCAGCCAAGGGCGAGACTTCCAGATCTAGGAGACTTAGGGTTGAAATAGCGCCCTAGCTCTCCTAGATCTGGAATCTCGCGCCGCTCGCACCGTCGTGGCGGTTACCCGCGGCGACGACAACCCCGTTGCTTTCTCGGATCGCTGATCCGGGAACGGGCATTGTGGACAAACGTCGACCACCGCCCGGCGCGAGCCCGTCACCACGCCCCCTTTTCCTGCCGGCCGGTTGCGTGCAGGGGTGATCGCGACCAACGGCGGACGGGTGAGGCCGCGGGAGCAGCGGCGGCGACCAGACGCGGACGTGGGCAAACATGCAAGCTCCCCCCAAGCGGCCACCACCGCTTGAGGGGAGCCGCGAGACGGCCTAGCGGGCCACCGCGGGCGAGGGATACGTGACGATCTCGTCGCCCTTGGGGGTGTGGCGGCGCTTGGCGCGGCGCTCGATGTACCAGTGGGCGACCAGGAGATTGACGACCCAGCCGAGCCAGTTGGCGAGCTCGACGATCACGCTGACGGCGAGCGGCATCGTGGGCCAGATCGTGAACAGGCCGACCAGGATGCGGCCCCAGGTGGTGCCCAGCGCCAGCGCGAAGCTGTAGGCCATCCACCGCTGGTGCTCGGCGTAGCGGCCCTTGCGGGCCATGACCAGCCCGGTGATGGTGGTGGCGATCCAGGCGACGCCCATCGTCACGATGCCGATGCTGCCCTGGTGGTCGGCACGGAGCGGGATCAGCACGAAAACGCCGAGCGCGGCCGATGGTAGGGCGCCCGCGAAGATGTAGACGCGGCCGCTGAACCGGTGGACGCGCGGGTGGTTGCGGCGCAGCCAGCCCCACAGCTGCAACAGCACGGTGATCATCGCGATGTTGCCGGTGACCACGTGGGCGACGAGGAGTCCAAAGTGGATCTGGACGTCCTGGTCGAGGATGCTGCGGCTGTTGGTCGAGTCGGTGCTGAAGTAGCGGGGGAAGGCGTACAGGAAGTTGAAGACGACGACACCGGCCAGGACGACGAGCCACAGGTAGGGCTGGCGCCAGATCGATGGCGGCGAGGGGCGTGGCGGTGGGGCCACTGTGGATGCTTCGGTCGCCTCGATCACGGGTGACCGGGCCACCCCAAGGCTGGCTTTCTCCGCGTTTTGCGTCATGGAGGTCCCTCGGTCGTAGGTCGGCAGCGGGGTTGGCGGGATGCCGTGACTGCGCGGGATCTCCGGCGCTCCCCGACCGGACCGGGGAGCGCCGGAGCGCCTGCCACCCGCGAATCGCCTACGACTCTGGCACCTGCGCAAACGGCGGTCATCTCCGAGGATGCGCTGTCGACGACCGCCTTGCGCGGGTGGTCAGCTCGGCGAGATCGTGCCGTTGTTGAGGCGGAAGAGGTTGTTGGGGTCGTACTTGCGCTTGAGCTCCACCAGGCGCGCGTAGGTGGCGTCCGGGTAGGCCTCGTGGATGCGCTCGGGGCCGTCGTCGTAGAGGAAGTTGACGTACGTGCCGCCGTCGGGCTCGTGGAGCACCTTGGCGAACTCGTCGACCCAGGCGCGGTGCTCGTCGGCCTCGTCGGGCTTTTCGAACACGACCGCCGCGGTGAACATGATCTTGCGGTCGCGGTGGGCGAACGCGGTGGCGTCGGCCGGCACCCGGGCCATCGCGCCGCCGAGCGCGCGGAGCTGGGCGACCGGCATCGAGGCCGACGACGTGCGCAGGGTGTCGAGGATCTTGCCGGCGATCTCGATGTCGAAGTGGTCGACGAAATTGGTGCGGCTGAACGTCAGCGGGTGGTAGTCGGGATCCTCGGGCTGGTAGATCCCGCCGTACGGCATCGGCTGGACCATGTCGACCAGCACGCCCAGCTCGCGGATCGGTGCGAGGACGCGCTCGCCCTCTTCCGGGTCGCCCGCGTACACGATGATGGCGAAGACCACCAGCTGGCCGACCGCCTCTTCGGGGACGCCCGGCATCGGCGGCGCGGGCATGACGTTGATGATGCTCGACAGCTCGTCGGGCGCCTCGAGCGAGATGCGCATGTACTCGGTGATCAGCTCGGGCGTGGCCGGCATGATCAGCAGGCCGCCCAGCACCGTCGGCTCGGAGTGCAGCTTGTACTGGAACCGCGTGACCACGCCGAAGTTTCCACCGCCGCCACGGATGCCCCAGAAGAGGTCGGGGTGGTTGTCGGCGTCGACGGTGCGCTGCTGGCCGTCGGCCGTCACGACCTCGGCGGCGAGCAGGTTGTCGATGGTCAGCCCGTACTTGCGGACCAGGTAGCCGATGCCGCCGCCGATGGTCAGGCCGCCGAGACCGACGGACGCGGTGTCACCGAAGCCGGTGACAAGGCCGTGCTCGCCGGCGGCGTTGGTGTAGTCGCCGGCCTCCAGACCGGGCTCGGCCCACGCCGTGCGGCCCTCCACGTCGATTTCCAGCGCGGTCATCTTCGAGAGATCGAGGACGATCGCGTCGTCCCAGACGCCGTAGAGGCTGTGGCCGCCGCTGCGGACCGCCAGCGGCAGGCCCGAGTCGGCGGCGACGGATACCACGTGCGCGACGTCGGCGGCGTTCGCCGCCCTGACGATCACCGCGGGCCGCCGGTCGATGCCGCCCTGGAAAATGGTGCGGGCCTTGTCGTAGCCCTCGTCGGCCGGCGTGATCACCTCGCCGGTCACGCCCGCACGTAGCCGCGCGGTCACGTCGGCCGACGACACGATCTCGTCCTGCATTGGAAGTCCCTCCTGGGTTTGGCGGTACGACCCGAAGGCCGCGTACCCTATCGCTCCGTAGTCGTAGCCGCCGGGCGGTTTTCGACATCGCCAGGCACGAAGCCCCCAAGTTTTCGTCCGCACCCATCCGGATTAGGCTCTCCGTAGTGGAAGCCAACCTCCACGCTCAGGTCGAAGACCTGCTGCGCCAGCTGGCGCCGCAGGTTCTCGGCGCGCTCTACCGCCGGTACGGCCAGTTCGAGGCGTGCGAAGACGCCGTCCAGGAGGCCGTGGTCGACGCCGCGATCCGGTGGCCTGAGCAGGGGCTGCCGGAAAACCCGCGGGGCTGGCTACGCACCGTCGCCAGCCGACGCCTGGCCGACCAGTGGCGCAGCGACCAGGCCCGGCGCACCCGCGAGGTGACCGTCGCGGTGATGGCACGGGCCGACGAGGCGGTGGCGGCACCCGCCGACGACCTGCCCTACCAGCCCGACGACACCTTGATGCTGCTCTTCATGTGCTGCCATCCGGCGCTGTCGCCGCCGTCGCAGGTCGCGCTCACCCTGCGCGCCGTCGGGGGCCTGACCACGGCGCAGATCGCGGCCGCGTTCATGGTGCCGGAGTCGACCATGGTGCAGCGGATCAGCCGGGCCAAGCAGCGGATCCGGGCGACCGGCACGCGGTTTGACATGCCTCCGCCGGACGAGCGCCGGGAGCGGCTCCGGGTGGTGCTGCACGTGCTGTACCTGATCTTCAACGAGGGCTACACCGCCACGTCCGGTCCCGACCTACAGCGCAGCGAGCTGACCCGCGAGGCGATCCGGCTGACCCGCGAGGTGCACCGCCTGCTCCCCGACGACGGTGAGGTCGCCGGCCTGCTCGCGCTCATGCTGCTGACCGACGCCCGGCGCGACGCGCGCTCCCGGCCCGACGGCACGCTGGTGCCGATCGCCGAGCAGGACCGCCGCCTCTGGCACGCGGAGTCGATCCGGGAGGGCATCGATCTCGTCACCCGGAGCCTGCGGGACGGGCCGGTCGAGTCCTACCAGATCCAGGCGGCGATCGCGGCGCTGCACGCCGAGGCGCCCACCGCGGGTGACACCGACTGGCCGCAGATCGTCGCCCTCTACGAGCTGCTGGAAAAGCTCGACCCCAACCCGATGGTCACGCTCAACCGTGCGGTGGCGGCCGCGATGGCCAAGGGCCCCGAGGTGGGCCTGCTCATGCTCGACGGGCTCGACGACCGCATCGCCAACCACCGGCTCGACGCCGTGCGGGCACACCTGCTGGAGATGGCCGGCGACCGGGCCGGGGCGCGCGCCTGCTACCTGCGCGCGGCCCAGCGCACCACCAGCCTCCCTGAGCGCCGCTACCTGGAGGGGCGCGCCGCCCGGCTCAGCGAGGAGGGCTGACCGCCTTCGGGTCCAGCTTCAGGTGTACGACCTCGTCAGAGTGCTCCACGCGGGTCACCGGCAACTCCCGCGGGCCGCCGGAGACGCGGTCGAAGAGGCGTTGGCCGTCGCCCATCAACACCGGCACCACGTGCAGCGTGACCTCGTCGAGCAGGCCCGCGCGCAGGCACTGCCGGAGCACGCTCGCACCGCCCAGCACCGACACGTCCCGGCCGCCGGCGGCGATCAGCGCCTGGGACACCGCGGCCGCCACGCCGCCGGTCACGAACTCGAAGCGCGTGCCGCCCGACCGGCGCAGCACCGGACGCGACTCGTGGGTGACGACGAAGACCGGCAGGTGGAACGGCGGCTCGTCGCCCCACGGCTTCTCCCCGTGGTCGTACATCCGGCGGCCGATCACGTGCGCGCCCACCGTCGCGAAGCCCTCCTCGAGGATCTCCGCGTCGCGGCTCGCCTCACCGCCGTCGAGACCCACCCGGGCCCGCCACGTGGACAGGTTGTAGATCCACCGGTGCAGCCGCTCCCCGTCGTGGCCGAGCGGCACCGCCGGGCTGTCGTCCGGCCCGGTGACGAAGCCGTCGAGCGACACCGAGATGTCGGCGGTCACCCTCGCCATCGCGGGTCCTCCTCCCCCAGGTGAACGGGAAGCCGCGCCGGCCCGTTCATCGCGAACATGCCCTGCGGTGCCAGGTCGCCGGCGGGCACCGCCAGGCGGAGCGTGGGAAAGCGGCGGAACAGGGCGGCCAGCCCGATCTCCACCTCCAGCCAGGCGAGCGCGGAGCCCAGGCAGCGGTAGATCCCGTGGCCGAACGACAGGTGTCGCTTGTCGGTCCGCCCCACGTCGAACCGGTCCGCGCCGGCACCGTGCACCGCCGGGTCGCGCCCCATGCCGGCGAAGTTCATCAGGATCGGCTCGCCCTTCCCGATGCGTACCCCCGCGACCTCGACGTCTTCGGTCGCGAACCGGAACGGGAGGTGGGCGACCGGCGCGTCGACCCGCAGCGTCTCCTCGATAACGCTGGACCAGGTTGCCTGCCCCGTCCGGACCGCGGCCAGTTGGTCGGGTGCGGTCAGCAACGCGCGGGTCGCGTTGACCAGCAGGTGCATCGCCGGCTCGGTCCCGGTGTTGAGAAGCAGCAGCAGCGTGCTGACGATCTCGTCCTCGTCCAGCCGGGTGCCGCCGTCGCGGGCGGCGATCAGGTCGCTGGTCAGGTCGTCGCCGGGCGCCCGCCGCTTGCGGGCGATCAGCTCGCGCATCTGGTCACGAAGCCGGGCGAACGCGGCCGCCGCCTCCTCGGGCGTGATCCTCTTGCTGGCCGTGGCGTACGCGCCGCCACCGCCGCCGAGCACGCCGACCCGCTCCGCCGCGGGGACGCCGATCAACTCGCCGATCACGTTTGCCGCCAGCGGATGGCCGTACTCCGCCTTGAGGTCGACGACGTCGGTGGGCGCGTGCTTGGCCAGGTCGTCGAGCAGATCGGCGACCAGCGCCTCGATCGCCGGCCGCAGCGTCTGCACCCGGCGCGGCGTGAACGCGGTGAGGATGAGCCGGCGCAGGCGGGCGTGCTCCTCGCCGTACGAGCTGGTCAGGTTCTCCATCCGGGCCCACGCGATCAGCGGGAACTCCGGGCCGATCTCGCCGCGCGCGTAGGCGGTCCAGTGCCGGCGCGGGTCCTTGGAGAAGCGCTCGTCGGCGAGGATCTGCCGGCCGGCCTCGTAACCGGTCACCGACCAGGCGAGCACGCCGCCGGGTAGCACGATCCGGGCGACCGGCCCGTGCGCCCGGATCCGGGCCGCCTCGCCGTGGATGTCGGCGCCGCTCAGGTCAAGGGCGACGGGGGGTTCGTGGTCCATGGCAACAACCCCTAGCTCCGGTCAGGCCGCGCGGGCGGCGAAGAGCATGTGCATGTCGGTGTCGGCGAGGCGGCGTTCCTGGGTGTCGGTGACCTCGAAGCCGCGCGCGCGCAGCATGGCGGAGACATCGCCCAGCCGGCCGTCGATGTCGTGCACCTCGACGACGATCTCGCGGATCTTCGCCCAGTCGCCGTCGGCGATGCCGGCGAGCACGTCGGCCTCCGCCTTCTCGACGTCGATCTTCACGAGGTCGGCGCGGTCGGCGCCGGACTCGCGCAGCAGCCGGGAGAACGTGAGCGTCTCGCACTCCACGTAGGACAGCTGATGCCGGGAGGTCGCCAGATAGCGGGCGTCGCGCTCCGGCACGCCACCGTCCACAAGCAACTTGGTCGCGAGCGCCACGTCGTCGTCGGGTACGACGTAGAGGCCGGACTCCGCCGGTGCCTTCGGGTAGTACCCGAAACGGGCCCGCCCGTCCGTGGCGGCGAGCGCCACGTTGCGGGTCAGGCCACCGGGCACGTGCCGCGTGAAGTTTTCCTCCAAGGCGAGGTAGGTGTCCGGACCCGGCTCGGCCGCGACGATGAACGCGTCCGGGTAGCGGGCCTTGAAGAAGAGCGAGGCCAGCCCGATGTTGGCGCCGATGTCGAAGATGACCGCCGGCGCCGGCCGGGCATCGCCGGGGCGCAGGTAGCTCTCCTCGACGAAGATCTCGCGGTAGAGCAACGCCGCCTCGCCGGCGTCGACCTGTGTGACATCCTGCCCGTTCGGCAGCCGGCGCCGGATCAGCCCCATCACGTCTCCTCGCGGTCGTCAGGAATACCCACCCAGGTTCGGCGACCGCCGATCCGGTCGTCACCTTCCCGGTTGCGGTGGGTGGCCCGACTCAGCACGGAGGGAGAGGCGCCAGGCGACCACCGCCCATAGAGTCATGTCCATGGCTGCTGCCGGCACTGCCGTCGTCGTCGGCGCGAGCATGGGCGGGTTGCTCGCGGCCCGCGTGCTCAGCGAGGCGTACAGCAAGGTGTTCGTGGTGGACCGCGACCGGCTGCCGGACGATCCGGTCGCCCGCCGCGGCGTGCCGCAGGGCCGCCAGCTGCACGTCCTGCTGGCCCGCGGGCGGGAAGCCTTCGACGAGCTCTTTCCCGGCCTCTCCGGCGAGCTCGGTGCGCTCGGTGCGCCGCTGGTCGACCTGCACGACGAGGTGCACTGGTACAACGACGGGTTCCGGATGCGGCGCGCACCGTCCGACCTGATCGCGGTCGGCGTGAGCCGGGCGTTGCTGGAGCACCGGGTGCGCGAGCGGGTGGGCGCGCTGCCCGGCGTCGAGCTGTGCGCGCCGGTCGACGTGCTGGGCCTGGAGGCCACCTCCGACCGCCGGCGGGTCACCGGGGTGCGGGTGCGGCCCGCGGGCGGCGACGACCGGGCGATCGCCGCCGACCTCGTGGTCGACGCGAGCGGGCGTGCCTCGCGTACCCCGTACTGGCTCGAACACCTCGGCTACCCGCGGCCCGCCGAGGAGGAGGTGCACATCGGCATCACCTATCTGACCCGCATGTACCGGCGGGAGCCGCATCACAACGAGGGCCTCTACGGCGCGCTCACCAACGCGGTGCCGGGTGCGCCCCGGGCCGGCATCCTCGCGGCGATGGAGGGCGACCAGTTCGCGGTGGCCCTCAGCGGCATCCTCGGCGACGAGCCGCCGGCGGATGACGAGGGCATCGCGCGCTTCGCCGGCACGCTCGCCGCGCCGCAGATCGCCGAGGTGGTGCGCACGGCCGTGCCGACCAGCGATCCCGTCCGCATGCGCTTCCCTGCGAGCCGGCGGCGCCGGTACGAGCGGCTGCGCCGTTTCCCCGACGGCTACCTCGTCATCGCGGACGCCCTGTGCAGCTTCAACCCGATCTACGGGCAGGGCATGACGGTCGCGGCGCTGGAGGCGCTGCTCCTGCGCCGCCTGCTCGACCGTGGCCGGCACGACCTGGCGCGGCGGTTCTTCCGGTCCGCCGCACGCCTGATCGACGCGCCGTGGTCGGTCGCGGTCGGCACCGACCTGCGGTTTCCGGAAGTCGTCGGCACCCGGTCGCCGAAGGTGCGGTTCGTCAACGCGTACATCCACCGGCTGCACGCGGCGGCGATGGCCGACCCGGCACTGGGCGCCGCGTTTCTCCGCGTGGTCAACCTGGTCGACCCGCCGTACAAGCTCCTCGCCCCCGGGATCATGTGGCGCGTCCTCCGGCGGTCGCGATGAGCCGCACGCTGGTCTCCACCCGCCGCCTTACGGTGGGCGGGATCAGCACGCCCCTGCGGGAGGCCGGCCCGGCCGGCGACCGCGAGGCGGTCGTCTTCTTCCACGGCAACCCGGGCTCCGGCGCCGACTGGGACGGCCTGCTGGCCCGGACCGGCCGCTTCGCGCGGGCGATCGCGTGGGACGCGCCGGGCTTCGGCCAGGCCGACAAGCCACGCGACTTCCCGCACACGGTCGACGGCCACACCGACTACGTGGCCGGCGCCCTCGACGCGCTCGGCGTCGAACGCGCCCACCTCGTCATGCACGACTTCGGCGGCGCGTGGGGGCTGGCGTGGGCGGCGGCGCACCCGGAGCGGTTCGCCAGCGCCGTGCTCGTCGACACCGGCGCGCTGATCGGGTACCGCTGGCACCGCCTCGCCCGCGTCTGGCAGGCGCCGGGCCTCGGTGAGCTCTTCATGGCCGGCACCACCAGGCCCGCGTTCCGGGCCATCCTCGGCATCGGCAACCCGTCCGGGCTCCCCCGCGAGTTCCTCGACCGGATGTACGACGACTTCGACCGCGACACGAGGCGGGCGGTACTGCGGCTGTACCGTTCGGCCCGGGACATCGAGGACTTTTCGCGGCGTCTGTCCACATCGCTCAGACCGCTGCGCCGGCCGGCACTTGTCGTGTGGGGCGCGCACGACCCGTACCTGCCGGTCACCCACGCGCGGCGGCAGGACGTGGCCTTCCCGGACGTCGAGGCGCACGTCCTCGACCACAGTGGACACTGGCCGTTCGTCGACTCGCCGGACCGCTGCGCCACCCTTGTCTCCGACTTCCTCCACCGCCATCTGAGGCACTGAAAGATCCTGGCTTTACGCGCCTCACCCGTCCGCTGCCGGTCACGCTCACCCGAGCTGTCGAGCTGCCCCGTCTGTGCGCCCAGGTCGACAGCCAATCCAATCGTGGCACCCGGTCAGTCTCTAGAGATCTTTCGGAGTTTGGGGGTGGCGGCGGTATGAGCGGCGCGGGACAAGCCCTCCTGGCGCCCCGGGCTTGTCTCGCGGACCTGGCAGTGGACGGCCGGGGGTTTCGGCGAGCGCTGCGAGCCGCCGGCCGGGAGCGGTGCCCGCGGGAGCATACGGTCCCCCGCTGACGCGGACGCGGGCAAATCTGCCTCGAAGAAACGCCACGACGAGCGGCCACGCCGGCCCCGAAAGGTCTCTAGTTGTTTGGCATGTGGACGGTGCGGAGGAACGCGGGCAGCAGCCAGGGTCGCGGGCCCCAGACGAAGACCCGGCCGGTCAGGGCGACCCGGGCCCGGCTGAACCGCCCGAACAGCATCAGGTTGAGCGACGGCGGGTGGAAGGAGAGCAGCACGTCGTCGTCGCGCGCCGGTGGCTCGGCGGTCACCCGCCCGCGGTTGCCCGTGCCGTCCCGGGTCCCGTCCAGCACGAGCGTCGTGGGTGACGTGTACTTCGACCGGAACTGGACGGCGATGCGCCGGCGGGCGGCCCGTGGCGTGCTGTCGATCAGGCCGCCGTAGCCGTACCGCACGACGCCGACGAGGAACAGCTCGAAGAACAGGGCCGCGTCCCGCGGCGGGATCTTCCACGGCGCGCGGGCGGCGCGGGCGATGTCCCAGCCGTGGATGTGCAGTTCGTTGCTCAGGTGGGCGACGAGCCCGGCCAGTGGCAGCCGGGATCCGCCCAGCCAGTCGACCGCCTCGGTGGGGACGCGCCCGTCGGTCACGGCGAGCACGGCGGCGACGTCCCGCTGGATCCGCTCGGTCAGCACGCCGAGGTCGCGCTCCTCGACGTACTGCCGCAACAGCAGGTCGTTGAAGTCGCGGACGTTGTCCACATTGGTCTTGTCGAACTGGTTGTTCAGGCGGTCGTCGCGGGACGTCCGCGCGCCGGGATCGGCGATCGTGGTGCAGGCCCAGGTGAGCGACGCCATGTGGGCCGCGGTCTGTGCCACAGTCCAGCTCTTTGTCGCGCGTACGCTCGGATCGGGCACTGTCGAGAGCAACTCGGTAAACCTGTCGGCGGCACGGCGGAGCGCGAGCCGCGCCTCCAGCCACCTCTCGGGGGCGACCTCCACGCCCTTCCCCTCCGCGACATCGACGGCCATGTCTGCCTGAGTATGCCGGCGCGGAACGCTTGTCCGGAAGGGCGCGGCGAGGTTGAGCACGATGGAAGGTTCAGTCCGCCTCGACCGGGACGAGCGCGTCGGGGCCGAGGTCGGCGAGGCCGCCGCGGCCGAGCAGGGTGAGGATGGTCGTGATCTCCTCGCGGAGGAGTTCGAGCACGCGGGTCAGCCCGGCCTCACCACCAGCGGCCAGGCCGTAGACGGCGAGCCGGCCGATGACCACGACGTCGGCGCCGAGCGCGACCGCCTTGACGACGTCCGCGCCGCGGCGGACGCCGCTGTCCAGCGCGATCCCGACGTCGGGGCCTACGGCGGCACGGATCTCGGGCAGCGCGTCGAGTGACGCACGCTGCCCGTCGAGCTGCCGGCCGCCGTGGTTGGAGACCACGAGCGCGCTCGCGCCGGCGCCGACCGCCGCGCGGGCGTCGTCGGTGGTCATGATGCCCTTCGCGATCCAGGGCAGGCTGCTCTGGCCGAGCAGGCCGCCCAGCTTTTCCCAGGACCACACCGGGGCTTCCCGCTCGATGAGCTGGCCCAGCTGCCCGAAGGCCTGTTCGAGGCTCGCGTAGTTGCCGCCGAAGAGGGCGTAGTCGGGCAGGTACCGGTTGCGGAGGTCGCGTTCGCGGCGGCCCATGACGGGTACGTCGCAGGTGACGCAGAGGCCTCGGTAGCCGGCGTCCTCGTAGCGGCGCATCATGTCCAGGAAGCCCTCCTCCGTCCCCAGTGGATGGAACTGCCCGAACACGGCCGCCGCGGGGGCCGCCGCCGCGATCTCTTCGAGCGAGTGTGAGCCCGCCTCGGGCACGATGCTCGCCGTGCCCGAGGCGGCGTTGGCCTTGGCGACCGCGATGTGACCGTCCGGGTGAAACAGTCCGTCCGCGCCGAACGGTGCGGTCAGGATCGGGAGCGCGAGGTCGACGCCGAGAAAGTGGGTCGCGGTCGCCGGGGACGGCAGGCCGCTCATCACGCGCGGGCGGAACGCCCAGCGCTCGAACGCCCGCCGGTTGCGGCGCAGCGTCGTCTCGTCGCCGGCGCCGCCTTCCAGGAAGTCGCACGCGGCGGAGGAAAGCTTGGCGAGAGCGGCGTCGCGGATCTCGTCGAGGGTGGCGAACTCGTCGGCGGCCATGGCGGCAAGGTTGCGCCGAGCGGGCGGGCGCCCGCATCGGGAGATCGCCCATGCCTGGGCCTTAGAAGCGGGCGACGGATACTTAGCTTCGCGCTTGACCGGACCGCCGGACGGCGATTTGCTGGCGGCGTGGGGGTGACACGCCTGGTCGGGCGGGACGAGGAGCTGGAGCGGATCGCTCTCGCCATCCGCGAGGCGCGGCACGTCCTGGTGACGGGCGCGGTGGGCCTCGGCAAGACGCGGCTCGTCGCGCAGGCGGCCAAGGCGGCCCGGGAGGCGGGCGCGGTCGTGGTCGAGGCGTCGTGCCTCCCGCTCGACGTACGCCTGCCCCTGCTGCCCGCCATCGAGATCCTGCGCGGCCTCGACAAGGCCCTGGGCCGGCCGGCGTTCGCCGAGGTCCTTTCCGGACTCCCGCCGTACGCGGTGGACGAGCTGGCCCGGCTGGTACCGGAGCTGGTCGGCCGGGCGGCCGGGCCGGACGCGCTCCCAGCGGGCGAGTGGCAGCGGCAGCGCATGTTCGCCGCCATCGACCAGGTGCTGAGCGGCGCCGGCGGCGGCCGTCCGGTCGTGGTGGTGGTCGACGATCTCCATTGGAGCGACGCGGCGACCGTGGACCTGCTGACCTACCTGCGTGCGCCGGCCAGCGGCTCGATCAGCCTGCTCGTGACCTGCCGCAGTGACGAGGCTCCCCTCGATCCGCCGGCCGCCCGGTGGGTGGAGCAGGCCCGCCGGCCCGAGACGGTGCGGCTGGAGCTGGCCGGACTGTCCCGGCCGGCGCTGGCCGAGCTCGCCGAGGAGATTCTCGGCCAGCCACCGCGTCCGGCCATGATCGAGGGACTGCACCGGCGCTCGGAGGGCAACCCGTACTTCGCGGAGGAGCTCGTCGCGGCCGCCGGCGCCACCGGCGAGGTGCTGCCCCGCGCGCTGGCCGAGCTGCTCGTGGCGCGTTCACACCGGGTCGGCCTCCCGGCCCGCACCGTGCTCTCGGTGCTGGCCGTGGCGGGCCGGCCCGTCCCCGAGACGGTCGTCGCCCGGGTCACCGGGATGGCCGCGGCGGACGTGGCCGCCGCCATGCACGAGCTCCTCGACGCCAAGCTCGCGCTCCCCGACCGCGCCGGCTGCCGGACACAGCACGCGTTGCTGGCCGAGGCGGTGGCCGGCGACCTGCTGGCCGACGAGCGCCGCGACACCCACGCCGGGCTGGCCGCCGCCCTCCAGGCGCTGGGAGACCCGGCGCTGTCGGCCGAGATCGCCGGTCACTGGTCGGCCGCCGGCCGGCCCCACGACGAGCTGGGGGCGCTGCTCGAGGCCGCCGAGCACAGCCACCGGACGCGCGCGTACGCGCAGGCGGCCGACCTCTGGCAGCGCGCGACCGGCATCCTGGAGAGCGTGCCCGGCGCGGCCGGGAGGTCCGGGCTGGAAGCCGGTTGGCTGCGGGTCAGGAGCATCGACGCGCTCCAGGCGTGCGGTCGCGACCTGGACGCGGCGGTCCTCACCGAGCAGACCTACGCGCGGCTCGGCGGCTCGGCCGGCGGCGCGCTGCTGGCGGCGGTGCTGCACCGCACCGCGTGGCATCGCGGCGTCATCGGGCAGCGCGAGGGACCGCCGAGCCCGGCCTACGCCCTTTTCGAAGAGGCGTCGCGCATCCACGAGACCCTGCCGCGGTCGGCCGAGTACGCGCGCTTGCTCGCCGACCACGCGGCCTTCGTGTGGTTGGACAGCTGCGACCGCGACAGCGGATCGATCTATCGAAGGGCGCTCGACGTCGCCGAGCACTGTGGCGCCGCTCTCGAAGCCGCCCACGCGTTGATCGGTCTCGCCGAGGTCGAGTTCGTGCACGGCGACCCGGCCGAGGGCTCCAGGCTGCTGGATCGCGCGCGCGACAACGCCCGATCGGGGCCGCACGGCGAGCTCAGCCTCCGGGTCGACTTCCTGGCCGCCGAGTGCCACAGCAACGCGCTGCTCAAGACGGGCCACCTGGCGCAGGCCGAGCGGGTCGCGCTGGACGGCCTCGATCGGGCCCGCCGGGCCGGTGCGCTGGCCGGTTACCCCGCGGCGGTCCTGCACCACAACGCGGCCGAGGCGTTCCTGGAGCGCGGCCTCGTCGACGACGCGGCCGCGCTCCTGTCCGGGGTGCTCGACAGCGGGCCGAGGCTCGACGACTGGAATCTGCACCTGTGCCAGGCGCAGATCGAGGTCTGTCGCGGTGCCATCGACACCGCCGCCGCCCGCATGCGCGCCGTCGACGCACTCGGCCTGACCGGTCCGAGACTCTGGGTGTACGAGCGGCAGCGGCTCCTCCCCCGGATCGCGCTCTGGGCCGGCGACCCGGCGATGGCGCTCGATCGCATCGAGCACGCGCTGGAGCTGCTGGGCGGCCGCACTCTGGAGCAGTACTGCGGCGAGCTCTTCGCGCTCGGCGCGCGGGCCATAGCCGACCTGGCCGAGACCGCGCGGGCGCGCCGCGACCGTGCCGCGGAGACGGCCGCACTCGCCGCCGCCGACCGGCTTCTGGCGGCGCTGGAGCGGATGCGGGGCCGGCCGTTCGCCGAGCATCAGTTCCTGGCGACGATTCCGGGCGATCGGGCCGACTGGGAGGCCGAGCTGCGGCGGGCCCGCGGCGCCGGCGATCCCGACGCGTGGGTCGAGGCGGCGGGGATCTGGCAGCGGCTGGGCCGCCCCCATCGCCGGGCGTACGCGTTGTCGCGGCAGGCGGAGGCGCTGCTGGCCGGGTCGCGCTACCCGATGGCCGCCGCCGGCACGTTGCGCGCGGCGGCCGAGGCGGCGAGCGGGATGGCGCCCTTGACCGAGGCCATCCACCGGCTTGCGCACAGGTCCCGGATTTCGCTCAGCCCGGCGCCGGCGGTGCCGCCGGGGGTGGACGACCCGTATGGCCTCACGCACCGGGAGCGGCGGGTGCTCCGGCTCCTCGCCAAGGGCTACACCAATACGGAGATCGGCGCGGAGTTGCTGATGAGCCCGAAGACCGCGAGCGTGCACGTGAGCAACATCCTGCGAAAGCTCGACGTGGCCAACCGGGCCGAAGCGGCGGCCGTGGGCGTGCGGGCCGGTCTGACCGACCCCGATCCCTAGGCCAGCTGGGAGATCGCCCGCGCGGCGATCCCCCAGCGTGTCCACATCGGAGCGTTGATGCCCGCTGTTACGGGCAGCGCCGCCAGTTGAAGTGGTAGACCGTCCTGATGTCGCCGTCGGTCGAGTCCATCGTCACGAAGCTGGTGCCCGTCGACGTGCCCTTGTTCACGCGCAGCTCGGTGTTGATGTTGAGGTTGCGCAGCTCACCGCAGGGGCGCCAGACCATCGCGGCGACCTCCACCTCGTCGGTGGCGATCCAGTTGTCGTCCAGTGGCGCGGTGATCGGGTGCGTGACGAAGCTGCCCTGCGTCATGCCCTGGAAGTAGTAGTTGGCCCGCTGCATGGCGCTGGCTCCCCGCTCCAGCAACGCGTACCCGCGGTGGTCCACCTTGGCGATCGCGAAGGTGAATCCCTGTGGCACGTGGACGAGCACGTTGATCTGGCAGTTCTTGCGTCCGTCCGCGACCGGCAGGCCGGGACCGACCTGTGCCAGGTAGTCGCTGTAGATGACGGTGAAGGCGGTGTTGTCCGGCGATACAGCGACGTCCGCCGTTCCGGGACGGCAACCGGAGCCGGCCATCGCGATGAGGTCGATGACGACCTTGTCGTCCGGCGGTGGGACCGGGTCGTCCAGGAAGCCCTCGGCCGACGCCGGCGACATGCCGATCAGCGATGAGGTCAACAGCGCCAGTACAACACCACTACGCACCAATAGCTTACGCATGGGACTCCTTTCGAAGCGGTGCGATGATGCGCGCGCGCCGGCCAATGCTATAAGTCAGATTGAGAGCTATCAATGGCTGATTCTGGGCGCGATTCTTTCAATAAATCAGTTAGGTGTGTTTTCGATTGGGTCTTTTCTTCACAGTAGCTCTGGTCTGCGGCAACAAGCTACACCAAAGGCTTCGATAAGCCCCGCATGCCATCAAATCGCCCGTCATTTTCCCCCGGTACTTCCGTTTTGATCTAGCCCAGACGCGGCGATCACAAGCGAAGCAATATTTCGACAGGCATTTCGATATGACCTTTGTCGATGTCTTGTGTGATCTGTAAACGGGTCGCTACGATCCCACGCGAGACGCCTCACCCCCAGGCGGCCACCGGTAGTCCCCTAGCCCCGCGACCGAAGGTCGGCGCGAGGGCTATATGACGACAAGGTGCGCGGCTATCAGTTTCGTTACCCGAGGAGATCCCATGACGGTAGGACCGATCGGCGTCGGACGCGCGATCACCGTCGCGCTCGCTGTGGCAATGGCCCTGTCCCTCCCCGGCTCCGCGCAGGCCGAGCCCACCGAGGCGGCCGCGACGGAGGCGGCACCGGACGCCGCGATCGCCATCGACGTGGTGGCGGCGGCCGGCTCGGGCTGCCCGCCCGGCACGCTCAGGGTCATCGGCAACGCGGACAACACAGGCTTCCGGATCAGGTACACGACCTTCGTCGCGGAGGCCGGCGGGGGCGCCGACGTGGCCGACCGCCGCAAGAACTGCCAGGCCGCCCTGCTGGTGAGCGTCCCGGCGGGCTGGACCTTCGCCGTCGCCTCGGCGGAGTACCGCGGCCGGCTCCGCCTGGACAGCGGTGCCACCGCGCTGCACCGCACCAACTACTACTGGCAGGGTTCCTCGGAGAACAACCAGGAAGACCACCCCTTCTCCGGGCCGGCCAGCGGTGCCTGGCGCGCCTCCGACAGCGCCTACGCGCTCGTGTACAAGCCCTGCAACGAGCAGCGGATCCTCAACGTCAACACCGAGCTGCGGGTCGACGAGGGTACGTCGAGCCGGAAGAACACCATCTCGATGAGCTCCAGCGAAGCCGACGTGGAGACCCTGTTCAACTTCACCTGGCGGAGGTGCTGACTCCTGCCGTCGCAGTGGTCACGAAGGGCGTCAGCCCTTCGTGACCACGCCGCTGGCGGGCCCGCCAGCACGGTTGACAGCGATCGATCAACGTCATACGGTTCTTTCCACGAATGGTCCGGGCGGCCACTCGGCATTGACTCGTACAAGCCTGAGTTGCCCGAAGGACGTGTGTGATGAAACGACGGCAACTGCTGGCCCTTGGCGGCCTGGCGTCGCTGATGGCAGCCTGTGGAGACGACGACAGCTCCTCCGCGGACAACCTTCAATTGCAGTTCATGTACTGGGGCTCCACCTTCGAACAGAAGGCCGTTGAGAAGATGCTCAAGGCCTTCGAGCAAAGCAACAGCGGTACGAAGGTCAAACCCCTCTTCACCCCGGACGAGTACGACGTCAAACTCAACACGCTCGTCGCCAGCGGCAGCGTGCCCGACGTCGGCTACGTCCCGATGGCGATGTCCTACCGGCTGGCTGAGCAGGGCAAGCTGGTAAACCTCTTCGCCTACCTCGAGAAGTATCCGCAGCTGGCCGGCTACCTCCCGGATGCCTACCTCTGGTACGGCAAAGACCAGCTGCACGGGGTGGCGACCGCCAACGAGATCGAGCTTTTGTGGTACAGCAAGTCGGCGATCAGCGAGGCCGGGATCTCCGCGCCACCCGCCGACGCGGCCAGCGCCTGGACCTGGGATCAGCTCATCCAGAACGCCTACAAACTCACCATCGACCAAAGCGGCAAACACCCCGACGAGTCCGGCTTCAACCCCAAGCAGGTGCGGCAGTTCGGCATTTCGAGCAGCATCACGTATGCGGCGGCATGGTACGGCTTTCTGCGCAGCAACGGCGCCGACTTCGCCGACGAGACGGGCACGAAATGCCTGCTCGACACGCCTGAGGCCATCGAGGTGTTTCAAAACCTACAAGATCTGATCTACAAACACCGGGTTGCTCCCGGTCCGGGGCAGCTCGCCGCGACCGGCGACGACGTGCCGGGTACGAACATCCTGTTGAAAACGAAGCGGGTGGCGATGGTGGTCGACGGCCACTGGAGCCTGCTGGACATGAACGAGAGCAAGACCGACTACGGCATCGGCGTGCTGCCCAGATACGACACGCCGTTCACCACCAGCCAGGTCGCCGGCGCCTCGGCCGTCTTCGCGGGCGGAAAGCACGTCGAGGAGGCGGTCGAGCTGTTCGCCTTCCACATCGACCCGCGCTACGTCGACCTCTACAAGCAGGGCCTGTGGATGCCGCAGGAGCGCAAGTACTACGAGGACCCGGCGGCCATCGACTCCTGGACGAAGAACGACTCCCACCCGCCCGAGTTCCGCACGGCGGTGGTGGACTACGCGCGGGAGCACGGCGTGCCGGACCTGCGCGTGCGGCTGAAGAACCTGTCAGCCATCAGCACCGACGTGCTGACCCCCGCCTTGCAGGAGATCGAGACCGGCAAGCGGCCCGCCGCGGCGGTGCTCAAGGAGGCCGCTCCGAAGATCACCAGCAAGATGCAGGGCTGGCAGCACACGCAAAGGCTCTGACGCGATGGCGGCTCCCCCGGGCCTGCGGCGCCGTCCCGGCGTGCGGCGCCCGGCCACCCCACAGCGCCCGGCCGGCCCGCGGCGCCTCTCCGGCCAGCGGCGCCTGGAACGCCGCTGGGGCCTGCTGATGGCCGTGCCGGCGATCCTCGGCTTTGTCATCTTCACCGCCGGACCGATGCTCGCGTCGCTCGGTTTCAGCCTCACGGACTGGCAGGTCGGTGCCACGCCCTCCTTCGTGGGGACGGAAAACTACACGGCCCTGGCCAACGACGAGCTGTTCTGGAAGTCGTTGAGCGCCACCACCTACTACACGCTCGGGGCGGTCCCGCTCTCCCTGATTGTCGCGTTCGCGGTGGCGATGCTGCTCAACCAGCGGGTGCGCGGGCTGCCCGTCTGGCGGACCATCTTCTACCTGCCGACCCTGGTGCCCGCGATCGCCAACGTGGTCCTCTGGATCTGGATCTTCAACCCCGACTTCGGCCTACTCAACTCGCTGCTGCGTCAGGGTGGGCTACCGGCCGGCATGTGGATCTACGACGAGAGCACGGCCGTTCCGTCGCTGATCGTCATGAGTACATGGGGTTTCGGCAACACCATGGTGATCTTCCTGGCCGGGCTTCAGGGCGTGCCGCAGCACCTCTACGAGGCGGTGTCGGTGGACGGGGGCGGGCCGTGGCACCGGTTTCGCCACGTGACCGTGCCGATGATGACACCCACCATCTTCTACAACCTCGTCGTCGGCGTCATCGGCACCTTCCAGGTCTTCAACCAGGCCTACGTGATGACCGAGGGAGGCCCCAACAACGCCACGCTGTTCTACGTCTACTACCTGTTTCGCAAGGCGTTCCGGGAAAGCGAGATGGGCTACGCGTGCGCCCTGGCATGGGTGCTCTTCATGATCATCATGGTCGTCACCTTCCTGCTGTTTCGCAACGCCCGGCGGTGGGTCTACTACGAGATGGCGGCCGCGCGATGAGAGCACGAATCCCCTTGTACATCGCGCTGGCGGCCGGTGCGGCGGCGACGCTGCTGCCGTTCGTGTGGCTGGTGCGCAGCGCGTTCATGCAGGACGCGCAGATGTTCATCTCGCCTCCACAGTGGATACCCGACCCGTTCCAGTGGTCGAACTTCACCGAAGCGCTTACGGCACAACCCTTCGGCCGCTACTTCCTCAACACCGTGATCATCGCGGTCATCAGCGTGCTCGGCACGGTGCTGACCTGTTCGGTCGCCGCCTTCAGCTTCTCCCGGCTGCGCTGGCGCGGCCGCAACGTGGTCTTCGGCGTGCTGCTCAGCAGCGTGATGCTGCCGTACGCGGTGACGCTGATCCCGACCTTCGTGATGTGGCAGGAGCTCGGCGCGCTCAACACGATCGCGCCGCTGACCGTGCCCAGCTGGTTCGCCGGCGCCGGCGGCGGCGTGCTCAACGTGTTTCTGCTGCGGCAGTTCTTCCTGACCATCCCGTACGAGCTGGACGAGGCCGCCTACATCGACGGCGCCTCACCGTGGCGGGTCTTCTGGATGGTCGTCATGCCGCTGTCCAAACCCGCCATCGTCGTGGTCACCATCTTCACGTTCATCGGCACCTGGAACGACTTTCTCGGCCCGCTGCTGTACCTCAACGACGAGGAAAAGTACACGCTGTCGATCGGCCTGGCGTCGTTTCAGAGCATCTACATCACCCAGTGGGGCTACCTCATGGCCGCGTCCGCCGCCGTCATCGCCCCGATCATCGCGCTGTTCTTCTTCCTACAGCGGTACTTCATCGAAGGGGTAACCCTTACCGGCATCAAGAACTGAGGTCCGACATGAAACGCGCCATCATGCCCGCGGTGCTCGTGTTGCTCGCTTCCCTGCTGGTCGTCGTCGCCGGGCCGGCTTACGCCGTGGGTGCGGCCACGGTGGTCGACAGGTTCGGCCGCACCGTCAACGACTACGGCGTCAAGCTCGTGGACTGGGAGGGCTACCTCGCCAATCCGTACGTCGAGCTGACCGTGCGGCCGCCGGCCAGCGGTCCGTTTCCGGTCACGATCGATCTGAAGGCCGAGGGCACGTCCCGGCTGATGATGGACCTGCCCAGCCAGCTGACCGCGACCGGTGCCACCAAACAGCTCACCTTCGCGAACGCGTCGGAGCAGAAAACCTTCAAGCTGGCCATCCACTCCAAACGCGGCCCCGGCGCCGACGAGCTCTACACGCTGCGGCTCAACATCCGGGCGGCGGACAACAGCACGCTCGCCCAGACCATGCCGATCCGGGTGCAGCAGGACCAGAAGACGGCGCTCGAACCCACCATCCCGATCAACTTCGACTACCGGTACGACAACATCACCGGCTACTTCAACAACGCCGCCTTCCGGACGGCGGCGGAGGAGGCCGTGAAGGACTGGTACCGGTTCTTCAACCTGCAACCCTTCGACACGGTCGCGGCCGGCGCCGAACCCAACCACCTACCCGGCAACGACTGGCAGAACACCATCAACGTCACCAACAATGCCGCCTACAACGGCATGTGGGTGTACTTCCGCGGCATCCAAACCCCGTACTCCACCGGCTACCCGGCCAACAACGGCCGCTACCACACCCGCAACGGGCAACAACTGCCCGGCCCGATCCACCGCTCCACCGCGATGATCTTCGAATACGACGAGGCGGGCAAGCAGCTGTTCACCTCACTGGCGGACGAAGACTGGTACCGGACCGAGATCGCCGGGTCGGTGTTGGACGTGCACGGGCTGGTGATGCACGAGTACGGCCACGCGGTCGCCTACCACAGCGACTGGGCCGGCATGCGCAACTACGTCAACACCCAGGGCGCGAACGACGCGGAGGTCATCGCCTACCAAGGCCGGACGGTGCCGCTGGACAGCAGCTACCACATCCCCGGCACCTCCCCGTACTGGGACCGCCTCAGCGGACAAAGCGGCGGCTGGAACCACCTGTTCCCCACCCGCCGCTGGATGCTCACCAAGCTGGCGCTGCTGGTCGCCGAGAACGCCGGCTGGCCGTTGAACCGCAACCTCACCCCCTTCCTCGCCCCGTCGATCGTCACCACCAGCCTGCCCAATGCCCCCACCGGACAGGCGTACCAGCAAACCCTCACCGCCAAGGGCGGCGTACCGTTCTACGACTGGCGGGTCACGTCCGGCGCGCTGCCGGCCGGGCTGACCCTCGACCGGTTCACCGGCACCATCACCGGCACCCCGACGACCGCCGGCACGTACTCGTTCACCGTCGAGCTGCGCGACTACGACGCACTCAGCACGCCGGTGACGCGCGCGTTCCAGCTCACCGTCGGCGGCGGCGGCAACCCCGGCGGCGGAAACCTCGCGACGCAGGCGACCACGTCGTGTTCGTTCACCTCGTCGTGGGAGAGCTGCGCGGCGATCAACACCGGCGGCGACCCGGCGAGCTCCAACATTGGCGCGCCCAACCAGGGCAACCGCTGGGGCACGTGGCCGGAGCAGGGCCAGCAGTGGGCCGAGCTCACCTGGTCGGCGCCGCAGTCGCTAAGCCAGGCGCAGGTGTACTTCTTCGACGACAACCAGGGCATCGACCTGCCGTCGTCGTGGCGCTTGCAGTACTGGAACGGAAGCTCCTACGTGGACGTTCCCGGCGCCAGCACGTACCCGGTGGCCGGCAACCAGTACAACACGGCCACCTTCTCCGCCGTGAGCACCACACGGCTGCGCGTGCTCCTGCAAAGCGCCCCGAACTTGTCCGTGGGGCTACTGGAGGTGAAGGCGTTCAGCTGAGAGCGACCAGGAGAGCTTCCGGGGGCAGGTTTCTTCGTAGCGGATGTCCCGGGTCCGCGTCAGCGGCGGGCCGTTTGCTCCCGCGGGCACCATCCTGACATAGCGTGACCAGCCCACGGGCGGGACTTCGAGATCTAGGAGGCTTAGGGTTGAAGTAGCGCCCTAGCTCTTCTAGATCTCGAATCCCGCGCCGCTCACACCGCGGCGGCGGTTATCGGCGGCGGCGAAACCCCTGTTGCTTTCCCAGAGCGCCGATCCGGGAGCAGGCATTGTGGACAAACAGCGACCGTCGCGGCGGCCCAACGGGGTGAGCGCGACCAGCGGCGGACGGGCGAGGCCGCGGGAGCGGCGGTCTGGACCACGACGGACATCGCGGTAGCTCAAATCTTTGTCCTAAAAGGAACTTAGCGCCCGGCCACCTCGACTCCGAAAAGTCTCTAGAGGGGTTCGGGTCGCTGTAGCGACCCGAATCCTTCATCACAACACTCGCCAAGCCCTCTAGATGACTAGCTCCCTTGAGATCGCAAGCTGACGCGACGGGCGCGGACATTGGCCAGGTCATTGTCGCTATACAGGAGCACGACGCACCGGCCTTGACCTTGGAAACGGCATCACTTAGATTCAAGCTGTCTAGATAGCTTGACGGGGTCGAGGTGAAGTCCGTGTCAGCCGCGTTCGAGCACGACGTCGAAGAGGTACCGGTCGCCCACGTACGACGTCTCGGTGTACTCCATCGGGGCGCCCTGCTGGTCGAGGATCGTGCGGCGCTCGACCAGCAACCCGCCGCCCACCTTGACCTCCAGCAGCTCGGCGTCCAGCGGCGACGCGGTGACCGCCGTCAGCGAGCCGAGCGCCTTCGTCGGCTCCCTGCCGAGCTCGCGCGACAGCTCGTGCAGGGACGTGGTCGCCAGGTCGGCCTCCAGGATCGGTGCCATGCTGGGCGGCAGCACGGCCCGCTCCAGGGCCAGCGGGACGCCGTCGGCCAGGCGCACCCGGGTGACGGCGACCACGCGGTCGCCCGGCGCGAGGTGCAGCGCGCGCAGCTCGTCCGGCGCGCCCTCACGCAGCCCGGCGCTCAGCACCCGCGAGCTGACCACGCGGCCGCGCGCCCGCATGTCTTCGGTGAAGGACAGCAGCCTGTTCATGCCGCGGTGGATGTGGCGGTCGGCGATGAAGCTGCCGCTGCCCGGCACGCGATAGATCGCGCCCTCGTTGACAAGGCGCATGACGGCCTGCCGGGCAGTCATCCGGCTGACGCTGAACCGCTCGCACAGCTCGCTGTCGCTGGGCAGTGGGTCACCGGGCTGACCGGCGCCGATGAGCTTGCGGAGATGCTCCTCGATCACCATGTAGCGCGGGGTGCCGGCGCGAACCACAGCCGTTGTTCCCTTCTCTCCGAAACCGCCGTCGAGGTCACGCTACCGTATGTCTAGAGGGCTAGATAGCTGGCTCGGCGTCGATGTCGGCGGGACGAACATCAAGTGGGCGGTCCTGGACGGCGAAACGCTGGCCGACTCCGGTGCCACGCCGACCCCTCAGGACGGCGAGCGGGCCGTCGTGGCGCGGGTCGCCGCGCTGATCGCCGAGCGGGCCGGCGACGCGCGGGGCGTCGGCATCACGGTCCCCGGGCACGTAGACGAGGCCACCGGGCGGACCGGCATCGTGCCGAACCTGCCCGGTCAGTGGCGCGACTTTCCCCTGCGCGACGCCCTGGCCCGCGACACCGGACGGCACCTGGCGCTGCTCAACGACGCCCGCGCGTACGCCCTCGCCGAGCTGCACCTCGGCGCCGCGACCGCGCTCACCGACGCGCTCTTCCTCGTGGTCGGCACCGGCGTCGGCGGTGCCGTCGTCCTGCGGCGCGAGCTGCTCGGCGGCGCGGCGGGCCGGGTCGGCGAGGTCGGGCACGTCAGCGTCCAGCCCGGCGGGCCGCCGTGCGGGTGCGGCAACCTCGGCTGCGTCGACGCCATCGCCGGTGGCGCGGGGCTTGTCGCGGCCGCACGAGCCGCCGGGATCGGGCCCACGCCGGCGGACGTCTTCGCCGCGGCCGCGCGCGGCGACATGGCGGCGGCGGAGATCGTCGACCGGGCCCGCACCGCGATCGCGTACGGCGTCACCAACGCGTGCGCCCTGCTCGGGATCTCCGACGTCGTCCTCGGCGGTGGGCTCGCCCGGCAGTACCCGGGCCTGGTGGAGGTCGTGGGGCGGCACCTCGCCCGGGTGGCCCCGCTGATCGGGCCGTCGACGGTCCGGCTCGCGCACTTCACCGACCATTCCGCCGCGATCGGCGCCGCGATCGGCGCGCGCGAAACCCACCAACGCTTGGAGCACCCGTGAGATGGACTGAGCAGGCTCGCCGCGTTCTCGACGAGCTCGACCGGACCCAGCATGACCCGATCGAGCGGGCGAGCCAGATCGCGGCCCGGTCGATCGGCGCCGGCGGGTTGGTACACGCCTTCGGCACGGGGCATTCCCGCATCCCGATCGAGGAGCTGTTTCCCCGCTACGGCTCCTACCCGGGGTTCAGCCCGCTGGCCGAGCTGTCGATGACCTTCCACACCCAGGTCGTCGGCGCGAACGGCCAGCGCCAGGCGATGTTCATCGAGCGGGTCGAAGGCCTCGCGGACGCCATCCTCGCGAACTTCGAGCTGCGCCCGCGGGACAGCATGATCATTTTCAGCGCGACCGGACTGAACGCGGTGCCGATCGAGATGGCCATGGGCGCGCGGAAGGCCGGGCTGCCGGTCATCGCGGTCACCTCGCTGGCCGCGACCGACGCCGGCGCCGCCCGCCACTCCTCCGGCACCAAGCTCCGCGACCACGCCGACGTGGTCATCGACCTGTGCACACCGGTGGGCGACGCGCTCTGCTCGATCCCCGGGCTGGACACCCCGGTCGGCCCGGGAAGCACCCTCGCCGCCGTCGCCATCGTCAACGAAATCAAGGTCCGTACGGCCGAGCTGCTCGTGGCGGCCGGACGCATGCCCTCCGTGCTCACCAGCGGGCAGCTCGTCGGCGCGGAACGGTCGGCCGCGCTCTTCGAGGACGCGTACCTCGACCATGCGGCGCGGGCCGCCGCCGCGCTGCGCAAGAAGGAGCTGCGCTGATGCCGTCGCGCGTCCTCGTCGCCGGCGCCCGGGGCGGCATCGGCGCCGCGGTCATGGCGGCGCTGGAAGCCGGCGGCCACGCCACCCACGGCGTCGACCGGGACACGGTCGACATCACCGAGCCGGGCGGCGCCGAGCTCGCGGTGCGGCAGGCGACCGAGCGCCTCGGCGGCCTCGACGGCATCGTGCACGCCATCGGGATGAGCGGCCGGTCCATTGGGGACGGTCCGGTCACCGGGTGCACCGATCAGGCCTGGGCCGAGGTGCACCGGGTCAACCACGAGTCCGTCTTCCGCCTGCTGCGGGCCGGCATCCCGGCGCTGCCCCGCGGCGGCGCGGTCGTCGTGGTGGGCTCGGCGCTCGCCACGACGCTCGCCGACGACTTCCTCACGGTCGCCTACGCGAGCGCGAAGGGAGCGCTGGTGCCGCTGGTCCGGTCGGCGGCGTACGCCGCGGCGCCCTCGGGCATTCGCGTCAACATCGTCGCGCCGGGGCTTGTCGACACCCCGATGGCCGCCCGCGCGCTGGGCGACCCGGACATCGCCCGCTCGATGGCCGCGCTCCACCCCTTGAGCCGGCGGGCCCTGGAGCCCGCGGAGGTCGCCGCGACGATCCTCTGGCTGCTGTCGGACGCCGCCCGCACCATCACCGGTGCGGTCGTGCCCGCCGACGGCGGCTGGAACCTGCGTTAGGAGTGCCGCCATGCCCTTCGTCCAGACGGTTCGCGGACAGGTCGACGCCGGCCGCCTCGGCGCCGTCGACGCGCACGAGCACGTGTTCCTGTCCAGCCCGTTCCTGGCCGGGGAGCACTTCGACGACCCGGACCGGATGCGCGCCGAGCTGGATCTCGTCGCCCGCGGCGGCATCGACACCGTGGTCGACCTGACCACCGTCGGGCTCGGGCGCCGGCCCGCCGCACTGGCCGAGATATCGGAGCGCTCGGGCGTACACGTCGTGCTCGCCACCGGGTATCACCGCGACGCGCACTACGCCGCCGACCACTGGGTGCACCGCGAGGACGCCGGCGTCCTGCTGGACGTCGTGCTGACCGACCTGCGTACCGGCATCGACGATCGGGACTGGCGCGGGCCGGCACCGCGGCCGACCGCGGTGCGCGCCGGCGTGGTGAAGGTCGGCGCCTCCTATCAGCGGATGACCGCCGGCGAGCGGCTCCGGATCGAGGTGGGCATCGAGGCGGCCCGGCTCACCGGTGTCGGCCTCGCGGCGCACTGCGAGATCGGCACGCTGGCGGCCGAGATACTCGACCTCGCCGAGGCCGGCGGCCTGACCGCCGACCGGGTGGCCCTCGCGCACATGGACCGCAACCCCGATCCGGAACTGCACGGCGAACTCGCCGGACGCGGCGCGTACCTGCTCTACGACACGGTCGGCCGCGTCAAGTACCGGCCCGACTCCGACCTCGTCGCCCTGATCGAACGGGTGCTGGACGGCGGCCACGCCGACCGGCTGCTGCTCGGCACCGACGTCGGCCGCCGCACGATGCTGCGGTCGTACGGCGGCGGGCCGGGCATGGACGTGCTCGGCCGCGACTTCCTGCCCCGGCTCAGGCGGCGCGTCGGCGACGAGCCGGTCGACCGGATCACTCGCACCAACCCCGCCCGGTTTCTCGCCACGAAGGACGCCTCCTGATGCCAGCACCCGCGTTCCCAGTACTCGACGAGATCCGGACACTGCCCACTGTGGACGTTCTGGTCGCCGGCGGCGGATCGGCGGGTTGCGTGGCCGCGATCGCCGCGGCCCGGACCGGCGCCCGCGTGCTGCTCGTCGAGCGCCACGGCACCCTCGGCGGCATCGGCACGAGCGTGCTGGACACGTTCTACGGCTTCTACACGCCGGGGCCCAACCTGCACGTCGTCGGCGGCATCGCCCAGGAGGTCGTGGGCCACCTCACCGCGCGGGACGCGGCGTTCATCCGGCCCAACACGTACGGGGCGGGCGGCGGTGTCACGTACTCGCCGGAGGTCCTCACCATGCTGTGGGACGAGCTCGTCACCGGCAGCGGCGCGGACGTGCTGTTCCACGCCACCGCGCTCGACACGGCGACCGACCCGGAGACCGGCGCCGTCACCGACGTCCTGCTCGCCACCAGAAACGGCCTGCTGCGGGTCGCCGCGCACACCGTCGTGGACACCACCGGCGACGCGGACATCTGCGCGCGCGCCGGGGCCGGGTTCGACTCGGCGCGGCCGGACGCACCGGTACAGGCGCTCACCACCACGTTTCGGGTCGCGGGCGTCGACACCGAACGCGCCCGCTCGTTCCCGAAGGAGGAGCTGTTCGCGCTCATGGCGCGGGCCGCCCGCGGCGGCGACTACGACCTGCCGCGCCAGGAAGGCAGCATCCACCGCACCCCGGTCGAAGGCGTTTCGCTGGCGAACATGACCCGGGTCGAGGGCGTCGACCCGACCGACGTCCACCAGCTCAGCCGCGCCGAGATCGCCGGACGGCGGCAGGTCGGCGAGTACGTCCGCTTCCTGCGCGACCTCGTGCCGGGCTACGAGAAGGCGGCGCTGGTCGGGCTGTCGGCGCACATCGGCGTGCGGGAGGCCCGCCGGATCCACGGCGACTACCGGCTCACCGCCGAGGACGTGCTCGGCGCGCGGCGGTTTCCGGACGCCATCGCCCGGTGCGGCGCCCCGATCGAGGACCACAGCGGCGGCACCGACACCCTCTGGCGGTACATCCCCGACGACGGCACGTACGACATCCCGTTGCGCTGCCTGCTCCCGGTCGGGCTGCCCAACGTCGTCGTCGCCGGACGGTGCCTGTCGGCCAGCCACGAGGCGCATGCCAGCGCGCGCTCCATCGCCCAGTGCATGGCGATGGGCCAGGCCGCGGGGACGCTCGCCGCGCTCGGCGCCGCGGAAGGCAAGGCCGCGCGCGAGGTCGACGTGAAGACCCTCCAGGGCCGCCTCCGCGACGACGGCGCGATCCTGTAGGGCGGGGTTACTGTTCCACTGTGAGGTACGTGTCCCGGGTGCCACGGCCGCCGCTGGACCGGCTGGTCGACGATCTGTACTACCTCGAGGGCGCCCCGCCGTACCCGCGCTTCAAGCTGCCGCCCATGCCGTCCGCGGTGCTGATCCTCAATCTCGGCGACCGCTTCCTGATCGGCGACTCGGGAGTGTTCGCCGACGGATGCCTGCTGACCACGGCTACCCGCTACCTCGACTTCGCGTACCCGGCGTTCACCCGGTCGGTCGGCGTGCACTTCAAGCCGTGGGGTTGGGCGCCGTTCGTCGGGATACCCGGCTCGGAGGCCTGCGACCTGCCGCTGACCGTCGAGCAGGTGTGGGGCCGCTACGGCGACGAGCTGCGCGACCGGCTCGACGCGGCATCCACCCCCGGCGAGATGCTCGCGCTGCTCGAAGACGAGCTGCGGCGGCGGGTCGCGGAGGTGCCCGGCCTGGGGCTGGTACGGCACGCGAGCCGGAGGATCGCCGGCGCGTCCGGTGCGGTGTCGATCGGTGACCTGTGCGAGGACGCCGGTGTGAGCACCACGCACCTCGCCCACCGGTTCAAGCAGATCGTCGGCATCACGCCGAAGCGACTCGCGCGCACCTACCGGTTCGCGAAGGCCGTGCTCAGCGTCGACGCCGCCGCGAGGGTCGACTGGGGCGACCTCGCGTTCCGCGCGGGCTACTTCGACCAGTCGCACTTCGTCAAGGAGTTCCAGGCCTTCACCGGATGCACGCCGACGGCGTACCTGGCGCTGCGGCGGCGCTTCCTCGCCGAGCACCCCGGCAACGCCCTCGACGTCGGGCCGTTGCCCGCCGATTGATTTCTTACAAGCGCCCGCGCCGGCATCCGCACCAGAATCGGCACACCACGACGCGAGGAGATCCAGTGAGCAAGGTCATCATGGGCTGCGCCGCCGTCTCGATCGACGGTTTCATCGCCAACGAAAGCGACGACGTCGGCCCGCTCTTCGACTGGGCGGGAAACGGCGACGTCGAGTGGACCTGGAGCGGCGCGCCGGAGGAGCACCCGATGCGCAGCACGCGCCCCTCCATCGACTTCATCAGGGCCACGTACCCGCGCATCGGCTGTGTCGTGATGGGCCGGCGGACCTTCGACCTCACGGACGGCTGGGGTGGGGTGCCGGCCGCCGGCGAGCATGTCTTCGTCGTGACGCACAAGCCGCCGACGGACTGGAAGCACGCGGGGACCGCCCCGTTTACCTTCGTCACCGACGGGGTCGCGTCGGCGATCGAGCAGGCGCGGGCGCTCGCGGGCGACGACCGGATCGTCGACGTCGCCGCCGGGCAGATCGGGGGTCAGGCGCTGCGCCTCGGGCTCGTCGACCAGATCGTGATGAACGTCGTTCCCGTCGTGTTCGGATCGGGCCGCCCGTTCTTCGGCGCGATGGGCTCCGGCGACGTGATCACCTTGGACAACCCGACCCGGGTGGCCCAAGGCGACCGCGTCACGCACCTGCTGTACGACGTCAGCTGACGACCGCGGGGATGGGTGCGGGGGCTCGGAGCCGCGCTATCCGGTGCTCACGGAGTCGCGCGGTCAGTAGGTAGGCGGCCGCGGCGCCGACACCCATGACGAGACAGGCGATCCAGAGCAACTCCCCGTGGCTGTGCAGCAGGTATCCGGCGAACAGTGGCGCGGCGAACCTGGAGAGCTGGCTCGCCGACGAGAAGACCCCGAAGTACCGGCCCCGCAGGTGGCTTGGTGCGAGGCCGGCGACGCTCGCGTCGAGCACGGAGAAGTAGGCCATCTCGCCGAGCGTCCAGACCGCGACGGTCACCGCGTAGAACCAGGCGACATCGGCCAGTGCGGTCAGCCCGAAGCCGACTCCGACGAGGAACACGCCGAGGGCCAGGACCTTCGAGTGCGCCCGGTCGCGGATCAGCCGGGGCACGAAGAGCTGCCCGACCACGATCAGCAGGGTGTTGACGACGTAGATCCAGCCGTAGGCGGTCGCGTCCAGCCCGTCGCGCTGTACGGCCAACGGCAGTCCGGCGTTGTTCTGCTTGAAGATCAGTTGGAACACGAAGAACAGCACCACGAAGGTGAGGAAGACCCGGTCGCTCAGCACGTTGCGCAGCGAACCCGGAGTGATCGAGGACGTCGGCTCCGATCCGTCCGCGGTCGGCCGCGTCTCCGGTATCAGGGCGAACATGATCATCGCCAGTATCGCGACACCGGCCGCGTCGACCGCGAAGAGCAGGAAGAAGTCCGCCCGCATCGCCACCGGCGCGAGCAGTGCCGCGACCGCCGTGCCGATGTTGATCGACCAGTAGTTGATGCTGAACGCCCTGGTCCGGTCCGCTTCCGCGACCACGTCCGTGACCAGCGCGCTGCTCGCCGTGCCGGCGAACGCGATGCCTATCCCGTTGGCCAGCATCATCGCGATGATCACCGAAAGGTCGTCCGTCATACCCGTGCCGAGCAGCGAGACCATGACGACGAGGTAGCCCGTGATCGCGGTGCGGCGCCGGCTCCACCGGTCGGCCAGCACACCGCCGAGTGTGCTGCCGATGACGCTGCCCACCCCGGTTACCGCCAGCACCACGCCGACCTGCGCGGCCGTGAAGCCTCGCGCGCTTTGCAGGTAGAAGGTCAAGAAGATCAGCACGAACGAGGCGATGTTGCCGATCAGGGTGATGCTCCACAGGTACCAGAAGACCTTCGGCAAGCCGCCCGTGGTCTCCCGGAGCCAGCGCGTGATGACGTCCATGGGACGACCTTGTGGTTCTAGTGGCCCGAAAATAAGCTCCACTTCGATGGAGGAAAATTGGTCCACTTTCCGCGAGCTGCTGCTGCCGACCGCGGTGGGACCGCGCGGGCTCGAGCGCGCCCTGCGGGAGGCGATCCGCTCCGGCCACCTGCCCGCCGGGATCAGGCTTCCCTCCACCCGAGACCTTGCCGTGCAGCTCGGCGTGGCCAGGGGTACCGTGACCGCCGCCTACGACCAGCTCGCCGCCGAGGGCTATCTGGCGGCCCGGCGCGGCTCGGGCACCCGTGTCGCGCTCGCCTCGGTCACCTCCTCGTCCGCCGTGGCGGCACCCGCGCCGCCGGTTCGTTGGCACTACGACCTACGCAGCGGGATGCCCGCGCTCGGCGCCTTTCCGAGGACCGCGTGGATTTCCGCCTGCCGGATCGGGCTGGAGAGCTTGTCCGATCACGAGCTTGGTTACCCGGAAGCGGCAGGGCTCCCGGCGTTGCGCGACGAGCTGGCCGGCTACCTGGCCCGCGTCAGAGCGATGGCCGCCCAGCCGGACGACCTCGTGATCACGCATGGTTCGGCGGAGGCGTTGGTGCTTCTGGTCCGCTCGTTGCGGGACTCGGGCCACACCGAAGTCGCCGTCGAGGATCCGAGCTACCCGGGCCAGCTTGAGCTGATCATCGAGCACGGTCTGCGCCCGGTGCCGGTCCGGGTCGACGACGAGGGCCTGCGGGTGGCAGACCTGGAGCGCACCGACTGCCGCGCGGTCGTCGTGACCTCCGCCCACCAGTACCCGTTGGGTGTGGTGCTCAGCCCGCAACGCCGCCGAGCCCTCGTGCGGTGGGCACAGGCGGTCGACGGCCTGATCGTCGAGGACGACTACGACGCCGAGCACCGCTACGACCGCCCCGCTTTCGGTGCGCTGCAAGCACTTTCCCCCGAACACGTCGCCTACCTCGGCACCGCGAGCAAGACCCTCGCCCCGGCGCTGCGGCTGGGCTGGCTCGCGCTGGCCGGACCGCGCAGAGCCCAGATCGTCGAAAGCAAACGGCTTTACGACCGGGGCAGCGGCGTTCTCGAGCAGGCCGGGTTCGCCGAGCTACTGCGATCCGGCGGCTACGACCGGCATCTGCGCAAGACCCGCCGCCTCTACCGGCAGCGCCGGGACGCCTTGCTGGCGGAGCTCGCGACCCGACTCCCGGACTGGCAACCGGTCGGCATCGCGGCCGGGCTGCACGTCGTGCTGCGCCTGCCGGACGGCGTGAACGACCGCGAGTTGGCCAAGCGGTTGGCGGGCAAGGGGATCCGGCTCGCACCCCTGTCGGCGTACGCCATGACCACCGCGCCCTATCCGGGCCTGGTGATCGGCTACGGCAACGTCGGGGCGGACCGACTGCGAGCCGCTGCCGCCGCGATCGCGGGCGCCCTCAATCCCGTTCCACCCGGCTAGTGCGGTGGCGGCCGGGGGTGGTGCCGACGATCGCGGTGAAGGCGGCGATGAAGCTGCTCGGGTTCGCCCAGCCGCAGGCGTGGGCGACGCGCGTCGTGTCGTGGCCCTCGGCGAGCAGGACGAGCGCGTGGCCGATGCGCAGCTGGGTGCGCCATTCGTAGAACGTCATGCCGAGCTCGTCGTGGAAGAGGCGGCTGAGGGTGCGGGCGCCGGCTCCGACCCGCTGACCGAGCACGGCCAGCGGGCTGTTGTCCGCGGGGTTGTCGTCCAGGATGCGAGCTACGGCCCGCAACCGGTCATCGCGCGGCTCGGGCAGGTGGGTGGGCTGTTCATGCGCCTCGCGGAGCTCGTCGACCAGGACCCGGTGCAGGCGGGCGCGGGCGCCGCGGTCGAGCCGCCGGGTGCCGGTGAGGGTGAGCAGGACCTCGCGGGCGAGGCCGGAGGCGAGGAGCACTGCGGGGTGGGCGGGCGCGAGCCGAGCCAGCGAAGGCGGCAGGAAGACGATCCGCATGTCCGTCTCGCCGTGCGCGCGGTGGTGGTGGACGGACTGTGCCGGGATCCACGCGATCCGGTTGGCCGGAACGATCCAGGTGCCGCGTTCGGTGTGGATGGACAGCACGCCGCCGGCCGCGTACACCAGATGCCCGCGTGGATGGGAGTGTGCCCGGCTGGTCCCGCCCGACGGCCACAGGTGCACGCCACCGGAGGGCCATATCCGGGATTGGCGGGCTACCGGCATAAGTTGGCATTCTAACGGTGGGCCGCCGCGCCGGTGCCTGACGACAGTTCGACGCATGGATACGACGATGCGAGCGGCCGTGTGCGTGCGGCCGGGCGGCCCCGATGTCCTGGAGGTTCGTGAGCTGCCGGTGCCGGGGGTGCGGCAGGGCTGGAGCCTGGTCCGGGTGATGGGCGCCGGCCTCAACCGTTCGGAGCTGCGTACCCGTCAAGGGCATTCGCCGAGCGTGCGGTTCCCGCGTGTGCTCGGGATCGAATGCGTGGGTGTCGTGGCGACCTCGACCGATCCTTCGCTGCCGGAGGGCACGACCGTCGCGGCGGTGATGGGAGAGATGGGCCGGGCGTTCGACGGTGGTTACGCCGAATACGTGCTGCTGCCGAACCCGCTGCTGATGCCGGTGACCACCACGCTGCCCTGGGAGGTGCTGGCCGCGCTGCCGGAGACCTACCTGACCGCGCAGGGCGCCCTCGACGCGCTGGACCTCCGGCCGGGCGGGCGGTTGCTGATCCGTGGCGGTACGTCGTCGGTGGGCATGGCCGCCGCGTCGATCGCGCACGGCCACGGCGTCGAGGTCGCGGCCACGACCCGCCGGCTGGAGAAGGCCGGCGGGCTGACCGCGGCCGGCGTCGACCACGTGCTCCTCGACGAGGGCGGCCCGTTGCACACACCGTGGTCGGAGGGCCCGAGCCACGTCCTGGACCTCGTCGGGGCGAGCACAGCCGTCAGTTCGCTGCGCCTGGTCCGGCGGGGCGGGACCGTCTGCGTGGCCGGTTCCCTCAGCGGATGGCTGATCCGGGACTTCGAGCCGATCGCGATGATTCCCTCCGGTACCCGGCTCACGGCCTTCCACAGCGACGACGTCAAGGGCGGCGCGGGCACGGCCACGCTGGAGCGGGTCGTCCGCAACGTCGAGGCCGGCGTATACCGGCCGAATATCGACCGGGTCTTCGGCCTGGACGGCATCGCCGCCGCACATCGGTACATGGAGGACAACCTGGCCGCGGGCAAGGTGGTCATGCTGCCCGGCGGCGCGTCGTGAGCGCTGACCGCGTGGCGTCCGGCGGGGATTCCCTTAGGGACCTGTCGGCCGGGTCGGCGGGGGTGAACACTGCCCGGCAGCGCCCAGCGTATGCGCGCTCTCCGACCGGGAGCCGGTGCCTGGGCGCCGGACCGGGAGGTAGACACCCATGCCAAGATCCGACCAACAGACGATCGGCCGCCGCCGCCTGCTGCGCGGGCTCGGCGCCACCGTCGCCGGCACCGCCGGAACCCTCGCGCTGACCCGAGCCGAGGCGCTGGCCGGCGTCGACACAAGCCCTGGCCTCGAGCCGCTCGCCGAGACCGTCGAAGGCCCGGCGGTGCTGGCGGCGCCCGACCCCCGCTTCAGCCGGATGTTCCAGCTTCCGGCGTTCGCCAACCCCGGCTCGGCGGCCGTCCGTGAGGCGATGCTGGAGCTGGGCCGGGCCGGCGGCCTGATGGACGCCAAGGACCCGCTGCACGAAGGACCGATCCGGCTGATCACCAACCCCGAGCTCAGCCCCGACAACCGCGACCAGGACCTGCGCGACATGACCGCCGGCACGACGTTCGTCGGCCAGTTCCTCGACCACGACGTCACGTTCGACACGGTCTCGCGGCTGGGGGTGGCGACCGAGCCGACCCAGACGCGCAACACCCGCGACGCGCGGATCGACCTCGACTCCGTGTACGGCGGCGGGCCCACGGCCAGCCCCCAGCTCTACAGCTCGTCCGACGCCGCGAAGTTTCGGGTGGAGAGCGGTGGCCTCTTCGAGGACCTGCCCCGCATGAGTGACCGCACGGCGATCATCGGAGACCCCCGCAACGACGAGAACCTCATCATCAGCGGCCTGCACGCCGCCTTCCTGCTGGCGCACAACCGCACCGTGGACTTCCGGCGCGCCAACAACCTGCCGGGCGACGTGTGGTTCTACGCCCGCCGGACGATGATCCACCATTGGCAGTGGATCGTCGTGCACGAGTTCCTGCCGCAGATCGTCGGCCAGCCGCTGGTCGACGACATCTTCCGCAACGGCCTGCGCTGGTACCGCTTCGGGAATCCCACCATCCCGGTGGAGTTCCAGACCGGCGTGTACCGCTTCGGGCACAGCCTGGTGCGGCCGTCGTACCGCGCCAACCTGGCCGGAGACCGGGACGCCACCGGCGCGCCGGCACCGTTCTTCGGGTTCATCTTCGACCGGGCCGGGGCTGGGCAGCCTGACCCTGTCGACCTGCGCGGCCGGGCGCGGGCCCGCCGGCGGTTCGTCGGCTGGCAGACGTTCTTCGACTTCGGCGGCGACCAGACCCAGCACGTACGGCCGAACAAGCGCATCGACACCAACATCTCCACGCCGCTGTTCGACCTGCCGCTCCAGGCCATCGCCAGCGGCGACCCGCCGACCGCGCTCCCCCAGCGCAACCTGCTGCGCCACCTCACGTGGTCGCTGCCGTCCGGCCAACGCATCGCGGCGGCGACCGGCTCGCCGGTGCTCGCGTCCAGCAACTTCCCGGAACTCCGTGCGTTCGGCCTCGGCCTGGAGTCCAGCACGCCCCTCTGGTACTACGTGCTGCGCGAAGCCGCCGTGGTGCACAACGGGGTGCGGCTGGGACCGGTCGGCGGCCGCATCGTCGCCGAGACCATCCTGGGCCTGCTCGCCCGCGACGAGTTCTCGTACCTCAACACCGGGTTCCGCCCGTCGCTGCCGAGTAGTACGGCGGGCAGGTTCACGATGACCGACCTGCTGCGGTGGGCGCGCGTCGACCCCGCGAGCCGCCGCCAGTAGCGACCCGTCGAGTCCTGGCCGCCGGCGGGCGGCCAGGACACCACCGCATCCCTCCGATTCGACGTCGCACCCGAAGCGGCGGTGAAACAGCTTTGAAGTTGTTCGATCGTACGATCGTTTCCTAGATCGATGCGCCGCATCGCGCTGATCGGAGAGGCGAAATATGACGTATCTGAAAAGGTTGCTGCTGCTTGCCTTGCCAGTAGTCGCCGTCGTGTCGATGGGCACACCGGCGATCGCTTTGCCGGCGTCGATGAGCTACATCTACAACAAGCCCGAAAACCGTATCGGGATCGGAGTAATCTACTCCTGGCCCACCACTGCCAACTACGACGCCATCCTGCCCGCCGGCCAGCGGACCGACGGTCCCGTGCTCGACTGGCAGGGTGCCGGCGGCTTCTACATCGGCGCTGGATACTGCGCCGATCCCTACTACTTCAGCACCAGAGATGGCGGCTGGAGGTGGTACGGGTGGCCAGGACAGGCGGTAACGGTTCGCGGGCCCCAAAAGTACCCGACGAAAACCGTCATCGCCGGCGAGTCCACCGCGCGAAACGAGATCCGAGACCTTCGCCCGTGCTGATTCCGAACCGGATCGATTGATCAATTGCCTCACCCGGCCTGGGGTGAGGCAATTGACGCGTCGGGCACTCGCCCGGCCGCGGCCTACGCCGTATCAGTTCGTTTCCTCGTCGAGCAGCGGGGCGAGCCGCCGGAGGAGCTCCTGCGTACTGATATTGGGCGGCAGATCGATCGTGAGATCGATCCCGTCGCCCTTGACCGTGAGGGTTCGCGACGAGGGGGCTTGTTTCAGCCGCCAGCGGCGGATCGCGGCGGCGAGCTGCGGCGCATACTGCTTCAGCGCGACAAGCGTGACGATGCTCGCGGTGACGTTGACGCCCTCCTCGATGGCCAGGACGACTCCTTGGACGTCACGCAGACCTTCGTACGGGATGCCGGCGTCCCGCACTATCTCCTCGGGCAAAGCCAGTCTGACGCTTCTCATCATCACCTCGGACTCGGGCGGCGATGTCCTCACGGACGTCGTCCCTCAACTGCCGCAGCGTCGGCGCCGCGGGTTCCTGCGTTATGTAGCCCTGCACGTGCCGGATAGGGACGTCGTAAATCTGCCGGAGCGTGACCGGGGACTCGTTGTCGACGCCTTCGACGATGACCACTCGTGAGGCGTTCGCTTCGCCTCGGTCGCGCGAGTGCCGCGCGATCCGCTCGACGAACTGGAGCTCCGTGAGCGCGGTGGGATGGTGCAGGACCGCACGATCGACCTTGATCTGCGTCAGTGGCAGCTCGGCCATCCGGGAGAGCGACGCGTTGTCCGAGCCGAAGTCGTCGACGGCGAAAGAGATCTTCAGGTCGCGGCCGATCCGCACCAACCGTTTGTGGAAGTAGGCGTGTGGCTCGTCCGGCCACTGCTCGTCCGTACGCGGCTTGATCGGATCCTGCTCCGAGATCTCCAGCGTGACGCCCTCCGGGTTTAGCTCGGCCGCCTCGAGCGCGTGCTTGAGGGACTCCACGTACGAGTCGCTGAGCAGGGAGCGGACGGCGACGTTCACCGATACCGGCTTCGGTATGTCCCAGGGACAGTCGCGGTGTGCGTGGGCGTCGGCGTAGGCGGAGAGCGTCTTCGCCACGATGATCTGGTCTCGCTCGACGACCATGCGGTCGCCCCAGGCACGCGCCGTCTGCAACAGAGCGACCGGCGCACTCAGATCGGTCGGCGAGCGACGGGCGAGGGCTTCGTAGCTGTGCACGCCGACATGTCGGGCGATCTTCTCGAGCGTGATGATCGGCTGGAAGACGATGGTCAGAGATTCAAGCGCCTTCCTATGGAGTTGGCGGTATCGCTCGTAGAGGGGTCCGGGCAGGCGACCGAACGCCTTGCGGAGATCGGTCAGCACGTGGATCTCCGCCTCGTCGGGAGATGCCGCCATGTCCGTACGCCAGACGCTCTGGAGGACCTTTGCGAGCGGCTCACCCATTTTCACAAGCTCTGTCGACGGGTTCATCACCGCGAGGAGGAGGATGGTGTCCCCGTTGCGTTTCAGCGGAACCGTCAGCAGGGACCGCCGCTCGTCTTCGGCGTGATGCCCGGTCCAGAGCGGGTCCAGCGCGTTTCCAGCCCGGAGCAGATCCTGGACGTACTCCACGTCGAACCCAAGTGTTGCGTCGATTGCCTTGAATCCTGATGCCGAGTATTCGACAACCGCCACGGAATCGGCGTCCAGCGCTGATTTCAGGTACTCGACGCGCGGACGCGAATCACGGGCGCCGTACGAAAGCCGGTCGATCAGTCGGCGAAAAGCGGGAACGAATCCGTCGAGCGGGTTCGTCAGCGGTGTTGTCGTGATGTAGTCCGCAGGCGGCGGTGCGACATGGCGGCCCGTCTTCGACGGATCCGGTCGGGTCAAGACCGTGCCGCGTCCCCATGTCTGGGTGAAGAAGCCCGTGTCCGGGCTGATTTCCTGGCTCGTGACATAGGTGCCGAGGCTCTGGAACGTGACATGGCCGTTAGCGTCGGCCGCCTCGCCACGCAAGGCCTGAAGCGCGTGATACGTCAGAACACCGTGGCCCAGCGACGGATCCTCGCGGGCGAACTCATCGGCGGCGCTGGCCATCAAAGCGGTGTAGCGTGCCCTCTCCCGGCCACCCACGCTGATCATGTCGACGTCGCGGCCGGGCGCGCTGAACAGCGTCCCGGCGCGGCAGCAATCGAGGATCAGCAGTGCGTTTCCGGGAAAGGCCTCGAGGATGTCGCGCTTCAGAAAGGTCATCCGGAGCCCCGCGTCAGGATCGCGCGCGAGGGCCGACTGATTGAGCTCCGGCGTCACCAGGTAGGTGTCGGTAGCCCGGCTCCACGCGGGCGTCAACGAATGACCAGCGAAGTAGAAGACGAGCACATCGGATGTGCTCGACTCGCTCATGATCTCCATCAGGGCGCGCTTGATCCGCTCCGCGGTCGTGTCCGGTCCGACGAATAGTCGGACATCGCGCGGATCGAAGGTGCCCGTGCGCGGATCGCAGAGGGTTTTGTAGATGGCCTTGGCGTCGTCCTCGGCGTGATGCAGTCTGGGCAGGGCAGCCGACTTGCCGTTATTGTCCGCATCGCCCGCACTACCGGGGCCGTCCACACCGATAATTACCGCGAGGCGCTGATCTGTCACCGAACGTCTCCGAGCTAGTGCCCTCCGGATGCGGAGCGCTTTCCAATGCGGTGTTTGGTGATAGTAGCGAAACGCCGCCACCGGTCACGTTGATCAATGACGATTCGGGTCAACTGTCGTGATCAAGACCCGCGCTCCACGCACCCTCGATGCGAGACTAGGCACAGCGACCCACCAACGACCTCAGTGGAGCGACAATGGTCGAATTGACCGCATTGGCGTCGACCGCGGCGACGACGGTCGTTGCCGCGATGGCCACCACCGCCTGGGAGGCCGCCCGTGCGGGGGTGGCCCGCCTACTCGGACGGGGCAGCCCGCCGAAGACGGAGGCGGTCGAAGCGCAGCTCGATGACGAAGCGGATTTGGTGAGCGGCGCGGGAGCGGGCGAGGTCGCGCAAGTCCGCGCCGAGTTGGTGCCGGTGTGGCGGCGCAAGATCGAGCGGCTGCTGGCCGACGACGCGAACGCGGCTGTGGAGCTCAACGCGCTCGTCGACGAGATCCAGCGGGCGCTTCCAGCCGAGCAGCGGCAATGGGCCGACACCGTTGTCCAAAACAACATCGCGGTCGGGCCCGGATCGATGGCGGCCGGCATCATCGGCAGCGGCAGCATCATCCATCACGGCGCCCACGCTGGCGACCCGCCCGCTCGCCCACCGGCCTGAGTCCGTGGTCGGCGACCCTTCCGGCGGCGAGCGCCAACCGGGGTACATCGAACAAAACGTCTCCGCGGTCGCCGGTAACGCGTACGGCATCGTCGGCGACGCGGATATCCACGTCTTCGGTGACGGCCTGCCGGTGTATCTACTCACCCTCTACCGGTCCGCGCCGGCAACCGACGCGCGGTGGCTTCGCCAGTTGCCCAGCCGGATGCTCAACGCCCGTCACGAGGTCGTCGAGTTCACCGGCCGCTCGGCGGAGCTCGACGACCTCAAGCGGTGGGCGGTGCAAGACCACAGGTTGGCGGCGCGCTGGCTGCACGGCCCGGGAGGCCAGGGCAAGACCCGACTCGCGGCGGCGTTCGCCGAGGATCGCATCGCGGCCGGGTGGAAGGTCGTGGTTGCCACACATGGCCCTGGCACGGTGCTGGCGGGAGTGCCCCCGCAGCAGGATCTCAGGCTCGACGGCCACGCCGGCGTGCTGCTGATCGTCGACTACGCGGACCGCTGGCCGCTGTCGCATCTCACCTGGTTGATGAGCAACAAGCTCCTCCACCACGAGTTGCCGACGAGGATCCTGCTGCTTGCCCGCAGCGACAGCGTCTGGCCAAGAGTGCGCTCCACACTGGCCAACCACCAGGCCGACACCTCGAGCCAGCTACTGCGGTCGCTCGGCGCCGAGGGCGACGACCGCCGATCCATGTTCGCGAGGGCCCGCGACGCCTTCGCCGCCCGCTACGACGTGGCCGACCCCCAAGGCATCGGCCCACCAGGGTCGCTCGACGACCCAGACATGGGCCTCACCCTCGCGTTGCACATAGCCGCGCTCGTCGCGGTCGACGCACACGTCGAGGGCCGCAGACCGCCGGCCGACATGGCCGGGGCGACCGTGTACCTGCTCGACCGCGAGCAGTTGCATTGGGCGCTGTTGGCGGGCGACGGCACGCACGAGCTCGGCGGAGCGGGCGAGCGCCTGGCTACGCCACCTGAGGTGATGAACCAGGCCGTCTTCGTGGCAGCTCTCACCGGCATGCAGACGCAAGACGCTGCGGCGGTCGCCCTAAACCGGCTCAGCCCGGCGATACCGCCCGAAGTCATACTCACCGACCACGCCCTGTGCTACCCACCGGCGGACGCCAACGCCGCGCTGGAGCCTCTCTATCCGGATCGGCTCGCCGAAGACTTCCTCGCACTGACCCTGCCGGGTCACCATGCCGACTACCCGCAACAGCCGTGGGCATCGTCGGCGGTGCCCACGCTGTTGCAGGGCGAAAACAGCTTGATCCCCAACTTGTCAGCCGCCGAGTGTTTTCCCGACGAAACCGATCTCTGGATCCCGCGGGCCATCAACTTCCTCGCCGCCGCCGCCGCGCGCTGGCCGCACGTCGGCACCGACCACCTCTATCCATTGCTGCGCCAGCGCCCGAGGCTGCTGGTCGCGGCCGGCGGAGCGGCGATGCACGCGTTGGCTCGCATAGACGACATCGACATGGACGTCTTCGAGTCCTTCGACAGGCACATGCCCCAAGTCCAGGTCATCGACATGGACGGCGGCGCCGCGGCCATCGCGGACAGGTTGACGGCGCACCGGCTTGCCACCACGTCCGATGGCCGGGCCCGCGCTGACATCTATCGCGGCTACGCCGACCGGTTGGAGCACGCCGGCCGCCGGGCAGAAGCCCTCGCCGCGACGGAGAAGTCGCTGGCCCTGCTCCGGGAGACGGCCACCAACCGCGAGATCGACCCGTACGATCTCGCCGGGGCGTTAACCGTCGCCAGCTACCGGCTTTCCCAGGCCGGGCGGCACGACGAGGCGATTGCCAACGCTCAGGAGGCCGTAGACCTGTGCCGGACTCTCGCCGCCAACGAGCGCCGACCATCGATTTTCACGAGGTACAACGAGCGACGCCGCAGCAAGATCCGCAGGGGAAAGTCATCGTTCACTCCCCAACCCGCCGATCCTCCCCCGCCCCTCGCGTTGGTGCTGAACAACCTCAGCCTGTGCTTACTGGCGGCCGGGCAGGTCGACGCGAGCCTGACCGCTGCCAAAGAAGCCGTCCGTCTCCTCCGCCGCATGAACGTCATGGGTCCGACGTGGGGCTTGCCGGAGCTCGGCTCGGCGTTGGTCACCCTCGGCAACAGCCTGTCTCAAGCCGGACGTGACAAGGATGCCCTCAAGGCGATTGAAGAGGCGGTGTCGATCCGCCGCGGGCTGGTACGCAGTGGACCGGCGATACACTACGCCGACCTCGCCATATCGCTCGGCAACCAGGCCCGAGCCCTCATGCGTCTCGGCCGCGGTGACGAGGGGATCGCGGTGGCGGCGGAAACAGCGGCCATCTATCGGGACCTGGCCGAAATAGACCCCGCCGCCTTCGGCGCCGACCTGGCCGCCGCGCTCTGCTATCTCGGGATCTGCTTCGCCCAAACCCAACGTCACGCCGAAGCCGCCGACACGGCAGAAGAGGCGATCACGGTAGCTCGCCGGCTCGCCCGCCTCGACCCGAGCATCGATCCCACGGCGGCGCAGGCATTGGCCCCGACCGACCTGACCTCCCTTCACACGGCGCATCACCGTCACATCGAGACGATCGCGACAGCCGAAGAAGCCGTCAGCCGGTTTCGGCAGGCTGTCGCCCTGGACACCCAAGCCGACGCCGAGGACTTCATGCTTGCCCTCCACTATCTGTCTGAAGCTCTCCGGCAACTGGGCCGTGTCGACTAGAGATCTTTCGGGATCAGGGTGGCGCCGCGGTGGTGTGCCTCAAGCTTGAGTTTGCCCGGGTCCGTGTCAGCCGCGGACCGCCGCTCCCGCCGGAGTACGCGCGGGTCGGCGGCGAGCTGGCGCTCGCCGAGATCCCCGACCCGCGCTGCCAGGCCCGTGCCGCAAGCCCACCGGGGGCCGGACCTTGCCGGACGGGGTGCCCGCAGGGGTCGGTCCGCCGCTTGGTTACACGGCGTCACCGGCCTGAAAAGGCGCTTCCGGATCTAGAACGGTTAGGGCTGATATAGCGCCCTAAACGTTCTAGATCTCGAAGCTCGCGCCGCGGACGCCGTCTCGATGGCTAATGGCGGCAACGAAAGCCGCTCAACGCTATCGCCGCCGACTAGAGGAAAGGGACGCCGCGGTCTCGAAAGCTCGATGCCGTCGCGGCCCATGCCGCTGCCGCCGCGGACCCACCCTTCCGCCGCCGGTCACGCTCACCGCCAGGGACACACGGCTCCTTTGTCCACAATGTCCATTGCCGAAGCGACCGGCACCAGACCCGACAGAGGCGCCACCACCGCCAGTAACCGCCACAGCGGGCGTGAACCACGTCCGACCCCGACGCCGATGACGCCGCGTCCGGATGTCGTAGGTAGGGGCTTGCCCCGCGCAGCTGGCAGTGGACGGCCGGGGATTTCGGCTCGCCCCGCGAGCCGCCGGCCGGGAGCGGTGCCCGCGGGAGCATACGGTCTACCGCTGACACGGACCTGGGAAAAATTCTGCCTCGGATTTGACCGTGCATTGTGGACAGCTCGCGGACCCCTGAGCCTGAAAGGTCCCTAGTGGGGTGGCCAGCGTCGAAGCAAAGACCTGATCTTGGGCGTTCGGGGGCAGATGGGTCGGGTGGTCGTTTGCGCGACAGCAACTCGGCGGGAGATCTGACAGCATGCAGCCCGTCGACCGGATTTGTCGTGTCCGGTCTCCGCGACATCGCACACCTGAAACGGGGAAGGAGTGCCAATGACTCGTACGGTTTTGCGTGTCATGGCAACAATCACCACAGCTGTCACCGTGACGGCGCTCGCACAGGCGCCGGCGCACGCCGACGATCCGACAGTGATCACAGGCCATGTTTCTTCGAACACCACCGGCGGCACGGTCACCGACGGCTGCGTCACGGTGTTTCAGGCGGACACGCCGGTCGAGGTGGCGACGGACTGCCTCGACGAAAACGGGCAGTTCACGATCCCCGTCACTCCCGGAACGTACAAGGTACGCGTGCGGGCGACCGGCTTTCCGGAGCAGTGGCTCTTCCGGAGCAGCACCTTCGAGCGGGCGACCCGGTTGGAGGTGACCGAAAGCGGATCGTCGAACATCGTCATCCTGTTCGACGGCTTCGCCGACATCGCCGGCCGCATCGTCCGATCCGACGGCGCTCCCGTCGAGAACGCGTCGGTGACGGCGACCAGCGTCGCGAACGGTAGCCAGACGTCCGCCACCACCGATGCCGACGGCGCCTACGCGATCGTCGACCTGGCGCCGGGGCAGTACACGGTCTTCACCATCACGAACAACCTGGGCTCCCAGTGGGCCTTTGCCACGAAGGTGTTCGAAGACGCGACGGTCTTCGATCTCGTCGCCGGCGAGGTGCGGGTGGTCGACGACACCATGCTGCCGTTGAGCACCGTCGAGGTCGTCATGGTCGACGAGAAGAACGGCAAGCGCATCACGCGGGGTTGCGTTCGGGTCAGCGATCGGCCCGGCGGTGAGTCGTGCGAAAACGTCAACGGCGTCTTCACCGTCAGCGGTGTGCCGGCCGGTGACTACGAGGTCAGCGCGCAGCCCGAGGGCACGCACTGGCCAGCCACCGCGGCGCTGACCGTCGAGCCGGGCCGGACCCAGCGCATCACCATCGAGGTCGAGCGGGCGACCGCGTTCGTCACCACCGTCAAGGAGTCCGCGACCGGCAGGCCCGCCGCGGGTGTGTGCGTCCAGTTCGGCGAGCCGAACCTGAGCCCCGCGTTGTTCAGCAAGGGTTGCAGCACCGAAGATGGTCGACTCGTCATCGGTCCGCTCGACGGCACCGTGCGGACGCAACTCTTCGCCCTGCATCCGCAGGACCGGTACGGCGCTCAGTGGGTCGGTGCCCGGGGAGGGACCGGCGACCAGCGCAAGGCCGTTTTCTTCACCGCCGAGAACGACAAGGCCATCACGATTCCCGCGCTGCGCGTCGACCCGCCGGGCTCGATCACCGGCGTGGCCCGGGACAGCGTGACGGGCGCTCCGTTGGGAGGCGTGTGCGCGTTCCCCTTCGCGCTCTCGTCGACGATCGCACTCGACCGGCAGGTGGGGCCGCACTGCTCCAACTCGACGGGCACATACACCGTCAACGGGCTCGGGCCGTACGCGTGGCCGGTGTTGCACATCGCGGTATTCCGGCCACAGTACGCGTGGCTCTGGTCCGGCGGAGCGTCCGACCGCTTCGCCGCCAGGTACATCCCGGTGCGGCCCGGCCAGACCACCACAGCGGACATCCCGATGGTGCCGGGCGGCACGATCACCGGGCGCGCGTTGACGTCGACCGGCGAGACGGCGTTCGCCCACGGCATCATCGCCCGCAACGTGCGAACGGACGACCTCGCCGCATCACCGACGAGCAGCTCCGACTTCCAGACCGGCGGGTACGTCCTGCGCGGCCTGGCCACGCAGGACGTCACGATCGAGTACTTCGTGAGCGAACTGACCTGCTGGTACGACGCAAACCGCGACGAACGAAACGCCAACCCGGTCCACGCCCAATCGGGCGCCGCGACCACCGGCATCGACCTGGTCGACTGTTCCGGATAACCCGCGCACCGACGGCGTTCCTCCCACCGCGCGTCGGGGGAGGAACGCCGCGGTCCGCTTGCCACCGGTCAGCCGGACCCGGACGGCGCCGGGGTCGCGGCCGCTGTCGACGCATGCGATGTCGCTTGGCCGGGTCAGGCGCAGATGGCGACGGCGAACAAACTCCAGGCGTTCGGGGTTCCCGCGGTGCTCTCCCGGACGGTGGCCAGGACGTCGGTGTCGACTCTGAGCTGGGTGGCGCCCAGGTGCGCACCGGTTCGCTCGACTGTGGTCCAGTTGGTGGCGAAGCCCCCGCCGTGCACCGTGGTGCCCTGCGGGCAGGTGGTGCTTATCTGCTTGTCGCCGGTGCTATTTCTGGCCGTCTCGTCGCGGTTCCAGGTAAGACTTGGTACCTGATCGAAGCTGACGCAGATCGCTGTCGCGGTCACCTGGACGAAGCCCTCGAAGCCAGCGCCGACGGCCGTGCCGCTGCCATAGTCGCCGGCCTCTCCCGGCGGACCGAGGGTGTCGATCTTCGTAAGATGGATCTTCGACGTCGGGTCGGTGTCCGTGGCGGTGTCCAGCCCGCGCGCCTCGGCGCCCATGCCGATGGCGCCGGTCCGGCCAGGGCACCGCGCCACCGCGTTGACGATAACGGGCTCGCCGCGGGCAAGCACATCGGCGCGTACGACATCGGTGATGATCTGCAAACCCGGCAGGGACGCGGCCGGCGCACAGATCGCCTTCGCGGTAAACGACCAGTCGCCTGGAACTCCTTCTTCCGGTTCCGTCGCGGCGAATTCGACGCCGGTGTTGAACGGCCTGATGCGGTGGATGCGGACTTGTGTGCTACCGGTTATCGACATGTCCCCGCCCAAGCCACGGGCCCCCGTGGGGCAGTTGATGCGCAGGGTCTTGAGCGTGCTGGAGTCGCTGTTGCTGGACGCGGGGATGAATCGCAGTCCCTCGATCGCTGAAGCCGGCGAGGCGGCCGCGACCACGCCCGCCGCGGCGATCGCGTTGATGGCCACCAGTACCGTTACCAGCTTGCGCCAGCGGGTAGGCCGGCCTGACGAAGTCGGCATGTCCTGCTCCGTTCCTGAAGATCCGAGCCGTCGGTCGGCCCAGTCTTGTTGCCGGCCGTCACCGATCCTGCACAGAACCTGCATTCCCAGAGCTGGTGGATATGCGGCGCAGGTATCCGGGCCGGCCTTCGCGCGCAGCTGTCCGTCGACCAGCACAACCTGTGCCAAGGCGGCGTGGAAGGCCACGGGTCCGCTATCGTCGTTCTTGAATGGCCACACGAGCTGGGACAGGTGATCGATCTTGTCATCTCTCTACTTCGGAAGCTCGATGCGGCTCGTGTCGGCTCTTGCCGCGCTTTCCCTGGCGTCCCTGTCCGTCTCGGCGCCGGCGACGGCCGCTCCGCCGCTCGGCCCGACCGCGTCCGGATACGGCGGCGCGATTTCCACGGTCGACGCGACCGCGACCGCTGTGGGGCTCGAAGTGCTGCGCCGCGGCGGCAACGCGGTCGACGCCGCCATCGCCGCCGCGGCCACCCTCGGCGTTACCGAGCCGTTCTCGGCGGGCGTCGGCGGTGGCGGTTTCTTCGTCTACTACGACGCCAAGCGGCGTACGGTCTCGACCATCGACGGGCGCGAGACCGGCCCGGCGAGCATGACACCGACATACTTCATCGATCCCGCCGACGGCCGGCCGTACGACTTCGCCGAGGCCCGCGTCAGCGGCCTGTCCACGGGTGTGCCCGGCACGCTCGCCACCTGGCAGGCCGCAGCCCAACGGTGGGGCACCCGGCCGCTGGGCAGCCTGCTGCGGCCGGCCGCCGCGGTCGCCGACCAGGGCTTCCTGGTCGACGCGACCTTCCGCCAGCAGGTCGCCGACAACGCCACGGCGTTCGGGCAGTTCGACGCGACCACCGAGCTCTACCTGCCGGGCGGGGAGCCACCCGCGGTCGGCACCGTCCTGCGCAACCCCGACCTGGCAGACACCTACCGCCTGATCGCTCGCGAGGGAGCCGGCGTCTTCTACCGCGGCCCGATCGCCCGCGACATCGTGCGCACCGTGCGGCAACCACCGGTCTCCGCCACCCCGACCGACACCTGGCCGTACCCGATCCGGCCGGGCCGGCTCACCCTCGAGGACCTGGCCGGGTACCGCGTGAACTTCCCCGCACCGACGAGGTCCGGCTTCCGCGACCTGACGGTCTACGGCATGTCCACGCCGTCCAGCGGCGGCACGGCGGTCGGCGAGGCGCTGAACATCATCGAGCGGGCAGGGCTGTCGCGAGAGGACGTCACCCAGGCGCTGCACTGGTACCTCGAAGCCACGGCGCTGGCCTTCGCCGACCGCAACCGGTACGTGGGAGCCGACACGCCGCGGCCCGTGCTCCGCAGGCTGATCTCCGACTCGTGGGCCGCGCAGCGGGCCTGCCAGATCTCCCCGGCGCGGGCGCTGGTCAAGCCGGTGCCGCCGGGCGACATCGACGCGACCGGCTGCACCCCGTCGACGGTCGGCGGCCACAGCGACCAAGGCAAGAGCACCACCAACCTGACGGTGGCCGACCGGTGGGGCAACGTCGTCGAGTACACGCTGACCATCGAGCAGACCGGCGGCAACGCGATGGTCGTCCCCGGCCGCGGCTTCCTGCTCAACAACGAGCTGACCGACTTCAACTTCACCGGAACGCAAGGCGCGGCGCCCGACCCCAACCTTCCCGGCCCAGGCAAGCGGCCACGCAGCTCGATGTCGCCGACGATCGTGCTCAAGCACGGCAAGCCGTTCCTCGCCCTCGGCTCGCCAGGCGGCGCCACGATCATCACCACCGTGCTCCAGGTGCTGCTCAACCGCGTGGTCCTCGGCATGTCGCTGCCCGAGGCGATGTCGGCGCCGCGCGCCTCCCAGCGCAACTCCGCGGGCGTCCAGGCCGAGCCCGCCTTCCGGACCACGTACGGCCCGTCGCTCACACCGCTGGGCCACACGTTCGCCCCCGACGTCGCCGAACTCGGCGCGGCCACCGCGATCGAGTTCACCCCACACGGCCGTCTCATCGCTTCAGCCGAACCCACCCGCCGCGGCGGCGGAGCAGCCGCCGTGGTCCGCCCCCGCTGACCCGCGGTACGGGCTCCGTGTACAGATCTTGTGATGTCTACGCCGCCCGAACCACCAAACTCGTGCCGCACCGGCCACGCGCGTTGCCCTGAACAGGCCGATGGGACCGGATGATCGTCATGGCGGTATGCCCGCACGCGGGTGCCCGGGTCAGCAGTCGCAGCTGCCGTCGGCGCAGCCGCCGCGCGCCGCGGCGGCGGCTCGTGCACCGCGGCGGCGGTGCAGCCACCACATGCCCAGTGCGGCGGTACCCAAGACGGCCGCTACCGCGACCAGCATGTTCCGCGCGAGCGCGGCCCCGGCGCCGGTCAGCACCCCGGCGGCGACGAGCACGGGCAGCGCGCAGCACGCCGCGCAGGCCAGGGCGGCCAAGGCACCTGTGACCTTGCTACGGGTCGGCGGCGCGTTGTCCACCGTCAACGGCGGGGCGTGCCGGCGGACGACGTCGACGGGCTGGGCGGTGGGTCGGCTCACGAGCTGGCTCCCTTGAGGTGGCTGATGTCGACGAACGGGATCGGGCAGTCGGCGCAGGTGCAGTTGGTAAGGCTGTCGCAGCGGGCGGCGACGACCCGGGCCAGCGTGTCGCGCATGGCGGTCAGGTCGGCGATCTTCGCGTCGATCTCGGTAAGCTTCCGCGTCGCGCGCTGCCGCAGATCCGGGGTCGGATGCCGCCGGCGGCTGGTCTCCAGCAGCTCGGCGACCTCGTCAAGGGTGAAGCCGAGACGCTGCGCGGTCTTGATCACCGCCAGCAGTGCCACCGTGTCGTCCGGGTACACGCGGTGGCCGCCGGCGGTCCGGGCCGGTGCGGCCAGCAGGCCTCGGCGTTCGTAGTACCGCAGCGTCTGGATGTTGACGCCGGCCTGCTCGGCGACCTCCCCGGTGCGCAGGCCTGCCATCAGGAGGCCTTCGCCGCGGCGCGCTGGCCCAGCGATTCGAGCACACCGGTGTATCGCGCCGGTACGGCTATGTCCAGCCGCAACGCCTCACCCACATCGGCGGGCTCCGGCGTGACGGTGAACGTGAAGAACGAGCAGCACTGTGCCTCCCGCGCGGTCAGATCCCGCACCGCCTTCACCAGTCCCGCCGGTCCGCTCAGCCACATCCGGACGTGCTCGGCCGTGACCGGCTCGACCCGCCGCACCGCGGTCACGAACAGCTCGTCGAACGCCGCCAGCCGAAGCGGCCGCCCGGCCGCCGGCAGCGTGCACGCATCCGGCACCTGAAATGACATGACCCACCCCTGAACCCGCTGGTCAGCGCCCGGCGCGGCGCCGTCCCATCGACGATAAGCCTGTACCTGGGTACCGGATGCAACCCTCCGATCACCTCGAGACCGATCATCGTGTAGACCGGCTATCATCACGCCGTGGCGATGAATAGTGGAGAGTGCGTGACCGCGAACATCGCGGCGGGGATGACGCCGGCCGTGGCTCTGTTCCGATCGCTGGCGGACGAGACCCGGCTGCGGATCGTGCAACGCCTGTCCCGGGGGGAGGCGCGCGTGGTCGATCTGACCGGTGAGCTGGGCATGGCCCAGTCGACGGTGTCCAAGCACCTGGCGTGCCTTCGCGACTGCGGCCTGGTCGACTACCGGGCCGAGGGCCGACAGTCGTTCTACGCGCTAACCCGCCCCGAGCTGATGGACCTCCTCCAGGCGGCCGAGGCCGTGCTCACCGCCACCGGTTCGGCGGTCGCGCTTTGCCCCACCTACGGCGAGGCGGTGGCCGGATGAGCGCCACCGCCCCCACCACCGTCCTGACCGCTCGGCGGCGCGGCCAGCTCCACCGGCGCAGCTTGCACCTGGCCTACGCCACCGCCGGCTACAACATGCTCGAAGGCATCGTGGCGATCGCGGCCGGCGCCGCCGCCTCCTCGACCGCACTGATCGGATTCGGCCTGGACTCCTTCATCGAGGTCTCCTCCGCGCTCGTGGTGATCTGGCAGTTCCGCTCACGGGTGCCCGAGGCCCGCGAACGCCTCGCCTTGCGGTTGATCGCGGTGTCGTTCTTCGCCCTCGCCGCCTGGATCGGCGTGGACGCGGTCCGATCCCTGCTCGGCCAAGGAGAGGCCGCACCCTCCACAGTGGGCATCGGCATCGCCGCCGTTTCCGTCGTCGTGATGCCGCTGCTCGTCTGGGCCAAACGGCGCACCGGCCGCGAACTCGGCTCGGCCACCGTCGTAGCGGACTCCACCCAGACGCTGCTGTGCACCTACCTGTCCGCGATCCTGCTCATCGGCCTCGGACTCAACGCGCTGCTCGGCTGGGCGTGGGCCGACCCCATCGCCGGCCTGGTCATCGCCGCCGTCGCCGTCCGGGAGGGCATCGAGGCATGGCGGGGCGAACAGTGCGACGACTGCGCCCTCCCCGCCGCGGCCCAGACAGAAGCGCCGGACCGTGGCTGCACGGACGCCTGCTGCACCAGCGACGAGGAAAGCCGCACGTGATTGCTCGACGCGACCTTACAACTGTGGTGGACCTGACTTGTCAGAATAAGAACCGCGTTTGCCCAGTTCAGGGGCCAGATGTAGCGGTCGCGCCGGTGCGACAACGGTCCACGTCCTGACATCCCGGGGTTAGGGATTCCACATTAGACCTCGTTTGTCGCGGTACCGCGGTACGCAACGAAAGAGCCCTGGGCACGAGACGAACGCTGGAAGTGGCGGAAGCATCCGCGTCGCCCTTCGTAGGCGGACGCGACATCGCGGCGGCCTGCCCATCCCCCAAGAACTCCAGCCATGCCACCGCCCTGGATCGGCATGGCTCCCCCAACTCGCGCCAGCGGCGGCCACCCGTGCACCCCGATCTCGGCGAAACCCCGCGCGGATCGCGGCTAAATGAGTACGCCGGGTGAGTACTTTGATCGTCAGCGCCCATTCCGATCTGACACGGCGATCGGGGCCAGATTTCGAGGGTAAGGATCAAGGAAGCGGCACGGCGCAACATTTCTATTGGGTGAGGTGGCGAAGGCCGCGCTTTAGGTACGCCGTGGGTTGGTGTCGACGTATTTGGCCCAAGCGGGGTCGGCTTCGCCGCGTAGCCACGCGTACCGGGCCAGCCCGTACCCGTAGATCGGTTCGGTCAGGTAGCCGAGCCGAGAACGTGTTGTGTAGGTGTCCTCGCCCCGGTTCTCCCGGCCGAACTCGAACGCGGCGTTGGCGGTGAAGATGGCAAGTCCGAAGAAGACGGTCAACAGGTCGGTCAGCGGCTCGTGATCCTCCCGCTCGCGCAATATTCGGCCGTCACCCAGCAGCAGGACGTGGCCCAGTTCGTGCGCGACGGTCGCCACGAGAGCCACGGGCTGCTGGGCTTGGTCGTCGCGGATCCCGATCACTGACCGCCCCTCGCGGAGCCGGTGGTGTCCGGCCGCACCGGCCGACGCGGTGTGGATTTGTATATGCGCGGACAGCCCCGGATCCTCGGCGGCGGCGTCGTGCTCCAGCTCCACCCGGGCCGGATCGATGTCCATGTGCTTGCACAACCGTTCGAGCACGGCCCGCACATCGTCGCGACTGCCCTGTAGGCGCCGGGGAAGTAGTCATCGGTGGGAAGCACGACCTCACCGAGCAGACGCTCCTCGCCGAACTCCGCCACGAGCCAGTCCATCGACTGTTCGATCCAACTCCGCTCAACCGACCGCACGGGGCACGACGTCCGCCACCACACCATGGCGTGATTGTGCGGTACCCCGAGAAGGTGCACAGCCCCCGGCCACGCCATGGAAATCCCTGGCAAAAGGGTCACGGACGGCGATGGTGTCCGCGTTGCCGGCCAGGTGAGCGGCGGCGATCCGCAATGCCAGCGGCAGGAACCCGCACAGCCGGCCCAGCTCCGCCGTGGCCTGCGGCTCGGCCCGCACCAGGTCCCGGCCGACGATCCGGGCCAGCAGCGTGATCGCGTCGGCGGCGGCGAGCACGCCCAGACGGAGGCGGCGGACGGCCTGCATGGCGACCCGCGGTCAAGGCGGTCTCGGCTGGTGACCAGCATCAGGCGGGCGCCGCTACCCGGAACCAGCAGCCGGACCCGCTCCGCCGACGCCGCGTTGTCCAGAACCATCAGCATCCGCCGGCCGGCCGGGACACCCGCCACCGAAAACGGCTCCGCCCGGTTCCCCGGCCCACAGGGCGCCCCGCTATCGCCTAGCCCGAGGGGGCACTCCCGATATTGATAGATGCACATCTATGGTGGTTCTATGAGTACCCGCCGCCGGATTGCCCGGATCCTCGCCGCCGCTCTCGTCCTCACCCTCGCTCCGGCCGCCGCCGCCCGCGCGGACCCGCCCACGACCGGCACCGTGGCCGGCACGCTCGCCGACGGGGCGACCCCCGTGCCCGACGTGACCGTGGAACTCTTGATCATGCCGTACGGTGCCCTCGTCAAGCAGACCCGCACCGACGCGGCCGGCGCCTTCCGCATCCCCGAGGTGCAGCCCCGCGAGTACACCATGCGCTTCAAGTTCCCCGGCGGGCTGAACCAGTTCCATCCCGGGGTGGTCGACCTGGGCGAGGCGCGGACGTTCACCGTCACGGCCGGCGCGGAGACGGTGATCGGCGAGGCGGTGATGCCGCACGGCACCATCGGCGGGCGGATCACCACCGACACCGGCGCGCCCGCGGCCGGCGCCCGCGTCGAGCTGCACCGGATCACCGCCGGCGGGCCGCTCGCCACCGTGCTGGCCGACGCCAACGGAGGCTACCTGTTCCGGTACCCGCCGAGCGGCCAGCACCGGATCGCCGTCGCCCCGGCCGAGCGCGGGGGAACGCTCCAGTGGGCGTACCGCCACCGCAGCTACACGCAGGCCGACCCGTTCACCATCACCCCCGGCCAGCACACCACAGTGGACGACCAGCTCTTCCCCACCGGTACCATCACCGGCCGGTTCACCCGCGACGGCGTGCCGGTCGCCAACGTCGTCGTCTACGCGACATCCCAAGCCACCACCGCCGAGTCGGTCTCCAACTGGACCGACGCCGAGGGCGTGTTCCGGCTGAAGCCGTACCCGGGCTCGTACAAGCTGAAGTTCGTCGTGCGCTCTGGCACCGGCCTGGACCAGTGGCTCGGTGGCGCCGAGTCGGAGGCCGCGACCCAACCGGTGCAGGTCGCCGCCGGCCAGACGGTCACGCTCGAGGAGCGGCAGCTGCCGACCGGCATGGTCCGCGGCCGGCTCACCGACGCAGCCGGCCAGCCACCGGTCGCCAGCGGCGTCGTCGTCTACGACACCGCGCGCGGCCGGACGTTCCAGGCCACCACGGCGGCCGACGGCACGTGGTTCAAGATGGTGTGGCCCGGCACCTACGCGGTGCGGTACTCGTCCGGCGGCCAGGCGCAGTGGGCGACCGGCAGGAGCACCCCGGAGACGGCCGATCCGGTGACCGTCGCCGCCGGCGGCACCACCTTCCTCGACGAGGTGCTGCTCCCGACCGGATCGCTCGCGGTGCGCGCGGTTGACCGCGGCAGCGGCGCGGCGCTCACCACCTTCTGCGCCACGGCATGGGCCCGGTACGTGTACCTGCGCGCGTGCACGCAGGACGGTACGGCGGAGCTCGCGCTGAGCGCCGGCGCGTACGAGGTGACGGTCTCCGACGACGTCCACCCCGCGGCGGTGCACCCGGACGTGCGGGTCGCCACCGGCCAACTGACGGCGCTAACCGCGCGGCTCTAGCCACGACCTCCTTTAGAGATCTTTCAGCATCGAGGTCATGGGTTTCTTAATGCAGATTTTCCCCGATCCGCGGCAGTTGCAGACCGTATGCCGGCGGGCACCGCGGAGATAGGCGGCTCGCTGCGCTCGCCGTGATCCCCGACCTCCGCCGCCAGGCCCGCGAGACAACCCCAAACCCGAACGACGCAACCACCAGATCTCCAGTTGCCGGTCTATCCACAATGGCGGCGGCCAGCGCGGGGGCGCCTCCGGCGGGGCGGCCTGGTCAGGGGGTGCCGCTGACCGCGTACGCGTGCACCATGGGGTGCAGGCCGGTCATGATCGGGCTCGGATCACCGATGCCGTACGCCCGAGCGGCGTACGCCCAAAAGGTGCGGACAGGTATGGGCAGGGGACCTGTAGGGCGCTACGGTCGTCCCCGGTCACGACGTGGTTGCCGTGCGCCACCGGCCGGTCTGGCAGTGTGGCACACAGCGCCCTGGCGGTGAGCCGCCTCCGGTGCGCAGCCTCGTTTGCTGCCGCGGTGGCATCGCGGGTGGTGTTGGTACCCTCCCGTGGGCCGGCCGCGGCGGCCGTGGCCGGCAGACGGTCCAGGAGGTGGAGGCGGTCATGGCGACATCGCGTGACGACGCCTTCCACTCGTTCTTTGAGGCTCATCACGCCGAATTGGCCCGCCTGGCCTACCTGATCACCGGCGAGGCGGAGGTGGCCGATGACCTCGCCGCGGACGCACTGCTGGAGGTGTGGCGACATTGGGAGCGGGTGGCTGCGGCCGAGAGTCCGATCGCGTACGCCCGCGGTGTGCTTGCCAACCTGGCCCGCAACAGGATCCGTAAATTGGGCCGGGAGCGGCGCGGTCTGCTTGGCCTGGGGTTGCTACGGCCGGAGCGGACGTTCGCCCAGGACGTGGACGTGCCTGTGGTCCTCGACGTGCGGGAGGCGCTTCGCCGGCTGCCGTACCGGCGCCGGGCATGCGTGGTGCTGCGGCATGTGTTCGATCTGTCAGAGCAGGAGACGGCGCGTACCCTCGGCGTCTCGGTGGGCACCGTGAAGAGCCAGACGTCGCGTGGGATGGCCCAGTTGACCGCGTTGCTTGGTGACAAGCCAGTACCGGCGACCATCCGGAGACGGTGGCTGGCTCCCGTCTCGCGTGCCCAGGGTCTGCCCGGCCCGTCCGGAGAGGGGACCTGATATGTCGTCGGATCGAGCCCGCTCCGCACTTCGCGCTGCCGCGGCGGCTCACCAGCCGGACCGCGCGGCCATCTTGGCCCGGATCCGACGCGGCCAGGCGACTGGTCCGGGCCTGTCGTACCGCCGCAGCCGTCGAGGTACCGTCGGGCGTGCCGCCGTGATGGCCGCGGCCGTGGCCGCGGTACTCGGGCTCAGCGTAGCTGTCACATGGGCCGCTCTGTCCGACGGTGGGACGCGGAAGCCGGTCCAGGCAGCGTCCGCAACGGCGCGTCCCGGCCCGACCCTCGCCTCAAACGCCGCTCCGGGACTGGCACCGAACCGACAGGATACGATCCGCCCGCCGTCCGCTGCCCATACGTCCCGTTCACCGGCGGCCTCTCCGGAAAAGACCAGTTCGCACCAGGGCTTTCTGTCGTCGAGCGGTGCCGTCGACCCGCATAGCATCGACAACTGGGCGCAGAGCAACGTGACGCTCAGAAACAGCCAGACCGTGACGGCGCTGCAGGTTCGTGTCCGGATCGCCCGCACGCCGGACCTGTCCAGCACCGGAGCCTGGAGCACCGTGCCGGTCCAGGATCTGGTGACCACCGTCGAGCAGCAGCCCGACGCGTTGGTCTACACCTTCACGCTGAAGCCGGGAGCGCGCCTCCCGTCGGCCGAGCACGTCTTCGCGGTGCAGTACGGGCACGCTGTGGGCGGCAGGAACCCGAGCCAGGACAGCTACCAGGCGACCGCGACCGCGGACGGTACTCGGGTAGAGGTGGAGGGCGGCTTCTGAATTTTCTCGGGGCGGTCGAGCAACCTTTCCGGTCTGCCGGACCACTGAAGATCGTTCGGGTCGATTGGAATGGTTGAAGGAGAGCACCGACATGACCCCTGTGCACCCGCGCCGCAGGTCGCGCCTCGCGTTCGCGAGCGCCGTATCCGCGGCCATACTGGCGGCCGGCGCTGGGTGCGGCGAACCATCTCCCGCCGGGCCTATCGCGGCCACAGCCGCCGCCAGCACCCAGGCGACCGTCCCGCCGGGGGTGGGGACCGCCACCGCGGCCTCTGGTGCGAGCAGCGCAACGGCGCGGCCGTCGACCTCTCCGAGCATCAAAGCGTCGCCATCGCCGAAGAAGAGCGGCCCGCGGACGGCGTCCGCCGCGGCACCGTTGGCGGGACGGATCCGGCCTAACGTCACGTACCGCGGAAAAGCTACCTTCTACGACGCTGGGGACGGCGACGGCGCCTGCCTGTTCGGCCCAGCCGGTGACCTCATGATCGGGGCGATGAACCAGACCGACTACGAGGCGTCCAAGGCGTGTGGGGCGTACGTGCTGGTCCGCGCGGCCAACGGCGCCTCGGTCACGGTCCGGATCACCAACCTGTGCCCATTGCCCTGCGCACCCGGGCAGATCGACCTCAGCCCTCAAGCCTTCGCCAAGCTGGCCGACCCCAAGCGCGGCGAGGTACCGATCACGTGGAAACTGCTCAGCCCCAGCATCTCCAACACGATCTCGATCCGATACAAAACCGGGTCCAGCCAATGGTGGTGCGGCATCCAGGCGATCGGCCACCGCAATCCGATAGCGCGACTGGAGGTCCGCACCAGCACCGGCTGGCAACGGCTGCCCCGCACCGACTACAACCACTTCCTCTCCGCCAACGGCAGCGGGTGCGGCGGCGCCATCAGGGTCACCGACATCTACGGAGAACGGCTGACCATCAACGGGATCGCGCTGAAGCCGGACGTCGCGCAGCCGACCCGGGTCCAATTCGCCAAGCACTGACCACGCCGGCGGTACATCGTGGAGACGACTTCACGAAGTTGAGGCTTGGCGCCGGGGCAAGTCCTCCACCAACCCCTTGCCGCGTGCCCCGGCCTTCGAGCCAATGGGACCGCGTGCTGCCACGTCGCCGAGTCCTCTGTAGGTGTGATCCTCGTAGTCCAAGCGACCGCCGAGTCGGGGGTGGTGGAATGATCTTCGTTCGTTGTGTCGACGTACCAGATCTGCGTTCTCGGTTATTCGGTTGGTCCCGGCCGGGTCTCCAAGGCATGGCAAAGGCGGCGGCGGGAGTACACGCATGAAGTGGATCAAGATCGCGGCTGGCGTGCTCGTGCTGGTCGTGGTGGGCGCGGCGGGGACGGCCGCGGCGGCGCTGCACGGAACGCGCGATCCTGTGACCACCGGGCGGTCGTGGGTGCCGCCGGGTGGGGCCGCAACCCCGGTGACCTCGTCGCCGGCCACGGTGCCGGCGCCTTCGGCGTCCGTGTCGCCGTCGAGCAGCCGTACGACTGGTACGGCGGCCGGGAACCCGTACGCCGCGGGCGCGGTGATCGCGGACATCACCGTCGACCCGGGTCGGGACCCGGTCTTCGCTCGCGACGCGGACCTGCGGCGGACCGAGACGTACACCTATCGCTTCTCCACGGTGGGCGACCACCGCCTGGCGCCGGGCACGTTCGCCTTCCAGTACGACGTCACCACCGGAGCCCTCAAGGCGCGGCTGGCCGAGCGGAAGGCCAACCTCGCCGCAGCGACCGGAATCGCGCTCTACCTGACCGGCGGGACGGCGCTTGGCGACGCCGATCTGGGGGCGTTGCAGGGCGTGCACCGCGACCTGGGGCTGACGAACCTGTCCCGTCTCTACGTCTACAACCTCAGGACACTGGCGGGTGGGACCGAGTGCACGCCGTCCTCCGGCCTGGCGTGCGCCGGTCAGACCGCTCGCGGCGGCACCTTCCCGTATCTGTGGTTCAACGGATGGTGGGACACGTGGGTCAAACACCTGGTCCTGGATGACCTGATCGAGGTGCCGGATGGGGCGTTCAGTAACCACACCTTCACGGACATGAGCCTGCGCGCGGCCCGGTCGATCGGTGTCATGGCGTTCGGTCACGGGCCACGCGCACGGTTGAGCGTGCTGTACCTGCCGAGTGTGCGGGCGATCGCGCACGACGCGTTCCGCCGCAACCAGTACCTGACAAAGGTCAATCTGCCCCGGGTCACCACGATCGCCGACTTCGCCTTCGACGACGCGTCGCGCCTGCGGTACCTCAACGCCCCGCAGCTCGAACGGATCGGCCGGAACGCCCTCAACGACAGCCACGCCCTCGTGTCGGTCAACCTGCCGAACCTGCGGTACATGGGCATCAACTGCTTCGACCTCAACCAGGCCCTGACCGGCCTGCGGCTGCCCGCGCTGACCGAGCTGGACAAAAACGCCATCATCCGCTTCGACAACCTCCGATGGCTGTACGCGCCGCGGTTGAGCACCGCCCGGCACGACTCGATCACCAGCAACCCGAAGCTCAGTGCCGTCCACCTACCGAAGATCACCCACCTCGGACCGCGCGCCCTCGCTGGCAATCCGGCCCTCGCCCGGATAAACCTCGGCGACCAACCACCCCGGCAGGACTCGGACGTCTTCGCCGGCACCGACCAAGCGACGATCTACCACACCGGCACCGCCGCCGCCTGGGCCGGCTTCGTCCCGGCCGGCAACCCGTCGCTACCGATCCGGGCACGAAACTAGAACCGTTTGAGGAACTGGGTTAGGGCTGAGGCAGAGTAGGAAGTTGGCGGCGGGCTTGGTAGCGGGCGAGGCGTTTGGTCATGCCGGCCACTGGCAGCCGGTTTGCGTCCATGACAACTCCCGTTGGATGGCAACGGGAGTTGTCCAGGTCGACGGCGGGTTGGCCCGGATCCCGTGCCTCCGGGCTGTCAGGGACAGTGGCCGGCCGCCGGGTGGACTCGGGTACCCCGCGGTACGGGTCAGCGATGTCTCATCGCGCGTTCGACGTCGCCGCCGCCACGGCCAAGTCGAAGTCGCGCCGGCGTAGGACGGTGCGGCCAGTTCGCCGCAGCGGTGGCCGGGAGTGATCAACGCCTACCGCACAGCGAGGTGACCAAGAAGTTCCCGGCTCGGGGCAACCTTTGCGGGGCAGGTAACCACAGAGGAGTGGGACCCGGCCACTGCGGTGCTGGATCCAGCTTTCCTCTGGTGAACGGCATGCATAAGGAGAACACCTCTTCATGAAGAACCCCACGAGCGGCGGACGCCACCGGCGTTACCGCCGTCGCTGGACCGCCATGGGCTTGCTGCTTGGCGTGTCCGCCCTTCTCGTGCCGTACCTGCTGTTCGTTCACGTGGACTCGCAGGCCGCGACGGTCGACGGCGGTGCCTACTATCGGCTCGTTTCCCTGCGCAGCGGTAAGGCGCTGGACGTCAACGCCTTCTCGACCGCCGACGGCGCCCACATCCAGCAGTGGACCGACCAGAACACCGCCAACCAGCAGTGGAAGCTGCGATCCACCGGGAATGGTTACTTCGAGCTGGTGAGCCGCAACAGCGGCAAGGTGCTCGGCATAGCGGGCGATTCGACCGCCCAGGCGGCCGCCGCGGAGCAGCAGACCGACAGCGCCTCCACCTCCCAGGAGTGGCGGATCGACGATGTGCGCGGTTCCGACGCCGTCACCTTCACATCCCGCAGGAGCGGCCAGGTCCTGGACGTGCACGGAAACTCCACGGCCGACGGCGCCGCAGTCATCCAGTGGCCCGGCCACGGCGGCACCAACCAGCAGTGGAAGCTGGTGAAACTGGCCGAGGCCCCGGCGGCCCAGATACCGACGGCCGGGACCCCGACGACCGCCGCCCCGACGGCCGGGACCGGCACGACGGAACCCAAGACCCCAACCGGACCGTATGTGTGGAAGAACGCCCAGGTGGTGGGCGGCGGTTACGTCACCGGGCTGGTGTTCAACCCCAAGGAGAAGGGCCTGCTGTACGCGCGTACTGACATGGGCGGCGCCTACCGTTGGGACGTCGCGGCCGAGCAGTGGATCCCGCTGACCGACTGGGCCGGCGAGAAGGACTGGAACCTGCTGGGCATCGATTCGCTGGCCACCGACCCCGTCGACCCCAACCGGCTCTACCTCGGGGCGGGCACATACACCAACGAGTGGGCGGGCAACGGCGCGATCCTGCGCTCCACCGACCGTGGCCGCACCTTCCAGCGCACCGATCTGCCCTTCAAACTGGGCGCCAACGAGGACGGCCGCGGGGCGGGCGAACGGCTGGCGGTCAACCCCGCAGACCACGACACCCTGCTATTGGGCACCCGCAAGAACGGCCTGTGGCGCAGCACCGACCACGGCGCGACATGGAGCCAGGTCTCCTCGTTCCCCGTCAAGAACGGGGCGAGCAGCGGCGCGGGCATCTCCTTCGTGACGTACGGCCCGGCCGCAGGCGAGACGATCTACGTCGGCGTCGCCGACACATCCACCTCCCTGTACCGCTCCACCGACGGCGGCAGCACCTGGCAGGCCGTCTCCGGGCAGCCCACCGGCCAGATGCCGCAGCACGGCGTGCTCTCCGGCGACGGCACGCTGTACCTGACGTACACCAACAACGTCGGACCCAACGACGTGACGGCGGGCTCGGTGTGGAAGTACACACCGGCCGGCGGGGCGTGGAAGGACATCTCCCCGTCCCAGGGCAGCTACGGATTCTCCGGTCTGGCCGTCGACCCGCAGAAGCCGTCCACGGTCATGGTCACCACCCTCGACCGCTGGTGGCCCGAGGACGAGATCTACCGGACCACCGACGGCGGCACGACCTGGAAGGCACTGGCCGCCAAATCGGTGCGGGACGCCTCCATCGCTCCTTACGTCGGCACCGGCACCGGGCACTGGATGACCGCCCTGGCCATCGATCCCTTCGACTCCGGCCACGTGCTGTACGGCACCGGCAACACCATCTGGCGCAGCAAGGACGCCACCGCCAACGACAGCGGCGGTACCAGCCACTGGGCCGTGGGTGCCCGCGGGCTGGAAGAGACCGCGCTGCTGGACGTGATCGCCCCTCCGGGCGGCGCCGCCGTCATCACCGCCATGGGTGACCAAGGCGGTTTCCGCCACGACTCCCCGTCCGACGTACCCGCCCGACACCTGCAGAACCCGGTGATGGGCAACAGCACCAGCATCGACTTCGCCCAGTCCAACCCCGCGGTGATGGTCCGCGTCGGCCGTGGCGGCGCGCAGGACGGCGCCTACTCCACCGACGGCGGCACCAGCTGGACCGGCTTCAAGTCGGAGCCAGTGGGCAGCGCCGACACCGGCCACGTCGCGCTCGCGGCGGACGGCTCCACCATCGTCTGGACCCAAGCCGGCCAGGCCCCGTACCGCTCGACCGACAAGGGAGCGAGCTGGTCGAAGGTCAGCGGCCTGGGCACCGACGCCGTGGTCGTCGCCGACCGCTCCGCGGCCAACACCTTCTACTCACTGGCCGGCGGCACGCTGTACGCCAGCACCGACGGCGGCGCGAGTTTCACCGCCCGCGCCACCAACCTGCCCGCAGGCCGGCTCACGGCCGTGCCCGGCATCGCCGGAGACCTGTGGATCGCCGGCGGCGCCAAGGGGCTGCTGCACTCCACCGACGGCGGCCGCACCTTCACCACGCTCACAACGGTGCAGTCCGCCTCCGCCCTCGGCTTCGGCAAGGCCGCACCGGGCGCCTCCTACCAGGCCGTGTACCTGATCGGTACCGTCAAGGACGCCACCGGCGTCTTCCGCTCCACCGACAACGGCGCCACCTGGCTCCGCGTCAACGACGACGCCCACCAGTGGGGCAGCATCAGCGGCGCCGGCGTCATCACCGGCGACCCCGACACCTACGGCCGCGTCTACGTCGGCACAAACGGCCGCGGCCTCCAGTACGGCGACCCCTCCTGACCCCAACCCCCGAGCGGGGGCCGCAGGCACAACAGCCTGCGGCCCCCGCCATGACTCAGGGACCTCGCTCGCCTCGTCCTGCACGAGCTCCTGCACGAGCTCCTGGAGGGGCTGTCTGGACGATGCCCGAGGCGACCCCGCACGCTGTCGTGGTGGTTGCTCATTCTGAGGTTTGCCCACCAGTACAACCAGCAACGGTCCTCGAAGGCGACACCAATCCCCGCCGCTCAACATGTTCGGTGTAGGAACGCAGTGTGCTGGAGCCGCCCGTCGGCCAGCGTGAGGTAGCCGATCCTTGTGGCTGCCTCCTCGGACAGCTCCGCCGTCGCTTTGGCCGCTCCCCCTCGCTTTCTACGCTCTACATTGAACGACGACCGAGAGTACTTCGGAGAACGGTTGGCGCAACGCGACCTCTGACGCGCTCGCAATGATCGAGGACACCTTTCCACCGCCCGGACCGAAGCTCGAAGACGAGATCGCCGAAGTCTGATCTTCCCCCGATAGCGTGGAGGCCAGAGCTTGAGGGATAGAGGTTCATGGCTGAGACGAGACGTCGGTTCGACCGGGAGTTCCGTGAGAGTGCGGTGCGGATCGTGCGGGAGACCGGTAAGCCGATCGCGCAGGTCGCTCGGGACCTGGGGATCAACGAGGGCACCTTGGGCAACTGGGTCAACCAGGACCGGCGGGCGGGGGGTGAGGCGGCCGCTGGTGGCGGGCTCGGTGAGGACGAGCGTGCCGAGCTGGCGCGGTTGCGGCGGGAGAACGCCGAGCTGGCGATGGAGCAGGGATGACGCCCCTATGTTTAGAGCGCTGTTAGCTCGTCGGTCGCCGCCGCGGTTCAGCCGGTGGCGGATGGTCTTGCCGGAGGACGCCTCGATCGGGCTGAAGCCGCAGAGCGCGGCGAAAGCGGCACGACACTCCCGGCCGCGCCTACTACCGCCGCCGCGTCGCCGAAGGCAAGACCACGATGGAAGCCCTTCGCGCCCTCAAACGCCACCTGTCCGACGTGGTCTACCAGCGAATGGTCCTCGACGCTCGACGCACCCAGACCAGCGAGGCGGACCCGGGAGGACCCCAGGCAGCGACTCTGCAATCCACCGCGGCCAGCCCAATCCCAACAGCCAACTCTTCGGACAAGTCACAACCCGGACCCGCTGCCCACCAGCCTAAAACATCCCTCGCCGCAACCCCTTGACCTAGAGGGGAGCCAGATCACTGCGCCTGATCTTTGGCCAACAGGGCGCGGATTGCGGCTGAGCGCGCATCGGCTACCCGTTCGCGTACCGGGCAACCGAGGTTACGGCATTCGCAAGGGCTCGACCGGGTCGCTGCTGGAGTTGTACGAGTTCTTGGCGGCGACCACGGCCGCCTGGACGTGCTCGGGGTCGACACCGTGCACGTTGAGCGGCGGGTGCACACGCCGGACAAGTTCGGCCTCGATGGTTGCCGGCTCCGCGTCCTCCGCCCAGGTCAAGCGCAGGTGCGCGTACATCCACGCGGTCAGCCGCGCCTCATCCTCAGCCACCAGGACAACACGATCGGTCCAGGTCGTCCGAAAACCCTCGGACACAAGAAGCCCGGCCAAGGTACGGCGCAGGGTCGAGCTGAACCGCCCCGGGTTCTGTGGAGACTTCAGTGGTTGACTCCAGCCACCGCGCGAGGCTGGTGTTGAGCGTAGTAGG
>NZ_JCADBM010000011.1:0-308186 GCF_059359075.1 Phytohabitans sp. LZ39 | reverse complement strand
CCGCGCCGCCTTGCCCCACTGGCTCCACATGTACAACCATCACCGACACCACACCGCCATCGGCGGCCCACCCGCCAGCCGCGTACCCAACCTCTCCGGACACAACATCTAGGAGAGTTAGGGCGCTATTTCAACCCTAGGTCTCCTAGATTTCGAAGTCTCGACCCCTGGGCTGGTTACGCCGCGTCAGGATGGCCCAGGTAGGGCCCGCGAAGACCCCTCTCGGGGCTTGTCCCGCGGACCTGGCAGTGGACGGCCGGGGATTTCGGCGAGCCCTGGCGAGCCGCCGGCCGGGAACGGTGCCCGCGGGAGCATACGGCCTACAGCTGACGCGGACATGGGCAAATATGCCTCTAAGCAACGCCACGACGGGCGGTGACCCTGACCCCGAAGGGCCTCTAGGAGACCCCTGATTAATGCGGACAGTGTCTTCAAGAAGGCCCTGACCCGAACCCCTCTCCAGCCGTGTCGCGGTCGAGGAAGAGGGCGGCGCGGCATGATGTGGGCTATGGGTGGCGTGCTGGCGGGGTTGGCGGCGGGGCGGCGGGAGGAGCTGCTCGACGACCTCAACTACCTCAACCTGGGGGAGATCCGGGCGTTCTGCGAGCGGCACGCCATCCCGTACCGGATCGTCGCGGGGGCGAAGGTCACGCGGGACACCGACCGTAAGCCGGTGATCCTGCGGCGGGTGCGCCATTTCCTGACGACCGGGGAGGTGCTCGGCGCCACGCGGCTGGCGGCGGAGATCGTGCGGCCGGGTGGGCCACCGGCGGAGTTGCGGGAGTCCGACCGGCTCTACTACCGGTGGTACAACAAGACCTACGAGCCGGTGACGCGGCTGCTGGCCGAGCTGACCGGCGGGCGGTTTCGCGATGGCGCGCTCGCCCGCGTGCTCGTCATGGAGTTCTGGACGGCGGGGGAGGCGCCGACGTTCCGGGAGTTCGCCGACGCGTGGGTCGCGGCCGACGACGAGCCGCGCCGGCTGCTGTCCGATGAGTATGCGTACCTCACCGATCTACAGCGCGGCGCGGCCGGTCCGGACTGGAAGCTCGAGCGCCGGCGGCGGGCCGAGCGCTTTCTGTCCACTATGGACACGCTCACCGGGTAGCCGCGACCGGTACCCGATCCTCGGTCTCCTCGGCGACCACCTCGACCGGCGCGGGCTGGTCGGCGCGGCGGAGGACGGCCAGGCAGACGGCCGCGAGCGTCACGAAGATGGCCGCGCCCACGCCGCTCACCACGTTCAGGCCGGAGGTGAACGCGTCCTGGGCCAGGTCGAGCAGGTCGGCCCGCTGGGTGGCGGTGGCCGCGACCGCCAGGCTCTCGTTCATCGCCGCCGCCAGGTCGCTCGGCAGGCCGGTGGGCAGGCCGTCGGCGACCTCGCCGCGGTAGACGAACGTGGCCAGGCTGCCCAGGGTGGCGATGCCGACCGCGATGCCGAACTCGCCGCTGGTCTCCATCACCGCGGCCGCCGAGCCGGCCTTCTCCGGCGGGGTGGCGCCCATGATGATGTTCGCGGTGAGGGCCATCGGGAGGCTCATGCCGGCGGCGGCGAGCGCCAGGCCGCCGATCAGCCAGGTCACGCCGTCCTCGGTCGGCACCCGGGCCATCATGACGAAGCCGGCGGCCGAGATGACCAGGCCGGCCGCGACCACGCTCGACGTGCGGAAACGCTGGGCCAGCCGCGGCGCGATCTGGAAGCCGGCGATCATCGCGATGTTCTGCGGGATCAGCCACAGACCCGCGGTCAGCGGCGAGAAACCCTCGACCAGCTGGAGGTACATGGAGGTGACCAGGCTGACGCCGGCCATTACCAGGCCGCCGAACCACATGGTGGACAGCGCGGCGCTGAACCTGCCGTTCGTGAACAGCCGCAGGTCGAGCAGCGGGTGCTCCAGCGTGCGCTGCCGCCGGACGAACGCCACACCGAACGCGATGCCAGCGGCGGTCGCGGCCAGGGCGGTGGTGTGCAGGCCGTCGCGGGCGATGCTCTTCAGGCCGTAGATGACCGGCAGGATCGCGGCCAGCGACAGCGCCACGCTCGCCATGTCGAGGCGGCCGGCGTGCGCGTCGCGGTACTCGGGCAGCACGACCGGGCCGAGCACGAGCAGCAGCACCATGACCGGGATGCCGAGCAGGAACGCCGAGCCCCACCAGAAGTGCTCCAGCAGCGCGCCGCCGACCAGCGGCCCGACCGTCATGCCGCCCATGAAGCAGGCGAACCAGATGGCGATGGCCTGGCCCATCTGCTTGGGGTCCGGAAACATGTTGCGGATCAGGGCCATCGTCGACGGCGCCAGCGTCGCGCCGGCCACGCCGAGCAGGGCGCGGCTCGCGATGAGCATCTCGGCGCTGGTCGCGTAGGCCGCCGCGACGGAGGCCACGCCGAACGCGGCCGCACCGATCAGCAGCAGGCGCCGGCGGCCGATGCGGTCGCCCAGCGTGCCCATCGTGACCAGGAAGCCGGCCAGCAGGAACGAGTAGATGTCGAGGATCCACAGCTGCTCGGTGCTCGACGCGCCCAGGTCACGGCTCAGGTTGGGCAGCGCGAGGTAGAGCACGCTGACGTCCAGGGACAGCAGCAGGGTGGGCAGGGCCAGGATCGCGAGGCCAAACCAGGCGCGGCGGGTCGCCGTCTCAGCAGTCGATGTGTTCATGCCCGGTATGACGGACCGGGCGCGGCAAACTCATCGGACCGGATGGGTGAGCGGCACCGGCGCGGGGCGTTCCACGGTGGTGGTGAGGTTGATCCGGCGCCCCTCGGCGGCCGAGTCGAGCAGCGCGGTCATTACCTCCAGCACGTGCAGGGCCAGCTCGCCGCTCGCGCGGCCGTCCGAGGTGACGAGGTCGACCAGGCCGACGCCGCGGCCGGCGCCCACGTAGCCGGCGGAGGGCTTGAGGGGGCGCCATTCGCTGCCGCCCAGCTCGAACAGGCGGGTCTCGCCCTCGAAATGGTTGGGGTCGGGGACGGACAGCGTGCCGGTCTCGCCGTGCACCTCGATCGGCACGGCGGCCGTCTCCACGCTGTCGAAGCTCGTCGTGATCGTGGTGAGCGCGCCGTTGGCGTGTTCGAGCACCCCGCTGACGTGGCTGTCGACCTCGACCGGGATCCGCTCGCCGGCACGCGGCCCCGAGCCGATGACCCGCTCCCCGCGCAGCCGGCTCGCCGCGCCGGTCACCGCGCGGACCGGGCCGAGCAGGTGGACCAGCGCCGTGATGTAGTACGGCCCCATGTCCATCAGCGGGCCGCCGCCGGCGACGTAGTAGAAGTCGGGGTTGGGGTGCCAGCGCTCGTGGCCGGGCGTCACCATCACGGCGGACGCGGCGATCGGGCGCCCGATCAGGCCGGCGTCGACGGCGGCGCGCGCCGTCTGGATGCCCGTACCGAGCACCGTGTCCGGGGCGCATCCCACCCGCAGGCCGGCCGCGACGGCCGCGTCGACGATCGACCGGCCGCCCGGGAACGTGACCGCGAGCGGCTTCTCCGCGTACACGTGCTTGCCCCCGGCGATCGCGGCCAGCGCGATGTCGGCGTGCGCCGCCGGGATGGTCAGGTTGAGCACCGTGTCGACGCCCGCGCCGTCGAACAGCCGCTCGACGCTCACCGCCTCCACCCCCGGGAACTCGGCCGCGACCGCCTCGGCCCGGGCGGCGTCGAGGTCGGCCACCGCGGTCACGCGGACGTCGGGGTGGCCGACGAGCGTGTTCAGGTACTGCCGGGAGATGACGCCGAGACCTACGATGCCGACGCGGTGCGGCTCGCCCACAGGATGCCCCTCTCGATGACGGTGCGCACGCTCGGGTGCTCCAGCACGTCGAGGCTGTGCCCCGGCGTGGTGACGACGACGCGGCCGGCGCCCCAACGCCGGGTCCAGATCGCCGGCGAGGTGATCGGCCGGTGCCAAGGGTGCCACGGCTGGGTCGGGTGGGTGGTGGTGGCCAGCACGTCGATCAGGTCGTCGTGCAGCACCCAGTACTGCTCGGTGACCAGGTCGAAGTCCTCGACACCGGCGGTGACCGGGTGCTCCCGGCCCAGGGCGGTGAGGTTCACCGTGTACGGCAGGTAGTTGTCCTCCTGCCCGCCCTGCCGCTCGCACGGCTCCTTGCCCGGGTGGGTGGCGAACTGGCCGCCGACCAGCTGGAGGTAGTCGGAGGAGGCGCGGTAGGAGTCGACGATGCCGCCGTGCCAGCCGGTGAGGCCGGTGCCCGCCTCGACCGCCGCGCGCAGACCGGCCACCTGGTCGCCGGTGATCTCCGACATCGTCACGCACTGGAGGACCAGGTCGGTGGCGGCCATCTCACCCGCGTCGGCGTACACCTCGGGTGACTCCTCGACGCGCACGGCGTAGCCGGCGCGTTCCAGGAACGGGATGAACATCTCGGTGGCCTTGACCGGCTGGTGCCCTTCCCACCCGCCGCGGACCACGAGAGCCTTCAACGTCACGGTCGACCCCCTCGAAACTGCTTGGCGACGAGCGCGAGCAGCGCGTCGTGCGTCTCTTGGTCGGCGGCGGCGAGTAGGCCGCCGGCGCCCTCGCCGACCGGCTCCCCGCGCAGGCCGGTGACCACGCAGCCGGCCGCCCGGCAGATGGCCACCGGGGCGGCGAAGTGCACGTTGTCGGTCAGGTCGCTGTCGCTCAGGTACGCGGCCCGGCGCCCGGCCGCGACCCACGCCAGCGCCAGCGTCGTCGACGTTACCCGCACCCCGAAGCGCTGGGTGAACGCCAGGTCGCCGAGCAGCCGCACCGCGCGGAAGCCGGGCCCGTTGGCGAACGGCGGATCCAGGTCGACGTCGACGAGCGGGACGGTGGCGGTGGGCGTGAGTGGGTTTTGGTCTTGGCCTCGGCGTATGCGCGCCGTGGTGCCGTCGGTCCAGAAGACCTCGCCGCTGAACGGGTCGGCCGACGCCGCCGCGGTCACCTCCCCGCCGGTACGCAGGGCGACGTTGACCGAGGCGAGCGGGGTGTGCGCGGCGAAGTTGAGCGTGCCGCAGAGCGGGTCGACGAGCCACACCCGGCCGGTGCCCGGATCGCCCGCGCCGCCGGACTCCTCGGCGAGCACCGCGTCGTCCGGGCGGGCGGCCCGCAAGACGTCGAGGATCGCTTTCTCGGAGTCGAGGTCGGCGGCGGTGGCGAAGTCGTTGCCGGACTTGACGAACCGGTCGAGCGGCTGGCCGAACCTGGCCCGCACCACGGCCGCACCCGCCTCCGCCGCGGCGATGGCGAGCTCCGCGTCAGACATTCGTAGATCATATCCGGCGCCCCGGGCCGAGGGTTGGGTGGTCCAGGTTCTGGACCTCGACCGCGGCCGACGGTTGATCAGCGGGGGGTGGCGCGCGGCACCGGATCATCCACCGCGGACACCGGACCGTCCGCCTCGCCGCCGACCGGCTACCGGAGCTCGTCCCACCCACCTATGTGGACCCGCGGCAGGAGCGATCTCGGGGGTGGGGGAGGGAGACGGAGGGGGCCGGCCACCCCGGCCGGCCCCCTCCAACCCCTCCCGTCAGGACCGGGCGGCCGCGACGATCACGTCGGCCGCGGCGTCCGGCCGCGACATCATCGCCACGTGCGAGGCGTTGACCTCCCTGGTACGGGCACCGGCGCGCTCGGCCATGAAACGCTGGGCGGCCGCCGGGATCACCTGGTCCTGCTTGGCGACGAGGTACCACGACGGGATCGCCTTCCAAGCCGGCGGGCCGGACGGCTGCTGGAGCGTGGCCAGATCGCCGGGGCGCTGGGTGGCCGCCATGACCGCCGTCGTGCTGGCCGGCAGGTCGGCCGCGAAGACCTCCCGGAAGACGCTCGCCTTGATGTAGCCGTCGAAGGTCTCCGGGCCGGTGGGCCGGATGTCGAGCGCTTCCAAGCCGAGCCGGCTGCCGGGAAACTTCGTCTGTAGCGCGACGAGCGGCTCACCCTGGTCGGGTGCGAACGCCGCGATGTACACCAGCGCCTTGACGTTGGGGTTGCCGGTGGCCGCGTTGGTGATGACGATCCCGCCGTACGAGTGTCCAACCAGGACGATCGGTCCGCTGACGCTCGCCAGCACGCTGGCGATGTACGCCGAGTCCGACGGGACGCCGCGCAGCGGGTTGGCCGGCGCGATCACCGGGTAACCCTTGCGGTGCAGGCGCTTGACGACCTCGCCCCAGCCGGAGGCGTCCGCGAAGGCGCCGTGCACGAGCACGACAGTCGGCTTGGGTCCGTGCGAGCCCGTCGCCGCGGACGCCGCCGGCGTGGCCAACAGGCCGGTGGCGGTCAGCAGCAGCACGAGCGCGGTCACGAGTCTTCTCATGTGTCATGTCTCCAGGTCGGTGGGAGTGCCGATGGGTAGCCAGCGGACGCGGTCGCGCACGTCGCGCGGCGCGGCGGCGAACTCGCGTTCGATGTCGGAACGGGGTTGCTGGAAGTGCTTCCAGCCCTCGTAGTGCACGGGCACGGCGGTGTGCGGCCGCACCTCGCCGAGGAGGGTGACCGCGTCGCGGGCGGTCATCGTGTACCGCAGCGGTCCGGTGACCGGGAAGCGGACGCCGCCGAGGTGCACCAGCGCCAGCCCGACCGGCACCCGGCCGGCGACCTGCCGGACGCCGGGGTAGAGGACGGTGTCACCGGATATCCACAGTGCACCGTGCCGCTGCCCCTCCCAGCGCAGCGCGAAGCCGACGACGTCGCCGACGATCGGCCGGCTCAGTGGGGGACCGTGCCGGCACGGCGTGGCGGTCACCTCGACGGCCGGCCGTCCCGCACCCTCCAATGTGGTCGACGCCCACGCCGCCAACCCGAGCGCGCCGCCGCCGAGCCGGGCCGCGCCGGACACGGTGGTGACGACCATGCCGGCCGACGGCAGCAGGCGGCGGCCGGCCTCGTCGAGGTTGTCGCCGTGGTGGTCGTGGGTCAGCAGCACCGCGTCCACCGGCCCGACCGCGTCCGCGTCGATCGCCGGCCCGGCGAGCTTGCGGGACGAGGTGCCCCAGCCGAACGTGTAGGTGCGCCCGGCCGGGTCGAACGTCGGATCGGTCAGCAGCCGCCACCCGGCGAACTCGATGAGCACGGTGGGGCCGCCGACGTGGGTGACGCGGACGTCAGCGGGCATGGGACAGCGCCCAGTCCAAGACCTCGTCGGCGATCCGCTCCCAGCCCTTCTGCGCGGGCAGCAGGTGCGCGTACCCTTCGTACTCCTTGATCTCGGTGATGGTGTTCGACTTGTAGTGCTTGGCGTTCGACTGCTGGATGGCCGGCGGCATGATGTGGTCCTCGCCGCCGGAGACGAACAGCAGCGGCACCCGCTTGTCGTTGTGGTAGTCGACCCAGGTGTCCTGGTGACCGGGCTGGAAGTTGGCCAGCACGCTGCCCCACAGGATGCCGCCGTTGGCCGGGATGTGGTAGCGGTCGTACAGGGCGCGGGACTCGTCCTCGGTGAACGTGTTGGTAAACGCGTACTTCCACTCCTCGAAGGACAGCCCGACCGCCTTGTGCCGGTTGGCCGGGCTCTTGAGCACCGGGAAGGTGGACTTCACCTGCGACAGCGGCACCACCCGCACGCCCTCGGTGGGCGCCGAGTTGAGCGCGACGCCGGCGGCGCCGAACCCGTGGTCGAGCAGGATCTGGGTGAACGCCCCGCCGGCGGAGTGGCCCATGATGATCGGCGGACGGTCCAGCTCGCGGATGATCCCCTCGATCTTCGAGATGATCGCAGGCACGGTCACGTCGACGATGATCTGCGGGTTTTCCCGCAGCGCCTCGACCTCCACCTCGAAGCCCGGGTAGCCGGGCGCGATGACCCGGAAGCCGCGGGCCTCGTAGTGCGTGACCCAGTGCTCCCAGCTGCGCGGCGTCACCCAGAAGCCGTGGACGAGGACGATCGTGTCGGGCGCGGTCATGGCACACTCCTCAAAAATGTAAGCAGGTCTTCCGACAGCTGCTGCTTGTGCGTGTCGGTGATGCCGTGCGGCGCGCCCGGGTACACGACGAGGGTCGCGTCGTTGACGCGCGCGGCTGACGCTTTCCCACCCACCTCGAACCCGGCCTCCGACTCGACCCCGCCGACGCGGACGACCCGTAGGTCGGCGGCGGCGCCGGCCGCGTAGTCGAGCAGCGCGGTCTTGCCGATGCCCGCGTCGCCCTGGAGGACGAGCACGCCACTCAACCCCTCGCGGACCGCGGCGACGAGCTCGTCAAGGTGTTCGCGTTCACTTTTTCGGCCCCTGAGCACCGATCCCCCCTTGTAACACTCCCGTGCGACCTTAGGAAGCGTGTGCGCCGCTGGCGGGGCTATGCGTGCACTGTTGTCGGCTGACGGTGCACACTGGGCGGCGCACATGGGTTTTCTTCTGGACACGGCGGACATACCGCGGGGCGAGCGGGTCGAGGCGGTCTACGCCGCGATGATGCAGGCGTCGGTCCCGTCCTACGTGATCCACGAGGATCCGGGTGGTGACGTCCGCACCCGCCTCGAGGTCTGGGACTTCGGCAGCGCCAACGTATTCACCGCGCGGTCCACCGGCCTGCGCCTGCTTCGCACGCCCAAACAGGCCAAACAGGACGCCGCGCCCATCGTCGCCCTCTCCGTGCAGTTGCTCGGCGACGGGCGCCACGAGCAGCTCGGCCACCGCCAGATCGTGCGCCCTGGTTCGCTGATGATGGTCGACCTGTCCTCTCCGTACGACTTCTCCTGGTCCGGCGACGGCGCGGCCGGCTGCCTCCAGATCCCGTTCGACCAGGTCGGCCTCCCGATCGACGTCATCCGCCGCGCCGCCGCCAATTTGCCGACCAGCCCGCTGTACCACCTGGTGACCAGCCACGTCGCCCACCTGGTGCGGGACGCCGAGCAGCTCAGCGCCGACCCGGCCGCCGTCACCGCCGGCCACGCGAGCATCGAGCTCGCCCGCGCCCTCATCGCGTCGGCCGCCCACGCGGAGCCGCACGCCCGCGCGGTGCTCGCCGAGACGCTGCTGACCCAGGTCCGCGCCTACGTCCGCCAGCACCTGGCCGACCCCGACCTGCGCCCCGCCACGATCGCCGCCGCGCACAACGTCTCGCTGCGCTACCTCTACAAGGTCTGCGCCCAGGCCGACTTCAGCCTCGAGCAGTGGATCATCGGCGAGCGGCTGCGCGGCGCCCGCGATGAGCTGCTGCGCCCGGATAGCCACGGCCGCACGATCGCGACGGTCGCCCGCCGCTGGGGCTTCAGCGATCCGACCCACTTCACCCGCCGCTTCCGCGGCACCTACGGCCAAACCCCCAGCGAGTGGCGCCGCCTCGCCGCGCCACAGGCGGATTCCTAGGAGAACGTCTGTTGTAAGGAGTCCTAATCGTCTGTCCACGGTGGACCCGGCCGGCGTGGGGCGGCCGGGGTTGACGGGTGGGCGTAGAGTCTCCGCTCGTGATCTTCTCTCGCCGCCGTGCCGAGCCCACGTCCGCCCCCGACACCGCGATAGCCGCGTTCTGGGAGTGGTGGCCGGGCGCCCGCGGCCGGGTGGAGGCGGCCGTCACCACCGGTGACTGGGCCGACCTCAGCGACCAGATCAACGCGCTTGTCTCGGCCATCCACGCCGACCTGCACTGGGAGTTCGCCCGCGGTGCCCGGTCGGCGCACGCGCTGGTCGTGTCGCCGGCGGGCCGGGCGGAGCTGCGGGCCGTGGCGGCGCGCTGGGCGGCGGCCGCGCCCCCGGCGGACGAGACGTGGGAGTACCACACGTCCCGCCAGCCCGACCCGAACGCGTTCGGCGCGCGGCTCCAGATCGGCGGCGCCGAGCTGGCGATGGCCGACCTGCGGTACGGGTTCGCGGTGGAGGGCGGGCGGCAGCTCCTCGACGTCACCGTCTACCACCCGATGTTTCCGGACCTGCCCGAGGAGGTGCGCGGGCAGATCGCCTTCCTGTCGCTGGACTGGCTGCTCGGCGAGGAAGGCGTGGAGCGCTGGGTCGGCGCGGTCGAGTTCGGCGGGGAGGCACCCCCGGTCGACGCGTACGCGCCGGACGAGCTGCGGGCCGCCGTGGAGCGCCAGGCGGTCGAGCACAAGGAGCCCGTGTGGGTGATGCTCACCGCCCAGGACAAGAAGGGCTGGCCGGTGCTCGCCACCGCGCAGAAGGTGATGTTGCCGGTGCGCTTCCCGCGCTTCGACACGCATGTCGCGGTGACGCTGCCGTTCCGCGACACCAACGACGGCGGGCTGCCGCTCGACGGTTCGCTGACCGCGTTGCGCGCCTTCGAAGACGAGCTGACCGAGGCGGTCGGCACCGACGGCGAGCTGCTGGCGCACGAGACCACCCGCGGCACCCGCGTCCTTCACTACTATGTGGACGGTGCGACGCCCGCGGCCGGCCACGTCGAAGGGCGCCTCGCCGGCTGGCGCGAGGGCCGCGCCCAGGCGAAGGTCGCCTACGACCCGGCCCTGGAGGGCGTCGCCCACCTCGACACCACCTGACGGCCGGCCCGGGGTGGTGGGCCGGCCGCCTTCTCGACGGTGTCAGGACACTGGGCTGCTGGTCCGTACCCATTGGACGGCGTCCGCGACGACCACGCCGTTCGCGGCGTCGCTCAGCTCGACGCGGCCGTCGAGACCCGCGGTGAACGGGAACGTGCCGAGCGACACCCACTCGCCGCCGCGCGGGCCCGGCACGCCGCGTACCCGCTGGTCGACGGCGACCGGCGTGCTGCCCCCGGCGTGGTGGACGACGTAGGTGGCGTTCGTCGCGCGGTTGGACGCCGCGCTGTACGAGACGCGCACCTCGTAGCGGTCGTCGCCGGGAATGGCCGGGCGCCAGCGCACCGCCGCGGTGCCGTCGCCGGCCGCGTGGGAGGTGTAGTTGCTGCCGTAGTACCCGGGCACGCCCGTGCCGCCGGGCCAGGTGCCGGCGACCACCTGGAAGCCCTGCTCGCCGTTGTCGATGGTGATGTCCTCGCGGACATCGGCCGGACCGGGCGCCTCGACCAGGCTCAGCTCGTCGAGCGAGATCAGCTGGCCGCCGCCGCGGCCGGGGCCGGCCAGCGTGAAGCGCACGCGATGCCGGCCGGGCCCGAGCCGCAGCCGGTCCAGCCGCACGACGTCGTACCCGTCGGCGCTCTCCGCCGTCGTGTCGATCGCGGCGACCCGCGGTGCCCGGCCGTCGATGGTGACCGCGACGAGACCACCGGCCACCGGGCGGTAGTAGCGGAGCCAGACCTCGAACACGCCGCCATGCCCGGCCTCGAATGGGTACTCGATGTAGTCGCCGGCCGCGTGCGGGGTGTAGACCGCGCGGGCGCCGTCGCGGGCGGTGGGCTCGCGGACGACGGCCACGGTGCCGCCGGGCCGCCGCGCGTGCGGCGCGGTGCGGCCGAGGTCGTGGCGGTGCTCGGTCAGGCGCGGGCCGCGGGAGAGGCTGTCCCGGCCCTGCGTGAGCCACTCCAGGTTGAACCGGGCGAGCGCGATCCGCCGCGGGAAGCTGGGGATGTCGCCGTCGCAGCCGTACAGGAGCACGATCGTGCCGTCGGAGAGCCGCGCGAGGTCGGAGTAGTAGGAGCGGTTGGGGTTGACGACCCGGCTGTACCGGAACGAGTGCCCCTCGTCGTAGCTGACCGACACCGTCATGTTCCACCGCATCGGCGCGTCCGGCCGGCTGAAAAGGATCCGGTCGATGTCGTGCGAGCGCGGGCCGCCGGTGTACCGGACGAGGCTGGCGTCGACGGCGTTGAAGACACCCGTGGCGCCGTCCAGTTTGGGCGGTGACCAGGTGAGGCCGCGGTCCTGGCTCACCGCGACGATGCGCTGGCGGTTGCCGCCCGCCGCCGCGCGGCCGTTGACCACGACCGGGCCGTCGTCGCGCTGCACGAGCCGGGCCTCGTTGATGGGGTACTCCACGGAGACCGGCACCTCGCCGGTCGCCTGCCAGGTGCGGCCGTGGTCGTCGCTGTAGAGGCCGGCCATGCCGTAGAAGCGCTGCGCGACGGTGTTGCCGACGATGACCCGGCGGTGCGCGACGTTGATCAGCAGGCGGCCGTCGTCGAGCTGGATGCCGTGGCCGGGTCCCGGGCCGTGCAGCGCCCAGTCGTACGGGAAATGGTCGAACAGTCCGGCCAGCGGCCGCGGCTCGCCCCAGGTCCGCCCACCGTCCTTGCTGGACACCACGTACAGGTCGCCGCTGTCGCCGGAGCAGGTGGTGTTCTCCGGGAGCCGCTCGGAGAGCATGTAGAACAGGAACACCTCGCCGGTGATCCGGTCGGCGACGAAGGCGGGGTTGCCCCACGACTGACCGTCCACGGAGGACACCACGGTCTGCGTCGGCCCCCAGGTCTCGCCGCCGTCGGGGCTGCGCCGCACCAGCAGGTCGCGCGGACCGGCGTCGCACACCTCGTACCGGCCCTCGGTGGCGGCCAGGATCGTGTCGTTCGGGAGCACGACGAGGCCGTGCACGTGATAGTTCTCCAGCGGGTCCACGGTGGAGTCCCACAGCGTCGTCTCGTGGAAGAAGGGTTCGTTCCGGGGTGGGCTGGCGAATGCTCGGGGCCCGACCGCGACCGTGGCGGCGCCGGCGGCGAGCCCGATGGTGAACGTCCGTCTGGCGATCATGCAGCGCTCCTATCAGAGCAGGTGTGGACCGGGAGGGTGTCAGAGCACGTGTGGACGGGGAGAGGGTCAGAGCAGGTGGACCGGGAGGGGTCAGAGCAGGTATGAACCGAGGGAGGCGACCACGCGTTCGAGCTCGTCGGTCTCCGACGGCGTGCATGGCGCGAGGGGCGGCGCGGCGTGCGGCGGGCACAGGCCCCGCCGGGCGAGCAGCGCCTTGACCGCGGGAACGCCGGGACGGACCGCGTGCAGCCCGGCGAGGCGGGTGTTCAGCTCCTGGAGCCGGTCGAGCGCGGCGCCGTCGCCGGCCTCGTGCGCGGCCAGCAGGTCCAGGGCGAGCCGGGGCGCGAGGTTGGCTGTGCCGGGCACGATGCCGCCCGCGCCGGCGCGCAGGGCCGCCGCGAGCGCCCGCTCGTCGCCCTGGCTGACCGTGAAATCAGGGCGGTGGCCGGCCGCCTTCACCAGGTACGCCAGCGTCGCCGGTTCGCCGGACGAGTCCTTGACGCCGACCACGTGCGGCAGCGCGACGAGACCGTCCACACTCGACTCGATGAGGGGAGTGGCGTACTTCGGCGCGTTGTACGCCACCACCGGCCGGCCGCACCCGGCGAGCGCGGCATAGTGGGCGACCACCTCGTCCGGGCGGTGCTTGAAGTACGTCGGCGGGCTGACCACGAGCGCGTCCGCGCCGGCCGCGACCGCGCGGTCGGCGCGCTCGCGGACCTCGTCGGTGCCGGCGGCGGTGACGTTGACGAGCACCACGCCGCCGTCGACGAGACCGTGCCAGCGGTCGACCATGGCGGCGACGTACGCCGGCAGCCGGTCGGGGCGGATCAGCGGGCCCTCGCCGTTGCTGCCGAGGAGCATCAGCCGGCGCACGCCGGCGCCCGCCATCGCGCGCAGCAGCGGGGTCGCGGCCGGCGCGGACGGCACGCCGGGCCGGTCCATGGGCGTCACGAGCGGTACGACGAGGCCGCCGAGCAGGTCTTTCACGCGGCACGTCCGGTGTTGAGCTCCAGGGCGGCGTCGACGAGCGTGCGGGTGTACTCGTGGCGCGGGGCGCCGAGCACCTCGCTGGCCGGGCCCTCCTCCACGAGCTCGCCCTGCCGCATCACCGCGATCCGGTCCGCGATCTGGTGCACCACACCCAGGTCGTGGGAGATGAACAGCATCGACAGGTGGTGGCTGGCCCGCAGGTCGACGAGGAGCCGGAGGATCTGCGCCTGTACCGAGACGTCCAGCGCGGACACCGCCTCGTCGCAGACCAGCAGCCGCGGCTTGACGGCGAGCGCGCGGGCGATGCTCACCCGCTGGCACTGGCCGCCGGACAGCTCGCCCGCGTGCTGCCGGGCGACGCTCGAGTCGAGGCCCACGTCGTCGAGCAGCCGGTGCACGGCCGCGGTGCGGTCGCCGGCCGGCGCCGACGCCGGGTGGGTCCGCCACGCCTCGTTGATGATGGCGGCGGCGGTCATCCGCGGGTTGAGGGAGGAACGCGGGTCCTGGAACACCATCTGGATCGCCCGCTGAAGGGCGGCCGGCCGGCGCCCGACCGGGCCGAGGCGGTGACCGTCCAATGTGACCACGCCGGAGTCCGGCCGGACGAGGCCGATGATGGCGCGGGCCGCGGTGGTCTTGCCCGATCCCGACTCGCCGACCAGCCCGACCGTCTCGTTCGCCGCGACGCGGAGGCTCACCCCGTCGACGGCGACGAACCTGTTGGACCGGCGGCCGAAACTGACCCGCAGGTCTCGCACCTCCAGCAACGCCTCACTCACTCTGCAACAGCTCCTCGGCGAAGTGGCACGCCGTCCAGCGGCCGGAGGCGACCTGCCGGACGGCCGGCTGCTCGGTGCGGCACCGGTCGCGGGCCAGCGGGCAGCGCGGGTGGAACGCGCACCCCGCCGGGCGGTTCGCCGGGGTGGCCGGCGTGCCGGGTAGGGGATGGGCGAGCGCGGTGCGGGTCCGGATGGCCGGCACGCTGCGCACCAGCGCCTGCGTGTAGGGGTGCGCCGGCCGGCCGAGCACCGCCGCGGTCGGGCCGCGCTCGGCGACCCGCCCCGCGTACATGACCACCACCTGGTGCGCGACGTGGGCGACCACCCGCAGGTCGTGGCTGACCAGCAGCATCGCCAGCCCTTCGTCTTCCTGGATCGACCGCAGCAGGCGCAGGATGCGCGCCTGCACGGTGACGTCGAGCGCGGTGGTGGGCTCGTCGGCCAGCAGCAGCGCCGGGCTGCCGGCCAGCGCCAGCGCGATCATCGCCCGCTGCCGCATCCCGCCGGAGAACTCGTGCGGGTAGTTGCGCAGCCGCCGCGCCGGGTCCGGGATGCGGGCCCTTTCGAGCAGGTCCAGCACCCGCCGGCGTACCTCGTCGCGGGGTTTGCCGTCGCGGCGCAGGATCTCGCCGACCTGGCGGGCGATCGTCTGGGTGGGGTTGAGGGCGGCGAGCGGGTCCTGGAAGATCATCGCGATCTCGTGTCCGCGCAGCCGGCGGCGCCGGGTGCGGTCCGCGCGCAGCAGGTTCTCACCCCGCCAGAGCAGCTCGCCGCCGGTCCGGGCGCCGTCGGGCAGCAGGCCGATGATCGCGTTCGCGGTCATTGTCTTGCCGCTGCCCGACTCGCCGATGAGCCCGACCGTGGTGGCCGGCGGGACGTCGAACGACACCCCGTCGACCACGCGCAGGTGGCCGGCCTGGCCGGGCAGGTCGACGACCAGCCCGGCCAGCTCCAGCAGCGGCCCCGTCGAGGACTCGGCCGCCGGCTGGTCGGCCAAGCGAGCGGCGGTCATGACCCGTTGACCTGCGCGGTGGCGAAGTCGGGCAGACCGTTCGGGTCCGGCGAGAAGCCCTGGAGGCGGTTGTTCCAGGCGTACGCGTACTTGACCGCCATCGGGAACATGCCGACCGCGTCCTGCCAGATGATCTGGCTGGCCTCACCGTAGAGCCTGGTCCGCTCGGCCTCGTCCGGGCTCGAACCGGCCTTGCTCAGCAGCTGGTCCAGCTCGGGGTTGCAGTACCCGTTGCGCTTGGCGGCGCAGGGGTAGAGGCGGCCCAGCGTGTTCGCCGCGTCGAACGTCGGGTTGGACAGCTGCTGGAAGTTGATGTCCCAGTTGAGCGCCAGCAGGTCCTTGGTGAAGACCGCCTGCTCCTTCTCCAGCAGGTCGACCTGGACGCCGATCTTCTGTAGGTCGGAGACGACCGCCTGGTTGAACTGCCGGAACTCGGCATTGGCGAACTGGAGCCGCAGCTTCTTGGAGAAGTCGAAGCCGGCCGCGGTCAGCGCCGCCTTGGCCGCGTCCGGGTCGTACCCGATCGGCTGCTGCTTGACGTAGCCCAGCGTGATCGGCGAGACGGGCGCGTCGGACAGCGAACCGGTCTGCGGGTACAGCTGCTTGATGATGGTCTCGAAGTCGACCGCCTGCCACAGCGCCCGCCGCACCTTGGCGTCCTTCAGCGCGGGGGTCGACGAGTTGAACCACATCGTGAAGACCGCCGTGCTCGGTACCGTCTGTACGGTCAGCTTCGAGTCGCTTTGCAGCTCGCCGAGCTGGTCGTCGGGGATGCCCCACACGACGTCCGCCTCGCCGGTGCGCAGCGCGGTCAGCCGGGCCGCCAGCTCGGGCATCTTCTTGATGGTCACCTTCGACACCTTCGGCGCGCCGCCGTAGTACTGGGCGTTCGGTACCAGCGCGAGGGTCTGCGACGGGGTGAACGAGTCCACAGTGAACGGACCCGAGCCGACCGGCTTCTGGAAGAACGCGGTGTCGTCCGGTGCCACGCCGGCCGGGATGACGTAGAACGTGGCGAGCTTGCCGGGCACCGCCGCGTCCGGCTTCGTCGTCTTCATGACCACCTGCGTGTCGGAGGTGGCGGTCATCGTGTACCCGGTGAAGTTGGCGGTGTTGGTGCCCTTGAGGTCCATGAAGCGCTTGAACGAGGCGGCGACGTCGTTCGCGGTGACCGGCTTGCCGTCGCTGAACCGCACACCCGAGCGGAGCGTGAACGTCCACTCCGTGGCGTCGGCGTTGGGCTTCCACTCGGTGGCGAGGTCGCCCTTCAGCTTGCCGTCGTTGCCCGGGCCGACCAGGCGGCTGTAGATCTCCCGGGACGCCAGCTGGGTGCCGGTGCCGCCACCCTGCGCGCCGTGCGGGTCGAGGCTTTCGATGGGGTACGTGCCGGCGACCGTGAGCTGGCCGGAGCCCGCACCGGACCCGCCGCCGGTGGTGGCGTCCGAGCAGCCGGCGAGCGCTATCGCCGCGACGGCGAGACTGTACAAAAGGGACTTTCTCACGGTATGGGCTCCTAATCTTTCGCGGGGAGAGTCAGTCAGTTCAGGTGGCCGCGGCCGTACCGGGCGGTGAGCTGGTCGCCGAGGATGCCGATGTTGACGATCAGCACGGACAGCGCGATGCCGGGCAGCGCCGAGATCCACCACGCGGTTTCGAGGTACTGCTTGCCGTTCGCGATCGTCTGGCCCCACGACACCGCCGAGTTGGGCAGGCCGATGCCGAGGAAGCTGAGGCCGGCCTCGGCCAGCACGACGAGCGCGAACTCCAGCGTCGCCAGGGCGACGACCGGACCGATGGTGAAGGGCAGGATGTGCCGGACGAGGACGGCCCGGCGGGGCACGCCGAGCACCCGGGCCGCGTCGACCCAGGCCCGCTCCCGCAGGGAGAGCGCGATGCCGCGGGTGACGCGGGCGAAGGAGATCCAGGCGGTCGCGGAGAGCGCGGTCACCACGAGGAAGACGCTGCGCTCGAACGCGCCCGCGATCACGATGGTCAGCAGGATCGCCGGGAAGGCGAGGAGGATGTCGATGCCGCGGGCCAGGATCGTGTCGAGCCAGCCGCGGAAGTAGCCGGCGACCGTGCCGACGGCCACGCCGACGACGCAGGCGACGACGACGGTGCAGACGCCGATGATGACCGACGTCCGCGCGCCGTACACGATCTGGGCGAGCACGTCGCGGCCGAGCGCGTCGGTGCCCAGCCACGCGGTGCCGCCGCCGGACACGGCCGACCCGGGCGAGAGAAGCCGGTCCTGGAGCGAGGTGTGCACCGGGTCGTAGTCGATGAACAGGGGGCCGATGACGGCGACCGCCGCGTACAGCCCCAGGACGAGGTAGGGGATGCGGCCGAGCCAGCGCCGCGGCCGGATCCGGGGGACGCTTACCGTCTGGAGCTCCAACGCCGCCGTCATGACACGCCGTCCAGCTTGATCCTTGGGTCGAGCTTCGTGTAGAGCAGGTCGGCCAGCAGGTTGAAGAGCATGACGATGCCGGCGATGACGAACGTGGCCGCCTGCACCACCTCGTAGTCGCGGTTGGCGACCGCGTCCACGACCAGCGTGCCGACGCCCGGCCAGGCGAAGACGTTTTCGACGATGACGGCGCCGCCGATGAGCCCGCCCATGTGCAGCCCGACGATCGTCACCACGGGGATGAGCGAGTTGCGCAGGGCGTGGCCGGTGAGCACCTGCGGCTCGGTGAGGCCCTTGGAGCGGGCCGTCTGGATGTACGGCTCGCGCATGGTCTCCGCCACGCTGGTCCGGGTCAGCCGGGCGACGATGGCGGTGAACGGCAGGGCGAGCGTGACCGCCGGCAGCACGAGGTGCTGTGGTGTGCCGGAGCCCGCGCTGGGCAGCACGCCCAGCGCCAGCGCGAAGATGAGGATCAGCATGATGCCGACCCAGAACGTCGGGAACGACTGGAGCGCGATCGTGCTCGCGGACACCACCCGGTCGAGCGCGCGACCCGGGCGCGCGCCGGCCAGCAGCCCGAGCGTGACGCCGAGGACGACGGCGATGAGCGTGGACGTGAGCATCAGCTCGACGCTCGCCGGCAGGCGCTCCAGCACGGTGTCCATCGCCGGCCGGCCCAGCCGGTACGACTGTCCGAAGTCGAACCGGGCCGCGTCGGCGAGGTAGTGCGCGTACTGCGTGAGCTTGGGCTGGTCGAGCCCGAGCCGCGCGGTCAACTCGTCGATCTGCTGCTGGTCGGCGTCCGGGCCGAGCAGGATGGTGGCCGGGTCGCCGGGGACGACGCGGACGATGAGGAAGATGAGCGAGGCCGCGCCCCACATCACGAGTACGCCGATGAGCAGGCGCTTGACGACGAGCCGGATCATGACGGACGCCCCGCTCGCGCCGGCCCGATCGAGTCGCCGGGCACGAACGTGCACGGCAGGCTCACCCGCTCGGGTGCCGTACGCCGGTCCTCCAGCAGCTCGATGAGCATGCGGGCGGCCTCGCGCCCCATCTCCACGCGGGGGAGCGAGAAGCGGGTCCAGTCCCGGCGGTCCGGAGTCCATGATGGAGGGTCGCCGAGCAGCGCGATCGAGCAGTCCTGCGGGAAGCGGATCCGCGCCGCGGCGGCGATCTCGTCGAGCGCGGTGGTCAGTCTGGTGTCCTCCGTGGGCTCCACCAGCACGGCGGTCACGCCGTACCGCGCGATCCAGTGCTCCAGGTGCTCGGCGGTCAGCTCCGCTGGGTCGGCGAGCGCCTGGATCAGCGACTCGTCGACCGCGAGCCCGGCCGCGACGAGACCTTGGCGGTAGCCGGCCTCGCGGTCGCGGGTGGGCTCGGTGTCGTCGGTGGCGCGTAGGTAGAGGATGCGCTCGTGCCCGTGCCCGGCGAGGGTGGTCACCATCGCGCTCGTCGCGGCGACGTAGTCGGCGGCCACGTAGGAGATGTCGGCGTCCGGCAGCTCCCGGCGGCCGAGGAAGACGAACGGGAAGTCTTCCCGGACCAGCGCGGCGAGCTCGTCGCGGCGCACGTTGCGACCGAGCAGGACGCATCCGTCGGCGATCCGCAGCCGGTTGACGCCGCCGGCGTAGATGGAGCGGTCGGCGGCCGAGGTGACCGAGCTGAACAGCAGCAGGTCGTAGCCGAGCGCCGCGGTCGCCTCCTCGACGCCGACCAGGAACGGGTAGTAGAAGTCGCGCTGGTCGACCGGGAAGACCGGTTCGAACGTGTATATGCCGAGCAGGTTGTTGCGCTTGCCGCGCAGGCGGCGGGCCGCGACGTTGGCCGTGTAGCCGAGCTCGGCGGCCGCGGCCAGCACGGCCTGTCGGGTCGGCTCGGCCACCTGGTCGCTGACGGCGCCGCCGCTGATCACAAGAGATACCGTCGCCTGAGAGACGCCGGCACGGCGGGCGATGTCGACCTGGGTGGGCCGGCCTCGGCGCGGGGATGGGGTCACCGCAGCTCCAATTAATACGTATTAGAAGATCCGGTGGAGCCACCGTACTCGTCGTGTCCCGCCAACGTCAACAAGCTGTTTCGGTCTTGTTGCCGCCCCGTTGACGTGCGTAAAGCCGTCAAGTAGCGTCACAGACGGTTGATCTTAATACGTATTAATAAGATCGCCCCACCGGCCTCTGGATCAGGAGACCCCCGCATGCCTCAATCCATCAGCAGGCGGACGTTCACGCTCGGGCTCGCGGCGGGCGCCGCCGCGACTTTCGTGCCGTCGAGCGCCTTCGCCTCCGGTGCCGCCACCCCCTTCTTCGCCGAGACGACGCTCTGGGACTCGACCGTCGACCCGCTGGCCAGCTACCACGTGCACGCCCTCACCGCCCTGCCGGACGACACGGTCCTGGCCGTCACGGAGGGGCGGTACGAGAACTGCGACGCCGGCCCGCACGACATCCTGCTGCGCCGCAGCACCGACGGCGGGGCCACCTGGACGCCGACACAGACGCTCGTCGCCGCGACCGAGGGCCAGTGCTGGGCCAACCCGACGTTCGTCGTCGACCGCCGCACGCGCGAGGTCTTCCTGTTCTACAACTGGTGCGTGCGCCTGCCGGAGAACACGAGCTGCTCGGCCGACTCCAGCACCATGTACGTCATCTCCAGTGTGGACGGTGGCGTGACCTGGGGCGCGCCGCGCGAGCTCACCGACCTGTTCGCGCACTTCCCGTACAACTGGTCGATGCACGGGCCGGGGCCGGGGCACGGCATCCAGCTCGACACCGGCCGCCTGCTGCTCACCGTCTCGCACCGCACGATCATCACCGGGGTACCGACGAGCGAGCGCAACTACGGCGTCTCCACTTTGTACAGCGACGACCACGGCCGCACCTGGAAGTCCGGCGGAGCCGTGCCGATGGGGCCGGAGTACCCCACGGTCGGCGAAGCCCGGCTGGTGCAGCGCGAGGACGGCACCGTCCTCATGAACAGCCGGGCCGGCTCGGGCAGCAACTGGTCGCGTAGCGTCACAGTGAGCGAAGACCGCGGTCTGACCTGGGCGGTGCCGCGGCTCGACGATGGCGCCGGCCTCTTCAACGGCGTCGACGCGGGGCTGCTGCGGCTCAGCCGGGGTCGGGTGCTCCTCAGCCGGCCCGACGCGCCCATGCGGTGGAACATGACCGTCTCGGTCAGCTACGACGACGGCGACAGCTGGCGGTACAGCCGGGTCGTCAACCCCGGCCGCGCCTTCTACTCCGACCTCACGCGGCTCTCCGACGGCACGATCGTGCTGCTCTACGGCTGCGACGGCGACCTCGACGGCACGCCGCGCCGGGTGGCCGCCGCCCGGTTCAACCTGGAGTGGCTCACCCAGGGCCGGGACACCCTCGCCGACGGGCCGGGCGTGACCGAGCAGGCGCTCGACCTCGGCCGCATGGCGCCGCTGGCCCGCCGCTCGGGCGGTACGGTCGCGGTCGTGCGCGAGGCCACCGCCCGGCACGGCGCGCGCGCCGCCTACACGCCCGGCGCCGCCGGCGACTACATCGAGTACCCCTTCGTGGTGGGCCGCTCCGGCGAATACGAGCTGTGGCTGCGGTACTTCCGCACGCTCGACGGCGGCGTGGTACGCATCACCGTGGACGGCGGGGAGCCGCGAAACTCCACAGTCGACATGACCGCGTGGCGCAGCGCCGGCTACGACGTGCTGTGGCTCGACAAGACGTGGCTGCGCTCCGGCCGGCACGCGATCCGGTTCACCCTCGCCGGTCCGGGGCGCGGCGGCGGCACCGCCGTGTCGGTCGACGAGCTGAGCCTCGTGCGGGCGCCCCACCCGGCCGACGTCCGCCCCGACGTGACCGTCGACAACGGAGAGCTGGGCTTCGAGCTCGTGTCCGGCTCGTGGCCGAGCAGCCGCGGCGTGCCCGGCTACTACGGCTTCAACTACCTCTCCCACGGGCCCGGCACCGGAGCCAGTGCGGTCGACTGGCAGCCGGCCCTGCCCGGCGACGGCCGGTACGAGGTGCTCGTCTCCTACTCGGCGGGCACCAACCGCGCGACCAACGCCACCTACACCGTGCACCACGCCGAGGGCAGCACCCCGGTCGCGGTCAACCAGCAGGTCGCCGGCGCACCCGCGCCGCGCGGCGGGGAGTGGACGTCGCTCGGCGTGTTCCCGTTCAAGGGCGGGATCGACGGGCACGTCGTGCTCACCGACGCCGCCGACCGCACCGTCATCGCCGACGCCGTCCGCTTCCTGAGGGTCGATCAGTGAGCCCTGTCGTACCCGGTGCGAACGCCGCGGTGGCCCTGCGCCCCCTGCCCATGCCGGCGAGCCGGCTGGCGGGCGGGTTCTGGGCCCCGCGGCTGGCCGCCAACCACGCGGCCATCCCGGTCGTCCACGAGCGGCTCGTCGCGGCCGGCCACATCCGCAACCTGCGGATCGCCGCCGGCGCGGAGACCGGCGTGGTCGAAGGGGCCGCGTTCCGGGACTCCGATGTGTACAAGTGGCTGGAGGCCGTCGCCTGGGCCGGCCTGGACGCGGGTGAGCTGCCGCGCACCGTCGCCGCCGCCCAGCGCCCCGACGGCTACCTCAACTCGGTCATCCAGGTGCGCGGCGGCGAGCCGTACACGCAGCTGTGGATGAGCCACGAGCACTACTGCGCCGGCCATCTCTTCCAGGCGGCGGTGGCGGCGGCCCGCACGAGCGGCGACACGACGCTGCTCGACGTCGCCACCCGGCTCGCCGACCACCTGGCCGCCACGTTCGGCCCGCACGGGCGCACCGAGCTCGACGGGCACCCGCTCGTGGAGATGGCGCTCGTCGAGCTGCACCGGCAGACCTGCGAGCCGCGCTACCTCGACCTGGCCCGGCACTTCGTCGACACCCGCGGCTACGGCCGGGCCACCAAGCCGGGCTTCGACCCGTCGCCCTACGGCGACCCGGGCCACTACGCGGACGCCGAGCCGGTGCGCGCGGCCGGCACGCTGTCCGGGCACGCGGTCCGCGCGGTGTACTTCGCCGCCGGCGCCACCGACGTCGCCATCGAGACCGGCGACGCCGCGCTGCTGGCCGCCGTGCGCCGCCAGTTCGACAACGTGGCGCGGCGCAAGCAGCACGTGACAGGTGGCGTCGGGTCCCGCTGGGACGGCGAGGCGTTCGGCGACGACGACGAGCTGCCACCGGACCGGGCGTACGCGGAGAGCTGCGCCGCGATCGGCATGCTCCAGTGGGCGTGGCGGCTGCTGCTGGCCACCGGCGAAGCCGAGTACGCCGACCAGATCGAGCGGCTGCTCTACAACGCGGTGCTGCCCGCCGTGTCGCTCGCCGGTGACGAGTTCTTCTACGTCAACACGTTGCACCGGCGTACCGGCGCCCGTCCCGACGTGCAGCGGGCGCCCGCCAACGGTCGGCGGCCCTGGTTCAACTGCGCCTGCTGCCCACCCAACCTGCTGCGTACGCTGGCGAGCCTGCCGGCCTACCTGGCCACCGGCACCGGCGACGGCCTTCAGATCCACCAGTACGCCCCGGGCTCGCTGTCGTCCGGCGCGCTGGCCGTGGACGTCGACACCGCCTATCCGTGGGACGAGCGGGTCGTGCTGACCGTGCGCGCCGCCCCGCCGGGCGAGGTCGAGCTGGCGCTGCGCGTGCCGGCGTGGGCCGAAGGGTCCACGTTGGACGGCGAGCCGGTGGCGGCCGGCGGGTACGCCCGGCTGCGGCAGGTGTTCCGGCCCGGCGACCGCCTCGTGCTGGAGCTGCCCATGCCGCCCCGGCTGATCCGGCCCGACGACCGGGTCGACGCCCTGCGCGGCTGCGTCGCCGTCGCGCGCGGGCCGCTGGTGTACGCGATCGAGCAGCCCGACCAGCCGGAAGGTGTCACGCTGGAAGACATCCGCCTGGACGCGGGCGCGCCGATCCGCGCCGAGAACCGGCCGGAGCTGCTCGGCGGTGTGACCGTGCTGCGCACCGGCGACACCACGCTCATCCCGTACTTCGCCTGGGCGAACAGGGGACCCCACGCGATGCGGGTATGGATACCGGAGGCGAGTGAATGACGTCGTACGAGGACGCGCAGCGGCGGCTGGCGCGCGGCTGGAACACCTGGGACACGCACAGCCTGCTGACCCAGGTGCTGCTGCCCGACGGGCTCGCCGTATCGCTGGGCCTCAAGGAGTACTACCGCGGAAACGTCCTGAACCGGGTCCAGATCGGACGGCGCGAGCAGGACGCGGAGGAGGTGACGCTCGGCCCGCACGCGATCGACGGGAGCTACACCTCCGTGACCGTGCGCTGGCGCGGCGTCGAGGTGCTGGTCGAGAGCGCGCACGACGGGCCCGACCTGGTGCTGCTCGCCACGCCCCTCGCCAACCAGGTCCAGCCGGCGACGCTGACCGTCGCGGTCGGACTGCTGTGGGGCCGCCCCGGCGCGGTGCGGCGGTCCGGAGACGGGGTCACGGCCGAACTGCCTGGCCGTGCGGTCACCGTCTCCGCCACCGCGCCGGGGCACCACGACCCGTACGTCGACCTGACCGGGCCGTACCTCGCGGTGCGGCTGGACGGCCCGGTCGGCGTCTCGACCGGGGCACCGCGCGACCTGGCCACCGTCCAGCGGATCGTCGCCGGCGCGCGGCTCGCGCGTCCGGAGGACGCCGACGGGGAGCACCGGGAGCTGATCCGGGACGCCATCGCCTGGAACACCGTCTACGAGCCGGCCGGCGAACGCGTCGTCACCACGGTCAGTCGACTGTGGAACGTGGGCAAGCGCGGCGGCTACGCCCTCTTCTGCTGGGACAACTACTTCAATGCGCTGCTCGCCGGCTTGTTCAGCGCCGACCTCGCGTACGCGAACGCGGTCGAAATGACCCGTGCGCTCACGCCGGCCGGCTTCGTGCCGAACGTGGAGCAGGGCACCGGGCGGCGCACGTACGACGGCTCGCAGCCGCCGGTGGGCTCCCTCGCCGCGCTGGAGCTGTACAAGCGGTTCGGCGACCGCTGGTTCCTCGAAGAGGTGTTCCCCGGCCTGCTCAGCTGGAACAGGTGGTGGTGGAACACGCGGCGGGACGGCGAGCTGCTCTGCCTCGGCTCCACCGCCTTCGAGCCGGAGTGGCCGTCGCCGCAGGACATCCCGCGGATCAACCAGCACTTCGGCGCCACCTGCGAGAGCGGCTGCGACGACCATCCGATCTTCGCGGACATCCCGTACGACCCGACGGTCGGCCTGCTGATGGCGCACGACGTGAGCCTCAACAGCGAGTACGCGATGGACTGCGCGGCGCTCGCGGACATCGCCGCCGTGCTCGGGCGCGACGCCGAGCGCGACGAGCTGCGCGGGCGCGGCACCGCGGTGGCGGAGGCGATGGAGCGTCTACTGTGGTCGGATGAGACCGGCTCGTACCGCAGCCGCCGCACCGACACCGGCGACTTCACCGCGGACATCTCGCCGATGAGCTTCTACCCGCTGCTCGCCGGGATCGGGGCCGGTGGCCGCGACCGGCGGATGGTCGAGCGCTACCTGCGCGACGAGCGGTACTTCGGCGGCCGCTGGTCGGTGCCGTCCACGCCCCGCACCGACGCCGAGTCCGCGTCGCGTAGCTACTACTGGCACGGGCGGGTGTGGCCGCCGATGAACTTCCTGGTCTACATCGGACTCCGGCGGGCCGGGTTGACCGAGGAACGGAGCTGGCTCGCCGAGCGCAGCGCCGAACTGGCGATGAAGGAATGGAGCGAGGCGCGTCACGTGCACGAGAACTATTCGGCGAACACCGGCGAGGGCTGCGACAAGGCCAACAGCGAACCGTTCCACTCGTGGGGCGCGCTGCTGAGCCTGATCCCGCTGATCGAGAGCGGATCCGTCGAGTACTTCCGCGAGGTGAACGCATGACCAGCGCGGACGTGCTCGTCGTCGGCGGCGGCCTGGGCGGTGTGGCGGCGGCGCTCGCGGCGCTGCGCCGCGGCCGCACCGTACTGCTCACCGAGGAAACCGACTGGCTCGGCGGCCAGCTGACCGCGCAGGCGGTGCCGCCGGACGAGCACCCGTGGATCGAGCGGTTCGGCTGCACGGCCAGCTACCGGGAGCTGCGCGACGGCATCCGGGAGTACTACCGCCGGTGGTACCCGCTCAGCGACCGGGCCCGCGGGGCCCGCTATCTCAACCCGGGGGAGGGCACGGTCAGTCCACTGTGTCACGAGCCGCGGGTGGCCGCCGCGGTCATCGAGGCGATGCTCGCCCCCTGGACCGCCGCCGGCCGGCTGCGGGTGCTGCTCCGGACCCGGCCGATCGCGGCCGATGTGGACGGTGACCGGGTGCGCGCCGTCGTGGTCGAGGACGTCGAGGGCAACCGGACGGAGCTCGCCGCACCGTACGTCCTGGACGCCACCGAGCTGGGCGACCTGCTGCCGCTGACCGGCACAGAGCACGTCACCGGCTTCGAGTCGCGGGCGGAGACCGGCGAGCCGCACGCCCCGGCGCGGGCGCAGCCGGACAACATGCAGGCGTTCTCGTGGTGCTTCGCGATCGAGCACCGGGCCGGCGAGGACCACACCGTCGACAAGCCCGCCGAGTACGACTTCTGGCGCGGGTTCAGCCCGGACTTCTGGGGCGGCGAGCTCGTGTCGCTGACCGCGCCCGACCCGCGGACGCTGCGGCGGTACCCCCGCTCGTTCGTGCCGAACCCCGCCGACGAGAGCGACGTCGTGGCGGACCAGAGCGTCAGCGCGGGCGACAGCGAGCTGTGGGTCTTCCGGCGGATCGTCGCGCGCCGTACGTTTCCGGCGGGCACGGTCGGCAGCGACGTCACGCTGGTCAACTGGCCGATGATCGACTACTTCCTCGGGCCGCTGATCGGTGTGGGCGAGGCGGAGCAGGCCAAGCACCTCGCCTCGTCCCGGCAGCTCAGCCTCAGCATGCTGTACTGGCTCCAGACCGAGGCGCCCCGCCCCGACGGCGGCACCGGCTGGCCCGGCCTGCGGCCGCGCGGCGACGTGCTCGGCACCGCCGACGGCTTCGCCAAGGCGCCGTACATCCGCGAGTCCCGCCGCGTCCGCGCCGAGTACACAGTGGTCGAACAGGACCTGTCCCTGGACGTGCGGGGCGAGCACGGCTCGGTGGTGTACCCGGACAGCGTCGGCGTGGGCGCGTACCGGATCGACCTGCACCCCTCGACCGGCTTCGACACGTACATCGACGTCGGCGCGACGCCGTACCACCTGCCGCTCGGCGCGCTGCTGCCGGTGCGGATGGAGAACCTGCTGCCGGCCGGGAAGAACATCGGCACCACGCACATCACCAACGGCTGCTACCGCATGCACCCCACCGAGTGGAACATCGGCGAAGTGGCCGGCGCGCTCGCCGCGCACTGCCTCGACACCGGCCTGGCCCCGCGGCAGGTGCGAGCCGACCCGCGGCGGTTCGACGACTTCCGCGCGTCGCTGGTACGCGGGGGCGTGGAGCCGGAGTGGCCGCGGATCGGAGGATACTGATCGGCCGCGTCGTCCCGAAGCGCCGAAAAGTTCCCGGGACCTTTGCACCGGGAGCCGCTACGGTGGGCGCCGTGGACAACCGTCACCGACTGCTGGCCGCCTCCGCCGCCGTGCTCGCCGCCGCCCTCGGGATCGTCGTGCCGGCCGCGCCCGCCGCGGCGCACACCGAGCTCAAGAGCACGGTGCCGGCGGCCAAGAGCACCACGACCAAGCCGGTCACCGAGGTTACGCTCACGTTCACCGGGCTGGTCAAAAAGCCGGGCACCACGGTCGCGGTGACCGGACCGGACAAGACGTCGCACAGCGCCGGCGCCGCCGAGGTGCTCGACAAGACGATCACCCAGAAGGTCGACGGGCTCGCGGTCGGTGTCATCACGGTCACCTGGCGCACGACGGCGGCCGACGGGCACCCGATGCAGGGCAGCTTCACGTTCACCAACCGGGCCGCGGCGCCGTCGCCGAGCCCCAGCGCCCTCCCCACCCCGAGCGCCGAGGCCACGACCGCCGCGCCGCCACCGGCCGCCACCCTGCCCTCACCGACCCCGGTCGCCCAGGCCGGCGACGACGACTCCTCCTCGTCGACCGTGTGGTGGATCGTCGGCGCGGCGGTCCTGCTCCTCGCCGCGATCGCCGGCATGGTCCTGCGCCGCCGCAGGACCGGGACGCCGTGATGCCCGCGGGCTGGGACGCGATCGACGGGGCGCTCGGCCGGATCTACCCCGGCGTCGAGCCGCTCCACTACGGCACGGTCGTCAAGTGGCGGCTGGGTGGGCCGGATCCGCTCGACGGGCTCAGCGTCTACCCCCGCGACGATCACTGGCACTTCGTCAGCTACGGCATGTCCGAGCTGTACGACAAGGAGTCCGACGACCCCGACGAGTCGGGGTGGGGCTTCGAGCTCACCTTCCGGGTCGCGCGGGGCGCGGAGACCGAGCCGCCGGTGTGGGCGCTCAACTTCCTCCAGAACCTCGCCCGCTACGTGTTCAGCAGTGGCAACCCGTTCGCGCCCGGCCACCACGTCGACCTCAACGGGCCCATCTCGCTCGCCGCGCCGGACACGGCGATCCGCGCGATCACGTTCGTCGACGACCCGGAGCTCGGCGTGATCGGCACGCCGCACGGGCGGCTGCGCTTCCTCCAGGTGGTGGGGCTGACATTGGAGGAGTACGCGACGATCGAGCTGTGGGACGCGGCCGCGCTGCTCCAGGCGCTGGCGCCGCACCTGCCGCTCTTCGTGACCGACCTCGCCCGCGGCACGCTCACCGACGACCCGGCGGTGGCGGCCGCGATCGCCGACGGCGTGCGGCGCGAGGGCTCGTCGACCGGTTCGATGTATGTGGCGGAGGCGAGCTGGGAGAGTGGGCCGGCCGCCGGCACCACGCTCACCTTCGGCGCGAACGCCGCCGCCCGCGTCGGCCGGGTGCTGGCCGCCCGCCTGCCGTTCGGCCGGGGGCTGCTGGTCGACGGCCCCAACGGCGCGGTCGGCTTCCAGCCGGGCGAGCGGGTGACGGTCACCGACCGGGGCGAGGGCTTCGCGGAGATCCAGGTGCCGCCGCCGGTGCTGGCCGAGCTGGCCGGCGCGCTGCGCCCGGTCGCCGGCACCTACCGGCTGCCGAGCGCGCCCAACCTGTCCGTGCGGATCGTGAAGTCGCGGATCCGCGACCCCGACGGCAACATCGTCGCCGAGATCGGCTGACGGTCACAGGGGGAGCGAGACGTCGACCGTGGTGCCGGCGCCGGGCGGGCTGGTGACGTGGATCGCGCCGCCCAGCGCCTCCACGCGGTCGCGCAGGCCGGTCAGGCCCGAGCCGTGGGCCGGGTCGGCGCCGCCCGCGCCGTCGTCGTGTACCCGGAGGGTCAGGGTGCCGCCACTGGCGTCGAGGGTGACCTGGACGTGCGTGGCCGCGGCGTGTTTGGTGGTGTTGGTGACCGCCTCCGACACCACGTAGTAGGCGGCTACCTCGACCGGCTCCGGAAACCGTGACGTCGTGCGGACGTCCAGCTCGACCGGGACCGCGGCGCGGCGGGCGATCGTGCGCAGGGCCGGGCCGAGGCCGCCCTCCGAGAGGATCACCGGGTGGATGCCGCGGGAGAGCTCGCGCAGCTCGTCGAGGGCGTCGGTGAGGTCGCCGGCCATCCGGTCGAGGTCCGTCCGCAATCCGGCCAGGTCGGCGGGGACGGCGCTCTCCACCTGGCGCAGCTCCAGCGCCAGCGAGACGAGCCGCTGCTGGGCGCCGTCGTGCAGGTCGCGTTCCAGCCGGCGACGGGTGGCGTCGGTCGCGGCGATGACCCGGGCGCGGGAGGCGGCCAGCTGGGTGCGGCTCTCCGCGTTCGCGATCGCGATGGCCACGATCTCGCTGAACTCCGCGATCCGCCGCTCGGCGCCGGCCGGGAACCCGTCGCTGCCCCGCCGCGCGGTGAGGGCGCCCCAGGTGTGGCCGCCGGCGACCACCGGGATCACCAGCTCGTCCGCTCCGTCCGCCGCGGAGCCGCTGCGCGCGACGACGGTGCGCCGGCCGTCCGGTTCGAGGCGTTCGACGGTGGTGGAGTCGGCGCCGAGGAGGCGGCCGACCTCGTCGACGACGGTCGCGAAGACCTCCTCGGGCGGCACCTCGCGGGCCACCTGGGTGGCCACCCGCCGCAGCGCCGCCTGCTCGGCCGAGAGCCGCGCGGAGTGCTCCGCCGCCCGGCGCTGCCGGGCCGCGAGGTCGCCGACCACCACGGCCGTGACGAGGAAGACGCCGATCGCCACGGCGTTGTCGACCTCGGTGAACCACCAGCGCCGGCTCGACGGGAGGAACAGGTGCCCGAACAGCACCGTGCTCACCACCGACACCACCGCCGCCGGCCCGGCACCCCAGCGGACCGCGACCGGCAGGATCGCCAGCAGGTACAGCACGAGCAGGCTCATCGCGGGCAGGTGCGGCTCGACCAGGGCGACCACGGCGGTGACCGCGGCGACGCCGACCGCACCGGCCAGCAGGCCGCGGAGCCAGCGGGCCGTCAAGAGGTCTCCGGCACGAGCTCGCGCACCGCACCGCCGGACAGCTGCGCCTTCCACACGAAGCCGGCGGCCGGGCTGAGCGCGATCAGGTCGGCGTAGTCGTCCTCCCGGCGGGTCGAGATCAGCACGACCCGCGCGCGCAGGTCGGGGTGGCGCTCGACGAGCTGGCGGGTCAGGTCGAAGCCGCTCTCCGCGCCGAGCGCGATGTCCACCAGCACCACGTCCGGGTGCAGGCGGTCGGTCTTGTCGAGGGCGTCCGCGACGGTGGTCGCGGTGCCCACCACCTCCAGGCCGTCCCGCTCGAGGCTCGTGCGGGCGACAGCCAGGAACCGCTCGTTGTCGTCGACGATCAGGCAGCGCCTTACCATGCCCAGAGCATGGCATCCGGCCCGCCACCGGCGCATTCCTGGTAGCAGGTATAGGTTCGTCTACCCGCTAGCGGGTATCGCCACATTCCCGCTGACCGCGATGGCCCACCGCCCGGGCGGGGCGAGGCTGGAACGCACAGCGAGTTTCCCGACGAAGGGGGTCCTGACCCATGCCAGCGCGGAACACGGTGCACGCCTCGATGGCCGGCACGATCGACGTCGGCGGCGACCTGACGGTCAACCGCCTCGGCTACGGCGCCATGCGGATCACCGGCCCCTACATCCTGGGCGAGCCGGCCGACCGCGAGGAGGCGAAGGCGACACTGCGCCGGGCCGTCGAGCTCGGCGTCACGTTCATCGACACCGCCGACTCGTACGGCCCGCACGTCAGCGAGGAGCTGATCCGGGAGGCCCTCCACCCGTACCCGGAAGATCTGGTCATCGCGACCAAGGGCGGCCTGGTGCGGCGCGGCCGCGGGCCGTGGCCGGCCGACGGGCGGCCCGAGCACCTCGTCGCGGCGTGCGAGGGCAGCCTGCGGCGGCTGGGGCTGGAGCAGATCCCGCTCTACCAGCACCACCGGCCCGACCCCCAGGTGCCGTACGAGGACTCGATCGGCGCGCTCGTACAGCTCAAGGAGCAGGGCAAGATCCGGCACATCGGCGTCTCCAACGTCACCGAGGAGCAGCTGCGGACGGCCCAGGCGCTGACTCCGGTGGTGTCGGTCCAGAACAGGTACAACGTGGACGACCGCCGCTCGGAGTCCCTTGTGGACCTGTGTGAGCAGGAGTCGATGGTGTTCCTGCCGTGGGCGCCGATCCAGGACCTCGACGGCAACCCGGCGATCACCACGCTGGCCGAGCGCTACGACGCGACGCCGCGCCAGATCGTGCTCGCCTGGCTGCTGGCCCGGTCGCCGGCCATCCTGCCGATCCCGGGCACCGGCACGGTGTCCCACCTCGACGACAACGTGGCCGCCGTGGCGATCAAGCTCACCCCCGCCGAGGCCGCCGCCGTGCGCGACGGCACTCCACTGTAGACGGAGAACGCGATGAAGAGAGAAACCGGCGGTCAGCTCCTGGACCGCGGGACGACGAGGCCTGGGCCGCCGCAGGCACCGCCGCCCCGCCCGCCGCGCTGGCGCGTGTGGCTGCTGCTGGCCGGCGTGCTCGTCGCGATGGCGCTGTTCTTCGTGCCCAACCCGGCCGCGCACCACCCGGAGAGCCTCACCTACTCGCAGCTGAAGACGGACATCGGCGCCGGCCAGGTCGCCTCGGTGGCGCTCGGCCAGGACGGCAGTGTCTCCGGCAAGCTCACCAACGGCACCACGTTCACCTCCAGCTATCCGGTGGGCTTGCAGGACCCGCAGTTCACCCAGCTGCTCGACCAGCACGACGTGCAGGTGAGCACCAAGCCGTCCGGTACCCCGGTCTGGTCGTTGGTGTTGAGCTTCCTGCCGCTGTTGCTGATCGTGGCCCTCTTCCTGTGGACCGGGCGGACGGCCCGCCGGCAGATCGGCGGGCTGATGGGCATCGGGCGCTCGCGCGGGCGGCTGTTCGACCGGGAGCGGCCGAGCACCACGTTCGCCGACGTCGCCGGCTACGAGGGCGCCAAGCGCGAGGTCAGCGAGGTGGTCGACTTCCTCAAGCACCCGGACCGCTACCGGCGGGCCGGCGCGGTCGGCCCCAAGGGCGTGCTCATGGTGGGGCCGCCCGGCACCGGCAAGACCCTGCTCGCCCGCGCGGTGGCCGGGGAGGCGAGCGTGCCGTTCATCTCGGTGACCGGTTCCAGCTTCGTGGAGATGTTCGTGGGCGTCGGCGCCGCGCGCGTGCGCGACCTGTTCGAGGAGGCGCGGCGGCAGGCACCGTCCATCGTGTTCATCGACGAGATCGACGCGCTGGGGCAGCGCCGCGGTGGGCAGCTGTTCGCCAACGACGAGCGCGACCAGACGCTCAACCAGATGCTCGCGGAGATGGACGGCTTCGACCCCGCCGGCGGCGTGGTGGTGATCGCGGCCACCAACCGGCCCGAGGTGCTCGACCCCGCGCTGCTGCGGCCCGGGCGTTTCGACCGGCAGGTGGCGATCCCGCTGCCGGCCCAGCGGGAGCGTGAGGCGATCCTCGTCGCGCACAGCCGCGGCAAACCGCTCGCGTCCGGTGTGGACCTCAACGTGGTGGCCCGCGGCACGCCCGGCTTCTCCGGCGCCGACCTCGCCAACCTGGTCAACGAGGCGGCCATCTTCGCGGTCCGCGCGGGACGGGACGTCATCGAGGCCCTCGACTTCGCCGAGGCGCGCGACCGGATCCTGCTCGGCCGCCGCGACGGCACCAACGCGCTGCTGCCGGAGGAGAAACGCGCGGTGGCCGTACACGAGGCCGGGCACGCGCTCGTGGCCGCGCTGTCGCCGCACGCCGACCCGGTGGCGAAGGTGACGATCCTGCCGGCCGGGCAGGCGCTGGGCGTGACCGAGCAGCTGCCCGTCGACGAGCGCCACCTGTACAGCGAGGGCTACCTCAAGGACTCCCTCGCGGTACGCATGGGCGGGCGCGCGGCCGAGCGGGTGGTGTTCGGGCAGGTGTCCAGCGGCGCCGCCAACGACCTCGCCGGCGCCACCGAGCTGGCCACCCGGATGGTCCGCGAGTTCGGCATGAGCGCCGCCCTCGGGCCGGTCGGCTTCACCAGCGGCGGCCCGTCCTACCTCGGCGGGCTCGACACCGTACGCCCGTACGCGGAGGCCACCCAGCGCGTCATCGACGAGGAGGTGGGCCGCCTGCTGCGGGAAGCGGACGAGCGCGCGGTCGCCACCCTCACCGACCGCCGCGCCACCCTCGACCGGCTCACCCGGGTCCTGCTCGACCGGGAGACCATCGACGGCACCGACGTCGACGAAGCCATCCGGCAGACCTGAATACCGGCTAGCCGGTACCCGGAAGGGAGGCTGGCGGCGAAGCGCGGAAGGCGCCTTCGCTGCCAGCCTTTGTCTATGAGCGCTATGACTTCCTTCGCCCCGCCGGCGGTCTACACGCAGGCCGTGACCCACCGCCGCCGCCACGTCCCGAGCTGGCTGAAGACCTTCCTCGCGGGCGCCGCGCTGTGGGTGGCGACCGTGCTGATCACGTTCGCCACCGGAAACGTCAACCTCGTACCGACCGTGATACTGCTGGGCAGCTTCCTGGTGCCGGTCACGTTCGTGGTGTTCGCGTTCGCCCGCGCCGACGGCGTGCTGACCCCGCAGCGGATCTTCACCGCGTTCGTGGTCGGCGGCGTGCTCGGCGTGCTGGGCGCCTCAGTGCTGGAGTCGGCGCTGCTGGGCAAGCCCTCCGCGCTCGGCTTCGTGGGCGTCGGCCTCATCGAGGAGGCGGTCAAGCTCGGCGCGCTGTGGCTGCTGGCCCGCCGCCTGAACCGCTACACCGTCCGCGACGGGATGGTGCTCGGCGCCGCCGTCGGCTTCGGGTTCGCCGCGCTGGAGAGCGCCGGCTACGCGTTCACATCGCTCTTCACGCCCAACGGCCTGTCGCTGCTGAACGTGGTGGAGACCGAGGCCCTGCGCGGCGCCCTCGCCCCGGTCGGCCACGGCCTGTGGACCGCGATCCTGGGCGGCGCGCTCTTCGCCACCGCCGCGCGGGCCCGCAACGGCCGGCCCAAGGCGCGCGGCTCGGTGTTCGGCTGGTACCTGCTGGTCTCGGCCCTGCACGCGATGTGGGACGCGGCCGGCATCGTCGCGGTGTGGCTGACGCTGCTGCTGACCGGCACCACCGCCCAGCTGCGCATGATCGAGCTGGGCCAGCAGCCCGGCGTCACCCAGGCCCAGGTGCACGTGTACACGATCCTCAACTGGGGCCTGATGGCCGGGGTCGCCGCGGTCGGCCTGCTCCTGCTCTGGGCGCGGTGGCTGATGCGGGGGCAGCGGGCGCTGTCCGATGGTCGATAATGCTGAACCATGACGGAGACCGGCGAGACGACCCCTATGCGGGTCGTCATCGCCGATGACGACGTCCTGCTCCGCGAGGGCCTGGCCAGCCTGATGGAGCGCTCCGGCCTCACGGTGGTCGCCCAGGTCGGCGACGGCGCCGCGTTGCTGGAGGTGGTCCGCGAGACCCGGCCCGACCTCGCGGTCATCGACATCCGCATGCCACCGACCCACACCACCGAGGGCCTCGACACGGCCCGCGCCATCCGGCAGCAACACCCCGACACGGCGATCCTGGTCCTCTCCGCGCACGCCGAGTTCGACCACGCGATGGAGCTGCTGGCCAGCGGCCGCGCGGTCGGCTACCTGCTGAAGAGCCGGGTAAGCGACGTGGCCGAGTTCATCGACACGCTCGGCCGGGTCGGCCGCGGCGGCTCGGTGGTCGACCCGGCGCTCATCCAGGAGCTGGTCAGCGCCCGCCGCCGCAACGACCCGCTGGCCGCGCTCAGCGCGCGGGAGCGCGAGGTGCTCGCCCTGATGGCGGAGGGACGCTCCAACGCCGGCATCGCCCGCCGCCTGTGGCTGACCGAGGGCACGGTGGAAAAGCACGTGCGCCACATCCTGGCCAAGCTCGACCTCGCCGAGGCCAACGACGACCACCGCCGCGTGCTGGCCGTGCTCGCCTTCCTCGACTCCCGCTGACCGCTCGGGGCCGTCACCAGACCGTCATGGAGCCGCGGGGGCGCCACCATGTCCCGGCCGGAGACTGTCCGCATGATGGCGACCGCACCGTGCCACGTCCCGGTGGTGGAGGTCTACGTGACCGAGCGCCTCGACGTCGCCTGCCTGCCCGCGCTGCGCCCCGTGCTCGACGCCGCGGTCCGGCTGCGCCCCGACAGCCTGGTGCTCGACGTGGCCGGCTGCGCGACCATCGACGCCGCCGGGATAGGCCTGCTGCTCGACGTGCACCGCGACATGTGGCGGGCCGGCGCCCGCCTGACCCTGCGCGCGCCCACCCCGAGACTGCGCCGGATCCTGCGCATCGCCCGGGTCGACCAGGTCCTGAGCATCGTCCCGGCGGACGCCGCCCCGGCCGGGGAGACCGCACCGTGAGCACCCCGATGCCCGGCCCCTCGCGCCGACCGGCGCCGCGGCCGAGCCGGGACCAGGTGCTCGCCGCCGGCGTCGTCCCCAGGCTGCTCCTGGACGAAGGCACCCGCGACGAGCAGATCACCGTCGAGGTCTGAAGCTTCGGATCCGGGGTGTCTCGCCCTTTTGTGAGTGTCTGGAGATATATTTGCCCCGGTCCGCGCCAGCTGTAGACCGTATGCTCCTGCGGGCACCGCTCCCGGCCGGCGGCTCGCAGCGCTCGCCGAAACCCCCGGCCGTCCACTGCCGGCCCGCGGTGCAAGCCCCCGGGCAAGACCTTGGTTCGGAAGGCCCGCCGCCAGATCTTGGTATCCAATGGCCCGTCGACTTTGGCGGTTGGTCGGAGCGCTATTCAGAACGTTTGACGGTCCACTATGGGCTAAACGCGCGTTGCCACTACGCGTTACGGCGGGCTGCGCGGGCCCCTGGAGCGTGGTCACGTTACGGTGGTGGAGGAGCGTCCTGCGTGACGGTCGCCCGCACGCCGGCTGCTGCCAAGTGCAGCCGGAGCAGTTCCAACTCCGCCTCGGTGCCCGGTTGACCTGCGTTTATGATGCTTTCGACCAGGGTGGACACTTCGCGGACCGGTACGCCACGGGCTCGGAAGACCCGCAGCATAGGCATCCGCGTGGTGCCCTGCGCGACCTGCAAGCGGTACACGCCGCACTGGTCGAGTAGCGCCTGCCGGACCTCGGCGGGGGTCTGGTCCCAGCCGCACTCCTCCGCGGTTTCGTCACACGAGGCGCACTGATACAAGATCCCCCACTGGAGCCGGCTCTGCACGACCGACTCGTACGCCCGGCACGACGCCATCAATCCACACGACCAGCAGCGCCGCTCGATGACCGCCTCCCGCACGTTCACGTGCCGGCCTTGGTTCGCGGCTGTGCCATGAGCGCTGTTCTCCGAACGTCTGACGGTCCACTGTGGTCGATAACACGGGTGTCGGTACGGGTAACGGCGGCAGCCTGGCAGTAGATCACCTGGGTTGTGTGGACCAAAGAGATCAACATGGGGCAACCGCCGCGCTGCCAGGCTATGACCGGGCTACGCGGCGATCAAGTCGCCGACCTGGTGACCGCGGTGTTCGAACTATTGGACGGGGTATGGCAGCCGGTGAAGGGACGACGTCGGGTGCTGGGCCTGTACCGAGCGGTGGTGCTGGCCCTGTTCCTAATGCGCCGCAACGAGTCCCAGGCGGTGGCCGGCGAGCTGTTCGGCTGCTCACAATCGACGGTGTCTCGGATCGTGCGCCGGTTGCGGCCGCTGCTGCGCGCGGTCACTGCGGATTTCGCCGGTCAGATACGGCAGCAGACCAAGCGGTCGGCCGTGCTGGTTGACGGGTTCCTGGCACCGACCGGAAACCGCGCCGGCGTCGCGGATCTGTACTCCGGCAAGCGCCACACCGCCGGCCTCAACGTCCAAGCCGTATCCGACCTGGTCGGCAGGCTGATCGACACCGGCCTACCGGTACCCGGCGCCCGCCACGACAGCAAGGCGTTGGCCGAGTCCGGCATCGCCGACCGCTGGGCCAACCACCTGCAACCGGGCGGGCCCGGCATGCTCGCCGACCTCGGCTACCTGGGCACCGGGGCGATCACCGGCACCCGCAAACCCCCACAACGCCGAACTGACCGAGATCCAACGCGCCTGCAACCGAGCGATCAACAGCACCCGCGCGGGAGTCGAACGCGCGATCGCCTACCTGGTCAACTGGAAGGTCCTCGACACCGGCTGGCGCGGACGCCTCACCGACTTCCCCGAAGTACTACGCACCGTCACCGGACTTGAGATCTACCGCACGTGGGGATAAACCGTTCTGAATAGCGCTCTCGGTGCGGGGCCCGGCGGCGTCCACCGCGCTCGTGATCGTTAGCCCAAAACCCGCGTTCGTGCCCGCGTGTCACACGGGTTCTGGGCTAACGATCACCACGCCTTCCACATCCTGACCCGATCGTCCCGTCACGTGGGAGATGCGGGGTTGCCGCGGCACATCCCCAAACAGGGGGAAGGTGGGCCGCCGATCCGCCGGCCCGCGCGGTCTCCGGCGGGAGCAGCGGTGCGCGGCTGGCCCCGGCGCCGCGGTGCGGGCTGACCCCGGGGCCGCGGTGCGGGCTGACCCCGGGGCCGCGGTGCGGGCTGACCCCGGGGCCGCGGTGGGCGGCTATCAGCGGCGCCGCGGTTTAGCGGGGCTTGAAGAGGCGCCACGTGCCGCCGACGCCCAGGACCGCGGCGGCCAGGACGATGACCCAGATGACCAGCGGGTCGAGGCCGCTGCCCGCGGCGGTCTTGGCGAGCGCCGCCTCCTGAATCGAGTCGATCTTGGGTTGGTCGGCGGGCATGACGGCCGGCGGCAGGTCGCCGTAGCGGACCAGGCCGGTGCTTTCCAGCAACGTCATGTGGGTCATCACGAAGCCGTTGGAGTCTTGCGCGAGCTTGCGCACGATTTCGTTTCGGGTGCCCGAGCGGACCGCGCCGATGACCGGGAAGATCTTGCCGTGTGCGGCCCGTAGGCGCTCGACGAAGATGCGGTCGAACTCGCGGTCGGTCGACGCGCCGCGCATTTCGTTGAGCCATCCCTGCTGCTGTGCATTGGGCTCGGTGGGGAGCTGGACGCCGAGCTTGTTGGCCGCGTCGACGACGAGCTGGTCGAGCTCGGCGTGCTGGGCGGCGATCTCCGCGCCGACCTCGCGCACCCGCTGCGAGCTGCCCCGCTCGGAGGCCATCTGACCGGCCGGCATCTCCCACAGGCCGGCCAGGCGCACGCCGTTGAGCAGGGCGAGGTCGGTCGCGCCGAGCTGCGCGGGACCTACCGGCTGCGCACTCGCCGCGGCCGCGGGTGCCGCCAACGCGAGCGCCAGGCCGACGAGAACGGCCGCGATGCGTGGGGCGGTCACGGCAACCATCACCTCCGCGAGAAAAGCACTAAGAAACTGTTTCCGAGGGCACGGTAAAGCGCCTTGGACGACCAAGTCAAATAGTGTTTTCTTAAGGAAGAATTGTGCTTTGAGATTGATCCGGGCGGCTCGCCCGCACGGCTGATGCGAGCGCATTCTGACACAAAGAAAAGGGTACGCCGAAAAGCCGCTGCCGGCAATTTCCCGGAGCGGCTGCGAAGACCTCGAAGTAAGCCTCGACCCCGGATATGGCGATCATTCCGCGGTTATATGACGGTCGTGTGACAACCGTCCGCACTGTGCCGCGCGGCGGCGAGTGGTCCATGATGCCTGGATGGAACAGGTGCTGCTGATCGAAGACGACGACCGCATCCGGCTGTCGTTGACGCTCGGCCTCGAAGACGAGGGTTACGCGGTCCGCGGCGCGGCCACCGCCGAGGAGGGGCTCGTGGCGCAGCGGCGCGAGCCGGCCGACACGGTGCTGGTCGACCTGATGCTGCCCGGCGTCGACGGCTTCGAGTGCATCCGCCAGCTGCGCAGCCGCGACGACGTACCCATCGTGGTGGTGAGCGCGCGCGACGACACGCACGACATCGTGGCCGCGCTGGAGGCCGGCGCCGACGACTACCTGGTCAAGCCGGTGGCGGTCAAGGAGCTGTCGGCGCGGCTGCGGGCGCTGCGGCGGCGGGCGCGCGCGGCCAGCGCGGCGTCGGTCGTGCCCGCGCTCGTCTTCGGCGACCTGGAGATCCGCCCCGAGGCCGGCGAGGTGTCGGTGGCCGGGCGGCCGGTGGCGCTGACCCGCACCGAGTTCCGGCTGCTGTGCGAGCTGGCCCAGCACCCCGGCCGCGTGCTCTCCCGGGCCCAGCTGCTGGAGCGGGTGTGGGACTACGCGTACGGCGACGAGCGCCTCGTTGACGTCCACATCGGACGGATACGGCAGAAGATCGAGGCCGACCCGGCCGCGCCGCGGCACCTGGTGACCGTCCGCGGCATGGGCTACAAGCTGCCCCGATGAGCGAGCGAGTTGGCGCGGCGGCGTCTGGACTGAGCCGGCCCGCCGACGAAGTCGGGGTTTCGGGCCGGCGAGGGAAGACGTCGCCTTCAGCGCCGCACGAGCGAGCGAAGGTGGCACCGTGAAGCGGCCAGGGCTGCGCACCCGGGTGGCGGCGGCGTTCGCGGCCGGCGCGTTCGCGCTGTCCGCCTCGATGGCGGCGCTCTCGTACCAGTTCACCGAGCGGGCCCTGATGGCCGGCCGCGAGCGAAACGCGCTGCGTTCGGCCTACCTCGACGCGGGCGTCGTGCAGACCGGGCTGGCCACACCCCAGCCGGACATCGTGGGCGTGCTCCGCGCGCTCAACACCGGCACCACCCGGCGGGCGTTCCTGCACCGCGACGGCCGCTGGTACGCGCGGGACGCCGACGCCGGCGTCACCGACACGATCCCGATGGGCCTGCGGCAGCTCGTCGAGCGGGGCGAGCTGGGCATGCAGCGGGTGCGCACCGAGACCGGGCCGGCGGTGGTCGTCGGCGTGCCGCTGCCCTCGTCGACCGGCTTCTACGTGATCGACTCGCTGCACGAGCTCGACAACACGCTGCGGGTGCTCGCGCTGGTACTCACGCTCGTCGCGGCCGGCACGACCGCCGCCGGGGCGGGCCTCGGCTGGTACCTCGCCCGCCGCGCGCTGCGCCCCCTCGACACGGTCACGGCCGCCGCGCGCGAGATCACCGCCGGCGACCTCGACGCCCGTCTCGACCCGGCCACCGAACCCGATCTGGAACGCCTCACGACGTCGTTCAACCAGATGGTCGACCAGCTCTCCGCCCGCCTGGAACGGGACCGCCGGTTCGCCGCCGACGTGAGCCACGAGCTGCGTTCGCCGCTCCAGACGCTGGCCGCCGCGACGAGCGTGCTCGACCGCAACCGGGGCCGCCTGGACAGCCGGACGGCCACGGCGGTCACCCTGCTATCCGGCGAGGTGGAGCGCTTCCAGCACCTCGTCACCGACCTGCTGGCCGGCGCGAGCTGCGCGGTGCTGGCCGTCGCGGGCTGCGGCGTCGAGACCGAGGAGCACGCCCGCCGGGTCAACCCGCCCAGCGGCGTCGCGCACGCCTGGGCCACCCCCACCCCGCCGGAGAACGGCACCGGCAGCGTCCCGGAGCGGGTCTTCCTCGTCCGCGGCGGCGGGCTCGTCGCGGTCACCCGCCACCTGCCCGCCGAACCGACCGTGGACGAGCTCGTCGACGACCTGCTCGCCGGCCCGACGCCGGCCGAGCGGGGCGCGGGGATGACCACCGCGCTGCGCGCGGCCGACGTCGCCGGCGTGCAGGTCAGCGGCGGTCGGGCCGTGGTCGAGCTGACCGGCGTGCTGGACGGCGGCGGCCGCACCGACCAGGTGCTCGCGTTCGCCCAGATCGTCTGTACGCTGACCGCGAAGGCGGGCATCACGTCGGTCGCGTTCACCCACGAGCGGCAGCCGGTGGGCGTGCCGCGGGCGGACGGCTCGCTGTCGCACGCGCCGGCGACCGCGGCCGACTATGCCACGCTGCTTACCCGATAGGTCGCCGCGCGTTGACGCTCCGTCCGCGCCGCCGTAAATTTGGTGGCGCGGTGGCTCGGCGGCCGCTGCCAGTCTGTCCACAGTGGCCAGACGACCCAGGTGCGGCGGCGCGCCCTGTCCCACTCGATCCGCTGAGCCACCCCTCGGTGGGAAGGAGCGCACGATGCGCCTTCGCCTGCTGGCGTCGCTGGCCTGCGCCGCCCTCGTCCTCACCGCGCTCGCCGCGCCGGCCAGCCCGGCGTCCGCGCGCGCGGCGGAGGGCAATCCGGTGCTGGTCTTCTCCAAGACCGCGGGCTTCCGCCACGACTCGATCCCGGCCGGCGTCGCGGCCATCGAGCGGCTCGGCGAGGAGCACGGCTTCGCCGTCGACGCCACCGAGGACGCGGCCGCGTTCACCCCGGAAAACCTCGCGCGGTACAAGGCGGTGGTGTTCCTCTCCACGACCGGTGACGTGCTCGACGCGGGGCAGCAGGCCGCGTTCGAGGGGTACATCCGGGGCGGCGGCGGCTTCGCCGGCATCCACGCGGCGGCCGACACCGAGTACGACTGGCCGTGGTACGGCGGACTCGTCGGCGCGTACTTCCGGTCGCACCCGGCGACCCAGCAGGCGACCGTGCGCTTCGAAGACCGGGCCAACCCGTCGACCGCGCACTTCGCGCCGACCTGGACCCGCACCGACGAGTGGTACGACTACCGCACCAACCCGCGGGCCAACGTGAAGGTGCTCGCCAGCCTCGACGAGTCCAGCTACAACGGCGGCGGCATGGGCGCCGACCACCCGATCACCTGGTGCCAGCGCTACGACGGCGGCCGCTCCTGGTACACCGGCATGGGCCACACCGCCGAGTCCTACGCGGACGAGAGCTACCTGAAGATGCTGCTCGGCGGCATCCGGCTGGCCGCCGGTGACGCGGCGGGCGACTGCCGGCCGGAGACCGGCTACACGCCGCTCTTCGACGGCACCCAGGCCAGCCTCGACCAGTGGCTGCACGCCGGGCCGGGCGGCTTCACGCTGGAAAACGGCACGATCAGCTCGGTCGGCGGGATGGGCCTGCTGTGGTTCCCGGTCCGCACGTTCAGCGACTACTCGCTGAAGGTCGACTGGATGATGCCGGGCGACGACAACGGCGGCGTCTTCGTCGGCTTCCCCAACCCCGGCGACGACCCGTGGGCACCGGTCTCGGCCGGCCACGAGATCCAGATCGACGCCACCGACGCCGACCCGACCCGCACGACCGGCAGCGTGTACAGCTTCAAGGCGCCGGACACCGCCCTGCGCGAGGCCAACCTCAACGAGCCGGGCGAGTGGAACTCCTACGACATCCGGGTCAGCGGCCAGCACGTCGAGGTCTACCTCAACGGCGTGAAGATCAACGACTACACGAGCGAGCGGGCGATCGCCGACGGCTACATCGGTGTGCAGAACGACGGCGCCGGCCTCGACATCAGCTACCGAAACATCCGAGTGCGGGCGGGCGGTACCACCGGCGAGGATTTGGCCCGCGGAAAGGTGACCCAGGCGTCCACTGTGGAGCCTGGCAGCTCGCACGTCGCGGCGAACGCCGTCGACGGCAACGCCGCCACCCGGTGGGGGAGCGAGCACAGCGATCCACAGTGGATCAGCGTCGACCTCGGCGCGACGTACGACCTCAGCCGCGTCCGCCTCAACTGGGAGGCGGCGTACGCGAAGTCGTACGAGATACAGGCGTCCACCAACGGCATCGACTGGGCACCGGTCTACAGCACCACGGCCGGCAACGGCGGCATCGACGACGTCGAGGTCGCGGGGGAGGCCCGCTACGTGCGGGTCTACTGCGCGGAGCGGGGCACCCAGTGGGGCTACTCGCTGTGGGAGCTCAACGTCTACGGCGCGCCCACCGGCGGTACCGACACGACCGCCCCGTCGACGGACGTCTCGCTGGCCGGCGCGGAGTCCGGCGGCTGGTACATCGGCCCGGCCACGGTCACGCTGACCGCCTCCGACGAGCCGGGCGGCAGCGGCCTGGCGTCGACGCAGTACCAGGTGGACGGCGCGACGGCGTGGACCGTCTACACCGGACCGTTCGAGGTGGCCGGTGACGGCGGGCACGAGGTGCGCTACCGCTCCACCGACAAGGCCGGCAACGTCGAGCCGACCCGCACGGCGACGCTGCGCACCGACGGCACGCCGCCGCGGACGACCGCGACGTTCGCGCCCGCCAACGACGACGGCTGGCACGCCGGTGCCGTGCCCGTGACGCTCACCGCGACCGACGGCGGCGCCGGCGTGACGGCCGTCGACTGGTCGCTGGACGGCGGCCCCTGGACCGCTTACACCGGGCCGGTCGGCGTCACCGGAGACGGCACGCACGAGCTGCGCTACCGGGCCACCGACGCGGCCGGCAACACCGAGCCGCTCCGGGCGGCGACCCTGAAGATCGACGGCACGAAGCCGACCACGATCGTGTCCGGCGTCGCGGAGGGTGCGCTGTACGGCGACAGCCAGGACGTGCGGATCACCTACCAGGCGGTCGACCCGACGTCCGGCATCGCCACGACGGCCGGCACGATGGACGGCGCGGCCTACCCGAGCGGGCGGCTGCAACCCCTGTACGACCTGGGGTTGGGCCTTCACGAGATGACCGTGACCGCCACCGACAAGGCCGGCAACCACACGACCACGACGGTCCGGTTCTACGTCACCACGTCGTTCCGCGACGTGCGGGCGCTGCTCGACCGCTTCCGCGCGACGAGCCAGCTCTCCGCCGTCGCGCATCGCAAGCTGTCGGGCAAGCTGGACGCCGCCCGCACCTCCGAGGCGGCCGGCGACGACCAGCGGGCGCTGCGACAGCTCGCCGCGCTCCGCGAGCTGGCCACCGACCCGGCGCTGGTGCCGGACGCGGGCGTGCGGTCGGTGCTGGCCCGCGACATCGACGCGCTGGCCGCCGTCATCCGGGGCTGACCCGCTCCACAGTGGAGCGGGCCGCGGCGCGGAAGGCGCCGTCGCGGTGGCCGAGGCCGCGCCGGGTGCGGCTGTCGAAGTCGTCGAGGAACGGGCACCACGGGTGCTCGGCCACCGCCCGCAGCTCCGCCAGCACCGTGGCGGCCGCCGCGCCCATCTCGGCTGTCGGGCTGAGCGCACCGCCGCGTTCACGCCGTCGTGCGTACGGCGGTGGGCCGATGGGGGTGGCCACTCCAGGGAAGCAGAGCAAAGGCATCCCGCGCGCCTACCCCCGGCCGGGGCCGTAAGGCCCGGCGCAGCCGCCGGGGTGAGCGCGGCCAGCGGCGGATGGGTGAGGCCGCGGGAGCAGCGGTCTGGACCACGACGGACGTCGCGGTAGCCCAAAATCCCGTCCTGAAGGGACTCGGAGGAAAGCTACCTTGACGTCGAAAGGTCGCTAGAACTGCAAGGCGGTGGCCACGTCCTGGCCGATGCGTTCGACGGCGGCGAGGTCGAGTCCGTAGTGGACGTACCGGCCGTGGCGCTCGACCCGCACCAGGCCCAAGTCGCGCAGCACCCGCAGGTGGCGGGAGACCTGGGGGCGGGTCATCGACAGGCGGTCGGCGAGGTCGGCGGTGGTCATCGCCTGGCGGGCGATCAGCCGGCACAGCCGGACCCGGCGCGGGTCGGTGAGCCCCAGCAGGCGGCTGCGGGCCAGCGTGACACCCACGTCGGGGGCGTCGACCGGGAAGTGGACGACCGGCGCCAGGCCCGGCTCGTTCTTGACCAGCAGGTGCGGCGCGCCGTAGCGGGTCGGGATCAGCGTGACCGGCGTGCGGGCCGGGCTGACCACCGCGTGGTGCACTTTGTCGAAGACGACCCGCGCGGGCCCGGTCGCCGGGGTGACGAGGCGGGCGCCGGACGGGCTGAGGGAGAGCAGTGCGGCCGCCGGTCCCTGGTCGGCGAGGCGTTGCCGCACGCGGTGGCCGGCGGCGGTGAGCAGCGGCTCGGTGCGGGCCCAGACGCCGGCGAAGAAGACGTCGCGGCACAGGTCGACGAAGGCGTGCAGGTCGGACCGCACCGCCTCGGGGTCGCGGAGCAGGTCGTCGGCGAGGCGCAGGTGCGGCTCGGGCAGGCGGGAGGCGGTCTGGCGCAGGAGCGCGGCCTGGCGGGGGTCGTGCAGGACATGGCCGAAGTCGAAGCCGGAGTAGCCGCTCGCGCACGTGTACGCGGTCAGCTCCGCGAACGTGTCGAGGTCGAGGGCGTCGAGTCCGGGGTAGAAGCCGCGCCAGCGCAAGGCGTTCCACAGTGGAGCGAAGCGGTGCAGGCCGGCGCGGAAGGCGGGCGGTGCGGCGCGGGTGACCTCGTCGACCCACGGCGCGTGCTCGGTGTGGTGGTCCGGCCCGCTCAGCACGTGCAGGCAGGCGGCCAGCTCGGGGAGCGGGGCGACGGTCACGCTGAACCGTTCGGGCCCCACCCCGCCGAGCACGATCACCACCGACATGGCCCTATTGTCCGCCGGCCGCGCCGTCGAACTCGGCCCGCGCCGCGGCCAGCAGCTCCGGCTCGGTCAACAGGTCGGCGACCACCCGGGCCAGCCCGGCCGCGGCGACCTGGGTGCGGTCGTGGGCGAAGGAGGTGGCCGCCGCCTCCCGCATCGGCTCCGAGTGGCTGGGCGTACCGGCGTCCGCGACCTGGATGTACGGATGGATCACCGGCAGCAGATGCGAGATGTTGCCGATGTCGGAGGAGCCGGCCGGGCTGCCCGGGCCGTCGGCGGTGATGTCGACGCCGAGCGCGCGCACCGTCTCGCCGAAGCGCTCGGCCAGCACCGTGTTGTTGCGCCGCTCCGCGTACCGGGGGCCGGTCTCGGCCACCGCCGCCTTCGTACCGGTGGCGAGCGCCGCGCCGTCGGCCGCGTCGGTGATCCGCCGCACCAGCGACTCGACCGACACCGCCGTCGTGTCCCGGGCGTAGAGGTCGACCGCGGCGTGTGCCGGCACCACGTTGGGGGCCTGCCCGCCGTCGGAGACGATGCCGTGCAGCCGCGCGGTCGGTGGCACGAACTGGCGCATCGCGTCGAGCGCCTGGAGGAAGAGCTGTGCGCCGGCGAGCGCGCTGCGGCCCAGCCAGGGTGACACGGCGGCGTGCGCGCTCACCCCGGTGAAGTCGACCCGCAGGTGGGCGGCGGCCAGCCCCGGCCGGGCGGTCAACGAGCGGTCGCCCGGGTGCACCATCACCGCGGCGTCCACCCCGTCGAAGATCCCCGCGTCGGCCAACCGGATCTTGCCGGCGCCGCCCATCTCCTCACCGGGGGTACCGATGACGGCCACCGTGCCCGGGTGGTCGGGGAGCGCGCGGGCCACGGCGATCACGGCGGCCGCGCCCCCGGCGGCGATGAGGTTGTGCCCGCAGCCGTGCCCCACCCCGGGCAGCGCGTCGTACTCGGCGAGCACCGCGACGTACGGGCCCGGCGACCGTCCTTCGTGTACGGCCACGAAAGCGGTCGCCAGCCCGCCAACCGGCGCGCGCACCGCGAACCCCTCCTCGCCCAGCCAGGCGGTGAGCAGCTCGTGGGCGTGGAACTCGGCGAACTTCAGCTCGGGGCGCGCGTGGATCGCGAGGCTGACCTCGTCCATGCGCGGCCGCAGCGCGTCGAGCGCGGCGACCAGATCGTCAAGCGTGAGTGACATGCCCCACAGCGTGCCGCCCCGGACCCGCGGCCGGCCGCCCATTGCCGCGGCCGAGGTAACCCTAGTCCTAGAGACCTTTCGGGGTAGGGTCGCCGCCCGTCGTGGCGTCCTCGAGGCAGATTGTCCGCGTCCGCGTCAGTGGCGGACCGTACGCGCGGCGATCATCAGCAGGCCTTCGGTCTGGATCCAGCGGTTGAGCTCAATGGCTGGTCAGGTGGCGATGCCCACGACCTGCTTGACCGTCTCCGGCTGGTCGACCATGCGGAGCATGTGGTGGGCGACGTCGGCGCGCGGCACCGAGAAGCCACCCCGGATGTTGCGGTTGAGCGCGACCCGGTAGCGGCCGGTGAGCGGCTTGTCGGTGAGCTTCGGCGGGCGGGAGACCGTCCACTCCAGACCGCTCTCGCGCAGGGCCTGCTCGGCGAGCGCGAGGTCCGCGTAGTGCGCGCCGTACAGCGCGCGGGCGATGCGACTGAACAGGTGCCGCATGAAGAACCCGTCGCCGGGGTCGTGCTTGGGCGGCCGGGGCTCGCCCGGCACGGGCACCGGCCCGACCGGCGCGGCGCTGACCACGACGACCCGCCGCACGTGCTCGGCCTGCATCGCCGCGACGATGGCCCGGGTGCCGCGCGAGGTGACGCCGGCGTCCGCGCGCGGGTCGCGGGGGCCCAGCCCGGACAGCACGGCGTCGGCGCCACCCACGGCCGCCCGCAGCGCCGCCATGTCGGGGGAGGCGAGGTCGACGGCGACCACGCGCACCCCCTCCGGCAGGTCCCGCGGGCGGCGGGCCACCGCGGTGACCTCGTGCCCGGCGGCGACCGCCTGCTCCACCAGATGCCTTCCGATGCCGCCGGTGGCGGCCACGACGGTGAGCTTCATGGTCCTGTCCTCTCGCTGCCGTATGATACGAGAACCATAGTATTTGAGTTTGGGGCCGAGACAATATGACTCCCGTAACATCTGGAAACCAGCGTGCTCGCCGGCAGCTCACCAACGAGATCAAGGACTCGCTCCGCGACCTGCGCAACCAGCTCTCGATGCTCAACCGCCAGGTCGGCATCCACCTCGACCTCAAGGACGTCGACCTCGACTGCCTCGACCTGGTCAGCCGCCACGGCCCCCTCAGCCCGACCGCGCTCGCCCGCGCCGCCGGCCTCCACCCCGCGACGATGACCGGCATCCTCGACCGCCTCGAACGCGCCGGCTGGGTCGTCCGCGAACGCGACCCGGCCGACCGCCGCGCGGTCACGGTGCGCGCGCTGCCCGACCGCGGCCGCGAGGTGTTCCAGCTCTACGCCGGCATGAACGGCGCGATGGACGACCTCTGCGCCGACTACGACGAGGCCCAGCTCCAGCTCCTCGCCGACTTCCTCCGCAGGACCACCGAGGCCGGCGCCACCGCCACCACCGACCTGTCCACCCGCCCCAAGTAGCCCCGGCCTCCACTGCCGGCTCCGCGCTCCGACCACCGCCCAGGCCCGCCCCAAGAGGGCAGCCCTCTTGGGTGTGAATTCCGAGGAGGGCTCCCGTATACCCGCCCAGACGTGTAAACGGCAGGGCGGGCGGGAGTGCCTAGAGTAGGGACCGTGCTCGATATTGAGGACGTCACGCACGCGTACGCCGACGGGCTTGTCGCGATCCGGGGTGTGCGGCTCCAGGTGGCGGCGGGCGAGCTGGTCAGCATCGTGGGTCCCTCGGGGTGCGGCAAGTCGACGCTGCTGCGGTGCGTCGCCGGCCTCGTGCGGCCCACCGAGGGGCGGATCGTGCTCGACGGGCGGCCGGTGGAGGGTGTGCCGGACGACCTGGCGTTCGTGTTCCAGGACTACGGGCGCTCGCTCTACCCGTGGCTGTCCATCCGCGACAATGTGGCGCTGCCGCTGCGGCGCCGCGGTCTCGACCGGCGGGCAAGGCGGGCGGCGGCGCAGGAGGCGCTGGCCCAGGTGGGGCTCGGCGACGCCGCCCGCCGGCATCCGATGCAGCTCTCCGGCGGCATGCAGCAGCGGGTGGCGATCGCCCGCGCGCTGGCCTACGGGCCGCGGCTGCTGCTGATGGACGAGCCGTTCGGGTCGGTCGACGCACAGGCGCGCGAAGACCTCGAAGATCTGCTGCTGCGGGTCCGCGGCGCGAGCCCCGGCATGACGATCCTGCTGGTCACGCACGACATCGACGAGAGCGTGTACGTGGGGGACCGGGTCGTGGTGCTCAGCGGCGCGCCGGGCGCCGTGCGGGCGGACCTGCCGGTCGACCTGCCCGGGCCGCGCGAGCAGATCGCCACCCGGGAGCTGCCCGCGTTCGTGCACCTGCGTGCCGAGGTGGGGCGGCTGGTGCGGGAGCGGGCGGAGACGGTTCAGTAGATGGCGGTGTCGGTCGCCCGCACGTGCACGTCGAGCAGGTACGGGCCCGCGTGGGAGAGGGCGCGCTCCAGCGCCGGCGCCAGACCGTCCGCGGTGGACACTCGGCCCGACGCGACGCCGAAGCCGGTGGCGAGCGCGGTCAGGTCGAGCCCGGGCAGGTCGGTGCCGGGGATCGCCGGGATGCCGAGGCGGCGGCCCAGCCCGGCGACCGACTCGTAGCGGGCGTTGTCGAGCACCACCACGGTGAGCGGCACGCAGTGCCGCGCGGCCGTCCACAGTGACTGGACGCAGTAGAGGGCGGAGCCGTCGCCGACCACGCAGACCACGCGTTCGCCGGCGAGTGCCCGGCCGACCGCGACCGGCAGGCCCCAGCCGAGCGCGCCGCCGCCCGTGGTGGTGTAGCCGCGCGGCCTCGTCATCGGCAGGTGGTCGTGCAGCGCGTCGCGGTGGGACGGCGCCTCCTCGACGACGACCGCGCCGGGCGGGATGGCCGTGCGCAGCGCGGCGAGCACCGCGGCCGCGTCGAGCGGGTCGCCCGGCGGGGGTGGTCGCGGGGGTACGCGCGGCGGCGGGGCGGGGCGGTCCCGCTCACCCACCAGCGCGAGCAGTGCGGCGGTGCCCGCGCGCACCGTGGTCAGCACGCTCGTGCCCGCCACCGCCCACGCCGCGGTGGCCGGGTCGCAGTCGAGGTGGAAGAGGCGGGTGCCCTCCGCGAGCGGCGGCCCGGCACTGTCCACGTGGTACGTGAAGACCGGCGCACCGACGACCAGCACGACGTCGTTGCCGGCGAGCAGCTTCGCGATGCCGGCCCGCACCGGCGGCAGGTGGCCCTGGAAGAGCGGGTGGTCTTCGGGGAAGGCGGCGCGGCTGGTCATCGGCGCGCCCCACACCGCCGCCCGCAGCCGCTCGGCGAGCGCGGTCAGCTCGGCCCACGCGCGGTCCTCGTCGACGCCCGGGCCGGCGACGATCGCGGGCGCGGTGGCCGCGTCGAGTGCGCTCGCCACCTCGCGCAGCGCGGCCGGGTCGGCGGCGAATCCGGTGTGGACGGTGCGCTCGGGCACCGGCTCGGCGGCCGCGTCCCAGTCGTCGTCGGGGACGGACAGGAACACCGGCCCGCACGGCGGCGTCGCCGCGACCCGGATCGCCTCGGCCAGAAACGCGGGCACGGCCGCGGGCAGCTCGGGCTGGCGGGCCCACTTCACGTACGGGCGGGGGAACGTGGCCGGCTCGTCGGCGGACAGGAACGGCCGCGCGGCGAGCATCGACCGGGACTGCTGGCCGGCGACGACCACGAGCGGCACCCGGTCGCGGTACGCGTCGAAGACGGCGCCGAGCGCGTGCCCGACCCCGCCGGCCGAGTGCAGCGTGACCAGCGACGGCCGCCCGGTGGCGATGGCGTGGCCGGCGGCGATCCCCACGGCGGAGGCCTCCTGGAGGGCCAGCACGTACGCGAAGTCGCCCGGCCAGTCGCGAAACATGCGCAGCTCGGTCGAGCCCGGGTTGCCGAACCAGGTCGTCATCCCCGCCCGCCGGCACACGTCGAAGAAGGCCTCGCGCACGCTCAGGCCGGCCGTTGCCATGACAGCACCCGCCTCTCGATTGCCAGCAAACCCATGTTGAGGACGTAGCCCAGCACGCCGAGCAGCACGATCGCCGCCCACACCGTCTCGTAGTCGAAGCGCGTGGTCGCCTCGACGAGTTGGAAGCCGATCCCGTCGGCGGCACCCGGCTGGAGCTCGGAGAAGACCATCAGGATCAGCGAGAGGGACAGCGACAGCCGCAGCCCGGCGAAGATCTTCGGCAGCGCGGACGGCACGATGACCAGCCGGAGCCGCTCCACAGTGGTCAGCCGGAAGACGGCCGCGGTGTCCAGCTGCACCGGCTCGACGGTGCGGGCGCCGTCGGCGGCGTTGAGCAGCACCGGCCACAGCACGCTGAACGCGATCGACGCGATCTGCATCTGCGGGCCGAGCGAGAAGAGCACGATGAAGACCGGTACGAGCGTCGGTGGCGGGATCGCCCGGAAGAACTGGAGCACCGGGTCGAGCAGGTCGTAGGTCCAGGCGGAGCGGCCGACCGCGAGGCCCAGCGCGACCCCGGCCAGCACGCCGATGGCGAAGCCGGCGCTCAGCCGGGCCAGGCTCGGCAGGATGTTGCCGACCGCCCCGTCGGTCAGGAACAGGCGCGTGGCGGGCCCGGAGAACCACAGGTCGTACATCCGCCCGGCGATGACTTGGGGTGTGGGGAAGAACGGGTCGGCGGCCGCCGCGGTCGCGACCTGCCACACCGCCACACCGGCGACGAACACGCCCCAGCGGGACAGCAGGGCCCTCATCGCGGCCGGGCCCAGTGGAACGCGCGCCGCTCGCCCCGTACCAGCGCGGTGTTGATGAGCAGCCCGAGCACGCCCGCCCACACGGTGGCGGCGAGCGTGTCGGTGGTGCCGCCGGGGTAGTTGGCCGCCTCGGCGATGAAGATGCCGATGCCGTCGCCGAAGCCGCCGAACATCTCCGCCGTCACCGCGAGGATCAGCGCGACCGCGGCGGCCAGGCGCACACCCGTCGCGATGAACGGCGCCGTCGCCGGGACCGCCACGTGCCACAGCACGGCGAGCCGGCCGAAACCGAACGCGCGCAACGTGTCCTTCGCGACCGGGTCGACCTCGCGCAGGCCGTACACGGTGTTGAACAGCACCGGCCACACCGAGGCGTACACGATGACGGTCAGCTTCATCTCCAGCCCGCTGCCGAGGAGCATCGCCACCAGCGGGACGAGCGCCACCGACGGGATCGGCCGGAGGAACTCGACGATCGTGGTGACCGCGTTGCCGACCAGCGGGATGTTGCCCAGCACCAGGCCGAGCGGCACCGCGACGCCGACCGCGATGAGCAGCCCCAGCGCCCAGGCGGTGAGCGTGGCGCGCACGTCGGTCAGGAAGCCGGTGTCGGCGGCGAGCGCGGCGGCGCGGGCCAGGATCGTCGAGGCGGGCGGCAGGAAGTCTTCGTGCACGATGCCGGCCCGGCCCAGCGCCTCGCTGACGCCGACGACGAGGCCGACCCCTACGGCGCCGCGGGCGAGCCGGCGGAGCGGCACGTCAACCCGCTTCGTACACGATGGACTTCGCGTCTAACGGGTTTGTGAGCTGGCCCTGCTCGCGCATGAGGTCGATGAGCTTCTGGACGTGCGCGGCGTCGTTCGCGACGGGGAAGGCCGGCATGGTCATCGTGCTGGCCACCTCCGTCGAGACGTTGCGCACGAAGGTGGGCAGGATCGCCTCGACCACCTTGCGGTCGGCGGCCATCTGCTGGGCCTTGCGCATCGCCCGCTGGAACGCCGCGGCGGTCTTCGGGTTTTGCTCGGCCCACCCGTCGAGCGCGAAGTATCCGTCGAGCGGCAGGTCGGTGACCGGGGTGCCGCCGCCGTCGACGACGACGCGGGCGCCGAGCTTTTGCTTGGCGTCGGTGAGGAACGGCTCGGTCACGTGGATCGCGTCCACGTCACCCTTCTGCATCACGGCCGCCATCTGCGGGAAGACCACCTGCCGATAGTCGATCTTCGAGGGGTCGGCGCCGCCGGCCTTCACGATCGCGTTGAGCGTGATGGCCTGGATGTTGTTGAGCACGTGCACGGTGACGCTCTTGCCTTCGAGATCCTTGGCCGTCTGGATCGGCGAGCCGGGCATCACCAGCACGCCCATGAAGCCGGGCGTGAGCCGGGTGCCCTCGACGATCAGGTTGATCCTCAGGTCGCCCTTGTCGTGGCCGAGCAGCATCGAGGAGTTGTTGGCGAAGACGACGTCGATCGTGCCGTTCTTGAGCGCGGGGTAGGCCTGCGTGCTCTGCTGGACGGGCTGGGTCTCGACCTTCAGCCCCTCGGCCTCGAAGAGCTTTTCCTTCACCGCGATGTAATACGGCGCGTTCATGGGGAGGGAGAGCACCGCCACCTTGATGGTCGGCCGCTCCAGGCCGGCGCCGCCGCCGTCACCCGGGTCGTCGCCGCCACAGCCGGCGGCCAGCGATACGGTCACGAGAACGCCCAGAAGGGCACGACACCGAGACATTGACGCTTATAGTACTTGATCGACATCAATGCGTAAATCGCGCTTTTCCGCAATCCGGCCGCGAGCGCCCATGGTCCACACTGTCGACATGGGGCGTGAGGACATGCTGGTGACGGAGATCGCCTGCCTGGTCGGCGGCCGCTGGGCGACGATCCGCGCCGGCCTCGTCATGTTGCTGCGGCGCGGCCTGCTCAACACCAACCGCCGCGGCCGCGTCGAACGCGTCGGGAGCTCCCCGCGCGATGGTGAGCCGCTGGAGAAGGCGCTGTTCGCCGGGCTGCTCGGCTGGAGCGGCGCGCGCGAGGTGGGCGAAAAGCCCCGCGTCCGCGCCGTGCTGCGCGACACCCGCCGCGCACTCGAGCGGCGCGGACTGCTGCGCCCCGCCTGGAAACGCCTCGTCGTGCCGTTCGCGCTCGCCGTCGTACCGGGCGTCGTCGTGGCCCGGCTGGTGTCGCTCGGCGCCGTGCCGCCCGCCGGTGGCGTCTTCGCCGTCGTGGCCTGCGCCGCCGCCGCGATCTGGTTTCTGCCCCGCCGCACCGTCGCCGGCGCGCGTGCGCTACGCCGGCTCCGCGACGAGTACGCGGCCGACGTCGCCGCCCTCGAGTCAGGCGCGGCCGACGTGGCGGAGTGGTCACCGCGGCGGGTGGGTGCGATCGTCGCGCTCTACGGCGACGCCGCGCTGCTCGCCATCATGCCCGAGGCCCGAGGCGCCGGCCTGCTCCACGGCGGCCGCTGGACCCGGCGCATCCTCCACTCCAGTGAGGACTATGGCGAGTGGACGGACACCGCGATGAGCGAGATGAACCGGGAGAACCCGGTATCCGGCTTCTAGGGAGCTTTCGGAGTCGGGGTGGCCTGGCTCTGGATTCCTGTTAGGACGGAGATTTGGGCTACCGCGACGTTCGTCGTGGTCCAGACCGTTGCTCCCGCGGCCTCACCCTGCGCGGTTGGTCGCGGTCACGCCGCCCACATGCTGAGCCACCTCCCCAACCAGTGGGAAGGCGGGCCAACCCCCCCAGCCGCAGCAGGAGTGCGAAGCCCGGTTCCCACCGCATCCATTCACCCAACATCGTGAAACAAGCCGGGGACGGCCACGGCCGGAGCCCGAGGCCCCGCCGGAGGCGCCGAAGTAACCGCGACGCGCGCGGAGCTGGCAGCGGAGGTCGGAGATATCGGCGAGCGCTGCGAGCCGCCGACCTCCGCGTTCTCCGGCGGGAGCGACGGTCAGCGGCTGACGCGGACCCGGGAAATTTGCTTGAAGGAGCCGGGGCTCCAGCTGGGCAGCCAGATCTCGGTGTCGGGTGCGGGCGCTCGCCGGGCGGTGAGGTAAGCGCGCAGCGCGGCGAGCCCGGGATGCGGGTTGTCGGCGCGCCAGATCAGTGACATCGGGTAGATCGGCGCCGGGTCGCGCACCGGTACGCGGCGCAGGTCGTAGCTGTCCGGCCACAGGTAGCGCGAGCGTTCGCCGACGAGGGTGGCCAGCTCCGCGGAGTCGGCGATCTCGGCCATCAGGGCCTCGTTTCCGAATGCCGGCCCCACCACGTCGATCGTGAGGCCGAACGCGGCGGCCAGCTCGTCGTAGTAGTCGGCCCACTCGGTGCCGGCGTCCATGCCGGGCATCCAGATCCGGTGCGCGGCCAGCTGCGCGGGCGTGACGGCGCGGGCGGCGGCGAACGCGTGGCGGGGGCCGACGAGCAGCTGGTGCCTCTCGTCGATCACGCGGGCGGTCTCGATCGGGCCCGGCGGGCGGCGCGTGGAGGCCCGGACCGCGTGGAACGTGGCGTCGACGGTGCCGGCCTCGACGGCGGCGGTCGCGGTGTCGACGTCGCCGCTCAGGGTCACGACGTCCAGCGCGATCTCGGGGTGCGCGCGGTGGAAGTCTTGCAGGAGCACGGCTGGCGCGATCCGCCGGCTGTGCACGTCGACGCGTAGCGCGCGCCGGCCGGGACGCACGGACGCGTCGGCCCGGGCCGCCACCCGGAGCAGCTCGCGGGCGTGCGGCAGGAACGCCTGGCCGTCGACGGTGAGCTGGGCGCCGCGGGCCGTGCGGGTGAACAGGCGCACATCGAGGTCTCGTTCCAGCGCGGCGATGCGTTTGGAGACGGCCTGCTGGGTGACCGACAGGGTGGCGGCGGCCTCCTGGAACTGGCCGGCGTCCGCGGCGGCGACGAAGGTGCGCACGGCGTCGAGATCCACGCGCCACAAGGTACCCGTACAACGGCTGGTTGTGGCTCGCCGCCGGTTCCGTTGTTTGATCCGCGTTCCCGGGGCTTGCTTTGATCCGCCCGTGTTTGGCAGGCGATCCCTCGGACGGCGGTTCGGATGGCTCTGGGCCTCGTACGCGGTCAGCGCCTACGGCTCCGGGTTGGGCTTCGGCGCGCTCCCGCTGATCGCCGTGCTGGTGGTGCACGCCAGCCCCGCCCAGGTGTCCGCGCTGTCCGCGGTGGGGCCGGCGGTGGGCGCGCTGATCGCGTTGCCGCTCGGGCCGTGGGTGGAGTTTCGCCGCAAGCGCCCGGTGATGGTCGCGATGGACCTGGCCCGGTTCGCGGTCATGGTGACGATCCCGGTCGCGTACGCCTTCGGCCGGCTCACCTTCGTCCAGCTCCTCGCCGTCTCGGCGGTGGTCGCCGCGGCCCGGATCGCCCGCGTCGCGGCCGGCGGCGCGTACCTCAAGGCGATCGTGCGGCCGGAGGACCTGCTCGTGGCCAACGCGCGGCTCGAGTCGACGACGTGGAGCTCCATCGCGGTCGGGCCGCCGCTGGGCGGGGCGGCGATCGGCTTGTTCGGGCCGGTCGTCACGGTGCTGGTGGACGCGTTCAGCTACCTGCTGTCCGCGCTCGGGATCGCCGCCATCCGAGACCGGGAAGAGCGCCCGCGGCGCGCCGGCGGGGGCCGGGTCCGCGCCGGCGAGCTGCTCGACGGCTGGCGCCACATCCTGGGCCATCCCGACCTGCGGGCGCTCTACCTCAACCAGCTGCTCGTCAGTGGGTTGATCATGGCCACCGAGCCGCTCCTGGCCGTGCTCCTGCTCCGCGAGCTCGGCTTTCCGCCGTGGCAGTACGGGCTCGCCTTCGCCGCACCCTGCGTCGGTGGGCTCGTCGGCTCGCGGCTGGCCCGCCGGGTCGTGGCGCGGTACGGCCAGCACCGGGTCATCCGGACCGTCGGCACGCTGCGCGCGGTCTGGCTGATCGGCCTCGCCTTCGTCCAGCCCGGCGTCGCCGGCCTCGCGACGGTGATGGCCGTCGAGCTCGCGATCATCGTCAGCATGAGCCTGTACAACCCCGTGCTCGCCACCTACCGGCTCGAACAGACGCCCGGCGACCGCGTCGCCCGCGCCCTGTCGGCCTGGACGGTCGGCAGCGGTGCGGCCATCGCGGTCCTCAGCGCGCTCGGCGGCCTGCTCGCCGGCGCCACCAGCCCACGCACGGCCATCGCGGTCGCGGGGCTGCTGATCCTGGCCACCCCGCTGCTGCTCCCGCGCCCCAGTGCGGTGGCCACGAACCTTCATCGGGTGAGCGGCGGCCTTCGGCCGCCGCTCACCCGGGCCGGCGAAGCCGGCCGACGTTCGCGGCCACCGCGTTAGGCGACCTCGATGTAGTCGAGCTCGGCCCACCGCGCCAGATTTACCGTCAGGTCGGGGCGCCCAGGTCGTCCAGGGCCTTGACCGCTCCCCTGTGGAGGGTGACGGGGTCGGTCTTGCGGGCCTTGTCGAGGCTGATCTCCTTGGCGGCGGCGTTGGCCTGTTCGAGCTGGGGCTTGCGGTCGAAGAGCGCCTTGGTCAGGGCGCAGACCACGTTCGCGTCGGTGTCCTGCTTCACGAGCAGCAGGTTGGGCACGACGATGGTCTTGGCGTCCGCGGGCAGGCCGTACGTGGCGGCCGGGATCGCGCTCTCCTCGTAGACCGGGTTGACCTCCTTCATCTTCGGCAGCAGCGGCGTGATGTCGATGAACCGCACCTCGCCCTTGGCCGTCGTGAACAGGTCGGTGACGCCCGGCGTGGGCAGGCCGCCCGACCAGAACATCGCGTCGATCGAGCCGTCCTTCATGCCGTCGACGGTCTTGGTGAGGTCGAGGCGTTGGGCCGAGACGTCCTTGGCGGGGTCGAGGCCGGCGGCGGTGAGCAGGCGGTTGGCGATCACCTCGGTGCCCGACTTGGGCGAGCCGGTCGAGACGCGCTTGCCCTTCATCTGCTCGACCGTCGTGATGCCGGCGTCGGTGCGGGCGATGACCTGCGTGTAGTTGGTGTAGATGCGGGACAGCGCCTGCACCGGCTGGGGCGCGTCGAAGCTGCCCGTGCCCCGCACCGCGTCGGCCGCGCTGTCCGCGAGCGAGAACGCCACCTGGTACGTGCCGGCCACCAGCTGCTGGATGTTCTGCACCGAGGCGCCGGTCTCGGCGGCGGTCGCCTGTACCTTGCCGCCGGTGGCCGCGGCGATCTGCTCGGCGTAGGCGTTGCCGAGCGCGAAGTAGACGCCGGTGGCGTTGCCGGTCGCGATGCCGACCCGCACGTCGCCGGCCACCTCGCAGGTGACGTCGCCGCCCGTGTCGGTGCCGGCGGCGTCCTGCCGCCCGCCGCACGCCGTCAGGCCGGCGGCCACCAGGACCAAAGCGAGTACAGCTCTCATGTCGACTCCTTCCCCAGGGGTGGGCGGCGCAGTCGTACCGCGACGAGCGCCGCCGCCAGCAGTGCGCAACCGGCCGTGATGGTGACCGGGTGCAGGTAGAGCAACAGCAGACCGGCCACCGCGGTGACGGTCCGCTCGGGCACGGCGGCGGGGCCGAGGCCGAGCACCCAGCCGCCGGTGGCGATCGCGAGCGCGGCGACGGCGAGGCAGGCCACGGCGGTCGTCCAGACCACGCCCCAGACCGGGCCGCGGCCGAGCAGGTACTCGCCGGGTCCGGTGAGCACGAACGTGATCGGCACCAGGAACGCGGGCAGCGCGTACTTGAGCGCCTGCCACATCGTCGGCACCAGACGGCCGCCGGTGACCGCGGAGGCGCCGACCGCGGCCAGCGCCGTCGGCGGGGTGACCTCCGAGAGCACCGAGTAGTAGAAGACGAACATCGCCGCGGCCGGACCGGGCACGCCGAGCGTGAGCAGCGCCGGGCCGATGATGACCCAGCCGATGATGAACGACGCGGTCACCGGCACCGCCAGCCCGAGCAGCGAGAGCGCGACCGCCGCGAACACCACCGTCAGCGCGAGCACGGCGGTGCGGTTGTCGGCCAGCGACTCGGCGGTGCGTACCAGGAGGGAGGCGAGCTGCGCGCCGAGGCCGGTCTTCGTGGTGACCGCGGTGATGACGCCCGCCGCCGCGCAGACGGCCGCGACCGGCAGTACCCCGCGCACGCCGGCCGACAGCGCCTCGAATAGGCGGCGCGGGGTGAGCCGGCCGCGCCGGTCCAAGAAGGACAGCGCGAAGGCGAGCACGGTGGCGTACACGACGGCCTTCGTCGCGCTGACGCCGACCGCGAGCAGCACGACGATCGCGGCGAGCGAGGAGAAGTGGTATCCGAAGCGGGCGAGCAGCCGCCACGGCGAGTCGACCGCCACGTCCACCGGCCGGACCCGGAAGCGGCGTGCGTCGATCTCGACCGCGAGCAGGATGCCGAGGTAGTACAGGACGGTCGGGATCATCGCCCAGCCGAGCACGGTGAGGTACGAGACCTCCAGGTACTCGGCGACGATGAACGCGGCCGCGCCGAGCGTGGGCGGGGAGAGGATCGCACCGACCCCGGCCGCCGCGAGCATGCCGCCCGCCTGCTCGGCCGGGTACCCCGCGCGCCGCAGGATCGGCCAGGTGACCGCGCCGACGCTGACGGCGGTGGCGGTACCCGATCCGGAGACCGTGCCGAGGAGGAAGCCGGACGCGACCGCCGTGCGCCCGGCGGCGCTGCGGGAGCGGCGGAACGCCGCGACCGAGAGGTCGACGAAGAACCGACCGGCGCCGGAGAGGTCGAGCACCGCGCCGTAGATCGTGAACAGCACCACGTACGAGGCGGCCACGTCGAGCGGGGTGCCGTAGAAGCCGCTGCCGGAGTTGTAGAGCGCGTCGACGATCTGGCTGAAGTCGAGGCCGGCGTGCGCGATCGTCCAGGTCTGCGGGAGGAGGCCGCCGTAGTAGCCGTACGCGAGGAAGGCGAGGCAGACGGCCGGCAGCACCCAACCCGTGGTGCGGCGGCAGGCCTCGACGACGAGCAGCAGCAGGACCCCGCCCATCGCGATGTCCGCGGGGTCCAGCAGCGCCTGGCGGTCCAGGAACGCGTCGTATCCGCCGCTGGCGAAGGGCAGGACGGGGTACAGGCAGACGGCGAGCGTGACGGCGGCGAGCGCCCAGTCGACGGGCGTGGGGAGGTCTCCCGCGCGGTCCGCGTCTTTCGCCCGGCGGAGCCGCGCCGGGAGCGGGATGCCGCTGCGGTAGCTGAGGAAGACGAGCGGCAGCACCCCGGCCAGGAAGATGATCAGGTAGAACTGGCTGCCTTGGGCGAGCGGCCGGAAGACCTGCCACAGCACGAGCACCGCCACCGCGAACGCCACGACGGCCACGCCGCGCTCGACCGGCCCGGTGAGCCGCCGCGCGGGTCGCTCCTCGTCGTCGTACACGACGGTGGGCTCGCCGGGCCGCCCGTCTTCCACTATGGACACGGGCGGGTCGGCAGAGCGGGGTGCGGCGTCCCGCCTTTCGGACATAGCCGGACCATACTACGGATAAATCGAAGTATCGCGCTTTCTAGATCGACAACTCGCCGAGCGGTCACTCGGGCGCGCCCACGTGACGCGCTCGGGCGCGCCTACGTGACGCGGCAGATGGGTGTGGGCGTCACCGGCGTCCCGCTCGAGCCGCCGGTCAGGCCGAACGTCGTGGTCGCGTTGGCCGCGAGCGCACCGTTCCAGCTCAGGTTCGTCACGGCGACGTCGGCGCCGCTCACCAACGCCCTGTCAATCGCCGAAGAACTCCACCAGCGCCGGCGCGACGGCGGCCGGATCCGCGACGTGCCCCTGCCCGGCGAACGTCGCCCGCACCCCGTTCGGCAGCAGCGCGGCGACCGCGTCGGCCGCGTACCCGAAGAACTCGTCGCCGCCCCCAGTCGCGACGAGCGTGGGCTGGGTGACCGCCGCCAACCGCGCGGCCGGCGGCGGCCCGTAGAGGGCGGCGTCGTACGCGAGCGTCGGCGCGAGCGCCTCGAGGCCGGACCAGTAAGGCGAACGCCGCGCACCCTCGACGTCCGCGTCCGACGAGCCGGCCAGCCGCATGAACAACGCCAACGCCTCGTCCCGCCGCCCACCGCCAAGCGCCTCCGCCAGCCGCGCGCGGTACTCGTCGTAGCGCGCCGCCGCGCCCGGCGACGGGTCGTAGGGCACCTCGTAGAGCGCGAGCTTCGCGACCGGCAACCCGGCCGCGGCCGCCTCCAGCGCGAACATGCCGCCCGACGACACACCGTAGAGGCGGACCGGCTCGCCAGCCACGGCGATCAGCGCCCCGAGGTCCTCGACCTCCCGCCCGACCGCGTACGGCGGCGTGTCGCCACTCCCACCCCGGCCGCGGCGCGCGTAGTTGTAGACGGTGAAGCGCCCCGCCAGCGCCGGCACCAGCGGCGCGTTCTCCGCACCGTCGTCGAGCGCCCCACCCACCAGGATCACCGCCGGGCCGCTCCCCGCCCGCTCGTACGCGATCCGCGTCCCGTCCTTCGACACCACGATCATCGGTCGCCCCCTCGTCAGCCCTCACCCTAGAGGCGCCGCCAGATTCGGAGCCGGGGTGGCTTCGACCATCGAATCCCTCATTTGGAGAGAGATTGAGCTACCGCGATGTCCGTCGTGGTCCAGACCGCTGCTCCCGCGGCCTCACCCGTCCGCCGTTGGCCGTCCTCGACACCGAAAGATCTAGTGGGGCGTTGTGCGGTTGGAGAGGGCGGCCAGGCCGACGAGGTCGTCGGGTTCGGCGTCGGGGACGTCGCGGTCGAAGTGGGCCAGCACCGGCGTGCGCAGCGACACCGCGACGAGTGTGGCCATCGCGACCGCGCAGAGCAGGTAGAGCAGGCCGGTGCCGCGGCCGGCGCCGGTGCCGATCAGCGCGCCGACCGAGCCGGCGAGGAGGCCGTCCGGGGCGACGAGGGGTTGCAGCGCGGCGCTGGCGAGGGGTGCCAGCAGGTAGCCGAGGGAGAGCACCGAGAGCGCGACCATCTGGTTGAGGGCGATCACGCGGGCGTGGAAGCGCTGCGGCACCTTGGTGTGGATGATCGTGATCCAGGCGCCGTTGACCAGCACCAGCGCGAACGAAAGGCAGAACGTGCCGGCGGCGATCAGCGCTACCGACGGGCGCAGGCCGGTCACCGCGGCGGCCGCGGCTATGCCGGCCGCCGCCCACAGCAGGCCGCGCATCCGGTGGCGTTTGGGGCCGCCCCACAGCGCCATCACCAGGCCGCCGGCGATCGCGCCGGCCGCCGACACCATCGCCACGCGGCCGGCGTCGGCCAGTGAGCCGACGGCCAGCACGAGTGGGGAGACAAGCACGAGTACCGCGGCGAGGGGTGCGTTGAGGCCGACGAAGAAGAGCAGCATCGCGCGCAGGCCGGGGCGGCGGAAGAAGTAGTGGTAGCCGCCGCGGATCTCGGCGAGCACGGTCTCCCGGCGGCGCCACGCCATCGTGCGCGGGAAGCGGATCGCCAGCAGTACGGCCACGCAGGCGGCGTAGCTGGCCACGTCGAGCAGCAGGATGCCGAGCATGCCGAGCGAGTGCAGCAGCGCCACCGCGACGAGCGGCACCAGGAACTGCGCCGCCCCGGTCGCCAGCTGCACCACCCCGTTCGCGTGTCCTAAGTAGTGTTTGGGCACGAGCTGGGGCACGGCGGACGTGTACGCGAGGCGCTGCAAGGTGAGCGCCACCGACAGCGCGGCCAGCAGTCCATAGAGGACGGCCGAGCCGAGCGCGCCCGTGGCGAGCAGCACCGCGAGGGCGGCCTGGATCAGTCCGGCCAGGACGCTCGCGCCGATCAGCGCGCGGCGGCGGTCGCCGCGGTCGACCAGCGCGCCCGCGACCGGTGCCACGAGGATGCCGGGCAGTACGCCCGCCACGGCGAACAGCGCGAAGCGCAGCAGTGACTGGGTCTCCAGGTAGGCCCAGATGGGCAGCGCGAACTCGGTCAGTGCGGTGCCGGTCATGGACACGAGCTGGCCGGCGGCGACGGCGAGGAAGCGGCCCATGCTCGGCCGCGGTCCCGCGACAGCCGGCACGTCCGAGGCCGCTACCGGCACCTCGCCGGTCACGATGCCGGCCAGCTCGGCCGCCCGGTACTTCAGGAAGTAGTGCCCCGCCTCGTCCAGCACGACGAGGCCGGTGCGCGGGGAGAGGAAGCCCCACTCCCGGAAGCGCTCCTGGTAGTAGTCGGTGCCCGGGTCCTTCTCACCCACGACGGAGACGATCGGGGCGTCGAGGGGGGCGACGCTGGAGGCGAGCAGGCGGGTGAAGTACGCCTCCGCCTCCTCGGCGTCGCGGCGCATGGCCCGGATCAGGTGCCGGCGCTGGTCCGGTTCGAGCGCGCCGACGTCGGCGCCCATCGACTGGAGCCAGTTCGCGTAGACGGTGTCGGAGCGGAGCCGTTCGAAGCGGAAGAGCGAGGCCACCTTGGGGCGCGCGAACGGGAAGACGCCGCCGAGGAAGACCGCGTCGAGGGTGCGGCCGGCCGCCTCCAGCCGGCGGGCCACCTCGACGGTCAGCGCGGCGCCGGGGCCGCAGTGTCCATAGAGGACGAGTGGGCCGCCGACCCGGCTCAGCACCTCCTCGGTCACCCGCGCGGCCACCTCGTCGAGCGGCTGCGCCTCCTCCGCGACGCCGAGGTCGTGGCCGGGCACGGCGACCGACCAGAGCCGCACGCCGTCCGGCAGCGCGTCGGCGAGTGGCTGGTACACCACCGCGCTGGCGCCGCCGTACGGCACGCAGACCAGCGACCGGGTCGCGGCCGCTGAGCCGCGGGTCAGCTCGTGCAGCAGCGGGCGGGGGCCCGATCGCGAGCCGAGGCGGGCCAGCCCGCGCACGGTCGGGTGCTTGAACAGGTCCATCGCGGTGACCGGGGCCGGCAGCCGCCCGCGCAGCCGGCTCACCACCTGGATGGCGAGCAGCGAGTGCCCGCCGAGCGCGAAGAAGTCGTCGTGCGCGCCGACCCGTTCGACGCCGAGCAGATCCCGCCAGACCTCGGCGATCGCCTCCTCGACGGGTCCGTCCGGCGGGACGAACGCGGCGCCTGGCGCCGCGGACGGCGCCGGCAGCGCGGACCGGTCGACCTTGCCGTGCGCCATCCGGGGCAGCGCGTCGAGCCACACCACCTGGGCCGGCAGCATGTACTCCGGCAGCGTGCCGGCCAGCCGCTCCCTGATCGGCGGCTCGGTCGCGCCGGCCCGCTCCAGGTAGGCGACGAGCCGCTCGCCGTGCACCACGACGGCGGCCTGGGTCACCTCGGGCAGGGCGGCGAGGGCGGCCTCGATCTCGCCGAGCTCGATCCGGTAGCCGCGGAGCTTCACCTGGTGGTCGCGCCGGCCGAGAAACTCCAGGTCGCCGCTGGGCAGCCAGCGGGCCAGGTCGCCGGTGCGGTAGAGCCGGCCGTACGCCGCCGTCTCCACGAACCGTGACGCGGTCAGCTCGGGGCGGCCCAGGTAGCCGCGGGCCAGCCGGTCGCCGCCGAGGAACAGCTCGCCGACCGCGCCCTCCGGCACCGGCCGCAGCAGCCGGTCGAGCACGTACACGCGGGCGTGTGGCAGCGGGCGGCCGATCGGCGTGGTGACCGAGCCCGGGTCGACGTCGGGTCGCACCTCGTACGTGGTGACGCCGACCGTCGCCTCGGTCGGTCCGTAGTGGTTGACCACCGCTGCGGGGGAGAGGCCGGCAAGCTCCCGGGTCCAGTCGGCGCGGGACGCCTCCCCGCCGAGCAGCAGCGCCCGGCGCGGGAGCAGGTCGCGGGCCGGCACCTCGGCGGCGAGCGCGGCGAGGTGCGACGGGGTCAGCTTGAGGTAGTCGATCCGGGCGACGGCCAGGTGTGCGGCCACCTCCTGCGCGGTGGCCCGGCGGGGGATCAGGTGCACCTGGCCGCCGGTGGCGAGCGCCAGGTAGAACATCGTGACCGCGAAGTCGAACGACAGCGACTGCATCAGCCCGTAGGCGGCACCGTCCACGATGTCCAGCCGTTCGCGCACCCCGTCGAGGTAGCGCACGAGCTGGCGGTGTTGGACGGCGACGCCCTTGGGCTGGCCGGTCGAGCCGGAGGTGTAGATGACGTAGGCGAGGTTGTCGGGTTGGGCGACCGGCGGGAGCGGCCCGGACTCGCCGCCGGTCACGTCGGTGAGGACCGTGCCGCCGAAGGCCTCGAACAGGCCGGCCAGGTCCGGTGACGTGAGCAGCACCTCGGCGCCCGCGTCGGCGAGCAGGTACGCCAGGCGGGCCGGCGGCTGCTCCGGGTCGAGGGGCAGGTAGGCGCTGCCGGCCTTGAGCACGCCGAGTACGGCCACCGCGGAGGCGGTCGACTGGGCCAGGCAGATGCCGACCCGCGCGTCCGGCCCGACGCCCAACCCGCGCAGCCGTAGCGCGAGGCCGTTCGCGAGCCGGTCGAGGCGCCGGTAGGTGAGCGTGTCCACGGCGGGCGCGTCCGGCGTGCGGGCGACCCACTCGTCGAACCGGTCGGTCAGCAGGGCCGGCGGCGGCGCCTCTCCCGGCTCGCCGGAGAGCGACGCCAGCCGCTCGTGCTCGGCGGGGGTCAGTAGGTCCAGTGTGGACAGCGGTGCCGACGGCGCGGCGGAGACCTGGCGCAGCAGTGCGCGGTAGCGGGCGAAGAGCGTCGCCACCGTCGCCGCGTCGAAGAGGTCGGTGTTGTAGGTGACGGTGCCGGTCAGGTCGTCGCCGTCGTGGTGCAGGTACAGCGCCAGCTCGTGCCGGGTCGTCGACGGCGCCACGTCGAACGGGGCCACCGCGAGCGACCCGAGCCGCCCGTCCCGGCCCTTGGTGTAGTTCTGCATCGCGAAGCTGACCTGGAAGACCGGCGGCCGCCGCACGTCGCGGGTCACTTTCAGCTCGCTGACCAGCCGCTCGAACGGCAGCTCCTGGTGCGCGAACCCGTCGATCGCCGCCTCCCGCACCCGGCCGAGCAGCTCGGCGAAGGACGGGTCGCCGTCGAGGTCGGCGCGGAACACGACGGTGTTGACGAACAGCCCGACGAGGCCCTCGGCCTGCGGCTGCCCGCGCCCGGAGACCGGCACGCCGACGGCGAAGTCGTCCTGACCCGCGTACCAGCCGAGCAGGGCCTGGAAACCGGCGAGCAGCACCATGAACGGGGTCGCGCCGCCGGCCCGGCCGACGGCGGCGAGCGCCCCGGTCAGCGCGGCGTCGAGCCGGAACGTGTGCACCGCCCCGGACGACGTCTGCTCCGGCGGGTAGGGCCGATCGGTGGGCAGCTCCAGGGCGGGCACGCCGGCCAGCCGCTCCCGCCAGTACGCCAGGTCGCGCTCGGTCGAGCCGAGCGCGCGCTGCCAGCGGGCCCAGTCGCCGTACCCGATGGAGAGCTCGGCCAGGCCGGCCGGCACGCCGGTGCGCGCGGCGTCGTAGAGCGCGCCCAGCTCGTCCAGGATCAGCTCGGTGGACCAGCCGTCGCTGACGATGTGGTGCATCGTCAGGCAGAGCACGTGGTCGTCCGGGGCGAGCGGGACGAGCGCGGCGCGGAAGAGCGGCCCGGCCGCGAGGTCGAACGGCGCGGCCACCGCCCGGGCGAGTACCGCGCGGGCCTCCGCCTCGCCGTCGGCGCGCAGGACGTCGAGCGGGACCGGCGCGGGCGCGGCCACCTCGACCAGCGGCTGGCCATCCACAGTGGACGGGAAACGCATCCGCAGGCTGTCGTGCCGGGCGGCGAGCGCGTCGAGCGCGGCCCGCAGGGCGGGCAGGGAGAGCGGGCCGGACACCCGCAGCGGCAGCCACATGTGGTACGTCGCGGTGCCCGGGGAGTACTGCTCCAGGAACCACATCCGCTCCTGGGCGTAGGAAAGCGGCGGCGGCCCGCCTTCGCGCGTGATGGCGGGGGCGGCCGCCTTCCAGCGCCGCGCCAGCGCCGACGTCATCGGGCCAGCTCCTCGAGGGCCTCGGTCAGGCCGGCGACGGTCGGGTGGGTGAAGAGCAGCCGGACCGGCACGTCCAGCCCGGTCGCCGCGTTGATCCGGCCGATCACCCGCATGGCGTGCAGCGAGTGGCCGCCGAGCGCGAAGAAGTCGTGGTGGGTGCCGACCTTCTCCAGGCCGAGCACCTCGGCGACCACGCCGGCGACGAGCTCCTCGCCCTCGGTGCGGGGCGGCACGTACTCCACGGGAAGCGGCGGGGGAGCGGCGGCCGCCAGTGGCACCGCCACCGGCTCGGGCACGCTCGCCAGCACCGCCTCGTCGACGATGCGGTCCGGCCCGCCGGCGAGCAGCCGCAGCAGGTCGTGGTAGCGGGTGGCGAGCGCCTCCACCGGCTCGGCGGCGAACCGGCCGGCGGGGTACTCGAAGACGAGCTTGACCTCGCCGGTGGCCGTCGGCATCGCGATCAGCGTGAGGTCCACATGGGAGTGTCCGGCCGCCACGGGCAGCACCTCGGCGGTCAGTCCGGCCCACGGGATGTCGTGCAGCCGGTGGTCCTGCATGCTGAAGCCGAACCCGACGAGCGGTGGCCGCCCCGGCACCCGCGGCGGCGCGAGCGCGGCGACGACCGCCTCGAACGGCGCGTCCTGGTGCGCCAGCGCCCCGGCGAACGCCTCGCCGACCCACCGCACCGCGTCCGGAAACGACGGCTCGCCGCCGAGGTCGGCGCGGACCGCGACGATGTTGGTGAAGTCGCCGACGACCCGCTCGGCGCCGGGTTCGGTGCGCCCGCCGACGAAGACGCCGATCGGCACGTCGTGGCGGCCCAGGTAGCGCCCGAGCAGCAGCTGGTACGCGGTCAGCAGGATCGGTGCCAGGCTGAGCCGCCCAGCGCCGCCGGCCGCGGTGGCGAGCCGCTTGGCGAGGTCGGGCGCGAGCATGCGGACCGCCTCGCCGGTACCATCCCGGGGCGTGGCGGGCGGCGGCAGCGGCAGCGCGGCGGGCGGGCCGGCTCCGTCCAGAGTGGAGCGCCAGTAGGCGATCGACCGCTCCAGCCCGCCGCCCGCGAGCCGGCGGCGCTGGTGCACGGCGACGTCCGGGTACTGCACCGGCGGCCCGTCGAACGCCGGTTCGGCGCCGGTGACCCGCGCGGAGTACGCGGCCGCGACCTCGCCGGCGACGATGCCGAGCGACGCGGCGTCCATGACGAAGTGGTGGCCGACCAGCACGAAGACGCCGTCCTTGAGCAGCCCCATCCGGACCAGCGGCCCGTCGCGCAGGTCGAACGGCTCGGCGCGAAAGGCGTCGACGTCCACCGTGGACTCCACCCGCAGCGGGGAGCGCAGGCCGCCGACGACCCGCTGCCGGGGCTCCTCCGCGCCGGGCACCGGCACGGTCCGCAGGCCGTCGTGCCGGGCCACCACCTCGTCGACGGCGGCGGCGAGGGCGGCCACGTCCACCGGCCCGCGCAGCCGGATCGCGGTCGCCACGTGCGCGCTCGCGCCGTCCGGGTCCACCTGGGCGGCGAGCCAGGCGCGCCGCTGGTGGTACGAGCACTCGAACTCCTCCTCGCCCTCCGTCCTGGGTGGACGCGGCACCGGCCGCAGGCGTTTGAGGAGCGCGGCGCGTTGCTCGGGCGAGAGCCGCTGGATCCGGTCGCGCACGGATGCCTCCTTCGCGGTCGTGACCGGTGCCGCCGTCACCCGGGCCCCGAGCAAACCTTCGAGCCGGTCGCACGCCGCCTCGACGGCGGCGGTCGAGTCGACGAGCGGTGCCCGATCCCGGTTGCGGGCCGCGTACCCGGGGTCGTCGAGCACCTTCCGGATGAGGCCGGCGGCCGCGTCCGGGGTCCAGCGGGCGGCCGGCAGCCACTCGGCGAGGCCCAGCCGCCGCAGCCGGGCGGCGTTGTCCGGCCGGTCGGTGCCGTGCGCGAGGATCACCTGCGGCGTGCCGGACGCGATCGCCCGCGCGCAGGTGAGCACCCCGCCGTGGTGCACGACGGCGGCGACCCGCGGCATCAACGTGCGGAAGGGCAGCGACGGCTGCCAGATCACGCCCTCGGGCAGTGGGTCCGGCACCATGTCGCGGTGGCGGCAGACCAGGATGCCCGGCCGGCTGGCCAGCGCGCAGGCCTCGGCGGCGACCCGGTACCACTCCCGGTGCAGCAGCTGCCCTGAGCCGCCGGTCAGCAGCACCGGGCCGCGGCCGGACTCGACAAGGGCGGTCACCTCGGCCGGCAGGTCGCCGGTCTCCGCGTCGTCGTGCGTCACGAAGCCGGGCAGCGCCGCACCGGCCGGTGCCGGCTCGCCCGCCGTGTCGAACCAGTCCGGCCAGAGCCCCATCTGGAGGTCGGCCGAGGAGAGCCAGGTCGCCCAGTCGTCCACGGTGGACAGCCCGACGGCGGCGCGGACCCGGCCGGCCGGACCGGCGAGGGTCTGCGGGAAGAGGCGCTCGGTCAGCGGCACGGCCATGAAGAGCGTGGGGGAGAGGGCGAGCCAGGCCGCCGGCACGCCGTGGGACTCGCGCAGCATCAGCGCGGACAGGCCGGAGGTGTGCCGGCTCACCGCCACCACCTGGCCCAGCTCGCGCGCCCGGGCCAGGGCGGCCATCGACTCGTACTCCCGGCGGATCTGCTCCCACAGGCCGTTGCGCTCGTAGAACTCGGCCAGGTGGTTGACGTCCGCGAGCACGTCGAGCAGCAGGTGCCGGGAGTCGTGCAGGGTGCGGGCGTACTCCTCCTCGGTGTCCACCGCCACGAAGTCGAGGCCGGCCGCGCGGGCGGTGGCGCCGTAGTACGCGTGCGTGTGCAGGACGACCTCGTGGCCGCGCCGGCGCAGCGCCTGCCCGATCCGGATGAACGGCAGCACGTCGCCGTTCGTGCCGTACGTGGTTACCAGGAACGTGCCCATGGTTCAGCGGTCGGCATCGAGCAGCGCGCGGACCTCGTCGTCGGACAGCTGTTCCAGCTCGGCGAGCAGGTCGTCGAGGCCGGCCGACTCGTGCCGCTTGATCGTGCGGGCGATGTCGGCCACCGTGAACGCGTCGGTGAACAGCGCGTCGACCGGCAGTTCCACGCCGAAGTCGTCGCGGACCCGGACGGCGAAGCGCACCAGCGCGAGCGAGTGGCCGCCCAGTTCGTGGAAGTTGTCGTGCACCGACGTCGGCGGGAAGTCGAGCAGCTCGGCCCAGATCGCGGCGACCCGCGCCTCGGTCGGGTCGTCGGTCTCGACGGTGGCGGCGGCGTGCCGGGAGTCGATCGCGGCCAGCACCGCGGCGGCGGAGGTGAGCCCGCTCGCGATCCGGTGCACGCGCTCGGCGTCGGCGGGCCGGCCCGGCACGGCCGTCGACTCGACGGCGGCCGGCGGCGCGGCCGCGGGCGGCTCGTACCGTGCCCCGAGCGCGTCCACGGTGGACAGCACGAACGCGTCCCCCTCGCGGCGTACGCCGGGCAGCCCGGTCAGGAAGTCGTACGCGGGGCGGTTGCGGTCGGTAGGTGCGTAGGCGAGGGCGATCTCGGTGAGCCCCCAGTTGGCGGCGTGCGCGCCGAGCATGGCGAGGACCCGGTGCTCCACGCCGCGCCCGAGCACCCGGCAGCTCAGCAGGAACGTCTCCACGGCCAGCCGGTCGCCCCAGACCTCGTGGACGACGACGCCGACCTGGCCGTACGAGCCGAACCGGTCCGCCACGTCGACCACGAGCACGTCCACCGTGGACAGTTCGGCCGCCGTCCGGCGTACCGTCGTGAGGTTGAACTGGTTGGTGCGCTGGGTGAGCTGCGCGGTGCGGGCGAGGTCGGCGGGCGCCATCGGCCGCACGTCGACGACGAGGCCGAGCCCGTCGAGAAAGCTCGCCATCGACGGCGCGGCGGTGCGCGCGGCCCGGCGGCGGGCCTCCACCGCGTAGCGCTCGGCCCGCTCGCGGTCATCGTCGGTGACCGCGGTGTGGTCGAGCGGCCAGCAGTGCCGCAGGTAGTCGGCGACGCCGTCGAGGGGCAGGGTGAGCGCGAGCACCTCCGGGTGGGCGGCGCGCACCTCGGCGACCTCGACCGGGTTATCGTCGAGGAAGACGAACGCGTCGAGACCGAGGTCGAGCTCGGCGGCGAGCGCGGCGAGGTTGGCCGACTTGGGGCGCCAGTCGATCCGGTGCGCGGTCACGTGCTCGGGGCGCAGCACCATGTCCGGGTGGTCGGCCAGCACGGCGAGCACGTCGGCCTCGGTGTTCTTGCTGCATATGGCGATGAGCCGGCCGGCGGCCCGCTGGGCGAGCAGCAGCTCCTGGAACGCGCGGCGGGCGGCCGGGACCCGCACGCCGAACGTGCCGTCCTCGCCCACGACGCCGTCCCACAGCGTGTTGTCGGCGTCGACCGCGATCACCTTGGGGCGTGGTGTGAGCCACGCGTGCGCCGCGCGGGCCACCACGGTGCCGAGCGCGGCGAACATCGCCCGCGTGTACGGCACGTCCGCGGACCGCTCGCCGTAGGCGTCGAAGTAGTCGGCCACGGGGTAGAGCGCGGCCAGGTCGGCGCTGGTCACGACCCGCACGCGCGGGTCGGCGGAGAGGGCCGCGGCGAGGCGGGTCTCGGCGGCCGCGGCGGAGGTGCCGGGCGGGGGTGGGCAGCAGACCACGAGATGGGGTACCGGCGCGCGGCCGGCGCTGTGCCGCACGGCGGCGGCGAGGTCGTCGGCCTCGGCGTCCCGCCACCGGTCGAGGCGGACCAGCACCACGTTGACGCCGTGCCGGTTGGCGGCGAGGGGTCCGTCGCCGTCGAGCAGCGCCTGGAAGACCTGGTTGTACGGCGCGAAAGCGGTGCGGGCCGGCACGCCGAGCTCGTCCCACCAGTGGCGCAGCGACTCGTCGACCGGGTCTGCCGTGAAGCTGGCGGCCACGGCAACGCACAGTTCGTCCAATGTAGAGGCCCCCTCGTGTCGCGCCCACGCGGGAGCCGTGTGGGAGCGCTCCCATAGCTTGCGGTAGACAGCAGTCTAGCCATGGGTGAGGGCCTGTCAACGCCGCGCGGTCGGCCCGGTCGACCCGCCGGATCGACGCATTTCACGAGGTCAATGCGGTGGCCGGCGGCCGGGCCGGCGCCCGGAACCTGGCCCAATGGCCCACCCAGGTTGATCCGTTCGGGTTAGTCGGCCGGCCAAGTCACCGCACGACGGAGGGCCGCGGCCAGCGCCGCGGCCCTCTCCGTGGGCGTGCTCAGTCGCGGAAGGCGTCCTTGACCTTCTCGCCGGCCTGCTTGAGGTCGGCGGCGCTCTGGTCCACCTTGCCCTCGGCCTCGAGGTCCTCGTCGTCCGTGGCCTTGCCCACGTGCTCCTTGACCTTGCCGCCCATTTCCTCGGTCTTGTTGTCGATCTTGTCGTCCAGGCCCATGGCCTGCCCCTTCCGTCGTCGAAGCCCTGACGGGCGTCGCTTACCGGAGGGATACCCGCTGGCCGATCCGTCCAATCCGTCACGGACCCAGGCTGAGTACCTGGCGGAGGGCGTCACGGAGGGTAGTCGTCTCGTCGCGGGCGGCGGCGCGGGCGCGGAAGCAGACGTGGTTGTCGGGGCGGAGCAGCAGGCAGCCGCCGTCGTCGACCTCGCGGAGCCGGGCCCAGTCGCCGTACAGGTCCTCGTAGTCGGCGCCCGGCCCGATCGTCACCGCGGCGACCGGCACGCCGAGCTCGGCGCCGACCGCCGCCGCGGCGGCCACCCAGCCTTCGCCGCCGACGCCGGTCAGCACCGTGAACCGGCCCCGCCCACCCAGGTCCAGTGTGGATACCCGGGTGCGGTCGCGGCCGACCCAGGCGTGCGGCACCTTCGCGCCGGGCCAGGTGGTGGCCAGGTGGTGCAGCTCGTCGTCGCGGGGGTTCATCGGCGGCGGGGTGCCGTCCGGCACCACGGCGGTCGAGGCGTACCGCTGGTTGAGCTCGACACCCAGCGTGTTGAACTCGTAGTTCTTGAGCTCGATCGCCTCGCGCAGCTGCCGGCGCTGCTTCTCCGCGTCCGCGGTGGGCAGCTTGCGGGCGTCCATGTTGCGGCGCAGCTGCGCGTGGTCGCCGGTGGAGAGCAGGCCGAGCGCCTCGAAGATGCGGGCGGTCTCGCCGATGCTGCGGTTGGCGCGCTCGACGACCTGCCGGCCCACCGGGGCCCGCTCGGCCGAGTACGTGTCGAGCAGCTCCGGGCCGGCCGCGCCGTCCAGCACGAGCTTGAGCTTCCACGCCAGGTTGTACGCGTCCTGGATGGACGTGTTGGAGCCGAGCCCGTTCGACGGCGGGTGGCGGTGCACCGCGTCGCCGGCGCAGAAGACCCGTCCCCGGTGGTACGTCTCGGCGTACTGGTGGTTGACCGTCCACGTCGACGACGAGCGGATGGTGACCGGCACCGAGTCGTCGCCGATGAGGTGGTGCGCGATCCGGCGGGCGTACTCCTCGGTGAGGTCCGGCGGGGCGCCGTCGATGTCGTAGCCCCACACGATCAGCCACTCGTGCCACGGCCGCACGCAGCGGACCAGGCCCATGCCGATGCCGCCGACGTCCGAGCCGGTCTGGAGCACCCAGTAGAGCGTGCTGGGGCGGTACGCGGTGTACTTCGTGAGGTCGGCCTCGAAGACGATGTTGATGCTGCCGGCGACGCCCATCCGGCCCACCATCGGCAGCCCGATGTCCTCGGCCACCTTGCTCCGGCCGCCGTCGGTGCCGACGAGGTACTTCGCGCGGATCCGGTACTCGTCGCCGCGCAGCCGGTCGCGCACCGTCGCGGTGACCCCGTCCGGGTCCTGCTCCAGCGACAGGTACTCGGTCTGGTAGCGGAACGAGGTGCCGCGCGCGATCGCGTTCTCCACGAGCACCGGCTCCATCAGGTGCTGTGGCATGTCGCAGATCGCGCTCGGCGACGCGAGGTCGTGCTCGGCCTGGCGCAGCGGGTGCGTATACCAGGTGCGCAGCCGACCCAGCTCCTCGCCGGCGAGGCTGGAGCAGAAGACCGTGTCGCCCATCAGGTGCTGCGGGGTGGCCTTGGCGACCACCTTGTCCTCGATGCCGGCGTCGCGGAGCACCTCCATGGTGCGCTGGTTGGTGATGTGCGCGCGGGGTGTGTCGGAGAGCTGGCCGTACTTGGTCACCACGATGTTGGCGACGCCGTAGGTGCTCAGCAGCAGCGCGGCGGCGCCGCCGGCCGGACCGCTGCCGACCACCAGCACGTCGGTCTCGACGTCAGCGGGCATCGGAAACTCCTAAGTGGAAGGTGAACTCCACGCTCCGCCACTCCCCGTCGACCGCGCGGCCGTCCGGGGTGGGGCCGTGGCGCGCGGCGAAGTCGACGATCAGGTCGTCCTTGACGCCGAAGACGGTGTCCGAGTCGAGGTACGCGCCACCGGCGACGAAAAGCTGGGTGACGAGCCGCCGGTAGCCCGGTGCGGAGATCATGAAGTGCAGGTGTGGGGCCCGGTACTGGTGCCGGCCGGTGACCCGGAGCATCTGCCCGACCGGCCCGTCGTCCGGAATGGGGTACTCCGACGGCAGGATCGACCAGAAGGTGACCCGTCCCGACCCGTCGCTACGGAGGCGGGCGCGGAGCACCGGACCCTCCAGGTCGGGCAGCTGCACGTCGTAGAAACCGTCCTGGTTGGACTGCCACACGTCGACGACCGCGCCGGCCACGGGCGCGCCGTCCGGGCCGGCGATCCGCACGTCCGTCCAGAGTGGCACGCCGGGCAGCCCGCCCGAGATGTCCGTGCCGGGCGGCACCTCCGGCGGACCGTCCACGTAGAACGGACCGAGCACGGCGGACGGCGTGGTGTCCGGGGTGCGGGAGTTGGTGAGCACGTCGACCACACTGGACACCCCGAGCGTGTCGGAGAGCAGGATGAACTCCTGCCGCGTCGGGCCGCTCACCTGTCCGGTGCGGGTCAGGAAGTCGATCGCGGCCCGCCACTCCGCCTCGGTGACGTCGTTCTCCCGGACGTACGCGTGCAGGTGCCGGACCAGGGCGCCGAGCAGCTCGCCGACCCGCCGGTCGGGCGCCTTGGCGAAGCTGGCCACGACCTGTTCGGTGAGCTGTCCGGTCACGGCCGGCGGGCGCGTACCGCGCCAGGCGGCGGTCAGCAGGGCGAGGACGCCGGCCGGCGTGACCTCGCGCGGGTTCGGGTAGGGCTTTCCGGTCGCCTCTTCGGCCGCCGCCGTCAGGTCCGGCTCCGCGAGCCCCAGCGCGGCGAGGGAGGTCGGGCCGCCCAGGCCTGCCACGAGGTCGTACATGCCGGCCGGCGCGTCCGCCACACCCATAGCGGACGCGATCCGCCGCATCGCGTCCGGCGCCGCGGGCGCGTTGTAGGCCATGGCGTGCGGCAGCACCACCGTGTGCGTCTCCGCGTGCGGCAGGCCGAACGAGCCGCCGAGCACGTGGCAGAGCTTGTGATGCAGGCCCATGCCGACCGTGCCGAGGCACATGCCGGCCAACCACGCGCCGGTGAGCGCGTCCGCCCGCGCGTCGAGGTCGTCCGGCCGGTCGGCGATCCGGGGCAGCGCGCCGGCGATCAGCGCCACCGCCCGCAGCGCGTAGGTGTCCACCACCGGGTTGGCCTGCGGGGCGTAGAGCGCCTCGACCGCGTGGGCGAGCGCGTTGACGCCGCTGGTGACCGAGAGCGCCACCGGCAGGCCGAGCGTCAGCTCCACGTCGTACACGACGGCGGCCGGCACGATCGCCGGCGAGCTGCGCGTGGTCTTGGCACCGCCGGCGGTCTCGCCGAGGACCGGCGTCATCTCCGAGCCGGCGTACGTGGTGGGCACCGCGACCTGCGGCAGCCCGGTGCGGTCGGCGAGCGCCTTGCCGAGGCCGGTGCTGGAGCCGCCGCCGATCGAGACGAGGCAGTCGGCGCTGTGCTCGCGCGCCACGGTGAGGGCCCGCTCGGTGACTTCCACCGGGGTGTGCATGGCGGCGCCGTCGAAGCGGGCCGCCGCGAGCGGGCCGAGCACCCCAACCGCCCGGTCCGCGACCGCGGCCAGCTCCGGCGTGGTCAGGATCAGCGGCCGGGTGCCGCCGAGCCGTTCGACCTCGGCGCGCAGCCGGTCGAGCGTGCCCGCGCCGAAGACCACCCGGGCCGGATGCGCCGTGAACTCGAACGACCGCATGGCTCAGTGTGCGACGGGCGTGGCGGTGCGGTCCTGCATGTTTCCGCTGTCGTCACTGCACGAAACGCTCGCGGCGGATCGCGGCCGGCGTGGTGTGCAGGTGGGCCTTGAGGACGCGGGTGAGGTGCTCCTGGTGGGAGAAGCCGCACCGCAGCGCCACCTCGGCGATCGGCACGACGGTGTCGCGCAGCAGCTCACAGGCGGCGTCGACGCGCCGCCGGACGAGAAACTGGTGCGGCGTGAGGCCGGTGCGGGTCTTGAACTGCCGGGCGAACTGGCTGACGCTCAGCCCCGCCGCGCCGGCCATCGCGCGCAGCGGCACCGGCTGGCCCAGGCGCGCCTCCACGAGGTCGCGCACGGCCGCCCACTGCCGCTCGCTCAGCCCGGCCCGGCTGGGCGGCACGGGGCCGGGCCGCGGGGTCACGCTGTGCGCGCGGGCGAGCTGCGCGGCGAGCGCGTGCCCGAGGTGGTCGACGTACGTGCGCGCGGACGGCTCCCAGTGCCGCAGCACCCCGTCGAGCGTCAGCAGCAGCTGCTCCAGCAGCGGGTCGAGGCTGCCCAGCTCCTCGGCCAGCTCGACCGCCGCCGCGCCGTCGTGCACCTCCTGGAGCGTCTCGTCGGTGAGGTACGCGTGCACGGTGTCGAGCTGGCCGCCGAGCTCGACGGTCAGGTCCTTGCCGGCCGGGTGCACGAAGAGGCCGCCGGGCGGGACCGTGCGCGAGCGGGTCAGCCCGAGGTGCCCGCGGCGCACGGTCACCGGCCCGTTGAGGTGCAGGATGACCAGGTGGCTGCGGGCACCGTCGAACGACGCCCGGTAGGGACGCTCGCACTGGGTCGAGACGTACAGGTGCTCCCAACCCAGGCCCGAGCTGGTGCGCGAGGGACGCACCCACGGCTGGCGGAGGATGCCGTTAGTGTCCTGTACGGTCAGCTCCTCCATGACCCTGACATAACCCCGATCCGCAGATCAGGTCAAGGGCATCAGCTCTCGCCGAGCACCTTCCGCAGGGCCACGGCGAAGCCGGCCGGGTCGCCGCCCATGCCGAACTCCGGCGGCAGGTAGGCGCCGTGGTGGCCGGGGAGGGTGACCGGCTCGGTGCCGAGTCGTGCCGCCACACCCAGGCCGCCGCGGCAGGCCAGCTCCTGACCCGACTCGGCGCCCACCGCGACCACGATCCGCGTCGACGCGGCGGCGAGCGCGTCGAAGTCCGGCTGGTAGTGGGTACACGTGATGAGGTTTTGGGCGAGCAGCGGGTCGTCGCGCGTGCCGTCGTCCTCGGTCGGCAGCCCGAAGGTGGCCGGATCCGGCCCGGGGCGCTCGGTGTAGTCCGCCGGCACCAGCCCGTCGTACATCGTCAGAGCGATGAACTTCGCCATCGCCGGGCCGAAACCGTCCCGCAGGTACGTGGTGCGGACGTCCTGGATGGCGGCCAGCGCCGCCTCGCGGTCTTCGAGCAGCTGGGCGGCCGGCGGCTCGTGCGCCACCAGCGTGCGCACCTGCTCCGGGTGGCGGGCCACCAGGGCGAGCGCGTTGATCGCGCCGCCGCTGCTGGCGAAGACCTCGACCGGCCCGCCGCCGACCGCGGCGATCACCCGGCGCACGTCGTCGGCGTGCTGCTCGGGCGTGCACTCGCCGCTCTCCGTCCGCTGGCTGCGGCCGGTGCCGCGCGGGTCGTAGGTCACGACCGTGCGGTCCGGGAACTGGTCGGCCAGGGCCGCGAACCCGCTGGCGTCCATCGGTGAGCCGAACATCAGCAGGGGCGGCTCGGTGCTCGCCGCGGCGGTGCGCACGTCGTAGGTGACGGTGGCGCCGGGCGCGTCGACGGTGCGGGTCTCAGGGCTGTTCATGATTTCTCCTTCGTGAGCTTGCCGGGTTAGACGGCCCGGCGCCCGCGAACTCATCGGCCGCCGCGCGGAGGTGGGTGAGAAACCGCTCCACGGCGGGCGGGACGCCGCGGCCGGCGCGGGTCGCGGCGTAGACCCGGCGCACCGACTCGTCGGCGGCGTGCAAGCGGAGCAGCGCGATGTCGGCGGGTGTGCCGCGGACGGCGAGGGCCGGCACGAGCGCGACGCCGAGGCCGGCGGCGACCAGGCCGAGCTTGCCGGTCCACTCGGCCGCCACGAGGTCGATCCGCGGCCGGAAGCCGCTGGGCAGGCTGGCCCGCAGCAGCGTCTCCTCGGCCGTCGCGGAGCCCACGACGAACGCGTCGCCGGCCAGGTCGGCGAGGCGCACCGTGCGCCGCCGGGCCAGCCGGTGGTCGCGCGGGACCGCCACGAGCAGCCGCTCGTCGAGCAGGTGGTGCAGGTCGAAACCGGATCCGGGCGCCAGGCCCGCGGGCGACGAGCTCACGACCGCCACATCCGCGTCTCCGGCCTCCAGCCGATCCAGGAGTACCGGCGTCAAGCCCTCCACAAGGGACAGTGCCACCTCCGGGAAAGCGGTGCGGAAGGAGGCGAGCGCCCGCGGGACGAGCGCCGCGACGGCGGTGGGGAACGCGCCGACCCGCAGCCGGCCGCCGCCCAGGCCGCGCAGGGCGTCGAGGTCGCGCCGCGCGGCGGAGAGCCGGTCGAGGACCGCCTCCGCGTGCGGGAGTATCGCCCGCCCCTCCTCGGTGAGCGCCACGCCGCGCGGCAGCCGGTCGAAGACCCGCGCGCCGACCTCCGCCTCCAGCGCGGCGATCTGGCGCGAGACGGCCGACTGGGTGAAGCGAAGCTCGCGGGCGGCGGCGGTGATCGACCCGAGCCGCGCGACCGCTCGGAACACCTCCAGCAGCCGCGTCTCCACGCACACATGCTAGCCGCGCATGGCAGTGATGCTAGACATTCGTTGGACGCATGCGGGCGGCCGCCCTAGCGTGGTCGCCGTGAACCTGACCCTGGACAACCCGGACGGCGTGGGCGCGCCGTTCGGCGACCGCTTCGCCCACGTGGCCCGCCTGGACACCGGCGGCGGTGGGGCGCTGCTGATGCTCGCCGGCCAGGTCGCCGTCGACGACGCGGGCGAGGTGGTCGCGCCCGGCGACGCCGGTGCCCAGGCGGAGCGGATCTTCGAGATCGTCGAGGGGATCCTCGCCGCACACGGTGCCTCGCTCGCCGACGTCGCGCACATCCGCACGTTCATGACCGACCTGGACGACCTGCCCGCGTACGGAGCGGTCCGGCGCGCCCGCTTCCCGGCCGCGCCGGCGACCGTCCCGCCGGCCAGCACCACGGTCAAGGTCAGCCGGCTGTTCCTGCCCGGGGCGGTGCTGGAGGTGGAGGTCACCGCCGCGGTCCGTCCTCCCGCGGGGGGACAGCGGGATACCTCCGCGGGGCGTTCCGGGCGAGCGTGACCCGCCCATACCGTCGACGCCATGACCAATCCGGCTCCCTCCGGCCGGCCACCGCTGGCCGTGGTGTCGCTCGGGCTCGGCGCCGTCGCCATCCCGACGCTGTTCTGCTTCGGCCTCGGCATCCCGCTGGGCCTGGCCGCCGTGGTCACCGGGGTCGTCGCGTTCGCGCGCGAGCGGGGCCGCCCGGGCGGTGGCGCCGGCCGCGCCGCCGGCGGCGTCGCGCTGGGCCTGCTCGCGCTGGCGGGTGCCGCCGTGCTCGTCCTCCGCCCGGACGGGTGAGCGTCACCCGGCCGGTGCCCGGGTCGCCACGATCACGCGGTTGCCGTCCGGGTCGGTGACGGTGGCCATGCGCTCGCCCCACGGCTGGTCGGCCGGCTCCTGGAGCACCGGCACACCGGCGGCGCGGAGGCGGTCGACCGCCGCGTCGCAGTCGCCGGCGTAGACCCAGAGGGTGACCCGGTCGTTGACCAGGTCGCCCGGCTGGTCCTGACGGCCGATGCCCAGGTGGGAGCGGCCGAGGTCGACCGCGACGTAAGCCGGCTCGCCCTCCGGCGGAAACTGGTACGTCACCGTGCCGCCCAGCAGGTCGCGGTAGAAGCCCAGCGCGGCGGGCAGGTCGCGCGCGGTCAGGATCGGGAAGATCTCGTCGAACATCGTTTACCTCCTACCCGATGACGAGTGGCGCGGTGCCCGATTCGACAAGCCCCGGCCGATCGGCCCGGGCGGGCGGCCGGGGCCCCGTCGAGGTCGCCGGCGACACCGCCGGCCGCCATCTACTGGACCGGGTTGCCGGCGAGGTTGCGGCCGCGCGCGTGCCACAGCAGGTGACCCTTGTTGCGCGGGTGGTCGGGGTCGAAGCGCAGCTCCTGGGAGAAGTACCGGATCGTGTAACCCGCCCGGCGGCGCGGGCTGCGGTTGGCCGTGGCGCCGTGGATGATGCGGGCGTCGTGCAGCGAGCATTGGTTGGCGTCGAGCTCGAAGTCGACGGCCTTGGCCTCGTCGACGTCGCCCTGGACCACGCGGTCGAAGGAGTTCGTGTCCGGATCGGCAAACTCGTACTCGCGGCCCGCGCTCAGGTGGCTGCCGGGCAGCACGCGCATGCAGCCGTTCTCCCGGTCGACCGGGTCGAGCGCCAGCCACACCGTGGCGATGCGGTCCATGCGGTCGAAGCGGTCCTGCCAGAAGTACGAGTCCTCGTGCCACGGCGTGGCCCGCCCGCTGTACGCCTCCTTGGACAGGAACGCGCTTGCGAACAGCCCGATGTCCGGGCCGATCACCGGTTCGACGAGGTCGAGCAGCTCGTCGGCGAGGAGGAAGTCGAGCAGCCGCGGGTCGCGCTGGTGCGGCATGTCCAGCTCGCCGCTGTCGCCGCGGGAGGCGCCGGCCAGGTGCTCCTCGAAGACGGCCTTGAGGCGGGCGAACGACTCGGCCGGCAGGACGGGTTGGCGATACAGGACGTAGCCGTCGGTGCGAAACCGATCGGCTTGCTGAGTGGTCAGTCTGCTCATGCCGGAAAGCCTGCGCCACCAGCGGGCCGGCGTCTTTGGACCAGCCGGCCACCTGATTGGCAGATCAGGACATCGGCAGGTCAGGACACGGAGAGCACCGGCCGGAGGTCGGCGGCGGCCCGGAAGCGGCCCGGGGGAGCGCCCAGCCGGCGGGTGAACGCGCGGGTGAAGCCGGCCACGTCGCCGTAGCCGACCGCCGCCGCGACCCGCTTGATCGGCAGGTCGGTGCGGACCAGCAGGGCGGCCGCGTGGTCGAGCCGGGTGTGCTCCACGTATCCGGCCGGGGACTGTCCGACGTGGACGGCGAAGAGCCGGGAGAGCTGCCGCGGCGAGAGGTGCACGTGGCGGGCCAGCTCCTCGACCGGCAGCGGGCGGTCGAGGTTGTCCTGCACGTACCGCAGGACGAGCCGGACCGCGGCGGCTCCCGCGTCGGGCGCGGCGGCCGCCCGCGGCCGCAGGCTCTCCGCACCCGCCTGGGCGAGCGCGACGAGCAGCGCCCGCGCGACCGCCGCGGTGGCCGCCTCCTGGCCCGGCAGCGCCGGCCCGCCGCCGGTCGCCCGCAGCGCCGCCCACAGCGCGGCCACCCGGTCGTGTGCGTCGTGGGCGAGGGGCCGGGCCGACCCGGCGAACGCCTCGAAGAGCGCCGCGACGTCACCGTCGCCTTCGGACAGTCGCAGGTGGAACGCGACCCACGCGAGCCGGATGCCCGGCGCGCGGCGACTGACGATCCGGTGCGGTACGCCCGGCCGCGCGAACAGCAGCGAGCCCGGCCCGATCGCGTGGGTGCGGCCGTCCACGGTGAACTCGCCGGTGCCGTCCTCGACCCAGCACACCTCGTAGTACGTGTGGCGGTGCGGCGGGTTGACGACCGTGTCGGCCATCTCCGCCCAGTGGTAGACGTCGACGTCCACCGGGCCGAGGCGGATGGCGCCCGGTCCGGCGTTCAGGAGGTCGGTCCACCCCACGCGCCTACCCCTCCAGGGCCCGGGTGACCACGCGCCGCACGTCGCGCAGGTGCTCGACCATCAGCCGGCGGGCCTTCACCGGGGTGCGCCCGCGCACCGCCGCCAGGATCGCCAGGTGGACGTGGTGGTCGTGGTCGCGGTCGCCGTACAGCGCCTGGATGTGCCGCTGCTCCTCGTCGTGCAGGTCGATGAGCGAGTCGAGCACCTGGGCCAGCGCGGGGTTGCCGGCCAGCCGGCCGAGCGTGCGGTGGAAGGCCATGTTGGCGGCGTGCAGCGCCGCGTCCTGACCAAGTGAGCGCCCGGCCCGGTCGAGGCTCGCGGCGAGCTCGTCGAGCTGGGCGTCGGTGGCGCGCCGGGCGGCCGCCTCGGCCAGGTGCGGCTCGATCAGCTCGCGCGCCTCCAGCAGGTCGAGGATCGCGGTGGCGTCGAGGCGCAGCCGGTTGGGGTTCGCCATGATCAGCCGGGACAGGTCGGCGCGCACGTACACGCCGGAACCGTGCCGCATCTCGACGGCGCCGGTGGCCTCGAGGCGGCGCAGCGCCTCGCGCAGGGTCGGTGTGGCGACGAGGAAGCGCTCGGAGAGCGCCCGGTTGGACGGCAGGCGATCGCCGGGGCGCAGCCCCTCGTCGCGGATGTGGGCCAGGATCCGGTCGGTCACCTCGTCGAGGAGCTTTCGCCTGGCCACGGGCGCCGCGGCGCCGCGCGAAACGGACATGGGGGTGGACACGGGCTCATTCTCTCGCTGGTTCGAGATCAAGGTCTAGACACCAGGTGAGCAAGTCATCTAATCTCTTGCTCACTTTTAACAGGTGGGAAACATACCGCGAGGAGGGGTCGTGACGGTAGCGGACGACGAGTTGCTGCGCCGGAGCCTTTCCGACGCGCTCATCGGTCGCGTCGTCGACCTCATCCGCACGGAAGGGCTCGGGCCGGGCGACCGGCTCCCCTCGGCGCGGGTGCTGGCCGAGCGCTTCGCGGTGGCGACGCCGACCATCCGGGAGGCGCTGCGCCAGCTCCAGGCCACCGGCGCGATCGACATCCGGCACGGCTCCGGCATGTACGTGAACGCCGCGCTGGACCGGGTCGTCATCGCCAACCCCAACCTGCCCACCCTGGACGCCGAGCGGCTCGTCGAGCTGCTCGACGCCCGGCTGCTGGTCGAGCCGTACCTGGCCGGCCTGGCGGCGCGCCACCGCAGCCCGGCCACCACGGCGGCGCTGCGCCGTTCCCTCGATGCGGCGGAGCAGCACCTGGCCGGGGACGACACGCGGCTGCACGAGGCCAACATGGCCTTCCACCGCGCCGTCGCCACCGCGAGCGGCCACCGCATCCTGCACGAAGTGCTCGACTCGCTGCTCTCGGTGCACGCCGGCGAGCAGCGCGAGATCCTGCACATATTCGACGACCGGTCCCGTGACCACGAGGAGCACCGGTCCGTCCTGGCCGCTATCGAGGCCGGCTCCGAGGAGCGGGCCACTCGACTGATGCGGCGACACCTGGAGGACGTGGCGGACGTGGTCGCGCGCCGCCTGTCCACTCTCGACGAATCTCACGAAAGGTGATGTCCGTGCGGGCACGCGTACTCACCGCTCTGGTCGCCGCCGCGTCGCTGGCGCTGACCGCATGTGGCGGCGACTCCGGCGACGACAACGGCGGCGGCGGTGGCGGCAAGACCGAGCTGAAGCTGTACAACGACAAGGGCGCCTGGAGCCCGTTCTTCGAAGAACTGGGCAAGCTGAGCAAGCAGCAGATCGGCATCGGCATGACGCCGGTCGGCTACACCGACGAGCCGACGTACTCGGCGTTCATCAAGGCGTCCTTCCGCACCAACGAGAAGCCGGACCTGTTCACCTGGTCGACCGGCGGGCGGCTCCAGGAGATCGTCGAGGCCGGGCAGGTGGCCGAGACGACCGACCTGTGGAAGGAGGCGATCGCCGCCGGCGACCTCTCCAAGGAGCTGGAGGAGACCTACACGTACGGCGGCAAGCAGTACTGCGTGCCGCTGAACATCTCCTACTGGGTGATGTTCTACAACAAGAAGGTCTACGACGAGGCCGGCCTCAAGCCGCCGACGACCTGGGCGGAGCTGATGTCCAACGCGGACAAGCTCAAGGCCAAGGGCGTCACGCCGTTCTACCAGACCTCCGTGCTGTTCAGCTTCGTGTGGTTCCAGCAGCTGCTGATCGGCACCAACCCGGACCTGTACAACAAGCTCGCGACCGGCGAGGCCAAGTACACCGACCCCGGCGTGGTGGCCGTCATGGAGCGGTGGAAGCAGATGATCGACGGCGGCTACTTCTCCGACGCGGGTAGCAAGGAGGACCCGGCCGTCCAGCTCAAGTCCGGCAAGACCGCGATGGGCATCTTCGGCACCTGGTTCAACACGAGCATGACCCAGCAGGGGCTCAAGCCCGGCACCGACTACGGCATGTTCACGATCCCCAACGTCGACCCGGCGCAGAGCAAGGTGACGATGGCGTTCGAGAGCGGTCCACTGTGCTCGCTCGCCAAGGCGCCGGACACCAAGGCCAGCGACGACTACATGAAGTGGTGGGTGCGGCAGCCGGCGCAGGAGAAGTGGGCCAACAGCCGCGGCGACGTCTCCGCCAACCCCAAGGTGAGCATCCCTGACCCAGGGCTCAGCGCGATCGCGAAGTCGGCCGGCGCCGGCGAGTACACGCTCGCCAACCGGTACTTCGAGGCCGCGCCCGCGCCGGTGCTGACCGCCGCGCTGGACGCGTTCGGCGCGTTCATGGTCAAGCCGGACAGCTACATGAAACAGCTGGAGAACATCCAGAAGGCGGCCGACGAGTACTGGAAGGGCCGCTGATGTCGGTCGCCACGGCGACCCCGGTCAACTCCCCGGCGGCTCCGGCCGCCGGGGGGCGGGCCAAGCGCGGTGATCGCGGGGCCCGGTGGGGTGCGCTGGGCTTCGTCTCGCCGGCGGTCCTCCTCGTCGCCGTGCTGCTCTACGCGCCCTTCCTCTACACGGTGGTGCTGAGCTTCACCGACTACGACGGGCTCAACTCGCCACAGTGGATCGGGATCGACAACTTCACCCGCTTCTTCGACGACCCGGCCCTGACCACCTCGCTGCGCAACACGCTCATGTGGGTGGTCGGCACGACGGTCGTGCCGGTGGCCCTCGGCCTGCTGGTGGCCGTGCTCAGCTTCGGCATCAAGGGCGGCACCTGGCTGCGGCTGCCGTTCATGCTGCCGTACGCGCTGTCCGGCGCCGGCCTCGCGGTCATCTGGGGCTTCATCCTCCAGAGTGGAGGCGCGGCCAACGACATCCTCGGCTTCCTGCACCTGCCCGGGGCGGAGACGTCGTTCCTCCAGGAGGAGCCGTGGAACACCCTCGGCATGATCGTCGCCTGGACGTGGCAGCAGACCGGCGTCAACGCGCTGCTCTTCCTCGTCGGCCTCCAGTCGATCCCGAAGGAGCCGCTCGAGGCGGCCCGGCTCGACGGCGCCAACGGCTGGTCGCTCTTCCGGCACGTCACCTGGCCGCTGCTCGCTCCACTCACGACGGTCGTGGTCGGGCTGGCGCTGGTGGCCAGCCTCAAGACGTTCGACATCGTGTGGGTGATGACCCAGGGCGGCCCGGGCCGCAACTCGGAGACCCTCGCCGTGACGATGTACCGGGACGCGTTCGTCTCCGGCGAGTACGGCTACGGCTCCGCGGTCGCGCTCGTGCTGACGCTCACCACGGGCGCGGTCACGCTGGCCTACCTGCGCCGCCAGGTCAAGTCACGGGAGGCCCTCGGATGATCCGCAGACTCGTCCTCGGCGCCATGGGTCTGGTGTGGCTGATCCCGGTGTACCTGCTGCTGGTCAACGCCTTCCGGCCCAGCACCCAGTACGACGCGGACCGGATCTGGGTGCCGGACGCGGACTTCGGCTTCTTCGACAACGTCAAGCTCGCCTGGGACGCCGCCGGGCTCGGCCCCAGCATCCTCAGCACGCTGCTCTACAGCGCGGTCTCGCCGCTCGCCGCGGTGGTCGTCGGTGCGATGGCCGGCTTCGCCATCGTGGTGCTGCGCCTGAAGGCCGGCTTCTGGTGGTTCATGCTGCTGTTCGGCGGCACCATCTTCCCCATCCAGATGCTGGTGATCCCGCTGTTCATCAGCTACAGCAGCGCCGACCTGTACGACCGGCGGCTCGGCCTGGTGCTCGTCTACACGGCGGTCTGCGTGCCGCTCGCCGCGCTCGTCATGCGCAGCTTCTTCACCGGCGTCGCGTACACCATCTACGAGGCGGCCCGCGTCGACGGCGCGTCGGTGTGGCGCATCTTCTGGCGGGTGTACCTGCCGCTCGCCGTGCCGGCGCTGAGCGCGGTGGCGATCCTGGAGTTCGCGTTCGTCTGGAACGACCTGCTCTTCGGCCTCACCCTGTCGCAGAACGAGACCGTGCGGCCGGTGATGACGGCGCTCTCCTCGCTCTCCAGCGCCTACTCCGGGTCGACGGTGCCGGTCGTGCTCGCCGCCGGCCTGGTCATGTCGCTGCCCACCGTGCTCGTGTTCCTCGGCGCCCAGCGCATCTTCGCCCGGGGCCTGACCCTGGGCCAGTACTGACGAAGGAGTCCCACCTTGACAAGTCGGCTGCTGCGGGCGAGCCTCGGCTCGCCGGGCTACGACGACATGCGCGCCACCTTGCGTGCCGCCGGCGCCACCGCCGTGGCGGGCGACGTGCGGGTCGCCTGCCTGCCCCTCTTCCGGGCGGACCCGTCGCGGCAGGCTGTGCGGGTGACCGGCGCTCCCGAGGGCGCCACGGTGAGCGTCCGCGACGGCGACACGCTCGTCGACCGGGCCGCCGCCGGCACCGACCTGTGGGTGCCCGAAGTGGACGCGCCGCGCACGTTCACCGTCGCGGTCGAGGGGATCGGCGAGGCGGAGCTCGTCGTCACGCCGCAGCGCAAGTGGACGGTCCACGTCGTACACCACTCGCACCTCGACATCGGCTACACCGACCGGCAGGGCGTGGTGCTCCGCAACCACCTGGAGTACCTGGACTCCGCGCTCGACCTCGCCGCCGCCACCGACGACTGGCCGGACGAGGCGCGCTTCCGGTGGACGGTCGAGTCGGCGCTGCCGGTGCGCCGCTGGCTCGACTCCCGCGACGCCGCCGCCGTCGACCGGTTCGTGGGGCTGGCCCGCGCCGGGCGCGTCGAGGTGACCGCGATGCCGTTCCAGCTGCACACCGAGGCCTGCTCGGTGGAGGAGCTGCACCGGATGCTGCGGTTCACCGACGACCTGCGGGAGCGGCACGGCATCCCCGTCACGTCGGCGATGCACACCGACGTGCCCGGCGCCGTGGTCGGCTTCGTCGACGCGCTCGCCGCCGGCGGCGTGCGGTACCTGTCCGCGGCGCACAACTGGGCCGGCCGCTCGGTGCCGTTCCTCACCGGCGGGCAGGACCTGGGCCGGCCCTTCTGGTGGCGGTCGCCGGCCGGCGAGCGGGTGCTGGTCTGGTTCACCGACACCGCGCACGGCATGGCGTACATGGAGGGCAACGTCGTCGGCCTCGCGGAGAGCTTCGCCGCCGCGTCGTCGCTGCTGCCCGGCTACCTGTGGTCCCTGGCCCACCGCCCGGTGCCGTACCGCAAGGAGGCGTTCGGCTGGAGCGGACTCGACGGTGTCGAGCTGCACAAGCCGCCGTACCCGCACGACGTGCTGCACCTGCGCGTACAGGGCGGCAACGCGGACAACGCCGGCCCGTCGATCGTGCCGCCGTCGGTGGTCCGCGAGTGGAACGCCACCTACGCCTGGCCCAAGCTGCGGATGTCGACCAACAGCGCGTTCTTCGAGGACGCCGAGGAGCGGATCGGCGACGCCATCCCCGAGCACAGTGGAGACTGGACCGACTGGTGGGCGGACGGACTCGGCTCCGGCGCCCGGCCGCTCGGGTACGCCCGGCGGGCCCAGCACGCCGTCCGCCACGCCGAGACGCTCCACACGCTCGCCGGCACGCCCGCGACGTCCGAAGTGGACGCGGTCTACGACAAGCTCGGCCTCTTCGACGAGCACACCTGGGGCGCGGCCAACCCGTGGCACGACCACGAGGATGGTTTCGACTCCGGTGGCCTCCAGTGGGCGCGCAAGTGCGAGATGGCGTACTCCGGCGCGGACGACGCCGAAGACCTGCGGCACGCCGGGGCCCACCGGCTCGGCGCCCGGTTCGCGGCGGCCGGCGGCGCGCTCGCCTCGTACCTCGTCGCCAACCTCGGTCCCGCGGACCGCACCGACCTCGCGGAGGTCTTCCTGCCGGCCAGCGTCGTCCCGCTCGACCAGCAGGTGTCCATCGTGGACGCCCGCACCGGCTCGGCGGTGCCGCACCACGAGGAGGCCGTGCGCTCCGAGGACTGGCCGACCCGGCCGGCCGGGCGGCGCCTGTCGTTCGTGCTCGCCGGCGTGCCGGCGGTCGGTCACGCCCGCGTCGACGTGGTCGCCGGCACCGGCCCCGCGGTCGCCGAGGAGCTGGACGGCTGGCAGATCGAAAACGAGTACTACCGGGTGAGCGTCGACCCGCGCGAGGGCACGCTCACGTCCGTGTTCGACAAGCGGGCCGGGCGCGAGCTGGTCAACGCCGCCGCGTACGCGGGCATGAACCAGTACGTGCACGAGCGGTACTCGACCGCCCCGCACGTCAACCACCTCTCCGGCCACGTCGAGGCACCCCACGGCGACCTGGCCCTGCTGGCCGGGCGGTCGATCGGGCGCCGGGCCTCGCTGGTCCGCGCCACCCGCACGGCGGTGGGGGAAACCCTCGAGGTCGAGCTGGACGCGGACGGCGCCCGGTGGCTGCGCACCACGGTCACGCTCACCGCCGGCGTCGCGCGCGTCGACGTCACCAACCGGCTCTACAAGGAAGGCGCGCCGGCCAAGGAGAGCGTCTTCTTCGCGTTCCCGTTCGCGATGCCGGCACCGGTCGCCTGGGAGCTGACCGGCGGCGTCGGCGGCGGCGACGCGCCCACCGTGCCCGGCGCGGCCCACCACATGACGCCGATCCGGCACTGGGTCGCGTTCGACGACGGGGAGGTGACCGCCGCCTGGGCCACGCTGCACGCGCCGCTGGTCATGTTCGGCGACATCTACCTGCCGTACGCGCCGTTTCCGCCGACCATCGCGCCCGAGCCGGCCGAGCCGGGCACCGTCTACTCCTGGGCGATGAACAACATCTGGGACACCAACTTCCCCGCACAGCAGCAGGGGGAGACCACCTTCCGGTACGCGATCGGGTCGGCGGCCGGGGCCTCACCCCGCGAGCTGGGGCAGGCGGTCGCCGCCGGGTTCACCGACGCGTTCGTGGCCGTGCCGTCGACCGGGACCGGCGCGGCGGCACCACCGGACGGGCGCTGGGCCACAGTGGACCATCCACTGGTGCGGGTGGCCGCGATCGGCCCGTCCCGGCGCGGCCACGACCTGGTGGTGTACCTGGCGTCGGCGGCTGGCGATCCGGCGGCCGTGTCGCTGACCGTTCCGGGGATGCGCGCGGCCTTCGTGGGCACGAGCCTGGAGCGTTCCCTCGCCCCACTGTCCGTCTCGGACGGTACCGCGACCGTGACCGTGCCGGCCGGGGGCTTCGTCGCCGTCGCCATCGACAGGGCGCGGTCGTGAAGATCGTCGACATCCGGGCCACCACCGTGACCGTGCCGCTCGAAGCGCCGCTGCGGCACTCCAACGGGGCGCACTGGGGCCGCTTCGTGCGCACCATCGTGGAGGTCGAGGCGGACAACGGCCTCGTCGGGCTCGGCGAGCTGGGCGGCGGGGGAGAGAGCGCCGAGCAGGCGATCCGCGGCCTCCGCGAGTACCTGGTCGGGCACGACCCGTTCGCCCTGGAGGCGCTCCGGTTCGCGATCGCCAACCCGACCGCGAGCCTCTACAACAACCGCACCCAGCTGCTCGCCGCCATCGAGTTCGCCTGCCTCGACCTGATCGGCCAGCACCTCGACGTGCCCGTGTACGACCTGCTCGGCGGCAAGCTGCGGGACCGGGTGCCGTTCGCGTCGTACCTGTTCTTCCGCCTCACCAACCAGTCCGGCGAGGGTGACGTGCGCACCCCGGAGCAGCTCGTCGCGCACGCCCTGGCGCTGAAGGAGGAGCACGGCTTCACCGTCCACAAGCTCAAGGGCGGGGTCTTCCCGCCGGAGTACGAGCTGGCGTGCTACCGCGCGCTCGCCGCCGCCCTGCCGCCCGGCGACCGGCTCCGGTACGACCCCAACGGCTCGCTCTCGGTGGCCGAGGCGCGGCGCTTCGGGGAGGCGATCCGTGACCTGCCCAACGAGTACTTCGAGGACCCGACCTGGGGCCTGAACGGGATGCGGCAGCTGCGCGACCTCGGCATCCCGCTCGCCACCAACACCGTCGTCGTCAACTTCGAGCAGCTCGCCACCAACGTGCGCGATCCCGCCGTCGACGTGATCCTGCTCGACACGACGTTCTGGGGCGGCATCCGCCCGTGCGTCAAGGCGGCCGCGGTGTGCGAGACGTTCCAGCTCGGCGTCGCCGTGCACTCCTCCGGAGAGCTGGGCATCCAGCTCGCCACCATGCTGCACCTCGGTGCCGTCCTGCCCAACCTCACGCACGCCGCCGACGCGCACTACCACCACCTGCGCGACGACGTGGTCGCCGGCGGCAAGCTGCCCTATGTGGACGGCACCATCGCCGTGCCGGACGGGCCGGGGCTGGGCGTGCGGCTCGACCGCGAGCGGGTGGCCCGCTACGCCGAGCTGTACAAGGAGCTCGGCGGCTACCCGTACGACCGCGACCCGGCCCGGCCCGGCTGGTACCCCCTCGTGCCGAACGACCGGTGGGCGGACCCCTCGTGACCCGGGCCACCGAGGTGATCGTCCGCGACGTGCCGGCCGTGCGGCTGGAGAACGACGTGCTGCGCGTCACCGTGCTGCTCCACGGTGGACACGTGGTCGAGTTCCGGCACAAGCCGCTCGACCTCGACCTCACCTGGCGCTCGCCGCGGCGTGGCTGGCCGGAGCCGCCGTCGGCGGACTTCTTCGACACGTATCCGGGCGGCTGGCAGGAGGTCCTGCCCAACGGGGGCGCGCCGGCGACGTACCGGGGTGCGGTGCTCGACCAGCACGGCGAGGTGGCGGCGCTGCCGTGGGAGTGCGTGCCGCTCGACGACGGCGTGCGCCTGTCCGTGGCGGCGAAGCGCACGCCGTTCCGGGTCTCGAAGGTGCTGCGCCTCGACGGCGCGCGCCTCGTCGTGTCGGAGACCCTGGAGAACGAGGCCCCGGTCGAGGTGCACGCGATGTGGGGTCAGCACCTCGCCTTCGGGGAGCCGTTCCTCGTGCCGGGCGCGCGGCTCACGCTGCCCGACGGTGTGCGGGTGATCCCGCACGAGTCCACCATCAACCCGCCCCGGCGCGCCGTCGCGCCCGGCGGCCCCTATCCGTGGCCGGTGGTACCCACCCCCGGCGGCGGCACCGTCGACCTGTCGGTGATACCCGAGCCGGGCGCGCCCAGCGACGTCGTCTACCTCACCGGGTTCGACGACGGATGGTTCTCGCTGCGCCGGCCTTCGGGCCCGGGCGTCCGGGTCGAGTGGGACGCGACCGTGCTGCCGTACCTGTGGCTCTGGCACGAGCTCGGCGACACCACCGACTACCCGTGGTGGGGCCAGGCGTACGTCGTCGGGGTCGAACCCTTCTCCAGCTACCCGACCGACGGGCTGCCGACCGCGGTCGCGAACGGTTCGGCGCTCACGCTGGCGCCGCTGTCGTCGCTGTCCCTCGACTGGTCCGTGGAGGTGTTGCCATGAGCGAGTTCGACGGCAAGGTGGCCGTGGTCACCGGCGGCGCGAAGGGCATCGGCGCGGCGGTGGTCGCCCGCCTTTCGAAAGCCGGCGCCTCCGTCGTCTACGGCGACGTCGACGGTGACGGCGTCCGCGCGGACGTGACCGTCGCCGCCGACATGGAGCGGCTCGTCGCCACCGCGGTCGAGCGCTTCGGCGGGCTCGACATCCTCGTCACCAGCGCCGGCGTCCAGCGGTACGGCACCGTCGAGGAGACCTCCGAGGCACTGTGGGACGAGGTGCTCGACGTCAACCTCAAGGGCGTCTACCTCGCCGGCCGCGCGGCCGTCCCGCACCTGCGCGCCCGGGGCGGAGGCGCGATCGTGGCGGTCTCGTCGGTGCAGGCGTTCGTCTCCCAGCGGAGCGTCGCCGCCTACGCCGCCAGCAAGGCCGGCATCAACGCGCTCGTCCGGTCGATGGCGCTCGACCACGCCGCCGACCGGATCCGGGTCAACGCCGTCTGCCCGGGTTCCGTCGACACTCCCATGCTCCGCTGGGCGGCCGACCTCTTCCGCGGTGAGTCCACCGTGGACGAGACCGTCGCGCAGTGGGGGCGCAGCCACCCGCTCGGCCGGGTGGCCCGGCCCGAAGAGGTCGCCGAGGTGGTCGCCTTCCTCGCCAGCGACCGGGCGTCGTTCGTCACCGGCGCCGAGTACCGGGTCGACGGCGGCCTCCTCGCCGTCAACCCCGCATCGCTCCCCCCTTCCTAGGTTTCGGATAGGAGAACCATGCGACGTCGCACCATCCTCGGTGGTGCGGCGGGCGCGGCCGCGCTCACCGTGCTGTCCGCCCGCCCCGCCTCCGCGGCGCCATCCGCCGCCACCGGCACCCCGAACACCGCGCTCAACACCCTCTTCAACACCTACGGCAACTCCGGTGTCGGCTGGACCGGCGCGGACAGCACTTACTCCACACCGCTGCCCGGCGGCCGTCGACTGTGGATGTACTCGGACACATTCCTCGGCCCGGTCAACCCGGACCTCAGCCGGCCGCTGGACACGCCGTTCCTGCGCAACTCGATGATCGTCCAGGATGGACAGCGGCTCACCACCGTGCACGGCGGCACCCGCGACGAGCCGACCACGCTGCTCGCCCCGGCAAGCGGGGACAACTGGTACTGGATCGGCGCCGGCATCGCGGTCGGCGGGGTGCTCCACCAGACTGTCGTCGAGTTCGGCCGTACCGGCACCGGGCCGTGGGACTTCGCCTGGATGGGCACCCACGTCGCGCGGATGTCCACGGGCCGGCTCAACCGCGTCATCGACCTGCGGCCGCTGCCCTCCGGCGCCGAGATCACCTGGGCCGCGTGGCTCCAGCCGATCGGCAACCACCTGTACGTGTACGGCGTCGAGGACCGGGGCGCCAGCAAGTACATGCACGTGGCCCGGGTGGCCGGGCGGGACCTGCGCGGCCCGTGGCAGTTCTGGACCGGCTCCGGCTGGTCCACCGCCGAGGCCGACTCGGCGCGGGTCATCGAGGGCGTCAGCAACGAGTACAGCGTCACCCCGTGGCGCGGCAAGTGGCTGCTCGTCACGCAGGACACCACCGAGCTGTTCAGCGCGAAGATCGTCGGGTACGTGGCGGACAGCCCCACCGGTCCGTTCACCGGCAAGACGCTGCTCTACACCACGCCGGAGACGGGCGCGCTTGGCACGTACGGCAACGCCAACGTGTACACGTACAACCCGCACGTGCACCCGGAGCTGAGCACCGACCGGCGCCTGCTCGTGTCGTACAACGTGAACAGTTTCAACGGCGACGACCTGTACCGGGACGTCACCATCTACCGTGGACGGTTCGTCGACGTGACGCTGGCCTGAGCCGTCAGTCGAGCCGCGGCAGCTTCTGCGGGTGGTCGAGCAGGTCGCGGAAGAGGTCACCCCTCTCCGCGACCCGATCCACTATGGAGCGGATCGTGAAGGCGTCCGGGCGCAGCGCGGGGTCGTCGAGCTCATCCCAGTCGATGGGCGCCGACGCCGGCGCGCCCGGCGCCGGCCGCGGGCTGTACGGCGCGACGAGCGTCTTGTTGACCGCGTTCTGCGTGTAGTCGAGCCGCGCCCTGCCCTCCCGGTCCCTCTTCTCCCACTTCCAGCTCACCAGGTCCGGCACCACGGCGCCGACGGCGCGCGACAGCTTCTCCACCCAGGCGCGGGTGGCCGTGAAGTCCGGGCCCTGGGCGATCGGCACCCAGATCTGGATACCCCGCCGCCCGGTCACCTTCGGCCCGGCGCGCACACCCACGTGTTCCAGGGCGGTGCGGTGCAGGCGGGCCAGCGTCAGGATGTCGTCCCAACCGGTGTCCTCGCCGGGGTCGAGGTCGATCAGCGCCCACGAGGGACGGTCCGGACGGTCCACCGTGGAGGTCCAGGCGTGCCACTCCAGCGCCCCGAAGTTGGCCGCCCACACCAGCGCGGCCGGCTCGTCGACGACGAGGTAGGTCCGCGTCTCGCCCGGGTCGGCGTCCGGGTTGTCCCAGCGGGGCAGCCACTCCGGCGCGTGGTGGGGCAGCTCCTTGTGCCAGAAACCCTTCGTCTGCGCGCCGTTCGGGAAGCGGTGCATGTTGAGCGCCCGCCGCCTCAGGTACGGCAGCACGGTGGGCGCGATCCGGGCGGTGTACGCGAGCAGCTCCCGCTTGGTGACCGGCGGCTCGCCCGGAAACAGCACCTTGTCGAGGTTGGTCACCTTGAGCTGGCGGCCGAAGACGTGCCACACGCCGCCGGCGGGCCGCAGCTCGTCCAGCTCGCGCAGCGCCTCGTCGCCGGCCGGGTCGGCGGAAGCCTTGAGCGGCACGGCGGCGCGGGCGGCCGGCTGGTCGGAGCGCCACATGAGCTCCGGATCGGCCTTGACCTCGTCGTTGGTGCGGCCGCTCAGCACCGACCGCGGGTGGTCCTCCGGATCCCAGCCACCCCGCGCGAACTCGTCCTTCTTGTGCAGCAGCAGCCACCGCTCCCGGTCGCCGTCCTTGCCGGTGCGCACCAGCACGAAGCGGCCGCGCAGCTTTTCGCCGAACATGTCCAGGTGCAGCTCGCCGCCGGCCAGCGCCCGCCCCGGATCCTCGACACCCTCGGCCGGGCGCCAGGTGCCGGCGTCCCACACGATGACGTCGCCGCCGCCGTACTCACCCGACGGGATGATGCCCTCGAAGTCGATGTACTCGATGGGATGGTCCTCGACGTGGAAGGCGGCGCGCCGGGCTTTCGGGTCGAGCGTCGGGCCCTTGGGCACCGCCCAGCTCGCCAGCACGCCGTCGACCTCCAGGCGGAAGTCGTAGTGCAGGCGCCGCGCCCGGTGCCGCTGCACGACGAACCGCGGCGCGCCCGGCTCAGGCCCGCCACCGTCGCCGGAGGGCTCGGGCGTCCGGGCGAAGTCGCGCTTGCGCCGGTACTCGGCGAGCGTACCCATGGATCCTTTTTACCCAACCACGACGGCGGCTACCGCGCGTATGGTGGGCGGGTGGTTCTACCTCGGCGGTTGGCCAGGATCAACAGGGTGGTGAGCAACCGGGTCCTCGGCCCGCTCGCCCAGGTGCTGCCCGGCTTCGGCATCGTGGTCCATCACGGCCGCCGCAGCGGCCGCGAATACCGCACCCCGGTCAACGTCTTCAAGACCCCCGACGGGTACGTGGTGGCGCTGACCTACGGCGTCGGCGACTGGACCCGCAACGTGCTCGCGGCGGGCGGCTGCCAGATCGACATCCGCCGCCACCCGGTGCGCCTGACCGACCCCCGCCTGGTCCACGACCCGACCCGCAAGGCGGTCCCGCTGCCCGTCCGCCCCATCCTGGCCGCGATCGGCGTCAAGGACTTCCTCCACCTCCGCCCCGCCCCCTGACCGATCTGGGCGCGACCGTTGACAATAGTTAGCGCTGGCGTGAACTATTAGAGGGTGAGTGGCGAGCAGGTGGACGAGCTGTTCGCGGTGTTGGCCGATCCGACGCGGCGGCGTGTGGTGCAGCTGCTCGGGGAGCGGCCGCGGCGGGCGGGGGAGCTGGCGCAGGCGGCGGGCGTTTCGGCGCCCGTGGTCAGCCGGCACCTGCGGATCCTGCTGGCCGCCGGTGTGGTGTCCGACGAGCGGGTGGCCGACGACGCCCGGCTGCGGGTGTTCCGGCTGCGGCCGGAGTCGTTGGTGGCGCTGCGGGCCTGGCTCGACCAGGTGCAGGCGCACTGGACGGAGCAGCTCGGCTCGTTCAAGCGGCACGTCGAAGGTCAGGGCAGGCGGCACGTCGACGGCCAGGGCAGGCGGCACGTCGAAGGTCGGGGCACGCGGCACCGCGAGGCCGCCGGAGGCGAGGGGGAGCGGGGATGACGGCGAGGTCCGCTACGGCGTCGGTGCACGTGGATGTGGATCCGGCGGTGGCGTTCGAGGCGTTCACCGGGGAGATCGACCGATGGTGGGTGCCCGGGCCGATCAACGCCTGGGACTTCGGGCGGGCGCTGAGCCGGCGGATCGAGCCCGGCGTCGGCGGCCGCGTGCTGGAGGTCTACGACGACGCCAGCGTGCTGGAGCTCGGCCGCGTCACCGTGTGGGAGCCGGGGCGGCGGCTGGTCTACCGCAGCAGCGTCGACGCCACCGAGGTGGATGTGCGCTTCGAGGCGGACGGTGGCGGCACGCGGGTGCGGGTCGAGCATTCGGTGCTGCCTGGCGGCGACGTCGACGAGGCGGCGCTCTTCTGGCCCAACGTCCTGCACTGGCTGGTGTCGTGGTGCCGCGTCCGCCACACCGATCCGCCGCCGCGGCGGCTCGGCCGGCTCGCTGTCGGCCTGTACTACCAGGATCCGCCGGCCGCCGCGCGCTGGTTGGCGGACGCCTTCGGGCTGCGGTCGTGGGACCGCGTGCCGGGCGAGGGCGAGCGTCCATCGTGGATCGAGCTGCACGTGGGCGACGGGGCGGTGCTGCTCTTCCCCGCGGACGGCAAGCCGGCGCCCGAGCCGGTCTCGCACACCGTCTGGGTGTACGTGGACGACCTCGACGCGCACCTCGCCCACGCGACCGCGCGCGGCGCGACGATCGTCACCGGCGTGACACAGCACGGGTTCCGGTCGTACGTCGCGGCGGACGTCGAGGGGCACCGCTGGACGTTCGTGCAGGCGTCGCCCTCCATGCGTGCGGCCGCGGAGGCGTGATGACGATCGAAGACGAGGTGCGCGCCTTCTCCGCCGTGCGCGACGAGGCGCTGGTGGGCAACGACGCGGCGCGGATCGCCGGCTACCTGACCGACGACTGGGTCTACGTCGGACCGGATGGCGTCACGCCGAAGGCGGACATCATCGGCTGGATCGCGTCGGGGCGGCTGGCACACCACAGCATGGGCGCGGTGGGCGCCGAGCGGGTGGCGCGGGTCGGTGACGACACCGTCGTCGTCTCGGCGCGCAAGGCCAGCTCGGGCACCTGGGACGGCGTGGCGTACACGGCCGACGAGTGGATCAGCGAGGTCTACGTGCGGGTGGCGGCGCGGTGGCGCTGCGCCTTCAGCCAGAAGTCACCGGTCGGGTAGCTCGGCTGTACTTCTCCCAGGCGTCGCGGAGCGGCGTCCAACCGCCGCGCTGGTGCTGACCCCGATCGTGCGGACGGGCACGTTTCAGCCTCGCCTGAAACCTATTGCCGGGCCGCTCCCGCGCGCCGGATCCTCGGCACCATGCCCGTGACGATCCACAAGCGTGTCACCTGGTCGGAGTACGTCGACCCGATGCACCGGGTGCACGCCGCCTCGGACCCCGTGCCCAGCGCCAACCCCTGGAACCCGACCGTCGGCGTGTTCATCCACCACCGTGGCCCGGCACCGCTCGGCGGCGGCGACTACGTCACGGAGGAGGACTGCCTGGAGGACATCGCCAACGTCTACATGGACCACGTGTCCGACGACGAGTTCAACGGCGACGTCGCCTACAACTTCTTCGTCTGCCAGCACGGCAACATCTACGAGGGCCGGGGCTACGAGCGGGGCGAGGCGAACTCACCGGGCTACGTCGGTGAGGTCGGCCGCAACACCGGGTTCTACTCCATCTGCGCGCTGATGCAGACCAACCACACCGCCAACGAGCCGCTGCTGCGCACGTTCCGGGCGCTCATCCAGCACCTGCGGACCGAGGCGCCGCGCCCGACCGGGCTGCGGATCCTGCCGCACTCCTTCGAGAACCCCGCGACGGTGTGCCCGGGAAACATGCTGATGTACGCCAAGGAGGGCTCGACGATCGACCCCGCCGCGCCCTGGATCGGGGTCGGCGACCTGCACGTCTACAAGGCGCAGCGCTGGGTGAACTCCACCTACGCCGGCGTCGCGCCGGGATACGTCTGGTGCCCGGAGAACGGGCGCACCGGCTGGTCCACGGTGCTCTCCTTCACCCAGGGGCTCCAGCACGAGCTGGGCATCTCGCCGACCGTGCAGAACTTCGGGCCGGGCACGTTCAACGCGGTCAAGGCCCGCAACAAGCTGCCCAACCAGGAGACCAACGGCAACCTGATCCGGCTGTACAACGGCGCGCTGTTCGCCAAGGGCTACTGGGCGTCGGTCGACCAGGGCCAGTGGACCGGCGACTCGCAGGAGTCCTTGGAGACGTTGTACGGCCACGCCGGCCTCTCCTACGCGGACGCGACGATGCGGCAGAAGATGTGGCCGCACATCGTCAAGGCGCTGATGCGGATGGACCAGTTCCGCCTCGTGCCCGGCGCCGACCCGGAGATCCAGAAGATCCAACGCCGCCTGAACGTCCGCTACGTCGCCAGCGTCGGCATCCCCGCGATGAGCCTGGTGCCCTGCGACGGCATCTACTCCCGCGACGTCCAGCAAGGCCTGATGATGGGGCTCCAGTACGAGCTGGGCCTGGACGTCAACGCCATCAACGGCAACTTCGGGCCGGGCACCCAGGCCGGGCTGCGGGGGCGGGGCTCCGGCACGCTCACCGGCGACCTGCGCTACATCTTCCGGTCGGCGTGCTACTTCAACTCGCCGACGTACGTGCGCGAGGGCAACATCTACACGCCGCTGAGCTACCTGGCCAGCGACATCGGCACCGACGTCGGCACCGGCACCCACATCGGCTGGGTGCGCGCCTTCCAGGACTTCTCGCAGATTCCGATCACGGGCACCAACGACTACACCACCTGGGCGCAGCTGCTGGTCTCCTCCGGCGACACGACCCGGCCCGCCACCGGCTGCGACTGCATCACCGAGATCACCGCCACGCGCGGCGCCCAGCTGTACGCCGCCGGCTACCGGATCGTGGGCCGGTACCTCGACGAGCACCTCCCGCCGACCGACCCGTACTACCTCGGCAAGGCGCTGAAGCCCGGCGAACCGCAGACCATCCTCAACGCCGGCCTGCGCTTCTTCCCGCTCTTCCAGTACAACGGCCGGCAGCTCGCCAACTTCACCTTCGACAAGGGGTACGACCAGGGCACGAAGGCGCACCAGAAGGCCGTCGAGCACCGCATCCCGCCGGGCACCTGCATCTACTTCGGTGTCGACTACGACGCGATGGACGCCGAGATCGACAGCAACGTCAAGCCGTACTTCCAGGGCGTCAAGGCCGCGCTCGCCGAGCTGGGCAACCGGTACACCTTCGGCACGTACGGCTCCCGCAACGTGTGCAGCCGCATCGCGGAGGAGGTCGGCGCCCGCTGGTCGCTGGTCTCCGGCATGTCATGGGGCTTCTCCGGCAACCTCGGCTTCCCGATGCCGGAGAACTGGGCGTTCAACCAGATCCGGGAGTTCGAGTTCCAGCCCGGCTGGGGCCTTGACCACGACGTCTGGCGGCAGGGCGCCGACCCCGGCGTGTCCACCCTCGTCACCGCTTAGTGAGGTCATGAATGATCAGCCGACGCACTCTTCTCAGCGCCACCGCCGGTGCCGGCGCACTCGCTCTCGTGCCCGCCGCGGCGGCCCACGCCGCCCCGGCCGGAAGCACCTCCGCCAACGGCTGGCGGATCGACCCGGCCGCCATCGCCAGGTACCGGATCGAAGGTTCCATGGCCTCGGTGGCCCTGCGCAAGGGCGTCGTGGCGGCGGTGCTGTTGCACGTCGCGCGCCGCTGGCACTACGAGATCGCGCCGCTGGACACGGGGGAGGGCGGCGGGGTCGCCGGCTACACCGCGAAGCGCGCCGTGCGGGCGACCTACGAGTCCAACTACTTCTCCGGCACGGCCGTCGCGCTGCACCCCACCGCGTACCCGGTGGGCGGCAGCGAGGGGCTGTGGCCGTACCACGAGGTGATCGTGCGGGACATCCTCGTCGACTGCGAGGGCACGGTGGTGTGGGGCGGTGACCTGACGCCGGCGAAGGCGTCGCACTTCCAGATCGCCGCCCGCCCCGGGGACCGGACGCTGGCGCGTGTCGCCGGGCGGCTCGACACCAGCAGCCAGGCCGTGTTCACCGCCCAGACGGCGGGCAACGTGGCCGACCCGGCGACGCCCGAGCGCCGGGAGAAGGCCCGGAAGCTACCCCGCCCGCGCTGACGGGGGAGCGGGCGCGGCGCCCAGCAGCGCCGCGCCCAGCGGGGTGATCGTGTGCAACACCGCCTTGCCGGCCCGGCTGCTGTGGATCAGCCGGGCCTCGCGCAGCACCGCGGTGTGCTGGCTGATCGAGGCCACGCTCACGCCAACGTGGCGGGCCAGCTCCGACGTGGTGCGCCCCTCGCCGATCGACTCCAGCACCGACGTGCGGGTCTGCCCGATCAGGGCGGTCAGGTCGGTGTCCGCGGCGCGCCGGCCCAGGCCGAGCCGGACCTCGTTTTCCACCGGGTAGACCAGCACCGGCGGCAGCGTGGGATCGCGCAGGACGTCGGGTGAGTCCCACGACAAGTACGACGGCACGAGCAGCAGGCCGCGGCCGGCCAGGTGCAGCGACTGCTCGTACCGCACGTCGATCTCCAGCACCGGGGGCCGCCAGCGCATCATCGGCCGGTAGCTGTGCAGCAGGCCCTCGCAGCCCTCCTCCAGCAGGATCCGCGCGCGCCGGGACCGGTCGGCCTCCACGGCGGCCCGTGCCTCCGGCCAGATCGGCTCGACCACCGCCGCATGGTGCGAGCGGATCGCCCCGGCGAGGCGCTCCAGCGTCTCCCGGTCGCCCTCGGCGAGCCGGCGCATCCAGGCCGGCGTCGGGCGGCCGAGCCGGGCCAGCGCGGACATGTCGGTGCGCAGCCGGGACACCGGCGTGGAGAGCACCGCGTCGAGCCCGGCCGGGAGCCCGTGCCGGCCCTCGGCCGGGGTCAGGAAGTCGGGATAGTAGCCGAACTGCACGAGCGGGAGCAGCAGCTCGAGGTCGGCCCGCCGGCTGGCCCGCAGCGCGTGTGCCCGCCACCGCCCGAACACCGGCGCGGGTCCCGGGCGGCGCAGGCGAAACAGGCTGAACACCGTCTCCCACAAGGGATCCGGACTGCCGGCGACCCGGACCCGGCCAATGTCGTCCGGCGTGAAGTAGATGCGGATCACGTCGGCCCCCCGTCGACGCCCAGCTATCTCGCGCGCACTGACGTGAGTGTATGTGTACGGCGCCCAGACCCGGCAGTCGTCCGAAAGGCCATCACCACCAGGAAGTGCACTCGAACACGTCGTAGTCGTTCCAATCCGGACCTTCGTACCCGTACCCGTAGCAGGCCCGCAGCGTGCGGGTCCAGCGCGCCATCGGGGTCCACTCCTGGGAGCTGTGGCCGATCGGGTGCGTGTAGAAAATCTGGCCGTCGTTGGACTGGAGGAACGTCGTCGTGCCGTACCGCGCGTTGCCCGGCTGCGTGTGGCGGGTCCAGGCCCCGCCGCAGGCGCCGGAGAAGCGCAGCTCGACGCGGATGCCCGTCTTGGCCGCGGTGAACTCGCGCACCGGCTCCGCCCCCGTGCACCCGTTAGTCTGGGGGTTGACCCCGTCGCACCCGTAGCACTGCGCGAGCGCGGGCGGCGCGGCCACGACCGGCGCCACGGCGCCGATCATCACGACCATCGCCAGGTACGCGACGGCCCGCCGTCTTACCCCGGTCAGGACCATGATTCCCTCCGATACGCCTGGTGGTTACCTCAGCGCGGACAGCATCGCGATCCGTGAATACGGAGGACAAGACGTTTAAACCGAGGCCGAAGTGTCGGACCCGGCTGCCAGACTGGCGCGGTGACGTGGTCACCGGGCTCGGCGGCACCGGGGTGGCGCACCCGGTCGGCAGCGCTCCGTCTCCTCCGACCAGAGCGTTCTAGTGAAGCTCAAGGGGCGACCTTGACGGGTGTCGATGGGTGACGCATTGTCGGAGGATGCGAGGCCTGCGCTCCACTGTGGTCACCCGTCGTCTGCTGCCGGCTCTGCTGGCCGCGACCCTGCTGCCGGCGGCGGCGTTCGCGGCGCTGGTCGTCGCGATGCCGGGGGCGAGCGCGACGTCGCGGGCGGCGGCCGCCATGGACACCTGGCTGCCCAGCGGCAGCATCCTGCCGCCGGTCTCGCCGACGGCCTCGTCGCCCACGCCGAGCCTGCCGCCGATCTCGCCGTTTCCACCGGGCCCGCCGTCCAACCTGACGGCCACCGCGGTGACGACCGGGTCGGTGACGCTGAGCTGGACCGCCTCGACGCGCGGCTGCTGCCCTATCGCCGGCTACGAGATCACGTACTACCAGGCGTTCAACGACATCGTCTGGATTCAGCAGGTCGGCAACGTGACGACAGCGACGGTCACCGCGAGCATCACGCGCACGAAGCAGTACACGTTCTCGGTGCTGGCGCGGGACGACATGGGCCGCCGCTCGGCGACGTCGAACACGGTCACCGTCGTCACGCCCAACACCGACACCGGCGACACCGTCCCGCCGTCCGCGCCGGGTGGCCTGACCGCCGTCAGCGCGCCCACCGGCTCGACCGCCCAGCTCAACTGGACCGCGTCGACCGACAACGTGGGCGTGACCGGGTACGACGTGTACAGCTTCGACGGGCTCTTCAACTCGCGGCTCGTCGCCACCGTCACGGGCACCACGCACACGGTGCCGCTCTCGGTGGGGCGCAACGTCTTCTACGTGCGGGCGCGGGACGCGGCGGGCAACCTGTCGGCCGCGTCCAACAGCGTCAACGTGGCGGGCTTCCCGAACACCTCGACGAGCCCGCCGGTGACTCCGGGGGCGTGCACGGTCACGTACACCAACCAGTCACAGTGGACCGGCGGCTTCGTGGCCTCGGTGACGATCCGCAACGCCAGCACGTCGCTGGCGATCAACGGGTGGACGCTGACGTTCACGTTCCCCGGCGACCAGCGGATCACGTCCGCGTGGAGCACCCGGGCGACGCAGACCGGCGCGCTCGTCACCGCGCAGCATCAGGACTGGAACGGGAACATCCCGGTCGGCGGCAGTGTCACGTTCGGCATGCAGGGGACGTGGACGGGTAGCAACGCCGCGCCGGGCGCGTTCACCCTCAACGGCACCGGGTGCGTGGTCACCGCCTGAGGCGTGTGCCTGTCACGGCACCGTGCGGACGCCTCCAACATGGACGGTGGCCGACGTCGTCGCCGCACCCGGGTGCGGCAGTCCGCGTAGACGCGGCCCCGCGTTGCGCTCCTGCCGCACGACGCCGCCGTCGTCGGAGGCGGTGGTCGGGTCAGCCCGGCCCGGCGCGCGAACCTCTACTCAGCGGCGGGGCGCCGGGCGGATCTTGAGCAGGTCGCCGGGCTGGCAGTCGAGCGCCTCGCAGAGCGCGGTCAGCGTGCTGAAGCGGATCGCGCGGGCCCGGCCGTTCTTGAGGATCGACAGGTTGGCGAGCGTGATGCCGACCTGGGCGGAGAGCTCGGTCAGGCTCATGCCGCGGTCGGCGAGCAGCTTGTCGAGATGTACCTCGACGCGGTGGTCCTCCTCGGGCGGCATCAGATCACGCCGTCGAGCTCGACCCGCATGCGCAGGCCGCGGCTGACCACCTCGGCGATCGCCAGGAACGCGACGCCGACCAGCCACCAGCCGCTCCACACGAAACCGCCGGCCGCTCCGTCGACGATCGGGCCGACGAGGGCCTTGAACGCCAGCGCCTCCACCACGTCCGCGGCGATGCCGCCGATGATGACGGTGGCGCCGAGCTGGCGCAGCAGCCGCACGTTGCCGGCGGTGAAGGGGTCGCCCCGGCGGGCCTGGCGGACGATCCGCACCAGCAGGAGCAGCATCGCGGCGACCACGCACTTGGTGGGCAGCGACGTGCCCACGTGCAACAGGGACTGGGTCGCGGTGGGCTCCTCGACCAGCGCCCGCACGTGGGCGGACGCGTCGACGCTCATCCCGTCGGGCAGGCGGTCGGGCCCCGCGAGCCGGCCGGCCTGGTCGAGCGGCACCCACACGGTGAACTGGGCGCTGGGTGCCGTGACGACCTGGACCACCGCCGCCACGCCGACGAAGAGCAGCCCGGCCACCAGGCCGATCCACAGCAGGCCCAGCCAGTGCAGCCGGGCCACGCGTTGCTGGATGGTCATACGGGACACCTCCCTTATCGATAGTCGATAAGGGAGGCGGCCGCTGTCAAGTCACCGGGGCGGGTCGGCCGACTTCCACGCCGGCAGGGGGAGCGGCCGGTCGAGCAGGAACGCGCGCACCAGGCCTTCGTACAACACGGGCTTGTCGCTGGCGACCGCGTGGCCGGCGCCCTTCACGTACACCAGCGTGGACTCGGGGAGCGTGCGCTTGTAGTCGTAGGTCACGGCCCACTTCTTGTAGTCGCCCTCCGCGCGCACCACCAGCGCGGGCACGTGTACCGCGCGCAGGGCCGGCCGCGGGTCCGCGACCGTCTCGGCGTCCGTGCTGGTGAACTGGTTGACCCAGAAGCCGGGCGCGTTGGCCGGCGGGGTCAGCGGGGGAGCGCCGGGGTACTGCGCGGCCGGCGCGGCGGTCTCCAGGATCTGGCGCAGCATCTGGTCCGCCTCGGCGTCGGTGAGCAGCGCGTGCGCGGCGCGCGGATTCAGGCCCTGGAGCAGGGTGGCGGCGAGGAACCGGGGCCGGTAGGCCAGCGCGTCGATCTCGTCCTCCTGCGCCGGCGTCAGCTTGTCCCAGATGTCACCGGTCTTCCCGTCCGGAAACGCGCCCTCCCACAGCGCGCCCGGCGACGTGAACACCACGCGGGCCACCCGGTCGGGATGGGCGGCGAGGTAGTACGCGGCCAGCGTGGCACCCCACGACGCGCCCATCAGGATCACCCGCTCCGCGCCGATCGCCTGGCGCACCGCATCGAGGTCGGCGACGTGGCGGGCGACGGTGTACCCCTCGGGGTCCGCGAGCCGGGTGGAGCGGCCGGCGCCGAGCTGGTCGTACTCGTACACGTCGAACCCGTCCGCCGCCAGCGCCCGGTCCATGCCGTCGATGCCGTCGCCCGGCGTGCCCGGTCCACCGTGGAGGACGATGACCGGCGTGGGGCGGCGGGTGCCGCGGGCGGGCTCCATCGCGTACGCGAGGCGGGAGCCGGTCGGCAGGTCCCAGTAGCGGGTGCCGGCCGGCGCGGGTGCGGCGGTGCCGGTGGGCAGCGGCCGAAAGACGGTCACGGTGGCGAGGCCGGCGGTGGCGAGAGCGAGGACCCCCGCGAGCACGGCCGCCGCCCGGGCCGCTCGCGCTCGCCGCCGCGCGGTGCTCCCGCGGTCCGCGCCGCCCGACACGGTGGTCGGGCCGCCCGCCGCCCAGGTCCGGACGGTCGCGGCGGTCATCCCGGTCGGGCCGGTCGTCGTGGTCGGGCCGGTCGTTGTGCTCGGGACGGTCGCGGCGGTCGTCGCGGCCGCGCGCCGAGCGGCCGTCGTCGTGGTCGGGGTGGTCGCGCGTCGTCCGGCCGTCGTCGTGGTCGGGGTGGTCGGGACGGTCGCGCGCCGTCCGGCCAGGAGGGCGAAGGCCGGCCACGCGACCAGGAACGCGATCCCGGTCAGCGCGACCAGGCCGGCCGCGGCGAGGAGCGGGATCGCGGAGGTGGCGAGCGCGGTGCCGAGGAAGGCGAGGGCGCCGGCACCGAGGGCGAGCGGGGGCGCGAGGAGCAGCAGCGTGACGCCGGCGGTGCGGCGGAGGAAGGTGCGAACCATGCCTCAAACGCTATGCGGACAAAGTGGACTTTCCGTCGTGCCGCAGAACGGTTGTGCGACCCCCGCCGGCACCCGTCGCGCGGGGTGCGACCCCCGCCTCACGGCGGGGGCCAGCCGGGCTCGTCGACAGCGCGAGCACCGCGCGGCCCATGGTCATCGCTCGCGCCGAAAGAGATCGTGGTACTTCAGGCCCCCCATAGGGGGTCTCAAGTACCACGATCTTTTCGAGGGTCGCGACACGCGGGCTACCGCATGCCGGGGCGGATCAGCCCGGTCTCGTAGGCGGCGATCGTGGCCTGCACCCGGTCGCGGACGCCCAGCTTGCCGAGGATGACCGCGACGTGGTCCTTCACCGTGGCGGGGCTGATGCCGAGGGCGGCCGCCGCCTCCACGTTGGACAGTCCACGCGCGACCTGGCGGAGCACGTCGGTCTCGCGCGGGGTGAGCGAGGCGAGCCGGTCCGCGTCACCCGGGCCGGGGCCCGCCGCGAACTGGTCGATCAGCCGCCGCGTCACGCCCGGGTCGAGCAGCGCGTCGCCGCCGGCCACCACGCGAACCGCGTCGACGACGCGCTCGGGGTCGGCGTCCTTGAGCACGAAACCGGCGGCGCCGGCACGTAACGCCGCGAAGACGTACTCGTCGAGGCCGAACGTGGTCAGCACCACCACCCGCGTCTGTGGCACCTCGGCGGTGATGCGCGCGGTGGCGGTGAGGCCGTCGATGCCGGGCATGCGGATGTCGAGCACGGCGACGTCCGGCCGGAGCGCGACCGCCTGGGCCACGGCGGCCTCCCCGTCGGCGCTCTGCCCGACCACCTCGATGTCCGGCTCGGCCGCGAGCACGGCCGCGATGCCGGCGCGCACCATGGCCTGGTCGTCGGCCACCATCACACGGATCATGGCCCCATCATCCCGGCAGCCACACGGTCGCCGCGCCCGGCGTCGCCCCGGTGACCGCGCCACCGGCCGCGTCGGCCAAGTCGCGGACCCGCCGCTCGTCCACCGGCTCGTCCTCCGCTGCCAGCCCCCGGGTCGTCTCGGGCAGGCCGTCCGCGCGAGAGGGCGGGATGGGGTCCGCCTGGATGGGCCAGGTCGCGGCCAGGCGCACGCCGTCGGGCAGGTAGGTGACCGCGAGGGTGCCCTCGGCCCGGACCAGGGCATCGGCCAGCCGGTAGCCGGCGACCTCGATCTCGGCGGGCAATGCGCGGCGGGTGCCGGTGTAGCGCACCATGGCCCGGCGCCGGGCGGCGAGCACCGCGGCGCCGGCCAGGGTGGGTGGGGGCTCGTCGCCGCCGTCGCCGTCGGCGTGGAGGTCGGTCAGCAGGTCGCGCATCGCGGCGAGGCCGGCTCGGGCTTCGGCCAGCACCTCCGGGAGGTGGCCGGCCTCCGCGGCGACCACGGTGGCCGCCGTGTGCCGGCGGGCGGTGGCGCGTAGGCCGGCGGCGATCCGGGAACGCTCGGCTCGCGCGGCCGCCGCGGCGTCGCCCTCCACCGCCTCGCGTCTGCGTCCGCGCCGGCGTCGGCGGGCGCGCGTCCACACGCCGGCCGCCCAGGCCAGCGTTACGGGGCCGGCCAGCAGGACCGTGAAGATGGCCCAGCCGGCGACGACGTCGCCGGTCAGGCCGCTGACCATCACGAAGGCGTCTACGGCGGCGATGGCGAGCGGGGCCGGCCAGCCACGTCCTCGCCCCGCAGCCGGCGCCGCCTCCCGCCGGGCGCGGTCGATTCGCCGCGCGCCCCGCGCCGCCTTCCGCCGGGCGCGGTCGGGGCGTTGCGCGCGGCCGCGGCCGGCTGGCTGCCGGTAGGCGCCGACCGAGTAGGCGAGCACGAACTGCGCCCACAGCGTGTAGCCGAGCAGGTCGGTGCCCTCGGTCGGGGTCCAGCCGGCGCGTTCGGCGCCGAGCCAGGCGAGGAGTGCGGCGAGGTTGGCCAGGACGGCGCGCATCGGCGCCACCCGCCGCCAGCGCAGGGGAGCGGCGAAGAGCACGAGGAAGAGCAGCAGCAGCGCGGTGCCCGGGGTGGCGCGGCCGAGCGGGTCGGGCTGGTTGCCGGGCAGGAAGCCGGCGCCGACCGGCAGTGCCACCGCCAGCACGGTCAGCGCCCAGTCGAGCGCCGCCGGGCCGCGCCACTCCGGCCGCCGCCCGCCGGGCGGAGCGCCGATCGGCAGCACGGCCCGCACCCGCCACCCGCGCGCACCATCGGGACCGGCCGACAGCGGGCCGCCTGACAGTGGGCCGCCTGACACCGGGCCGCCTGACAGTGGGCCGCCTGACACCGGGCCGCCTGACAGTGGGCCGCCTGACAGCGGGCCGGCCGAAAGCGTGCCGCCCGACCGCGTGCCGGCCGCCGATTCTGTAAGCGGAGGCGCGCCGTCCGGGCCGGCCGATTGCGTGCCGGCCGCCGGCTTCGTGAGCGAGGGCGTGTCATCGGGGCCGGCCCACAACGTGCCGCCGGCGGCCTCGACGAGCGTGCGGAGGCCGGCGAGGCCTGAGCCGCTGCCGAGGTCGGGCGCGGTGGCCGTGCCACCACCGTCCACAACGGACACCACGAGCTCGCCGGCGGCTGCCTCCAGGGCTACGGTGACCGGGGCGCCGGCGGCGTAGCGGGCGGTGTTGGTCAGGGCCTCGCGGACCACGCGGTAGGCGACCGCCGCCGCCTCGGGGGGCACAGGTCTGTCCGGGCGCGTGTAGGTCACCTCGGGGCGCTCGGCGACCAGCCGCTCGATGCCCTCCAGCCCGCCGGCCCCGGCGATGCCTTCCAGCCCGGCCCCGGCGATGCCCTCCAGGCCGGCGCCGGCGTCCGCGGTGGTCCGGTCCGCTGCTCCCGGGGCCGCACCTGGCCGCCGTTTGTCGCGCGCGGCGCCCTCCTCCTCGATCTGGCCCTCGGCGGCGGCCGGGTCGATGCCGTCCGTGGAGATGTCGGCCAGGCGGTCGAGCTCCGTGAGGGCCTGGCGGCCGGCGTCGACGGCGTGGCGGGTGGCCTCGGCGGCCAGGGCGGGATCGTCGAGGCGGGCGGCGGCGGCCGTCGAGACCACGATGGCGGTCAGCCGGTGGGCGGCCACGTCGTGCAGCTCGGCCGCGAGCCGCCGCCGCTCGGCCGCCGCGGCGTGGCGGGCCATGCCCGCCGATTCGGCCTCGAACACGGCGACGGCCGCGCGGCCCGCGTGGCGGCGGCGCCGCGATCTGCCCGCGACCCAGATCACGGTCAGGGCGGCGAGGACGATCAGCCCGTACCCGATGACGACGCGGACCGATGTGTCGCGGAGGGCGACGGTGGCGGTGAGGGCGAGGAGGGTGGCGGCGGCGCCGGCGGCGGCGATGCCGGCCGTGCGCACGGCGGCGAGGGTGAAGAGCGCGACGCCCGCCGCGACGAACCCGAAGGGTGCCGACCAGCCCAGCCCCGCGCCCAGCGGCACGGCGGCGGCGAGGGTGGCGGCGAGCGCCGGGCCGGGCGCGGTGTGCCGCCACGCGAGCGCGCCGCAGGCGACCGTGGTGCCGAGCAGCGCCAGCACCACGGCGGCCGGGCGCACCGGCTCGTCGAGGAGCGCGGGGACCACCGGCCACCAGGCGAGCTGGGCCACCGCCAGGGCGGCGGGCGGCCACCAGACGCGAGCCGCCATCTACGGCACGAGGATGGTCTTGCCGTGCAGCAGCCCGGCCTCGGCGTCGTAGTGCACCTGGCGCAGCTCGGTGAGCGGGCGGGTGTCGGCGATGTCGACCCGCACGGTGCCGGCGTCGACGAGCGCGACGAGAGCGGCGAGGTCGGCGGTGTCGTTGCGCGCGACGAAGTATCCGGCGCGCACGCCGGCCGGCGCGGCCACCGGGCCGGTCACCGAGACCACCACGCCGCCGGGCCGCACCAGCGCCGCCGCCTCCTCGGCCGGGGCGGCCACCAGGTGGAGCAGCACGTCGACCGGCTCGTCGAGCGCGGCGGCGAGGGGTGTGGCGGTGTAGTCGACGATCTGGTCGGCGCCCTGCCGCCGGACCACGTCGGCGCTGCGCGGGCTGGCGGTGGCGATCACGAACGCCCCGGCGTGCTTGGCGAGCTGCACCGCGAACCCGCCCACCCCGCCGCCCGCGCCGTTGACCAGCACGCGCTGCCCCGGCTCGACGCGCGCGTGCTCGCGCACCGCCTGCCACGCGGTGACCCCGGCGATCGGGAGCGCGGCGGCGTGCGCGAGCGGGATGGTGGTGGGCGCGGCGACGAGCTCGCGGGCGCGGGCCGTCATGTACTCGGCGGCCGCACCGCCCCGGTCGACCCGCCCGACGACCCGGTCGCCGGGCGCGGGCGCGCTTACCCCCTCGCCGGCCGCCACCACCGTGCCGGAGACCTCGCCGCCGAGCGTCCACGGCAGGTCGAGCTCCATCAGCGGCCGCATCAGGCCGCGCCGCCACCCGATGTCGGAGGGGTTGAACGAGGTCGCGGCGACCTCGACGAGCACCTCACCCGCGCCGGGCGAGGGGCGCGGGATGTCCTCGACGCGGATGTTGGGCGCGCCGCCGTAGCGGTGGATTCGGATGGCTCGCACCCGAGGAACGGTACGGCCGCACGCCCGCCGACGCCACGAGCTGATACGCCGTTAGTGGCGCATCATTGGCGGATGACGCCGGACATCGACGCGTGGGCGGGCTGGCACCCGCGGGTGCTGGCGGCGCGGATGGACGGCTTCGCCGCACCCTGGTACGTGGCCGGCGGCTGGGCGGTCGACCTCTTCCTCGGCGAGCAAACCCGCCCCCACGAAGACCTGGAGATCGCGGTGCCGGCGGGCGACTTCACAGCCGTGGCGGAGCGCTTCCCCGAGTGCGGTTTCGCCGTGCCGCGCGACGGGGCGGTGTGGCCACTGTCCGATGAGGAGCTGCGGCGCGGCCACCAGACGTGGGCGTGGGAGCGGGCGGCGGGCGTGTGGCGGTTCGACGTCTTCCGCGAGGAGCGCGACGGCGACGGGTGGGTCTGCCGCCGCGACGCGCGCATCCGCCTGCCGTACGCCGAGGTGATCCGGCACGACCCGGACGGCATCCCGTACCTGGCGCCGGAGATCGTGCTGCTCTTCAAGGCCAAGGGCGCCCGCGACAAGGACGTGGCCGACCTGGAGCGGGTGCTGCCGCGGCTCGGCGGCGAGCGGCGGCGGTGGCTGGCGGACACGCTCGCGCTCGTACATCCGGGGCATCCCTGGGCGGGGCTCGCCGGCGGCTAGGCTGCACCTCAGAAATCGCCAGTGGGTACGCGACACTGTCCGCATACGTATGTAGAACGCGAGGGGCCGCCGATGACCCGGGCACCGACCAGCAAAGACGTCGCCAGGGTCGCCGGCGTCTCCCAGCCCACCGTCTCCCGGGCGCTGGCCGGCCACCCGCACGTCTCGGCGGCCACCCGCGACCGGGTGCGCAAGGCGGCCGAGGAGCTCGGGTACGTGCCGCAGGAGTCCGGCCGCGTCCTGCGCAGCCGCCGCACCCGGCGGGTCGCGGTCGTCTCCAGCCCGGACGATCTGCTCAACCCGCTTCACCCCCAGCTGATCGTGCCGCTGTACGACGCGCTCGCCGCAGCTGGCTACCGCACCACGCTCCTGGCCGAGACCGAGGACGCCGAGGTGCTCGCCCAGGTGGCCGACGGCTCGGTGGACGGCGTGTTGCTCGCCGCGACCCACATCGGCCCGGCCGTCGCCCGCCACCTGGCCGCGAGCGGCGTCCCGCACGTGCTGGTCGACCGGCTCGCGCCCGAGGCCGGGCACGCGACCTGCGTGGCCGACAACAGGCAGGGCGCGGCCGACATCGCCGCCCTCGTGGCCGGGCTGGGCCACACCGAGGTCGCGCTGGTGCTCGGCCCGCGCCGGCTGAGCACGAGCCTCGACCGGGAGACCGGCTTTCGCGGCGTGCTCGCGGCCGAGCCGGCGGTGCGCACCCGGGTGCTGCGCGGCGGGTACGACCACGACCACGCCACCGGCGTCGCCGCCGCGCGCACCCTGCTCAAGGCGGCCCGCCGCCCCACCGCGATCCTCTGCGCCAGCGACACGATCGCGCTGGGCGTGCTGCACGAGGCCCGGTCACGCGGCGTGGACGTGCCGGGCGAGCTGACCGTCACCGGCTTCGGCGACGTGCCGATGGCGGGGTGGGAGCCGTACGCGCTGACCACCGTCCGCCACGACGCCGCCCGGATGGCCGCCGAGGCGGTGCGGCTGCTGCTCGCCCAGCTCGACTCCACTCCGGACACCGCGGCGGCCGAGTCGGTCGTCCTCCACCCCGACGTGGTACTCCGCGACACGCACGCCCCTCCGCCCGCCTGACTCGCCCATTTCCGCCCCGCGATGATTTTTTTTCCTGTTTCGTGGGTACGTGGCGGTCGTTGCCACCGGTCACGAGCGGAGGAGACGGGCCCGTGGAAGACGCCTTGCGGATCGACGCCAGCTGGATCGACTACGTGCTGGTGGCCGTCTACTTCGCCGTGGTGTTGATGATCGGCCTCGCCGCCCGCCGCCGGATCTCGGACAGCCTCGACTTCTTCCTCGCCGGCCGCTCGCTGCCGGCCTGGATCACCGGCCTGGCGTTCATCTCCGCCAACCTCGGCGCGGTCGAGATCATCGGCATGTCCGCGAACGGCGCCCAGTACGGCATGCCGACCATGCACTACTACTGGATCGGCGCGGTGCCCGCGATGCTCTTCCTGGGCGTCGTGATGATGCCCTTCTACTACGGGTCGAAGGTGCGCAGCGTGCCCGAGTTCATGCTGCGGCGCTTCGGCACCGGCGCCCACCTGGTCAACGCGCTCAGCTTCGCGCTCGCCCAGGTGCTGATCGCGGGCATCAACCTCTTCCTGCTGGCCAGCGTCGTCAACAGCCTGCTCGGGTGGCCGCTGTGGGTGGCGCTGATCATCGCCGCGGTGATCGTGCTCAGCTACATCACGCTCGGCGGGCTCTCCGCGGCCATCTACAACGAGGTCCTCCAGTTCTTCGTGATCGTGGCCGCGCTGCTCCCGCTCACCCTCATCGGCCTGCACCGCGTCGGCGGCGTCAACGGCCTGATCGACAAGATCACCGACGCGCCGGGCGGCGGCGCCGAGCAGCTCAGCTCGTGGCCCGGCAACGACCTGGCCGGCTTCAGCAACTCGTTCCTGTCGGTGCTCGGCATCGTCTTCGGCCTCGGCTTCGTGCTCTCCTTCGGCTACTGGACCACCAACTTCGTCGAGGTGCAGCGCGCGATGGCCACCCACAGCATGTCCGCCGCCCGCAGCACGCCGATCATCGGGTCGTTCCCGAAGATGTTCATCCCATTCGTGGTGGTCATCCCCGGCATGATCGCCGGCGTGCTGGTCGCCGAGACCGCCGCGCTCAAGGCCGGCGGCGACGGCGGCGGCACCACGTACAACGACGCGATCCTGTTGCTCATCCGCGACGTGCTGCCCAACGGCCTGCTCGGCGTCGCGCTGGCCGGCCTGCTCGCCGCGTTCATGGCCGGCATGGCGGCCAACGTCTCCGCCTTCAACACCGTCTTCAGCTACGACCTGTGGCAGCGGTACGTGAAGAAGGACCGCCCCGACGACTACTACCTGCGGGTGGGCCGCCTGGCCACGGTGGGCGCGACGGTCCTGGCGATCGGCACCGCGTTCATCGCGTCCGGCTACGAGAACCTGATGAACTACCTTCAGACGCTCTTCGGGTTCTTCAACGCGCCGCTGTTCGCCACGTTCATCCTCGGCATGTTCTGGAAGCGGATGACCCCGACCGCCGGCTGGGTCGGCCTGGTGTCGGGCACCGCCGCCGCGGTCACCGTGTGGGGCCTCAACGAAGGCGGCGTCTACAACCTGCCCGGCCAGGGCGCCGCGTTCGTGGCGGCGGGCGCCGCCTTCGTGGTCGACGTGGTGGTCAGCGTGCTAGTCAGCCGGGCCACCGCGCCGAAGCCCGCGTCCGAGCTCAAGGGCCTGGTCTACTCCGAGACGCCCAAGGAGCAGCGCACCGACCCGATGGCAAGCCGGCTGCCCTGGTACCGCTCGCCGGTCAAGCTCGCCGGCATCTCACTCGTGCTCGTGATCGCCCTGAACGTCGTCTTCCGCTAGGAGTCCCGTCATGTCCAACACCTCCGGCACCGGCGGCCGCCCCGCGGCCCCGCACCGCGCGGGCATCTCCGACGTGCGCACCGTGATCGGGCTGCTGGTCGGCTTCTACGGCGTCGTCCTGGTCATCATGGGCATCGTCGCCGAGTCCGCCGAAGACCGCGCCAAGACCGGCGACGTGAACGCCAACCTGTGGGCCGGCCTGGCCATGCTGATCTTCGGCGTCCTGTTCGTCCTGTGGGCCTGGCTCCGCCCGGTCATCGTCGACCCCGACGAGACCGAACCCCCGCCGGACGACAATCCACCGCCGGTCGGCGGTGCGGGTTGACCACGATCACATTCCATCGAGCTACCACGACGTCCGCGGTGGTCCGGACCGTCGCTCCCGCGGCCTCACCCTCCGCCGTTGGTCACGGCGCCCATGGCGCCTCCGGCGGCCTGCGGGGATGATGTGTTCGCCGTCGACCTTGTTGGCCCTTTCGCCGTCCTGAATTCACGTTATTGTGCGTATCCCAACTATTGGCATGTCGGACACCGCAGTCGCCAAACAAATTTGGCATGATCGATCGTCGGTCGGGGCAGCAACTCCCCGGGCGGCCGCGAGATAATTGGTGCATGCGGCAGCTTCAACTATTCACGTCGGCCGCGCTCGCCGAAATGCGTGACCGTACCAAGTCGCGTAACTATTCTCCGGCGTGTGAGGAGTTTCGTCGCGAGCACAAACGCCACCGCGACTGGGGACTGGCCCAGCGCCATGGTGAGCGCATGCGTCGCCTGCGCAACAGCTCTCGTGCGACCCCGGCGGCAGGCCCGCACGAGAGCCGTCCACCGGAGCCAACTCGGCCCGTGGCCTCGGCTTCAGCGGCTGCCCCGCAGCGACACCCGGCACACGCGGCCGAGCGGGGTCAGCCTGCCCACGCCGCCGGGCAGGGCGATGGTCGCGGCCATACCGAGCCGTCCCAGCGGCCGATACCCGCGCCGGGTGAACACTCACCGGCGAGATCGCCGCTCCACTCATCATCGTCCGTATCCGGCCGAACTGCTTCTGCCCGTCGACCTGGGCCGCATTTCGTGCCGCGCCAACATTGCCGGCCGACCGGCTTTGCAGTTGCTGTCGCGTCGAGATTTGCTATTCATTGTCCAGACATTTCGTTCAGGCGGCGTTCGACTGAACGTGCGACGTTAGCCCGGACGCGCAGTCCGCCCGTAGTAGCAGCGGTCTGTACCCAGTCGCACAGCTTATCGAGCCATTCCGGGCAACGCGTTGACTACTGAAGGTCATGTGGTGCGGGCATGGTCAATGTGGAGGATGACGAGGGCCGCAGCGACGATCTTCCCGATCTGCCATGGATCCAGGCTGACGTTGCGTAGCGCCTTGAACGTCATCTTCAGCAGCGAGTTGCCGCGCTCGCCGATTGCCCGGATGCTGTTGTGGGCCTTGTTCAGCTGCTGCTGCAGTTTGGTGAGGCGACCGCCTTTGGGTTTCTTGAACGCCACGGTGATCGTGTCGGACTCGCCCTCGTAGCCCAGATCACCCAGCGTGCGTAGTGCATCGGCCGCCACGGCGAGGTGGGCAGGATTTCGGTGTGGGTGCGTAGTGCGGTGGTGTCGTGTTCCCGGCCTGGGCGTACATCCGAGGTCCAGATCGGCCAGCCGTCCGGGACGGTGATCACCTGAATGTTGCCGCCGTGGTTGTCATGCTTACCCGACCACCACAGGTCGACACCCGGTGTGGGGCCTGGGGTGCGGCAGCGGTCGGTCTCCACCAGCATGCCGTCGATGTTGACGTGGCTGTACCCGGCGGCCTTCGCGGCCAGTAGTGCCCCGTGCAGGCCCGGTGCCCTCGCAGCGAGTACGTCGATGCCTTCGTGCAGGTAGTCGTAGCCGGTCGATTTGCCGATCGCGTTGTCCTGGGCCAGTTGGCTCATCCGGGTACCGTCCAGGAACCACCGCAAGACGAGCACCGCCTGGTTATGACAGGACAACGCGCGGGTACCGGCGCGGGTGCCCCGGCGTGCTCGTTCGTGGGCCAGCAGCTTGGCCAGAACGTCCACCGTCTGGTCGCGTACCGGCAGCTGCGCGGTGTAAGTGATACTCATAGCCGAGGCAGGCCCTTAAGGACATGTTCGGTCTTACGACCACCTGCGGAACCTCAGGACAAGACGTGGACGGAGCCTCGGGACGGACCGGTCGATCTGCGGCGCGATTGAATTCGTCGCGCCACGAGGAAGACCAGGCCGCCGGCGACGAGTACGCCCACTGCGGCAAGCACTCGCAACGACGCCGGCAAGGGACCCCGATCCACACCGGCGTCGCGCACCTCCAGCCGAGGCAGCAGCCCGGTGGCCAGTTGCACGTCGTGGACATGATCGTTGCCCGGCCGCAGCCGCGACAGCGGTTCGGTCGGCGCGCCAGTGGCGGGCACCGCCACGATGGTGTTCGCGGGATCCGCACGGTGCACCAGCAGCCGATCGCCCCGCCAGCCGAGCAGCGTCGTCAGATCGTCCGGGGCACTCGTGGTTGCCGTGCCGCCGCCGGCCAGATCGACAATGGCGAGCCCGTCCGGGAACCCCGCACCGCGCAGGCCGTAGACCGGGGCAGGGGTACCCGGATTCCCCGACTCGCCCATCCGGTAGAGGGCCAGCCGGGTACCGTCCGGTGACCAGGCCGCAGCGCCGGCCAACCGGTGCCGGGCCGGCACCGGCACGGTCCTGTCCACGGTGCCGTCAAGGCGGACGATCCGCAGCTGCCCCGCCAGCTGCACGGCCAGCCGCCCGTCCGGGGCGAACGCCGCGTCGACCGTGCCGCGCTGGCCGGGGATCGTGGTACGGGCACCGCTGGTGAGGTCGAGCAGCACGGGCACGCCATTGCTCGGTTCGTCGAACGTGTCGGGCTGCTCCGGCATGGTTAGGTAGAGCAGCGTGTCGGTGTCCGATGACCAGGCGAGCAGCTGCGGGGCGGCGCCGGTGTCAACGGGGTAACGCCGGGCCGCGCCGGTCACCAGGTCCACCACGGCAATGTCATCGACCCCTCGGACCGCCACCCGGGTGCCGTCCGGAGCCAGCAGCGTCGATGTCCCACGGCCGGTGGTGGCGTCGAGCTCGCGGTACCGGCGCCCATCCGCGCCGACCACGAGCACCCGGCGGTTACGCACGGAGCCGCCGACGGCATAGCTGTAAAGGGCAACCACCGATCCCGGGGGTGCGGCAGAGACGTCCGCGGTGCGGTGCGAGTGCGTGGCGAACGTCCGTGGCAGCACTGCGGCGTTCGCGCCAGCGCCGGTCCGCACGTCTGGGCCGGGCAGGACGGCCGGCAACACTCCAACCCCGGCGACCACGAGCACCACCACAGCGCCGACGAGCGCCGGCAGAGCGCCGCGGGCCGACCGCGGGCGCCGCCAACCTGCCGCGACGCGCAACTCGGCCGGCCCGCGTTCCGGGACGGGAACCGCGTCAGCTAGTTCGCGGATCCCGCGGCGCATCAGCTCGCTCCGATCAGTGCTCATCCAGGTACTCCCTCAGGGCGGCGTGTGCGCGGTGCAGCAGGGACTTGACCGTGCCGGGCCGGCAGCCAAGCGCGTGGGCGATCTCGGCCTCGGTCAGGTCGAGGTAATAGCGCAGGAAGACCGCGGCCCGGTGCCGTGGCCGCAGCCGGCCCAGCGCAGCGCGGACCGCCACCCCGTCCGGCCCGAGCGGGGTGACCGGCTCTGGGCGGCCGTGGACTGAGTGCCTGCGTTCCAAACGCAGCCGCCGCACCCAGGACGTGCACCGGGAGATCACGGCCCGGCGCAGCCAGGCGCCCGGCTCGCGCACGTCGGCGCGGGCGAGCAGGGCAACGAACACCTCTTGGACGATGTCCTCCGCGGCGGGCAAGCTGCCGGTAGTCACATAGGCGAGCCGGACCATCGGGGCGAAATGCTCCGAATACACCGCGTCGAAGTCATCCCGTACGGCTGACCCGGAAAGCACCGTCACATCACACAGGCGCACCACCACCCAGCATGGTTGCACCCACCCTGAGATCAACATCGCGTCCACCCCACGAATCGATCTGAGGCGCGGACGGGATGGGGTGATTGCCTCGTGATTGCCCTGCGAGACCACCGCGTCGTCAATCATTCCCGCGACGCGTTGGCAGGGATCAACGGCCGCAGCCACCTGCCAGAAGTCATCCGGTGTCCAGACATCGCAACGATCGACAACCTCGCCCAACGGCCTCACCGCCGAAACCACCCCAACGTGGCGAGACACCGTTGCACCACCACGCATCCCTGAGTGTCACACCCCTGGGCGACGGCCTACTACGCAGCGTTACCCGTCGTTACGCGGAATGGCTCATTGCGGACGTGAATTCCGCGGCGTTGAGCAGGGAGGTGACGCGCGCCTGCGAGTCGGGGCCAATGCCCATCGCCCGCGTAGCTTCCGGCCCCTGCCTACCCCGACCCTCACGGGCGGTAGCCGAGCTATGCGGTGGGGGCGGTCTCCAGGCGCGGGGTGACCTCGAAGGTGAGCTTTCCCTCGTCCCCGGCGTCCACCTGGATCTCCTGGCCGGGCGAGAGGCGCCCGTCGAGCAGCATCTCGGACAGGCGGTTGTCGACCTCGCGCTGGATGGTGCGGCGCATGGGGCGGGCCCCGTATCGCGGCTCGTAGCCCTGGTCGACCAGCCAGCCGATCGCGCCGCGGGTGAAGTGCGTGGTGATGTCCTGGGCGTGCATGCGGCGGCGGGTCTGCTCCAGCATCAGGTCGGTGATCTCGGCGAGCTGCTCGGCGTCGAGGCGTTGGAATACCACGATCTCGTCGATCCGGTTGAGGAACTCGGGGCGCAGCTCGTCGCGGAGCCGGCGCAGTACGCGGTCGCGGGCGTCCTGGTCGGCGCCACGGGTCTCGCTGCCGAAGCCGAACGCCTGGTCCTGGCCGATGGCCTCCGAGCCGAGGTTGCTGGTCATGATGAGCACGGTGTTCTTGAAGCTGACCGTGCGGCCCTGACTGTCCGTCAGGCGGCCGTCGTCGAGCACCTGGAGCAGCAGGTTGAAGACGTCCGGGTGGGCCTTCTCGATCTCGTCGAGCAGCACCACCGAGTACGGGCGCCGCCGCACCGCCTCGGTCAGCTGGCCGGCCTCCTCGTAGCCGACGTAGCCGGGCGGGGCGCCGACCAGGCGGCTGACCGTGTGGCGTTCCTGGAACTCGCTCATGTCCAGCCGCACCATGCGGTCCTGGTCGCCGAACATCGACTCGGCCAGCGCGCGGGCCAGCTCGGTCTTGCCGACGCCGGTGGGGCCGAGGAAGAGGAAGCTGCCGATCGGGCGGTTGGGGTCGCCGAGGCCGGTGCGGGAGCGGCGGATCGCCTGCGCCACCACGCGCACCGCGTCCTGCTGGCCGACCAGCCGCTCGTGCAGGCGCTGCTCGAGGTTGGCGAGGCGGTGGCGTTCCTCCTCGCTGAGCTGCTGGGCCGGGATGCCGGTGGCGCGGGAGACCACCTCGGCGATGTCGTCGGCGGTCACCTCGGGCACGCCACCCGGACCGCCCTCGGCCTCGGCCATCTGGCGGCGCAGGTCGCTCACCTCGTCGCGGAGCTCGCTGGCCCGCTCGTACTGCTCGTCCGCCACCGCCTGGTCCTTGTCGCGGCAGAGGTGCTCGATTTGGCGTTCCAGCTCGCGGACGTCGGTGGCCGGCGCCCGGCTACGCAGCTGCACGCGCGCGCCGGCCTGGTCGATCAGGTCGATCGCCTTGTCCGGCAGGAACCGGTCGGTGAGGTAGCGGTCGGACAGCTCGGCGGCCGCGACCAGCGCCTCGTCGCCGAAGCGTACGCCGTGGTGCGCCTCGTAACGGTCGCGCAGCCCGCGCAGGATCTCCACGGTGTCCTCGACGCTCGGCTCGGGCACCAGGATCGGCTGGAAGCGCCGCTCCAGCGCGGCGTCCTTCTCCACGTACCGGCGGTACTCGTCGAGCGTGGTCGCGCCCACGACGTGCAGCTCGCCGCGGGCGAGGGAGGGCTTGAGCATGTTGGCCGCGTCGGTGGCGCCCTCGGCCGAACCCGCGCCGACCACCGAGTGGATCTCGTCGATGAAGACGACGAGGTCGTCGGTGTTGGCGCGTACCTCGTCGACGAGGTTCTTGAGCCGCTCCTCGAAGTCGCCGCGGTAGCGGGTGCCGGCCACCAGCCCGGTCAGGTCGAGCTGGACGAGGCGCTTGCCGGCCAGCGTCCGCGGCACGTCGCCGTCCACCATCCGCTGCGCCAGCCCCTCCACGATCGCCGTCTTCCCGACGCCGGCCTCGCCGATCAGGACCGGGTTGTTCTTGGTACGCCGGGCGAGCACCTCCACGCACTGCTCGATCGCCCGCGCCCGCCCCACCACCGGGTCGATCCGCCCGTCGCGGGCGAGCGCGGTGAGGTCTCGCCCGTACCGGTCGACGGTCGGCGTCGGTGTCGGCGTGGCGGCGGGCGCGCCGTTCGGACCCTGGACCTGGCTCTGCGCCGCCTGCCGCAGCGAGTCCGGAGTGACGCCGTGCGCGGACAGCATGCGGCCCGCCTCGGACTCCCGGTTGACCACCAGCGCGAGCAGGATGTGCTCGGGCCCGAGGTAGGAGGCGCCGAGGGTACGCGAGATCTGGTGCGCCTGGAGCAGCGCCCGCTTGGCCGCCGGGGTGAGCGTGGGCGGCTCCCGCCGCGGCTCACCCGGCCGTACGCCGCGCTCGATCTCCGCGGCCAGCGCGCCCGGCTCGGCCCCCGCGCGGGCGAGCAGCTGGCGCAGCGGCTCGCGCTGGCAGATCGCCCACAGCAGGTGCTCGGTGTCCAGGTCGCGGCTGCCCCACTCGCCGGCCTTCTGCGCCGCGCTCTGGATCAGCTCCCGCGCGTCCTGGCTCATCAGGCGCGCCAGGTCGATGCGCCGGCCCTGCTGGCCCTGCTGCGACCCGAAGAACTGCGCGAGAAACTCCTCGAAAGGATCCTGCCCGAACGGGCTCGTCATGTCGGCCACCCCCCGCTGCCGTCGCGTCCCTACCAGGTCGGGCTACCCGGCGAGGATCCCGACAAACGGATTCGGTCAGTCGAGGGGGTGGCCGGTCACGTGGGAGACGACCATCTCGGGGACCGGCGGGGTGGCGTGGGCGGGGTCGCCCTTCGCGGGGAAGTCGAAGACGCCGAGCATCAGCTGCACCGGGTAGTCCGGCGCCTGCCCGACCTCGCGCACGACCTCACCGTCCACTGTGAACACCAGCGAGCCGGGCCGCCAGTCGACCGCGTACGTGTGGAAGTCGGCCACGTCGAGGGCCAGCGGGTCGGCGGAGAAGTCTTCGGTGAGCGACGGGTCGCGGAAGCGGTGCAGGCCCATGCCGACGGCGGCCGTGCCGTCTCCGACCGCGTCGCCGAAGATCTCGGCCACGCAGATCTCGCCGGAGTGCTCGGGGCGGTCTTCGACGCCGGAAAGCCAGAACGCGAACATCGAGCGCTTCGTGACGATACCGCGCATGCGGATCTCGATGTGGCCGTATCGGGGCGTGTAGCCCCAGAACTCGGGCTGCTCCTCGCGCACCGTCAGCCCTTCGCGGAACGGCTGTTGCCCGGTGCGGCCGCCGCTCTGCACGCACGACACGCGCAGCGGCTCGGGGTGGCGGTCGGGGCACCACAGCGGCTGGTCGGGCGGGATGGTCAGGCGCAGCTCGCCGCGGCGTACCGAGTGCGCGGCGCGGCTGGCCGCGCGGGAGCTCCAGTGCGGCAGGTAGTAGGGCAACCACACGTCCGGATCGAGGGCCTCGCCGGCGAAGCGCTCGTCGAGGCTGTGACGTCCGCCGTTCATGCTGGGCACGCTACCGCCGCCGGTGCCGCGCGGCCGGGTCAGCCGACCTTCCGGGTGGTCGCCGCGCCCGCGCCGGACCGGGTGGCGGCGAGCGCGAGGCCGAGCAGCGCGGCGCAGGTGCCGGCGACGAAGAAGACGCTGAGGGTCGGCTGGCCGAGCCACTCCCAGAGTGGGTGCCAGACCGCGTGTGGCTGGTCGAGGTGGTGGCCGAGCATCGACGGCACGGCCAGCGCCGCCGGCGACCACCAGAGCAGGAGCGCGGCGGCCAGGCAGAGGGTCGGCGCCACGCGCCCCTCGGTCCGCCGGCTGGCCCAGCCGAAGACGAGCCACCCGAGCGCGGCGCCGAGCAGCACACCGGCGACGCCCGCGGGGAGCACGGCCGGCGGGGTGGTGCGCTGGAGGGCGACCGTCAGGTACGGCAGGTCGGGCTCGACGCGCGGGTCGGTGACGGTGACCCGGAGGAGCGTGTCGCCGCGCCGGGCCTCGACGGTGGTCATGGTGATCGTGGTCATGTCGGTGCAGCTGTCGTACGCCTCGGTGGTCCGCTGGTGGACGCGCCACCCGGCGTCGCGCAGGTGTGCCTCGGCGGCCGCGACCGCCGCCCCGCCGGGCATCGGGGGTGTGCCGGCGGCGCTGGCGGTGCCGGAGCCCTGCTCGTACTCGCCGCCGTCGAAGAGCAGGATCTTGTCGAGGTGGCGCAGCCGGACCCGCTGGCTGTACCAGGTGAACAGCGCCGGCGCGATCTGGACGTCGGTGAACCGGTGCTCCGGCGCCACCTCGGCGAGGATCGCGGCCGTCTCCGCGCGGTCGGGCATCGGGCGCCCGGTCTCCCAGGCGAGCCGGGTGGCGACGGCGGCGGTGAAGAGCCCGCAGATGGCGGCGGTGAGCGTGGCCCACACGGCGACGGTGCGGCTGGCCGGGCGGCCGAGCCGGGCGCGCAGGCCGTGCCGCACAAGGTTGGCCGCCTCGCGGAGGGTGGGGCGGGTGCGGCCGGGCGGTGCGGCGTCCATCAGCACGCCCACCAGCACCTCGCCGCGCGTCCGGCGGTAGGCGGGCGGGTAGGCGCGCAGCAGGCGCCGGTAGCGGCGCTCGAGTGCCCCGCTCACGCGCTGGCCGGCCGGTGGGCGCGGAGCCGGGTGCGGGCGGCGGTGGCGAGCTGCTGGAGGCGGGCGGCCTCGGCGTCGAGCGCCGCCAACCCGTCCGCGGTGAGCCGGTAGTAGCGGCGCAGCCGGCCGTCGACCCGCTCGTCGCGCTCGTGGGCGACGAGCCCCTCGGCGGCGAGCCGGTCGAGCGCGGTGTAGAGGGTGCCGGGCAGCAGCCGCACCCGTCCTTTGGAGACGGTCTCGACCTCCTGGAGGATGCCGTAGCCGTGGCGGGGGCCGTCGGCCAAGGCGGTGAGGATGAGGAACGTCGGCTCGCGCATCGCGGTCACGCCGGCACGATAGCTAAGTGATCAATCTATCGTCAAGGCGTTTGTCGATCCGCTCGAACGGGCATCCTCCTCCCTGAGCGATCACGCGCTGTGCGATACTCGCCCGACTATGACCGTGTACGCCCTGCTGATCTCGCCCGGCACCAACCGCGTCTACGCCGACTCGGCCGTCGACCTGACCCGCACCGAGCTCGACATCTTCGCCGAGTCGGTGCTCGGCGGGCGGATCGGCGGGTCGGAGGTCGCGACGATCGGCGGCGTGCGGTACGTGACGTTCGAGGCCTCCGGGCTGACCGGGCGCGACCTCGCCCTGCTCAGCAACATGTCGTCGGCCTTCGCCCTCTTCGAGCGGGTCGACCACGACCTGCTCCGCCCGGTCGAGCTGCACCGGCTGGACCGCTACGACGACGACCTGGTCACCATCCAGAAGTACGCCGGCAAGACCAACGAGCAGTTCACCAAGCTGCTGCTCAACGCCACGCTGCTGGCCAGCGCGTGGGCCGGTGAGCTGCTGGAGCGCCGCTTCAAGGTGCTCGACCCGCTGTGCGGGCGGGGCACGACCCTCAACCAGGCGCTGATGTACGGCTACGACGCGGCCGGCGTCGACCTGGACCAGAAGGACTTCGAGGCCTACCAGGCGTTCATCACCACCTGGCTCAAGCGCAAGCGGGTCAAGCACCGGGTGCTGGAGTCCGGTCCGGTGCGGCGCGAGCGGCAGGTCGTCGGGCGGCGGCTGCGGGTGGAGCTGGCACCGTCCAAAGAGGAGCGCAAGGCCGGCGAGAGCCAGCTCCTCGACGTGGTGAACGCGGACACCACGCGGGCCGGCGAGTTCTTCCGGCCGGCCACTGTGGACGTCGTGGTGGCCGACGCGCCGTACGGCGTGCAGCACGGCAGCCGTACCCCCGCCAAGGGCCTGGCCCGCGACCCGCTCGCGCTGCTGGCGGCGGCCGCGCCGGTGTGGGCCGGGCTGCTGCGGCCGGGCGGCGCGCTCGGCATCTCGTGGAATACGTATGTGGCCCGCCGCGAGGACGCCGCCGAGGTGCTCGCGAAGGCCGGCCTGGACGTGCGCGACGAGGGCCCGTGGGCGAGCCTGCGCCACCGGGTCGACCAGGCCATCGTCCGCGACGTCCTGGTGGCGACCAAGCCGGCCTGAGTCGCCGCTCCGCGCCGGATTGCGTACCACCGGACGGGGAACTTCGGTTAACTGACCGAGGGCCCACGTCTGGAGGAGCGCCGATGAGAGCGGTTGTGTACACCCGTACCGGGGATCCGTCCGTCCTGGAGGTCGTCGAGCGCCCGGTCCCCGAGCCGGGGGCGGGCGAGGTGCTGGTGCGGGTGGCGGTGTCGGGCGTCAACCCGACCGACTGGAAGTCGCGGCGGTCCGCCGTCCCGCCCGGCGGCTGGCAGATCCCCAACCAGGACGGCGCCGGGGTGGTCGAGGCGGTCGGCGAGGGCGTCGACGCGGGCCTCGTCGGCGAGCGCGTGTGGGTGTGGGAGGCCGCCTGGCGGCGCCCGTGGGGCACGGCCGCGGAGTACACGCTGGTGCCGTCCCGCCAGGTGGTGCGGCTCGGCCCGGCCTCGTTCGACCTGGGCGCGAGCCTCGGCATCCCGTTCCTGACCGCGCACCGCTGCCTCACCGCCGGCGAGAGCATGCCCGACCGGATCAACGCGGGCGCGATGGAGGGGCGGGTGGTGCTGGTGCAGGGCGGCGCGGGTGCGGTCGGCAACGCGGCGATCCAGCTCGCCAAGTGGGCCGACGCCACGGTGATCGCGACCGTCAGCGGCCCGGAGAAGGCGCAGCTCGCCGCCGCCGCGGGCGCCGACCACCTCGTCGACTACCGCGAGCGGGACGTGGTCGCCGAGGTCAAGCGGATCTCCCCGCGCGGCGTCGACACGATCGTCGAGGTCGCGCCGGTGGCCAACGCCGAGATCGACGTCGCGGTGGCCGCACCGCACGCCTGCGTCGCCGTGTACGCCGACGACGGCACCGGCTCGCTGGCGCTGCCGGTCCGCCCGCTGATGGCGCCGAACGCGCGCTGGCAGTTCGTGCTCGTCTACACGCTGACCGAGGCGGCCAAGGCCAAGGCGGTCTACGACGTCGCCGCCGCGGCCGCCGACCGGGTGCTGCGGGTCGGTCCCGACGCGGGGCTGCCGCTGCACTACTACCCGCTCGCCGAGGCCGCCGACGCGCACGCGGCCGTCGAGGCCGGTGCGGTGGGCAAGGTGCTGATCCTGACCAGTGACGACTGATTGCTCTGGCGCGCAGGCCGCGCGCCACCCATACTGGCGGCCTCCGAGGGAGGGAGGTCGATATGAGTAGGCGCGCACGTACCTGGCTGCTCGCCGTCCTGACCGCCGCCGCCACCGGCACCGCGGTGCTGATCGCGACGGCGGCGCAGGCCGGCATCCAAGGTTCCGGCTGACGGGCGGTCAGTAGCCGACACCCGAGCGGCTACCGGCCAGCGGGCCGGTAGCCGCGTGCCGCGGGTCGGTGAGGTCGTACACCGCCTGGAGCACCTCCTCCACCGGCACGTCATCCACAAAGGACTCACTGTGGAGGCAGCCGCCGCCGGGGCGCGCGGGATACAGGTCGCGCGTGCAGTCCGCACCGCACACCGGGCAGTGCACGCGCCACGAGGGCACCGGGCGGTGGCGGGCGCGAAAGGGCGGCGCGCTGTTGATGACGTTGCCGGCCCAGTAGACGCCCACCGTGGGCGTGCCGACCGCCGCCGCCAGGTGCAGCGGGCCGGTGTCGTTCGCGACCACCGCGGCCGCGCCGGCGAGCAGCCCCACCAGTCCGCCGAGCGACAGCTCGCCGACGAGTGTCCTGATGCGACTGTCCACCGAGGCCACTTCCGCCGCGACCGGGAGCTCGTCCGGTGTGCCGGTCACCACCAGCTCGTACCCCTGGGAAAGAAGCTCGCGCGCGACGAGGCCGAACCGCGCCGCGGACCAGCGCCGCCGCGGGTCGGTCGCGCCGGGGTGGATGACGACCCGGCGCCGCGACGGCGGCCCGGCGACCCGGCGGGCCTCGGCCACGTCGGCGGCGGTGACCGCGAGTGACGGCCGCAGGGTGACCGGCGCGGCGCCGACCAGCCCGACCACCTCCAGGTAGCGGGCGATCTCCGGCTGGTAGTAGACGTACGGGACCCAGCGGTCCAGGGGCGGGCTGCCCGGGGCCCGCAGTCCGGCGGTGACCCGCGCGCCGAGCGCGGCGGCGACACGGTTGCTGGTGCGGCCGCCGCCGTGGATCTGCACGGCGAGGTCGTAGGGAGCGGTGCGGGCCGCCGCGCGGAAGTCCTCCACGGGCACCGGCGTCTCCCCGGGCGCCGGCGGACGCAGCCCCTCGACCGGCGGGAGGATCGCCACGCCGTCGACCGGACCCGGCCGGCCGGTGAGCAGCTCCGCGTGGAGCGGGCCGCCGAGCAGCACGATCTCGGCCGCCGGGTACGCGGCCCGCAGCGCGTCGAGGGCGGGCAGCGCGAACACGAGGTCGCCGAGGGCGTTGGCGCGCAGGACCGCCATGCGCCCCACGCCGTCGACGAGGCCACCCATACCGGTTCGGCTACCCGGGAATGTCCGTGTTTATCCGCCTATCAACGTGGAAACCGGCGCGCGTGGAAGACTCAATCGAGGCGTGGGGCGGCCTCCCCGTGCTCGTGGTCGGCGACGTGCTGGTGGACGAGTGGCGGTTCGCGGACGCCGACCGGATCTCCCGCGAGGCGCCCGCACCGGTGCTCACCCTCCGCCGCCGCCAGCTCTCCGCCGGCGGCGCCGGCAACGCGGCCGTGAACCTTGCCGCGCTCGGTGCCCGCCCCGCGCTCGCCGCCGTGGCCGGCGTGGACCCCGCGGGTGAACGCCTGGCCGCCCGCCTCGCCGCCGACCGGGTCGAGGACCGCATGGTTCGGGTACCCGGCCGCGCGACCCCGGTCAAGCGCCGCCTGCTCGCCGGCGGACAGATCGTGGCACGCGAGGACGAGGCCGGCGGCGGCCCGCTGCCACCCGCCGCGGTCGACGACCTGATCGCCACGCTGGAGCGCGCGCCCGAGCGGGTGCTCGTCGTGGCCGACTACGGCCTCGGTGGCCTGCCCGAGCCGGTGCGCCGGTGGCTGGTGCGGCACCGCGAGCGCTTCGCGCTGGTCGCGCTGGACGCGCACGACCTGCGCCCCTGGCGCGACCTCGCGCCCACGGTGATGACCCCGAGCCTGGCGGAAGCGGGCGGCCCGGGATCGGCCGGGAGCGCGGCGCGGCGGCTCTCGGAGTCCGGCGCGGGTTCGGCCGGGAGGGTGGCGCGGAGGTTGCGCGAGGAGTTCGGGGCGCAGGTGGTCGCCGTGACCCTGGGCGGCGACGGCGCGGTGGTGGCCGGCCCGAACAGCACGCACGCCACCCGCGCCGAAGCCGCGCCCGAGTCGCACACGGTCGGCGCCGGCGACGCCTACCTGGCGGCCATGACCCTCGCCCTCGCGACCGGCGCCCCGGTGGAGACCGCGGCCGAGGTGGCCCGGGCGGCCGCGGCCGTCGGTGTCGCCTGCGAGGGCACCTGCGTCTGTCACGCCGAACAGCTCCGCGCCGCCCTCACCGGCCAGGCCACCCTGGTCGAGGCGGACGGCCTGGACCGCATCGTGCGCCGCAAGCGGGCCGAGGGCGCCCGCGTCGTGTTCACCAACGGCTGCTTCGACGTGCTGCACCGCGGCCATGTGAGCTACCTGTGCCAGGCCCGCGAGCTGGGAGACGTGCTGGTGGTGGCGGTCAACTCGGACGCCGGCGTACGCCGCCTCAAGGGCCCGGACCGCCCGGTCGTGCCGGTCGAGGACCGCGTCGCGGTGCTGGCCGCCCTGTCGTGCGTGGACCACGTCGTGGTCTTCGACGAGGACTCACCGGCCGCGCTGATCGAACGCGTGCGGCCCGACCTCTACGTCAAAGGCGGCGACTACCCGCCCGAGCTGGTCCCCGAGGCCGCCCTGGTCCGCCGGCTGGGCGGCGAGGTACGCACACTCGGCTACGTCCCGGACCGCTCCACCTCCGTGATCATCGACCGGATCCGCCGTGGACCGACCGCTCGACACCGGTGACCCGGCCGCCTTCCGCGCACCCCGCGAGGTGGACGTCCTCGTCCCCACCCGCAACCGCCCCGCCGCGCTGGCCACCACGCTTGCCGGCGTGGCCGCCCAGGAGGGCGTCCCCTTCGGCGTGGCGGTCAGCGACCAGTCCGACGGCCCACCCGGCTGGACCGACCCCGCGGCGGCCGGCATGGTGCGCGTCCTGCGCCACCGCGGCCACCCCGTGCTGCTGGGCCGCCACCAACCCCGCCGCGGCCTGGCCGAACACCGCGCCCACCTGCTCGCCCGCTCGTCCGCCCGCTACGTACTCTGTCTGGACGACGACGTCTGGCTGGAGCCCGCCACCCTGGCCCGCCTGGTGGCCGCGATCGCCGAGCTACGGTGCGGCTTCGTCGGCAACGCCGTGCACGGACTGTCCTATCGGGACGACGTGCGCCCTGATTCACACCGGCAGTTCGAGCCCTGGACGGGCCGCCCCCACCCCGAACGCGTACGCCCCGGCAGCCCCGAGTGGTGGCGCGCCGGCCTGCACGCCGCCGCCAACCTGCTGCACGTCACCGAAAAGCTCCGGCTGGCACCGGGCGAATGGCGCCCGTACAAGGTCTCCTGGATCGGCGGCTGCGTACTCTTCGACCGCGCCAAGCTCGTCGACTCCGGCGGCTTCGACTTCTGGCGCCGGCTCCCGCCCGACCACCAGGGCGAGGACGCGGCAGCCCAACTCGCGGTCCTGGAACGCCACGGCGGCGCCGGCATCGTCCCGAGCGGCGCCTTCCACCTGGAGGTCCCCACGACCGTCGTCGACCGCGGCCTGGAAGCGTGGGAGGTCACCCTGCGGACCTCATGACCCATCCGCCCCCGTCCGCGTCACCTGCGGACCGTTTGCTCCCGCGGGCACCGTTCCCGGCCGGCGGCTCGCAGCGCTCGCCGAAACCCCCCGGCCGTCCACTGCCGGGTCCGCGGTGCAAGCCCCTCGGCTCCTCGACTTTCCGGCGTCGGGCTCCGGACGGGGCTGGTCTTCTTGGTCGGTGGGTGGTTGCCGTGGGAGCCGCGCCGTATGCCATCGTCCAGGCTGTGCCGAGCAGACCAGCGCCGGGCCCGCCACGGCTCGGGCTTCACGCGCTGGCTGTGGCGTAGGGGCTGACCGGCCCGACCGGCGGATCGCCGGCCCCACCTTCCACTGTTTGGGAGATGTGGCTCGGCATGTGGGCTGCGTCATGATCGTTATCCCGAGCTCAAATCGTCCTAACAGGAATTCAGAGGCCCAGCCACCCGACGCCGAGCGGCGAAGCTAGTCGTGTTCGTGGCCCACGGCGTGGACCGGGTCGGGGAAGAGCTCGCGCACGTCGTCCGGCAGTTGGACCTGGGCCTCGTACACCGCGCCCGGTGACACCGCCTCGGTGAGCTCGGCCAGGACGGCGCGGGCGTAGCGGCGGGCCTGCGCCTCGTCGGTTTCGCAGGCGAGCGCGATCCGCGCCACCGGGTCCTCCCGGTTGCGCGGGCCGTCGTCCCATGTGGACGGTTCGCCGGGGTGGCGGACGAAGGGCCGCAGTGCCGCGGGCAGCCCGTCGGCCAGGTAGGCCGCCTCGCCGGCCGGGAGGCGGTCGCCCAGCGCGCGGAGGACGGCGTGCACGATGTGGTCGGCGCCCGCGCGTTCGCCGCCGGGTTCGAGGTGTGGGCGTACGTGGTCGGTGAGTTGATCGGTCACGTCACGGCGGTTACCCGGACGCGGCGAGCCGTAACGCGGCCCGCGCGACGTCGTCGGGTGGGATGGCCAGGCACTCCAGGGCGTACGGGCACCGCAGCTGCCGGCACGGCGCGCACTCCGTCGGCACCGTGAGGATCGTGGCGGGTGTGTCGCGCGGGGCGTACTGGGAGGCCTGTTCCGTGCCGGCGAAGAGCACGACCACCGGCCGCCGCAGCGCGCTCGCCAGGTGGGCGCCGCCGCTGTTGTTGCACACGACCACGGCGCTGCCGGCGACCAGCGCGGCGAGGCCGGGCACGTCGGGTGTGGCGGTGACGCCCAGGTCGGCCTCCCGCGGCGAGCCGGCCACCACGACCCGCAGGCCGGCCTCGGACAGCAGCTCGGCGACGCGAGCGAAGCGTCCGGGCGGGTAGCGGCGCGAGGCGCAGGAGGCGCCGGGTAGGAGCAGCGCGTAGGGCTCTTCCGGGCGTGTGCTCGCCGCGAGGTTCAGCCGCAGGTCGGTGCCGGCCGGGGGTACGCCCACCCGTTCCAGCACGTGCAGCATGCGGTCGACCTGGTGGATGGCGTCGGGTGGCGCGGGCACCCAGTGGGTGAGGCCCGCCCCGCCGAACTCCTTCGACGCGCCCACCCGCACCGGCACCCCGGCCAGCCGGCACAGGTACGCGGCCGGCCACGGCGACTGGGAGAACGACGTGAGCACCACGGCCGCGTCGTAGCGGCCGCCGGCGATGCGGCGGACCAGGGCGAGGTCGGCGTCCGGGGGTACCGCGCCGGCGTCGAGCTGCTGCCACGACACCGAGGCGGTGAGCACCGCGTCGACGTGGGGGAGCAGCGGTGCCACGGCCGCGCCGGCGGGTGCCGCGAGCAGGTCGAGCCGGGCGTGCGGGGCGGCGTGGTGCAGCGCGCGTACCGCCGGGCCGGCCATCACCACGTCGCCGAGGTTGTCCGGGCGCACGACCAGGACGCGGCGCAGCGCCGCCCAGTCGACCGGCGGGCCGGCGAGGGCGGCGGGGTGTTCCATCACGCCAGGCTCCGGACGACGGCCTGGGCGACGGCCGCCGCCGGGATGTCCGCCATGCACGCCGGTTCGGTGGGGGAGAGCGGGCAGTCGCCGTGCCACCAGCAGACCTGGGCGGTGATCGCGGTCGGGCGGCGGTGCGGGCAGCCGGGCAGCCCTTGCAGGTGCGCGCCGAAGCCGTACCGGCTGGCGAGCGTCGGGCCGAACAGCGCCACCGTCCGGGCCCCGCTCGCCGCCGCCACCCGCAGCGGGCCGGTGTCGCCGCCCACGACGGCGCCGCCCCGCCGCCCCACCTCGGCGAAGAAGGCGGCGAGCGCGCGCAGGTCGCCGTGCGGCATCGGCACCAGCGGGACGCCCAGGCCGTCGAGGAGGGCGGCCAGTTCTTTCCAGCGGCGTCCGGGCCAGCGTTTGACCGCCATCCCGGCGTCCGGGATCAGCACGACCGGCCGTCGGCGGACCGGGCCGAGCCGCGCCGCCAGCACGCGGGCGCCGTCGGCCCGCTCGCCCGTCGCGAGCCGCAGCTGGGGCACGGGATCCACTGTGGACGGATCCAGGACGCCCTCCGCGCACAGGATCCGCAGGTAGCGGGCGCCGACCCGCTCGTCGGGCGGCGGGCCGCGCCACAGGTCGGTGACGCAGCGGGCCCCGGAGGCGCGGAGCAGGTCGGGGATGCCGCCGTACCGCGTGGTGGTGACCGCCAGGTCCGGCGGCCGCTCGGCCAGCGCCGCGATCACGGCCTCCCGCTCGGCGCCGGCCGCGGCGACCCGCACCGCGCCGACCGCCGGATCGCCGCGGAGCAGGCCGGCGCCCGGCTCGTGGGTGACCACGCGCAGCCGCGCGCCGGGGTGGCTGGCGGCGAGCGCGTGGATGGCCGGCAGCGCGATCACCAGGTCGCCGATGCCGCCGAGCAGGTCGACGAACAGGATCTCACCGAACCGCATCGGCCAGCACCCGCTCGTACAGCGCGACGTGCGCCCGCACCACCGCGGGCCAGGTGTGCCCGGCGGCGAGCGCCCGCCCACCGGCGGCGAGCCGGGCGCGCAGCGCCGGGTCGACCAGCAGCCGGCGGACCGCGAACGCGACGGCGGCCGCGTCCCGCCGGATCGGGATGGCGACCACGTTCTCGCCGTCGCGCAGCCGCGGGTCCGGCTCGTCCGGGACGGTCACGGCCGTGGGCACGCCGTGCGCGAGCGCCGCCAGCAGCGCGCCGCTCTTGACCGACACGCCCGAGGTGAACGGCAGCACCGCGCCGTCGGCGGCCGCCAGCAGCGCCGACACTTCCGGCGCGGGCAGATAGCCGGTGAACGTGACCGCGCCTTCCACCCCGCGCCGCGCCGCGAGTGCCTCCAGCTCGCGGCGGAACGCGCGCGCCTCACCCTCGGGCAGCGCCTGCGAGGTGAACCCGCCGGCGACCACCAGGCGCAGGCCGGGCCGGATGGACCGCAGGGCGGGGAGCGCGTCGAGCAGGTAGCGCACGCCCTTGACCGGGTGTACGAAGCCGAAGAACACGAGCAGGAAGTCCCCGCCGTACCGGCCGCGCGTCTCCGCCCGGTCGGCTTGCGGGACCGGGTCCACGTTGGGCGCGATGGGGATCAGCACCGCCCGCCGCCCGGTCCGTCGCAGCACCTCGGCGCCGTGGTCCGGGTTGGTGACGACGACGGCGCGGCTGGCCGGCACGAGCAGGGCGGTCTCCCGGTCCCACAGCCGCAGCTTTTCGAGGGGTCGCCACGCCGGCCCGGGTATCCAGCGCGGCGCGGTCCACCACCCGTACTCGTGGATGGTGGTGACCAGCGGCGTGCCCGGCGGCAGCAGGCGCGGCAGGAGACCGGGGAAGGCGGAGAAGCGGTACGCCGACGGCGCGAACTGGACGTGTACCAGGTCGGGCCGGGTCCGCCGCACCTCCTCGGCCGCGGCGACCGTGGCGGCGAGCCAGCGGCCGGGCGCGGGCGGGCGGAGCGGCACGGCGTCGACCTCCACGCCGGCCCCGCCGAGCGCGCCGGCCAGCCGCTCGGCGTAGTCGCTCACCCCGTCGAGGTGGGCCGGCGCGGGCCCGGTGATCATCGCGGTCCGGATCGTCACCGGCGACGTTTGCCCCTGAATTGCCCGGGTATGCCCGGCCGGTGAGCGCGCTCTCCTTTCTCGTCGTCGGTACGCCGCGCTCGGGGACCACGCTCACCCAGCGCCTCTGCTGCGAGCTGCCCGGCGTGGCGATGCCCCCGGAGACCCATTTCCTGCACCGGTACGCGCCGCGGCTGCTCGCCCGCCGCCGCTTCCCGCTGACCCGGCGCGAGGTGGCGCGGGAGCTGGACGACTTCCGCCACCTGCCCACGAGCGACGGCCTGCGGCTGGACACCGGGGAGGTGCTCGACCTGGTCGGGCGGCGCTGCGACACCCTGCTGGACTTCTTCGCCGCCGTGGTGGTGGCGCTGTGCCCGCCCGCGGCCCGGTACGGCGAGAAGACGCCCGAGCACCTGCTCTGGTGGCGGCCACTCGCGGACGCCGACCCGGGGCTGCGGCTCGTCGGCGTGGTCCGCGACCCGCGCGCGGTCGCCGCCTCGCACCGCTCGGTGCCGTGGGGCGTCGAGGACGCCGCGGTACTCGCCGAGGAGTGGGCCCTCGACCAGCGCCAGCTCCGCGCCGCCGCCCGCCATCTCGGGCCCGGGCGGTGCCTGCTGCTGCGGTACGAGGACGTGGCCGCCGACCCGGACGCGGCCCGCCGCCAGATCGGCGCCCTGCTCGCCGTGCGACCGGGCGGCCCGGCGGCCGCGCCCGAGGGCATCGTCCACGAGTGGGAGTGGTGGAAGTCGAGCGCCCTGGACGCGGTGACCACCGACCGCACCGCGGCCTGGCGGGAGGTGCTGCCGGACGAGGACGCGGCCGCGATCGAGGACATCGCCGGCCCGGAGATGGCCGCGTTCGGCTACCTCGACCACCCGCCGGCGGTACGCCGCCGCGCCGGGCCCGAGGTCCGCGAGCGGCTGTCGGCGCGCCTGCACCGGGTCCGCCGCCTGGCACCGCTCGCGTTCGGCCGAACCGGATACTCGCCCACGTGAGAGGAGCTGCCGACCTGAGCGCGCCGCCGCGCTCAGCCGGGGGACGGCGTCGGCGTAGGCGCGATCTCCACGTCCTCGACGCCGGGCAGCCCGCGCAGGCGGCTCGCCGCGACCTCGGCGGCGGCCTGGTTGGCCAGCGTCAGGCGGTAGGACGCGGGCACGGTCTCGGGCCGAGGGGTGTCGGGCCGCCCGTGGTAGACCCGCTTGAGCTCGGCGAACGCCTGCGCCGCGCTCATGAACCGCAGCCCGGACGCGCCCGGCTCGTCGCGCAGCGCCGCCTCGATCGCCTGCTTTTGCTCGGCGGTGGCGTCCTGGCGGAGGAGCACGACGACCTGCACCGGCTGCGCCGCGACGGCCGGCCGGGGTGGCGGCGGAGCCGCGGCCGGCGCGGAGCAGGCGGCGAGCGCGGCCGCGGCCACGAACGGCAGGAGAGCCAGGACCCTTCGCATGCCGCCTAATCTGCCACGACCGCCGCCCCCGCCGCTGACCCGGCTACAGGCGCCTGGTCCGGTTGTAGAGGCGCAGGGCGGTGCCGTCGAAGTACGGCGTGATCATGATGGTCGGGTCGACGAGCCGGTCGATGCGGCTGTTGACGCCGTACAGCAGGCCGAAGCGGCCGTCCCAGTCCATCAGCCAGCCGCCGCCGCTGGAGCCGCGCGTCATGTCGCACGGGATCTCGATGCGCTGGCCGGGCGGCGTCTCGCCCGACGAGTCCGGCGACGAGATCCCGTGGCAGCGCCTCAGGTCGCCGCCGTCGAACGGTGGCTCGGCGGGGTAGCCGAACGCGTCGACGCGCACGAACCGGCCCCGGTTGACGGTGAAGCCCTGCCCGCCGAGCCGGGTCACGATGTGCGCGCCGTCCAGTGTGTTCATGACGGCCACGCCCATGTCCTCGGTGAGGTCGCCGGACGCCAACCAGCCCGGCGCCGCGAACAGGCGGGACGCCGTCCACGTGCCGAACGGCCGCGGGTCGGCCAGGTCGTCGTCGAAGCCGGGCACGAACGCCCAGTTGCCCGCCTGCCCGTCGGCGCAGTGCCCGGCGGTCCACACGGTGTCCTTGCCCTCCGAGTTGACCACCGTGCCGGAGCAGATGAAGTCGAGGCCCTCCGGGTTGCTGCCGAAGACCTTGCCGCTGGTGCGGGCGGTCGGGTGGTGCGGCGCGAGGTCGGGGTCGCTCCCCGCGGCCGGTGGGAACGTCGCCGGTGCGCCGGCCTCGGCGGGCCGGTGCGCCGGTCCACTGTCGACGTACCGCCGCACCGCCTCCCGGTACGCCGGCAGCTCCTCGGCGGGCTTCGCGGCCCGCATCCGCGCCGGCGTCCAGTACGCCACGATCGCCTGGTGCTCGGTGGCCGTGGGGCCGAACGCGGCGCGGCCGGCGGCCCACGCCGCGGCCGTGGCGCCGGGATCGAAGCCCGCTCCCGGCGCCGGCGCGGCGGACGCCGGCTGGCCGAGCGCCAGCACGGGCACCAGCGCGATCGCCACCCACGTCGACCGTCCGACCCTGTTCGCTGCGACTGTCACGAGACTCCCTTCGGGTGCGCGGCTCGACGTGGAACAGCTGGGTCGGTGCGTACCCCCGTTGACGCCAACCACGGCTGTCGATGGTAGCGGCGCGCCGCACGCGTCCGGTCGGCCGACCCTCCGTCCAGTGTGGAGGACCGCGGCGCGGCGGCCACAAACCCGGGCCGGCGAAGCCGACCAACGCTCGCCGAAACCCCCGGCCTCCGCTGCCAGGCCCGCGGTCCACGATCCACCGATGAGGGCCTTCGCGGGCTGGTTGCGGCTGGTCTGTCGGGCTGAGCGCACCGCTGCGTTCACGCCGTTGTGCGTAGGGCGGTGGGCCGATGGGGGTGGCCACTCTAGGGAAGCAGAGCAAAGGCTTCTCGCGCGTACCTACCAGGCCCGGGGCCGTGAGGCCCGGCGCAGCCGCCGGGGTGAGCGCGACCAGCGGTTACGCGTGTGGTGGCGCTCCGGCAGATTTCCCCCGTCCGCGTCAGTTGGAGACCGTATGCTCCCGCGGGGACCGCTCCCGGCCGGCGGCTCGCGGGGCGAGCCGAAATCCCCGGCCGTCCACTGCCAGGTCCGCGGGGCAAGCCCCGAAGGGTGACTTCGCGGGGCCTAGCTCCGCCATCTGGAATCTCGCGCCGCTCACACCGCCGCGGCGGTTACCGGCGGCGACGAAACCCGCAGCTTTCCCAGAGCGCCGACCCGGGAACAGGCATTGTGGGCAAACAGCGACCGTCGCGCGGCCCAACGGGGTGAGCGCGACCAGCGGCGGACGGGTGAGGCCGCGGGAGCAACGGTCCGGACCACGACGGACATCGCGGTAGCTCAAATCTCCGTCCTAAAGGAATTCAAAAGCCCGACTCCGAAAGGTCTCTAGACGGCGGTGCGGTGGCGGATGGCCGGGCCCAGCGCGAGCATGCCGGCGGCGGTGAGCAGCCCGACCGCGCCGACCGTGAACCACAGCGCACCCATGCCCACGGTCAGCAGCCGGCTGCCGGCCAGCGGCGCGACGACCGAGGCCACCGCCCAGGCGAAGCCGAACAGGCCGGAGTACCGCCCGCGCAGGTGGGCCGGGGCGAGCGTCGCCACGATCGTGCCGCCGATGCCGGCGGTGACGATCTCGCCGGTGGTCCACAGCACCACGGTCAGCGCGAGGTGCGCGGCCGTCGTCGCGAACGCGGTCGCCGCGAAGCCGACCGCCATCACCGCGAGGCCGAGCGCCATCACGCGGGGCGGGTCGTAGCGACCCAGCCGGCCGGAGACCAGCGGCTGGAACGCGACGATGAGGATGCCGTTGAGCGCCATCGCCATGCCGAACTCGCTCGTGCCCAGCCCGGCCACGTCGGTCATCGCCACCGGCAGCATGGTGACCGTCTGGAGGTACACCAGCGCCTGGCCGAACGTGATCACCGTGAACGCCACCATCGTGCGGTCGCGCAGCACGGCACCGAAACCGCCGGCCTCGGTGCCGCCGTGTACCGGCCGCGTCTCGGGCACGGCCCGCCACACCAGCACCGCGAACACCGCGCAGGTCACCGCGTCGGCCCAGAAGAGCCAGGAGAAACCGAGCCGGGCCAGCCAGCCGCCGGCGACCATCGCCACCGAGTACCCGAGGTTGATGGCCCAGAAGAGGAGGCCGAACGCCTTCGGGCGCAGGGCCGGTGCGACGAGGTCGGCGACGAGCGCGCTGGAGGCCGGCCGGTAGGCGTCGATCAGCAGGCCCAGCACGAACATGCCGGCGAGGATCGCGGGAAGGCTGGTGCTGTACCCGAGCGCGAGCATCACCACCGCGGTCGCGACCATGCTGCCGGAGAGCGTGGCGCGGCGGCCGATCCGGTCGGTCAGCAGGCCGGCGACGAGCTGTGAGATCAGCGAGCCGACCCCGAAGAGCGTCATCGCGAGGCCGGCGACCGCGACCGAGAAGCCGCGCGCCTGGGTCAGGTACACGCCGGTGAACGGCATGACCATCGTGCCGAGGCGGTTGACGAGCGTGCCCGCCCAGAGCGCCCAGAAGGGACGCGGGAGGGTGGCCCGCTCTGCGGTGATCGTCACCGGCACAGCGTGGGTTCCGGCGCCCCCTCCTGGCGAACGTCTTAGCGTAAGCTAAGACGAATGACGGTGACCTGGCTGCTCGGGCCCGACGACGTGGCCCGCATCCGGTTCGCGTACTCGCCGATGTGGGAGCTGATCGCCAGCCTCCGCACGCTCAGCGACCCCACCCGCCAGGCCATCCACCGCCCCTGGGTGACGGCCGTGCGCCCGCGCCTCGCGACGTTCGGCGCCGGCCTGGCCGAGCTCTTCGCGCTGGTCCCGCCGGAGGGCTACATGCCCGACTTCCTCACCCCGCCGCCGGAGGCGCCGGCGCCGTCGTTCCCGTCCGAGCTGGACCGCATCAGGCGCACCCCGCCGCAGACCGCGCACGCCGAGGTCAGCCGCCTCGCCGCGCAGGTGCCGAAGGGCTCGGCCCTGGGCCGCTCGCCGGCGATCCGCGGGTTCCTCGACGACCCGGCCGCCGGCATCGAGCGGGTCGCCGGCACGCTCGCCCGTTACTGGGACGCCTGCCTGCGCGAGCACTGGCCGCGGGTGCACGGCCTCCTCGAGGCCGACGTCATCCGCCGCACCCGCACCCTCGCCGCCGGCGGCGCCCGCGCCCTCTTCGACTCGCTCAACCCCGCGGTCACCTGGACCGGCGACCGCCTCCACATCGACCGTCCACATTGCCTGATCGAAGGCCCGCACGGCGACGGCCTGGTGCTGGTGCCCAGCGCGTTCCACTGGCCGGCGGTCGCGGTGATGTCCGCGCCCTACCAGGCGATGCTCGCCTACCCGGTCGCCGGCGTCGGCACCCTCTGGGACGACACGCCCCCACCCGCCCCCGACGGCCTGGCCGCGCTGATCGGCCGCAGCCGCGCCCGCATGCTGGTGGCCCTCGCCGAGCCCGCCACCACCACAGCGCTCGCCCGCCGCCTGTCGCTCACCACCGGCGCGGTCAGCCAACACCTGTCGGTCCTGCGCGGCGGCGGCCTGGCCGTCGGCAAGCGGGTCGGCAAGGAGGTCTACTACCGCCGCACCCCCACCGGAGACGCCCTCACCCAGAGCGCCTCGTAACCCGCCCGCGCGCCGTCAGGCTGACCACGCCGTGCGCGGTCCGGACCGCTGTCGGAACGCGGGCAGATCTTGGTACGGAGAGGCCCCCATAGGGGCCGATAAATACCAAGATCTGCTGGCGGCCTGTGGGCTTGCACCGCGGGCCCGGCAGCGGACGGCCGGGGGTTTCGGCTCGGTCTACGAGCCGCCGGCCGGGAGCGGTGCCCGCGGGAGCAAACGGTCTACAAGTGACGCGGACGTGGGCAAATATCTCTTTCGACGCTCGCGAAGGGCGAGACACCCCACGTCGCGGCGTCGACACTGTGGACGGCGTGGGTTACGGCTTTCGGGCGACGGCGCCGTAGGCGTCGATCGCCACCGGGTCGGGCTCGTCGGGGCGCCACAGCGGGATGGGCACGAGGCCGGGCTCGACCAGCGTGAGCCCCTCGAAGCAGGTGGCGAGGTCGTCCGGGGAGCGCAGGATGTAGGGCACGCCGCCGCTCTGGGCCAGGCGTTCGGCGCCGTCGACCACGGCCTGGCTGGTGTCGGTGCCGTCCCACAGCACGAGGTAGCTGCCGGACGGGGTGGCGCCGCTGACCCGGCCGACGATCTCGCGGACCTTGTCCATGTCGGGCTCGTAGCCCATCACGCCCATGAACATCACGGCGATCGGCTCGTCGAAGTCGAGCGACTTTCGGGCCTCGGCCACGATGAGGTCCGGGTCGTGGTAGTCGGCCGGCACGTAGGTGGTCAGACCCTCCGACGTGGTGTTGGCCAGCAGCGCGCGGGCGTGCACGAGCACCATCGGGTCGTTGTCGACGTACACGATGCGGGACTTCGGCGCCGCGGTCTGCGCGACCTCGTGCGTGTTCTGCATGGTGGGGAGGCCGGTGCCGACGTCGATGAACTGCCGGATGCCCGCCTCCGCCGCGAGATGGCGCACCACGCGGATGAGGAAGCGCCGCGACTCGCGGGCCATCACGACGATCTCCGGGTACACCTCGGCGACGGCGTCGCCGGCGAAGCGGTCGGCCTGGAAGTTGTCCTTGCCGCCCATCCAGTAGTTCCAGATGCGGGCCGCGTGGGGCACGTCGGTCTGGAGCTTCGCGGCGAGCTCGCCGTCGGGGTCCACCATGGACGAGATCCTACTCAGCGCCGCAAGCTCAGCGGGACGGCCGACCGCCCCCGCCGCTCGGCGTCGTGGTCGTGTCGACACCGACGGTGAGGGAGACCGTGTATCCGCTGGTCACGTCGCCGGTCACGGTGCCGAGCTGGCTGGCGCCGCCGTCGTCGCCGAAGACGTTGTCGCTCTGGAGGGTGACGCGGGAGAGGTTCTGCACGGAGGACTCGTACCCGGACTGGGCGTACACCTGCTTGCTCGCGTCCTCCGGCAGCGCGACCTGCGACGTGGAGATCGCGTTGCCGGCGTCGGTGATGCCGCCCTGGTCGGGGTAGACCTCGAAGTGGACGTGCGGCCACCGCCCGGAGTAGCAGCCCGGGAAGACGCTGGTGAAGCGCACCCTCCCGGCGGCGTCCGCGATCTGCACGCCGCGCAGGTAGTTCTGGTCGGTGACGCCGTCGGAGTAGAGCGAGTAGCGGCCCTCGCGGTCGCAGTGCCACACGTACACGGCCACGCCGGCGAAGGGCTTGCCGCCGTTGGCCAGGTCTTGGATCACCAGCTCCAGCGTCATCGGAACGCCCTCGGCGGTGCCGCTCGAGTCGCCGAAGCCGGACCGGATGTCGGAGCGGACGATGCCGCTGTCGTCGAGCACGTTGGGGCCGTTGGAGCCGTCGCCCGGGTACGGCCCGGCGGTCTCGTCGGGGATCTCCCCGGTGGCGGCGGCGGCAGTGGCCGTCGTGGTGGACGCGGCGGCCGAGGTCGACGACGGCGTGGACGAGCCGCCGCCGTTGGCGCCGCAGGCGGCGAGCCCGAGGCCGGTGATGCCGAGCCCGAGCGCCTTCAGCATCCGCCGGCGGCCCATCAGGGTGCCGAGGTCGAAGCCGAGCCCCTGGTCGACGAGCTCCTCGTCGGGGCGGGGCAGCGGTCGTCCCTCGTACTGCTGGTGCGGCATGGCTCCTCCGATCACATCGTGGCGCCACCCGGCGCCGCACCAACATTCGGTGCGGCGCCCGTGAACCCGTTGTGGCCCGGCTGTGAGCCAGCTGTGGCTACCGCGGCGAGCGTGGCCCCGGTCACGAGTATGGCTCAGCAGCGGACCACCGAGGAGTTGTCGAGCGTCACGCCGGAGATGGTGAGGTTGTCGGCGCAGGGGTTCTCCACGATGCGGCTGTTGACGAGGGTGAAGTTGCGCAGCGTGATGTCGCGGTTGCCGGCGAACTCGGTGCGCTCGGCCAGCCGCACCTCGCCGCCGCCGCTGATCGTGCCGCCGTTAGCGGCGATGTTCACGTTGTAGCAGTTTTCGATCAGGATGGCGTTGTTGCCGGTGTTGGCGATGTCGACCCGGTCGATCGCGGCGCCGCCGCTCTCCGAGACGCAGAAGATGCCCCGGCCGCCGCCGCGCGCCCGCACCGTGCCGACCCGGATGTTGGTGCCGTAGGCCGAGCCGATCCGGCCGTTGCGGTTGGCCATCCGGAACGCGGCGTAGCCGGTGCCCGCGCCCGCGTTCTCCGCGTCCACAGTGGTCACCGTGGCGTTGACGGTCTCGTTGAGCAGCAGGCCGGACTCGCCGACGTCGCGGGCGGTCACGGTGCCGATCGTGATGCCGTCCACGCCGTACGTCTCCACGGCGTGCGAGCTGGCGCCCGAGACGAACACGTTGTCGATCCGCACGTTGCGGGTCCACTGTGACGTGTCGCCGCGGTTGTCGATGCGTACGCCCAGCCCGGCCGAGAGCCGCATGTCGATCTGGCCCAGGATCACGTTGGTCACGTTGCGCATGAAGATGCCGTACAGCGGGCTGCCGGTGACGTTGAGGTGCTGCACCTCGACCTGCGTGGTGCCGCGCGAGTAGATCGGCGCCTGGTCGCCCGAGCCGGACCCGGTCACGTTGACCGTGCCGCAGACGTCGATCGTCGTGTAGCTGGGCAGCGAGATGCGCGAGCCGGCGCTGATCGAGCCGGAGCCGCGGACGACGACGCGCTGCTTGGCGGTGCGGCCGGCGGTGAGGCTGTTGACCGCCGCCTGCACGGCCGCGCGCATGTCGGTGCCGGTGTAGACGGTGCTGCCGCCGTTGCGGGCGGTCCACGTACCGCCGCTCAGCACCGCCTCGGCGTTGAACGACCCGCTGCCGCACCCGGTGCCCCCGCCGCCGCTGCCGACGTTGACGAGCTGCCACTGCTGGTTGGCCCCGCCCAGGTCCTGGAACTGCGAGATCATCGCACCGTCCGCTGTGGACCACTCCCACACGTCGAGCGCCTTGCCGCTGTGGCGGTTGACGAACCGCACGTACCCGCCGGCCGAGTCGGCGAGCCCGAAGTGCTGGCGGGTGTTGCCGCTGACACTGGGCATCTGCACGAGCTGGACGCCGTCGTTGGCGTTGGGCACCTCGAGCACCTTGCCACTGTGGACGGACCGGATCTGGTACCAGCCGCCGCCCGCGTCGACGAAACGCCACTGCTGCACGGCGAGGTCGTTGCGGGTGAACTGGTTGACCGGCGCACCGTCCGCCGTGGACCAGCCCCACAGGTCCATCGCCTTGCCGCTGTTGCGGTTGACGAAGACGTAGTTGGCGTTGGTGTCGACGGTCGCCGCGTCCGCGGTGCGGGTCACGACGAGGCTGGCGGTGGCGGCGAGCGCCGCCGCGCCGAGGACGGCCAGTGACAGCCGCCAGTGCCGCTTGCTCACGATGTCCTCCTGGCTGTCGCGGGTGCTGTCCCGGTGGCAGGGAAAGCGCTTTCCGCCGGGATCGTAACGATTCAATCCAGGATCGTCAATGTGGTCAGGGCGTCGCCAGCGCCTCCGTGGGGGCGAGGCGGCTGGCGCGGACGGCCGGCACGAGGCCGGCCACCGCGCCGATCAGCAGGGTCGCGGCGAGGCCGCCGGCGGTGGCCCAGGCCGGCACCACGACCGGCCAGTGCTGGGTGTGCGCGTAGGCGGCCGTCGCCGCGATGCCCAGTACCGCGCCGCCGGCCCAGCCGAGCGCGGACAGCAGCAGCGACTCGGTGAGGAACTGGGTGCGGATGTGGCGGCGGGTGGCGCCGAGCGCGCGGCGCAGGCCGATCTCGCCGCGGCGTTCGAGCACCGAGATGACCATCGTGTTGGCGATGCCGATGCCGCCGACGACGAGCGCCACCGCGCCGAGGCCGAGCAGCAGCCCGTTGAGCGCGCGGTCGGTGGCCTGGCGGGCGGCGAGGGCGTCCGACGGGCGGGAGACGGCGACCTCGTCCGGCGACTCCGGGTTGGCGGTGCGGCCGAGCACCGCCTGGACGGCCCTGACCTGGGTGGGTGCGGCGCGGACGTACAGGCGGGTGGGATGGCCGTCGAAGGCCAGGAACCGCCGCGCCGCCTCCCACCCGACGAGCGCGGCGCTGTCCAGCTCGGCGGCGAGCGGCACCGGCGCGAGGATCCCGACGACCGCGAACCACTCGCCGCCCAACCACACGCGGGTGCCCACGCCGGGCAGGTCGAGGCGGCGGGCGGCGGTCGCGCCGAGGACGACCGCGGGGTACGCGGCGGTGGCCGGGTTGAGCCAGGTGCCGTGCCGGGTGGTGGCGCGGAGGGTGGCGAGCAGGTCCGGGCCGGCGGCGAGGACGGCGATGCTGCCGGTCTGGCCCCGCGGCACGCGGTCGTTGCGATACACCGCCTTGTCGACCGAGCCGGTCGCGCTGACCGACTCCACCGGGCCGATCCGCCCGACCATCGCGGTCGACCCGATCGGCAACGTGGCCGGCTGGCCGCCGCGGGTCTCGCCGGGCGCGACGGTCAGCAGGTTGGTGCCGAGGCGGTCGAGGGTGCGGTCGAGCTCGGCCCGGCTGGAGGTGGAGATGCCGACCACCGCGAGCATCGCCGCGATGCCGATCGCCACGCCGAGCGCGGAAAGGAAGACCCGCAGTGGCCGGGCGCGGAGGCCGGCCGCGCCGAGCCGCGCGACATCCGCGGGCCCGACCCGGGCCGGCCGGGGCGTGGCCGTCATGCGCGGACCACCGCGCTGAGTCGTGCGACGTCGGCGGGTCCGACTCGCGCCGGCCGGGGCGTGGCGGTCATGCGCGGACCACCGCGCCGTCGCGGAGGGCGATCTGGCGGGGGAGGCCGGCGGCGACCTCCCGGTCGTGGGTGATGACGAGCACCGTCGTGCCGCGGCCGTGCAGGTCGCGCAGCAGCTCCAGCACCGCGGCGCCGGAGGCCGTGTCGAGGTTGCCGGTCGGTTCGTCGGCCAGCAGCAGCGCCGGCTCGCCCACCACCGCGCGGGCGATCGCGGCCCGCTGCCGCTCCCCGCCGGAGAGCTGGTGCGGGCGGTGGCCGAGCCGATGCGCCAGGCCCACCCGGTCCAGGGCCTCGGCGGCGCGCCGGCGCCGCTGGCGAAGGGGTACGCCGGCGTAGAGCAGGCCGTCGGCCACGTTGTCCAGCACGGGGACGCCGGCCGCGAGGTGGAACTGCTGGAACACGAACCCGATCCGCCGCGCCCGCAGCCCGGACAGCGCCCGGTCGGAGAGGGCGGAGACGTCATGGCCGTCGACGCGCACCGTGCCGGACGACGGGCGGTCGAGCGTGCCGACGAGATGGAGCAATGTGGACTTGCCAGAACCGGACGGGCCGACCACCGCGGCCAGCTCTCCATAGTGGACGGAAAGGTGTACGTCACGGAGGGCGGTCACGCCGCCCGGGTACGTGCGGGTGACGCCCGCCAGCTCGACGACGGCGGCGGTCACTCGGACACCCCAACCGGCGCGTCCCAGGCGAGGCCGGCGGCGGTCACTCCGGCACCCCCACCCGCGCGCCTTCGGCGAGGCCGGCGCCGGTCACCTCGACCCGCCCGTCCGCGAAGAGCCCCACCTTCACCGCCACGACCCGGGTGCCGGCGGCGTCGGCCACCTCGACGCCGTACCCGCCTTCGGCGAGCGCCAGCAACGCGTCCACCGGCACGGTCAGCACGTCCTTCGCCCGCTCGGCCACGTAGCGCACCTCGACCGGGGCACCGGCCAGCGCGCCGAGTGCCTTCTGGTTGGCGACCGTGACGGTCACCTCCACGGCGGCGGCCGCGTCACCGGTGCCGCCTTCCGCGGGCGCGGCCGTGACCGCACCCACCGAGCCGACCACGCCCGCGACCGAGCCGCCGGTCGGCAGCGTGACGGTGACCGCGGCGCCGCGCGTGGCCCAGGCCGCCTCACCGGGCCCGGCCGAGACGGTCACCACCCGCGTCGTGCCGGTGACGGAGAGCACGTCCGCGGCCGCCGGTGCGCCCGGGCGGACAAGTCGCTCGGCGACCCGGATCGGGCCTGGCGCGTAGGTGACCCGCGCGCGCTCGACCGTGCCTGTCTCGGGGAGCGTCAGGTCCTTCTGCCACCGCTTGACGGCCGTGGCCGTGGCCGCGGAGAACTCCTCGTCCACCGTGAAACCCTCGTAGCCGAGCGCGGCGAGGTTGCGTTCGAACTGCCGCACGTCCGAGCCCTTCGCGCCCGGGGCGAGCGGGCGGTACATGGGCAGGAAGCCGTACAGCAGCACCACCGGCAGCTCGTCGGCCCGCAGCACCGCCTCGCCGCGCCGGACCGTGGCGCCCACCTCCGGCAGCCAGGTGACCGTGCCGGGCGCGGTGGAGGCGAGCGGCACCGCCTCGCCGTACCCGAGCTCGCCGGTGAGTGTCACGGACCGCACCAGCGTCTGGCGGGTGACCACCCCGGTGGCCGCGGGTCCGGTGCGGTCCGGCGCCGGCCCGGGGGAGCCGCGCCCGCCCAGGCCGAGCGTCGCGGCGCCGGCCACCCCGGCCAGCAGCAGCGCGCCGCAGCCCAGCGCGACAGAACGGGCGCTCATCCCTTGGGCAGGTCGTTCGGGTTGGGCGTGGTCGGCGGGCGGCCGTCCAGCACCGGGTCGCAGATCTGGAGCGCCGCCTGGTTGGCCGCCTGCTCCTGCGGGGTCAGTTCGCCGCCCAGCATGTCCGGGGGCCAGTTGCCGTCCGGGAGCGGGTCGGGCCACGCCGGCATGCCGTTGGCGCGCATGCACTTCGCGTACTCGCGGCGGTTGGCGAGCTGCTCCGGCGTCACCGGCTCCGGCTTCTCCTGTAGCTCGTCCGGCACCGGCACCCTGAACGCCTCGCACGCGTTCCACGCGGCCTGCACCTTCGGGTCGGTCTTCTTCCGGCCGCCCATCGCCGGCCCCACGTCGAGGTGGCCCTTGGCGTCCGGGTCGGGCACGTCGAAACCCTGCTCACGCAGGCATTTGGCGAGCTGGCGCTGGTTCTCCACGTACGCGGCGACCGCGTCGGTGCCCGGCGAGGCCGATGTGGACGCTCCGCCGGCGGTGGCCACCGGAGGGGTCTCGGCCTCGCCGCCGCAGGCGGTGGCGAGCATGAGGACCAGCGCGAGGGTCGCCCCCGCGCCGAGGGCACGGTTCATCGTCTCTCCCTTGTGGACGAAAGTGCTAGCGGGCCGACCAGGTCCAGCCGTCGGCGGACAGGTAGATCCGGTCGGTGGTGTAGCTGAACGTGTAGAGCGAGCCGTCGGCGGCCCGGTGGAACGGGTAGACGGTGGCCGGCAGGCCGGTGGGCTCGACGGTCTGGTACGCGCCGTCGCGGCCGGCCCAGAAGCGGCACCCGTCGCGGCCGTCCGGCAGCGTCACCGTCTCGCAGAGCACATGCGTGCCGTCCGCCGCGACGAACGAGCGGTCGCCCGCGTCGAGGCGCCCGGCCGGCACGGCGTCCACAGCGGACATTCGCGTCCAGCGGCCGTCCTCGGTCGTGTGGCGGTAGACGGCTCGGGCGGACGCGCCGGCCACGACCGCGTACGCCGTGGCACCGTCGGTCGCCAGGTACGGCGGCCGGCAGCCCTCGGACCGGCAGGCGGGCGCGTCCGCGAAGACCTGGACGGACCAGCTGTGCCCGGCGTCGGCGCTGACCGCGACCGCCGGTCGCCCGGTGGCGGGGTCGGTGCCGCGGACCCAGATCCGGTCGCCCGCGCCGGCCGGCACGAGGTCGGCGGGGTCGGCGACGAGCGCCGGCTGGACCCGCAGCGGGGCGAACCGCCCGCCCGCGGGATCCACCGACCACAGCGTGCACGACTCACCGGACGGCGCCCAGCAGACCGCGAGGCTCCCGCCGGGCACCGCGTCGACCGCCGCGCCTTCGCGGAGCCGGTGCCAGGTGCGGGCGCCGTCCGTGCTCGCGGTGAGCGTCTGTGCGCGGCCGGTGAACACGCTCGCGAGCAGCGTCTGCGGCCCCACGACCGCCAGCCGGGGTGCCTGGAGCGGCGCGCCCCGCCTGGTCCAGGTCCGGCCGCCGTCGCCGGAGCCGTACAGCTGGGAGATCGTCTTCGGGCAGGACGTGGACGGCGTGGCGCAGCCCATCCGCGCCAGGTAGAGGTGGGTGGCGTCGGCGGCACCGGCCCACTGGACCGGCGTCCCGCTGACCGCCGGAGGAGTCGGCGGGTCGCCGGCCGGCAGGTCCTGACCCGACCGGCCGGGCAGCAGCAGCCCGCCGCCCGCCAGCAGCACACCGGCCACGGCCGCCGCGCAGGCGGCCGCCAGGGCGGTACGCACCCGGTGGCGGCGGCGCCCGGTCTTGTACACGTCGCCGGCGGTCAGGTGGCTCGGCGGCGGCGCCCCGACCGCCTCTTCGAAGAGCTCCCGCAGCTCGGTCATGCGCTTCCCTCCGTGGCCCAGGCCGGTGCGGTGACGGCGACCGCGTCGCCCAGCGCCGTGCGCAGGGTGGCGAGGCCGCGGGCGGTCTGGCTCTTGACGGTGCCCTCCGAGCACCCGAGTGCGGCGGCCGTCTCGGCCACGTCCATCCCCTGGTAGAACCGGCAGATCAGGGTCACCCGCTGCCGCGGCGGCACCTGGCGCAGCGCCCGCGCGAAGACCACCCGCCGCGTGGCGGTCTCGGCGTCGTCGTCCGCGCCGGCCACGTCGGGCGGGTCGGCCATCGGGCGCTCCCGGCGGCGCCACAGGCGGCGGGTCTCCGACAGGTACGCCCGGACCAGACAGGTGCGCAGGAACGCGTCCACGGCCCGCGGGTCGCGGATCCGGTGCCACCCCGCGGCCAGCCGGATGAACGCGGCCTGCGTCAGGTCGTCGGCCCAGTGCCAGTCACCGCACATGAGGTACGCCGCGCGCCGCACGACCTCGTGCCGCGCGGCGAAGTACTCACTGAAGTGGCGCTCGCTTCGCATCCCGCTCCTCTCACCGGGTAGGTGCGCCCGGCGTACCGGATGGGTTGCATGGGGTTCCAAAGAAAACACGCGGAGGCCCGCGGCGGGAACCCACCGCGGGCCTCTTTTGAGCCGTTATGCGCTAGTTAGGCGCGTGGATCCCGTCCGCCGCGGTCCCGCTGTAGTCCTTGATGGAGCCGCGGACGTACAGCGCGGTGCCGCCGCCGCCGGCGAAGTACTGCCGGATCGAGCCGGCGAACGGAGTGGTGGCGGCGTTGCGGCCGTACACGTCGGTGTAGACCGTGGTCGGTCCGCTGTTCTGGACGGTGAAGGTGCCCGGCCGGAACTCCCGCAGCGTGCCCTTGAACGGCGAGCGCGGGTCGTCCCACGCCACCTGCTGCCCGGTCTGCTGGGTGATCCGCTTGACCACGTCGCAGTTGCTGCCGCCCGCGAGGTCCGTGTAGCACAGGTCCACGATCCGGCCGTTGCTGTTCGGCTTGGTCGGGTCGTAGTAGCGCGACGGGTTGACCACGTAGAACAGCGGCGCGATGCGGAAGCTCAGCCCGGAGCCCGTCACCGAGATGTCGGAGAACCAGAAGTCGTCCATGTCGGAGACCGTGAACGGCACCGGGTTGGGGAAGAGCGGGTCCTGGTGGGTGCGACCCTCCCGGATCGCCTGCACGCAGCCCGGTTCGGTGATCAGCCGGCCCAGCGACCGGGTGTCCGACGGCGAGTCCGCCGGCACCGCGGGCTTGACGTTGATGAACGGGCGCCCGAAGCCGGGGCACTCGCTCGGGCTGAAGCCACCGGCCCGGCCGAGCGGGATCATCGCGTTGTACCGGGCCTCGGTGACCTGGCCGCCGTTGCTCGCGGTGCAGCGCTGGTTGAGTAGCAGCTCGTGGACGTTGTTGCTGAACGCGTCCGGCGAGTGGGTGCCCTGGTGGAACTTGAGCAGGATGTCGCAGGTGGCGATCGTGGCACCCTGCGGCGGGAAGAGGCTGGTGCCGTTGTCGCCCTGGATCACGTTGGAGTTGTTCACGGCGAGCACCTTGTGCCCGACGTGGTCCTCGTGCCGGTGGCTCGACTCGGCCAGGTTGTCCAGCATCACCTCGCTGGTGTACCCGAAGGGCGGCCAGCTGGCGGTGCCGAACAGGTCGGAGGTGCGCGGGTCGTCGCCGTGCTCGTGGCCGAACGCGCAGCCGCTCGGGTCGCGCGCCGGGTGCCACGTCGGGTAGACCTTGCCGTCCGGCCCGTACGTCCAGTACCGCGCGTGGATCTCGCGGGAGCACTCGCCCGCCCGCGGCGTGTAGCCGGTGCCGTCGGCGGCCGTGACGATGTGGTACGCGCGGCTGTGCACCGCGCCGGCCGGCGGCAGGCCCTGACCCCAGGCGGGGTTGCCGGGCGGCGCCGTGGTGGGCGGCGGCGTCGTGGGGTCGCCGCCGGGTGGTGTGGTCACCGGCGCGCCGGTGCACGTGGTGCCGTTGAGCGCGAAGCTCGTCGGCGCCGGGTTGCCGCCGTTCCACGAGCCGTTGAACCCGAACGAAGCGGTCCCGTTGGTGCCGATGGCGCCGTTGTAGCTGGCGTTGCGCACCGTGACCTGGTCGCCGCTCTGCGACACGGTCGCGTTCCACGCCTGGGTGACCTGCTGGCCGCCGGCGTAGCTCCAGGTGAGCGTCCACGAGCTGAGCGGGTCGCCGAGGTTGGTGACGGTCACGCTGGCCGTGAACCCGCCCTGCCACTGCGATCCGACGGTGTACGCCACGCCGCAGCCGGGCGCTGCGGCGTGTGCGGTGAGAGCGGTGACCACGCCGCTCCCGGCGGCCACGACCGTGACGGCCGCGACCGTCCACAGCCTCGACCGATAACGATGGAAGTGCATTTTGTGGGGCCTCCTGACGAAGGACAGTGGGATGCGGAACCGCATGCCGGCGACATCCGCACAGGTCCTTCGAAACGCCGCGCGCTGGCACATCGTCGAGGCTTGCCCCGGGCCCCAACGCCGGCTCCAGAAGTATTGAAAAGTATCAATTAGCTTGGTCGTTCGCGCAACCCGCCGCCGGGCGGGGGGTGACGTTCGTGCGACCCATCGCCGGCGGCGGCGTGGCATTCGCGCGGGCGGCGGCGTGACGTTTCGCGCGGGTGGCGGCGTGACCCAGCGCACGCCCGTTTGGGTCCCGCGCGCACCGCCTGTATGTCAATGTGACCATATGCGCGCGCGGGGGAGTGGCGGATAACCGATTTCGGCCCCGACTCCGTGCCTTGTAGCCTGATGTGCTGCTCCGTCGACACCGCGGCGAGCTGGATCTGGAGAGTCGTGTGACACAACAAGCCGCAGCGTCATCCGACAAGCTTGACGCTACCGTCCTCAAGATCGCCGGGGTGGTCGTGCTCGGCGCGATCATGTCCATCCTCGACATCACCGTCGTGAGCGTCGCGCTGCCGACGTTCCAGAGCGAGTTCGACGCCACGTACGCCGAGGTCGCCTGGACGATGACCGGCTACACGCTGGCCCTCGCCACGGTGATCCCGCTCAGCGGCTGGGCGGCCGACCGGTTCGGCACCAAGCGGCTGTACATGCTTGCCGTGCTGCTCTTCACGCTCGGCTCGGTGCTGTGCGCGACCGCCGACACGATCGGGCAGCTGATCGCGTTCCGGGTGCTACAGGGCCTGGGCGGTGGCATGCTGATGCCGCTCGGCATGACGATCATGACGCGCGCCGCCGGCCCGCACCGGATCGGCCGGCTGATGGCGGTGCTCGGCATCCCGATGCTGCTCGGCCCGATCGGCGGCCCGATCCTCGGCGGCTGGCTGATCGACACCGCGAGCTGGCACTGGATCTTCCTGATCAACCTGCCGATCGGCGCGATCGCGCTCGTGTACGCGTTCTTCGCCCTGCCGAAGGACTCCGCCGAGCCTTCCGAGTCGTTCGACTTCGTGGGCATGCTGATGCTTTCGCCCGGTCTCGCCCTGTTCCTCTACGGCGTCTCGTCACTGCCGGAGACCGGCACGATCACCGCCACGAAGGTCTGGACCACCATGCTGGTCGGCGCGCTCCTGGTGATCGGCTTCGTCTTCTACTCGTTCAGGCCGCGCCACCCGCTGCTCGACCTCCGGCTCTTCCGCAACCGCAACCTGACGATCGCGACGGTCTCGCTGTTCGTGTTCATCGTCGCGTTCATGGGCGCCGGCCTGCTCTTTCCGAGCTACTTCCTCCAGGTGCGCGGCGAGTCCACGCTCAACGCCGGCCTGCTGATGGCGCCGCAGGGCATCGGCGCGATGCTCACGATGCCGGTCGCCGGCATGCTGGCCGACAAGATCCCGGTCGGCCGCACCGTGCCGTTCGCGATGGCGCTGATCGCCGCCGGCTTCTTCGCCTTCACCCAGGTCGGCACCGACACGTCCTACCTGCTGCTGTGCGGCTCGCTGTTCGTGATGGGCCTCGGCATGGGCGGCACGATGATGCCGATCATGACCTCCGCGCTGCGCACGCTGAGCCACCACGACACGGCGCGCGGCTCCACGCTGGTCAACATCCTCCAGCAGATCGGCAGCTCCGTCGGCGCCGCCACCATGTCGGTGATCCTCACCAGCCAGCTCAACGGCTCGACCCCGATCCCCGGCGCGACCGACCCGCGCACCGGCGAGCCGGTCACCGAGGCCGGCGCCGCGATCGCCCACCAGGCCGGGGCGCCGATGCCGCTCGACCCGGCCACGTTGCAGCGCGGCCTTGAGTTCGTGGCCGACTCGTTCTCCACGACCTTCTGGGTCGGCTTCGCGCTGGTGCTGCTGACGTTCGTCCCGATCGCGTTCCTGCCCCGCAAGCGCGAGACCCCGCGCCCGCTGGACGACACGATCGCCGCCGCCGACGGCCAGCCGGCGACACCCACGATGATCCACTAAGCACGGGCTACACCTCCGGACGGCCTTCCGCGCACCGCCGCGGAGGGCCGTCCCGCACATTTCCCCCGTCCGCGTCACCTGCGGACCGCCCGCTCCCGCGGGCCCCGCTCCGGCCGGCGGCTCGCGGCGCTCGCCGACATCCCCGGCCTCCACTGCCGGCTCCGCGCCGCAAGCCCGCCAGGCGGTGGGCGGTGTCGGGGACATTACGCCCGTTGCGGGCCGCGTGAGTGGGCAGTGTCGGGGACATCGCCCACCGTGGCGGCGGGCTAGTCGGCGCGACGGCGCGCGGACCAGGCGTCGGCCTCGGCCACCAGGCGCAGCATGACCTCCTCCTTGGCCTCGCCGTAGCGGCCGCGGCTGTCGGGGTGGAGGGCGGCGGCGGCGTGTTTGGCCGCCTCGTACCGGCGGGCGGCGTCCGGGTGCGCGGCCAGGTAGTCGCGGAAGGCCCGGTTTCGCGCCGGCCACGGCGAGCCTTCGCCGAAGACGTGCAGGTGGTGGCTGCGTACCCCGCCGGTGTCCTTGACCAGGAAGAGGTGGTCGGGGTCGTCGGGAAAGGCGTGCGGGCGGAAGGTGTATCCCAGCGGGACGAGCGCCGCCACGTCCACCGCCGCGGCGCCGGCGACCACGACCACGATGTCGACGACGGGCTTGGCGGCCAGGCCGGGGACGCTCGTCGAGCCGACGTGCTCGATGCTCAGCGTGCCGGGCAGCGCGGCCGCCAGCAGGCGCGCCTCCGCGGCGAAGAGCGCGGGCCACGCCGGGTCGTAGGCCACCACCACCACGACCGGGTCCATAGTGGACCACGTTACTGCCGGCCGAAGGCGGACACTCGCGGGCCGCGCGGCCGCGCGTCGGCTCAGAAGCTGAGCTCCCGCTGGACCTTCCGGGGGAGGCCGTCCGCGGAGATCAGCACCAAGCCGCCGATGGGTGGCACGCCGGTGTCCCGGTAGACCGCTCGCCGCTCGCCGGTGACCAGGTCGAGCGCTTCGAGGGAGTTGGTCCACTCGCCGTTCGGCCCGTAGCCGACCTCCTTGATCAGGATCTGGTCCGGGGTGCGCCAGGCGTGGAAGCGCATCACCGCGTCGGTGCACAGCGAGCCTCGCGTGCGGTCGTGCGGCGTCTCGGGGTGTGAGCAGATCCGCAGCGTGACCCGATGGGTGACGGCGCCGGTGGCGTCGGTCAGCGCGTACACGCCGAGCATCCCCTCGGGCCGCACCAGCGCGCCGGCGCCGCCGGGAAGGATGCTGACCGGCGCGGCCTTCTCCGGCAGCGGCAGGGTGCCGGTGCGGCGGCCGTTCAGGTCGAGGATGGCGGCGCCCACGGTGAGGCGGTCGTTCTCCAGCCGCCAGCCGATCGGGTCGCCCGGCGGGTAGAGCAGGTAGGTGGTCCGCGGCCGCCCGGCGCTCGACGGGCCGAGCTCCGGGTCCTCGACGTACGCGATCTCCGCCCGCAGGCCTGCGAACGCCGCCGCGTCGATCGGTGTGACCTTCCCGCTGCCGAAGTCGACGAGCGTCATCGCCGCGCCCGGCGTCGGTTTGTCGACCCAGTAGGCCGCGAGCCGCCCGTCGGGGGAGATCTGTGGCTGGTCGACCGACGGGGCCGGGGCGTCGTACCAGCGGATCTCGCCGGTCCGCGTCTCGTAGCGCCCGATCCGCGCCTGGTCCGTGTCCAGGTAGGGCGGCAGGACCGCGGCGTAGCGCCGGTCGGCGGAGGGCTCCGACACGTCTCCGACGGCGGCGGTCCGGTAGCGCCCGGTCCGCGGGTCGAGCACCTGCCACCCAGGGTCTTCGGACGCCGCCTTCGGGCGGGTCGCGACCTTCTTGGCGAAGATGACGTTGCGGCCGGTCGCCGCCTGCCCCGGTGCCACGTCCCCGCCCAGCCGGACGGCGACGGGCACCACGACGGCGGCCGCCACCGCCACCGCCGCCGCACCGACCAGCGCCGTCCGCCGCCGGCGCCGGCGCCGGCCCGCGGCCACCGCCCGCTCGGCCAGTCCATCGGGAACGGGGTGCGAGTCCGCCAGGTCGCTGAGGTCCTCGCGGACCAGCTCGGTCAGGCGCGTCATGTCAGGCTCTCCTCGGTCAGGTGCTTTTCGTCGAGCTCCGGCGCGATCTCCCGGAGCCGGGCCAGCGCGCGGTGCAGCTGGCTCCTGACCGTGCCGGGGGAGCAGCCGAGCAGGGCGGCGGTCTCCTCCACGGACAGGTCCTCCATCACCCGCGCGACGAGCACCGCCCGCTGCCGCGGACCCAGCCGCAGCAGCGCCGCCCGCAGCACGAGCCGGTGGTCGGTGGCCCGGAACTCGTCGCGCTGGTCGGCCCGCTCGCCCACGCTGTCGAGCGGCACCTCGGCGTGCCGGCCGCGCCGTTTCCAGACGGAGACCTGGGCGCGGTACATCGCGCGGCGCACGTACGCCTCCGGGTCGCCGCGCACGTGCCGCCACCGGGCGAACGTGCGGGCCAGCGCGCCCTGGAGCAGATCCTCGGCGGCGTGGTGGCCGCCGGTGAGCGCCATCGCGACGCGGAACAGCCGGGCACTGCTGCCCGCCACGAACTCGCTGAACGCCTCCGCTTCCCCCATGCCCGTCCCCGCTCTCCTTGGATATCCACCCGTGAAGACGCCCGAGGTACCCGCAGCTTTGCACGCCCGCCACGACTTTGTCGGCGGTGTCGCGTCCGGTCACGGAGCCCGTTTCCGCGCCGGCCCGCCTGGGTAGAACCGGCGGCGCGGACGTGAGGAGGTGAGTACCGTGAGCGAGCTGAACGCGACGTTGGATCTGCCGCTGGGCGTCATCGCGCCGGCCGGGGCCCGCAAGGCCGTGCGGCACATGCTCATCGCGTGGGAGCTGAGCGAGCCCGACTGGCTCGACGACGCCGAGCTCGTGGTCAGTGAGCTGGTGACCAACGCGGTCCGGCACGGCGGCGGTTGCATCGAGCTGAGCCTCCAGGCGCACGAGGGCCAGGTGCTCATCAAGGCCGCCGACGGCTCGTCGGTGATGCCCCGGGACCGTGGCCCGCACGCCGACGGCAGCGGCGGATACGGCCTGCGCGTGATCGAGTCGTGCGGCGAAGCCTGGGGTGTGGAGGACCTTCACGGCGGCAAGCAGGTGTGGGTACGCCTGCGCCCGTGCCCTCGGCAGGGTGACTGATGCTGACGATCACCGAAACCGCGCGAAACGGCACGGTCGCTCTCACCCTCGCCGGCGATCTCGACATGTCCACGTGCACCGACCTGCTCGCGGCCGTGGAGAAGGTCCGCGACGCCACCGCCGTCACCCTCGACTGCACCGACCTGCGCTTCTGCGACGCGACCGGCGTGTCAGCCCTGCTGGAGGCGCGGGCCAAGGCCCGGTCGGCCGGCATCGACCTGACGCTGGCCAACGTGCACGGCGTGGTCCGGCGCGTCCTGACGATCTGCGACGTCCTCCGGATCCTCACGCGCATCTGACCAGCCCTCGCACGAGCCGACGTACGCGGGACTCGACGGGGCTTCAGCCGAACCAGGCCATCGCCTGACCGTGCCCGCGCGTCCAGGCGAGCGGCTCGCCGTCCAGCGCGAGCACGTTGTGGTGGGCGCCGTCCGGCGGCTCCGGCAGGCCGGCGAAGGGCACGATGTCAGGCCCCTCGACCGACACCCAGTGGCCGGGCAGCCCGCGCACCAGCGCGACGAACTCGGCCCGCCGCGCCGCGGACAGGTGGTACAGCACCGACGAGTGGAAGACCACCAGCGTGGCGCCGGCCGGGGCGGCCGCAGCCAGCGCCGGCAGGTCGTCCACCAGGTCACCCGGGACCAGCAGGGGCGGGTCGGCCGCGGCCACGGCCGCCGCGGCCCGCAGCCGGGCGCGGCGGTGCGCGTGCTCCGGCCAGATCAAAGCGTCGAGCCACGCGATGTCCGCGGGATCACCCACGTCGAGCGGGTTCAGGTCCAATCCGGCCCGCCACACCACATCTGGTACCGACGAGGGGGCGGGTGCCCCCACCAACGAGCACTCCAGCACCGGCTCACCCGTGCCCAGCACCCGGTCGCCGTAGCGGTAGCCGTACCGGTCGGGGTAGAGGCACAGCCCCGCCGACGCGCCCACCTCCAGCAGGGCGAGGGGCCGCGGCAGGGCGGCGAGCACCGGCAGCAGCAGGGCGCAGCGGCCGGCCTCGTTCGTCTGAACGATGCGGGTGGCGGCCTCGGCCGCGATGGTGGGCCAGTGCGCGATGACGTGGGCGCGGAACGCGGCCGGATCCTCCACCGGCCCGCCCAGCAGCCGCACCACGCCGAAGAGCAGGTTGGGCTGCCGCTTGCCGGGCGGGAGCGAGGCGACCAGCGCCAAGAGCTCCTCGTCCTCGGCGACGGCCAGCGCCAGCCGCTCGTAGGCGGGGGAGACGCCGCGCGCCTCCCGGGTGGCGAAGTCGACGTAGCTTTCCTTGATCGTCACGCTCCCATGATGCCCGGCGGGGGTGTTGCCTCCGGGCGATCTACGGCGTTTAATGTCAACAACTTCCACCGGCGTCCATGCTGTGGCACGCGTGTCGTCGCCCGTGGTTTCTCGGTTGTTTCCGGCTCACCGGACCGTTCGGCGTCGGTCCGGCGTGCCCACCGCCCGACAGCACCACTGTGGACATCGGCGCGTGTCCGGAGGGGGTGGCGCGACGCCGCTCGATGGCCTAGCGTCCCACCCAGCGACACACGATCTTGCACCTCCACACCGTCGTCGGCGCGGCGGTTGCTCCGCCGATCCGTCGAGGGGGACCGATGACGACCAGCGAGCACGCCGCACCGAATGTGCAGCAGCTCGGCCGAGAAACCGCACATTCCATCCCGCGGCAGCGCACCGCCGCGCCCGCGCCCGACTGGCGGCCGCTGTCGATCGCGATGATCGGGCAGAAGGGGATGCCCGCCACGTACGGGGGTGTGGAGCGTCACGTCGAGGAGATCGGCAGCCGCCTCGCGGCGTACGGGCACTCGGTGACCGTCTTCTGCCGCGACAGTTACGGCGACCTCACCACGGATACGCACCGCGGTGTCCGGCTGCACCGGGTGCGCACGGTGGCGAGCAAGCACCTCGACGCGATCGTCCACAGTGCTGCGTCGACGGTGGCGGCGATGCGGCGAAAGCCGGACGTCGTGCACTACCACGGGCTCGGGCCGGGCCTGGTGGCGCCGCTGCCGCGCTACCTGTCCGGTGCGAAGGTCGTGCTCACCGTGCACGGCCTCGACCACACCCGCGCCAAGTGGGGGCGGGCGGCGCGCACGGTGCTCAACACGGCGTACTGGTTCAGCGGCCACGTGCCCGACGCCCGGATCGCCGTCTCCCGCGGGCTCGCCGCACACTACGACGCGGAGTTCGGCCGGCTGACCCGCTACCACCCCAACGGCGTCAACCGGGCCCAGCACGTGCCGCCCGACCAGATCACCGCCCGGTTCCGCCTCACGCCGGGGCGGTACGTGCTGCTGGTCGGCCGGCTGGTGCCGGAGAAGGCCGGCGATCTGCTCATCCGCGCGTTCCGCCGGATCCCCGGTGACGTCAAGCTCGCCGTGGTCGGTGGCTCTTCGTACACGGATGATTTCGTAACGTATCTGAAGGCGACCGCGGAGGGCGACCCACGGGTGGTCTTCACCGGCTTCGCCTACGGCGACCTGCTCGCCGAGCTCTACTCCCACGCGGCCGTCTTCGTGCAGCCGTCCCACGTGGAGGGCCTGCCGCTGACCCTGCTGGAGGCCGCCTCCTACGGGCTGCCGATGGTGGCCAGCGACATCTCCCCGCACGTGGAGGTGCTGGAGCGCGACGGGGCGGGCCACCGCCTGTTCCGCGACGGCGACGAAGACGACCTGGTGCGCGCGCTCACCGCCGCGCTGGCCGACCGGCGGCTCGAGCGGGCCGGCGCGGCGGGGCTGCACGAGCGGGTGATGTCCCATTACAGCTGGGACTCGGCCGCCCGCCAGCTCGAACGCCTCTACCTCGATCTGGCCACGAAGCGCTAAGGTCTAGCCGACCTGGGAGCAGCGTGACCGTACTCGTAGCAAGGCCGGCCGGCAGAGCGCTGACCGTCGCCGCGGCGTTGGCGGCCGCCGCGACGGCGGTGGTGTCCGCCTTCGCGGTCGACGGCGGCAGCCGCACCCTCGCCGTCCTCCCGCTCGCGGTCGCCGCCGGCGTGCTGGTCGCGGTGCTGGCGTTGACCCGTTTCGCCGCGTACGTGCTGCTGATGCTCGCCGTCCGCTCCTGCGTCGACCTGTTCAAGCTGAGCGGGCCGACGGCGGGCACCGGCGGCGACGGCGGCGCGGCGCGGGCCCTCGACCCGTCCACGCTCGTCGGCGTGCTGTTCCTGCTCGCCGCCGGGCTGTGGCTGGCCGCGCAGTTCCACGCGAAGCGGGCGCGGCGCACCTCACCGCTCGGCGTGGCGCTGGTACTCGTCGCCGCGACCGGCGCGGTCAGCACGCTCGGCTCCGCGCGGCCGTCGTCGAGCGCGCTCGAGGTGCTGCGGATCCTCACGGTCGTGGCGATGTTCCTGGTGCTGGAGCAGCTGCTGCCGCGCCAGGGCATGGTGCGCCGGGTGCTCGTCGCGGTGTACGTCTCGCTCGCCCTCGCGCTCGGCTACACGCTGGTGATGTCGCTGCTCGGGTCGCCGCCGTCGGAGGTCAAGGGCAGCTTCACCCGGATCAGCGGGCCGTTCAGCCAGTCCACGACGTTCGGTCGCTACCTGATGTTCATGGTGATCTTCGGGTGTGGCGTCTACCGGTTCCTGGACCGGCGGGCCAAGGTGGCGCTCGGCGTGCTGCTGACGCTGTCGCTGGGTTTCCTCGCGCTGACCAACACGCGCAGCGCGATCCTCGGCGCCGCCATCGGGCTGGTCGTCGTGGCCGTGCTGCACCGCAGCGCCCGCCTCGCCGTCGCGCTCTGCCTGGCCGCGGTCGCCGCCGTGGCGGTGGCGCCCGGGGTGGCCGACCGGTTCGCCCAGCTCGGTGAGGCCCGCGAGGTCGGCGGCGGCCCGACCGGCAACACGCTCGCCTGGCGCGCCGGCTACTGGTCGCAGGTGGTCACGCTCGCCAACCGCAACCCGGTCACCGGCATCGGCCCCAACATGACCCAGCGCGAGACCGACGAGGCCAAGAAGCCGCACAACGACTTCCTCCGCGCGTACGTGGAGACCGGCGTGCTCGGCCTGCTCGCGTACCTGGGCATGATCCTGCTGTGCCTGCACACGGCGGCGCTCGCGGTCCGCCGCGCGCCGCCGGGCACGCTCGAACGGGGGATCGCGGTCGGCTTCGCCGGCTGCGCCGTCGCGTTCGTGGCGGTGAGTGCGGCCTCCAACGTGATATCCAATGTCGTTACGCTGTGGTACTTCGTCGCGTTCGCGGCGATGGCCGGCCTGGTGGCCGCCCGGCCCCCTTCGGAGGAGCTCTAGCGTGGAGATCGTCGACTACCTGCGGGTCGCCCGGCGGCGGCTCTGGGTGCTGCTGGGCGTGCCGCTGGCGGCGGCGCTCGCGGTCGGGCTGTTCGTCGGCCTGTCGCCGCAGCGTTACACCGCCACCTGCTACGTCGCCGCGCCCGCCCTCGTCGGTGGCGCCGCCGCCCAGCAGTACACCGGCACCCAGGCGGCGAGCCAGTTCGTGGCCGCGTTCAAGGCGGCGGCCACCTCGCCGAAGGTGCTCGACCAGGTCGCCGCCGACACCGGCGTCGCGGCCGGCACGCTGCGCGACGGGCTCGCCGTGGCGCAGGTCGGTGCGAGCAGCCAGCTCACGCTCACCTACGAGGCGGCGAAGCGGACCACCGTCGAGCCGGTGCTCACCGCGACCGCCCGCCGCGCGCTCGACTTCCTCTTCTCCTCCCAGGTCAACATCGCGACCGAGCAGGTCGACGCGGCTAGCGCCGACGTCACCTCGGCCACCGCCGCGATCGCCGACTGGGAGAAGACCAACAAGGTCTCCCAGCCGGACAAGCTCTACCAGGCCACGCTCACCGAGATCGCCGCCCTGCGGCAGCAGAAGCTCTCCATGGAGGCGGTCGGCAACAGCCGGGCCGTCGCCGCCGCCACCGCCGCGCTCGACGCCGCCCAGAAGCGCCTCGACGCGCTCGGCCCCAAGCTGCCCGACTACCAGTCGCTGCTGGCCCAGCGCGACGCCGCGACCGGCGCGCTCTCCCAGGCGCGGCAGGGCCTCCAGGGGGCCAGGGCACAGGCCCAGGCCGCCGACCCGGCCCAGGTGGCGAGCGTTGGCGACGTCCGCGCGGTTTCCCGGGTACGGGCGCTGGCCACCACCGTCCTGCCCGCGGCCGCCGGCGGGCTGCTGCTGGCGGTGCTGCTCGTCGTGGTGCTGGAGCTGCTGGCCCGGCGTGCCGCGCCGGCGGCCGCCCCTTCGCAGGCACCGGTCCTTTCCCGGGCCGCGTGAGCACGAGCACCACGTCGGCCACGCCGGAGTCCACTTCGGACTACGGCGACCGCCAGGTGCGCGGCATGGCGCGCGGCGGCGGCCTCAACCTGCTCGGCGCGCTGTGCAGCCAGGGTGCGCTCTTCCTGGTGATGCTGCTGCTGGCCCGCTCGCTGGGCATCGAGGAGGTCGGCCGGTACGCGCAGTGCTACGCGCTGCTGGCGCTCCTCGGGCTGCTGTCGCTGTCCGGCTTCCGGGCCGGGCTGACCCGCTTCGTGGCGGTGCACCTGGCCGACGACGACCCGGCGAGCATCCGCGGCACGGTACGCCTCGGGCTGGCGATCTCCGGGGCGGGGGCGGTGCTGATCGGTCTTGTTCTGGTGGTGGTCGCCCCCGCTTTGGCCGACGCCTTGCACGACCCGGAGCTGACCGGTGGCCTCCGCCTCGTCGCGCTGGCGCTGCCGGCGTCCGTGGTGTGCGAGGCGGCGCTGGCGGCGACCCGGGGGTGGCGCACGCAGCGGCCGTTCACGCTGGTGGGTCAGATCTACGAGCCCTTCGCGCGGCTCGCGCTCACCGGCGCGGTGCTGCTGGCCGGCATGGGGGTCACCGCCGCCCTGTGGGCGGTGGTGGTCGCCGCGTGGACGGCGGCCCTCCTGGCGCTCGGCGCGCTGGTGCGGTTGATGCGCACGGTGGCGCCCGCCCCGGCGGAGTACCGGCCGCGGCAGCTCTTCGGCTTCTCCACGGTCAGCTGGGCCTCGTCGCTGGCGTCGACCGGCCTGATCTGGATCGACACGCTGCTGCTCGGCGCGTTCGCCAACGACGACATCGGCGTCTACACGGTCGCCACCCGTCTGGTCACCGTCGCCATCTTCGTGCTGGCACCGATCAACGCGGCGTTCGGCCCGTACATCGCCTACCTCTACCACCGCGACGCGCTGCCCGAGGTCCGTCGGGTGTACAAGGCGGCGACCGGCTGGGTGGTGCGGCTGTCGCTGCCCGCGTTCGTGGCGCTGCTCGTATTCCCGTCGTCGCTGCTGCCGCTCTTCGGTTCCGACTTCGCCTCGGGTGCCACGGTCACCGTGGTGCTCGCGGTGGGTCAGCTCGTCAACGCCGCCACCGGCCCGTGCGGCACGCTGCTCAACATGTCCGGCCGGGTGTCGTTGAACATGTTCGACAACATCGGCGCGCTCGTGCTCAACGTCGGCCTCAACCTGTGGCTCATCCCCGCCCACGGCATCGTCGGCGCCGCGGTCGCCTGGAGCGCCTCGCTGGTCGCGGTCAACCTGGCTCGCGTCGTCCAGGTGTGGTGGCTGGTCCGCGTGGTGCCACTGACGGCCGGCCTGGCGAAGGGCCTCGCCGCCGGCGGTGCCGCCCTCGCCGCCGCGCTCGGCGTCCGGTGGTTGGTGCCCGACGACCCCGCCCGCGTGCTCCTCGGTCTCTTCGTGACCGCGCTCGTCTACCTCGGCGCGGTGCTCCTATTAGGACTCTCCAAAGAGGACACCATGGTGCTGCGTGCCCTCGCCCGCCGGCGGCGTGCGGGCGCGGCCGGCGGTGCCGGCGATGCCGCCGCTCGGGCGGGTGATCCGTGAGCCGACGTCCCGCCGTCGACGCGCTGCGCCGCGCCGTCCGGGGCGCGCGGGCCTGGGCCTCGACCCCCGGCGCGCTGCCCGACTTCCTCGTCATCGGCGCCCAGCGCTGCGGCACCACCTCCCTGCACAGCTACCTCGCCGCCCATCCCCAGGTGCGGGCCGCGACGGGCAAGGAGCTCCAGTACTTCAGCCTCCACTATGGACGTGGCGAGCGCTGGTACCGGGGCCACTTCCCGCCTGCCGCGCCGGGCGCCGTGTCCTTCGAGGCCAGCCCGCTCTACCTCTTCCACCCCGACGCCCCGTCGCGGGTCGCGGCGACGCTGCCCTCCGGCCGGTTCGTCGCGCTGCTCCGCGACCCGGTCGAGCGCGCCTGGTCGCACTACCTGCACACCCGCTCGTACGGCCACGAGCCGCTCGACTTCGCGTCGGCGCTCGCGGCGGAGCAGTCGCGGCTGTCGTCGCCGGACGGGTGGCGCCGCTACTCGTACGCCGCCCGCGGCCGCTACGCGGAACAGCTCTCGCGGTGGCTGGCCCACGTGCCCCGGGAACGGCTGCACGTCGTGCGCAGCGAAGACCTCTACGCCGACCCGGCCGCGGTCTACGCGGGGGTCCTGGAGTTTCTCGGCCTGGAGCCGTTCACGCCGGCCGAGTTCGCGGTGCACACCAGGCGCGCCGACCGTTCCGGCCCACCGGCGGAGGTGGCGCGCGGGCTGCGCGAGCACTTCGCTCCACACAACGCCGCGCTCGCCGACCTGCTCGGCTGGTCCGAGACCTGGCCCGCCTAGTGCGGTGGCCACAAACGTGGGCCGGCTTCGCCGGCCCGGGTGATCCGCGGCCGAAGGCCGCCGCTCACCCGGTGAAGGTTTGTGGCCACCGCACTAGCCGGGGTTCCTACGCGCGGACCGCGCGGGGGGAGGCGCCGAGCTCGCGGCGGCACGCCTTGTTGAACGCCTGGAGGTCGGGGATGCCGACGGACGCCGCGATCGCCGGGATGGAGAGCGTGGACTCGCGCAGCATGTGCCGGGCGTGCTCCAGGCGGCGCCGCCGGATGTAGCCGACCACGGTGTGACCGGTCTCGGCGCGAAACAGGCGGGTGAGGTGGTTGTGCGAGACGCCGACGGCGCGCGCGACGGCGGGCACCGTGAGCGGGGCGGCCAGGTGGGACTCGATGTGCGCGACGGCAGCCGACACCGTGGCGTGCCCGCGCGGCTGCCCGTCGTGCGGTGCGAGCTGGGCCACCTGCCACAGCACGGTCCACACCGAGGCCACCACCCGGGCCGGTGAGCCGGGCCTGGCCGCGATGGCCTGGCGCAGCAGGGCGGAGATCGGCCGCGCCTCCGCGCCGGCGTCCTGCATCGCGGGCACGCCGTGCCGCACGCCCCGCCGGCGGGTCGCGAAGTGCGCGTAGAGGTGCTCGGACCGCCCGCGGTAGCGGTACTCGACGCGGGCGCCGGGCGGGATCAAGCTCACCCGGCCCGGCCGGATCGCGTGCGTGGTGCCCCCGACGGTCAGCTCGGCGGTGTAGCCGTAGACGTGCAGCTGCCACAGGTCGGGCAGCTCGAACACGTCGCGCGGGCCCGTCGTGCCGTGCACGCCGACGCCGACGGCCGCCACCGTGGGCGGGTCGTCGAGCTGGAGCAGCACGCGATCGATGGTGAAAATGTACCAGCGGTGGTTGACTGAGACCCACGACGTGGCCGCCGACCGTTCGTAGGGTCGACGCATGTTGACCAGTAGCCATCTGCTCACCTCGGTGCAGACGGCGCGCTTCGTGGCGCAGGGCTACCTGCGCATGGACGCCGCCGTCCCGGACGAGCTCAACCGCCAGGCCGTCGACGTGCTCTCCGCCGGCGTTCCGGCCGTGCCGTACGGCACGCCGCTGTCCGAGGCCTTTCCCGCCGGCTCGTTCGCCCGCCGCCTGGTGGAGGTGCCGGCGGTCGCCGGCGCGCTGCGCAGCCTGGTGGGGCCGGAGCCCACTGTGGACCATCACGCGGTGCACGTCCGCGAGCCGCGCGAGGGCAACGCGCAGCCGCTGCACGGCGACGCCATCATCGACGTGCGCGAGGACGCCTTCGACGTCCAGCTCATGTACTACCCGCGGGAGGTGACCGCGGACATGGGCGGCACGCTCGCCGTGCCCGGCAGCCACCTGCGGCGCACCAACGAGAGCGACACCGGCCGCTACCAGAACCTGCTCGGCCAGATCCGCCTGACCTGCCCCGCCGGCACGGTCATGCTGCTGCACCACGGCCTCTGGCACGGCGGGCGGCGCAACGACAGCGGCACCCGGCGGTACATGTTCAAGATCCGGTTCAACCCGACGGTGCCCCAGGTGCGGCTGTGGGACACCGCCGACCTCGCCGACCCGCGCGTGGTCGCCGAGCTGAGCCGGACGTTCCCCTGGTACGAGCACGCGACCGCGCGCCTGGAGATCTACAACCGGGTCCGGCTGTGGCGGGCGCTGACCGGCGACGGCGGCTTCGACATCGAGCACTGGGTGACCCGGGTCAGCAACCGCCCGACCGTGCGGAGCGCCGCATGAGGCAGCAGGTGCTGGTGCTCTACCTGAGCACGTCGGCGCTCGACTCGGCGGTGGTGGGTTGGGCCCGCTACGACGGCACCGGCCGCACCAGCCCGACCACGGGCGACAGCGACGAGCCGCCCTACCCGACCGGCCTGGCCGCGCTGCTGGACGGCTGGCGCCTCTTCCAGGCCGCGCAGCTCATCCCGCCCTACCCGGGCCACGAGTACGACACGTCGTACCTCAAGCACGAGTTCTTCTTCGAGCGGCTTATCCAAGTTTCTTGAGAATGTCGGCCGGGGCGCCCCGACCGCGCAGCACCACCGGCTCGTCGGCGGTCACCAGGGCCTCGCCCTCGCGGGTCTGTGGCGCGCCGACCGGCCCTCTGGACAGACCGGCCGCGGGCGGCACCGTGACGAGGCCGTCCGTGGCCCACACCACCAGCGCGGTCTCGGCGCCGCGGCGGAAGGCGGCACCGGCCAGGCCCTTGTCGCGGACCGGCTCGGCGGTGGCGCCCTGGGCGAGCGCGGCCAGGCCGGCCAGCATCTGGCCCGCCACGCGCTCCTTGCCGTCCGGGTCGAGCAGGCCGTAGCGGACCTCGCTGCCCTGGCGGTTGCCCGGGTTGTAGGCCAGCGGCAGCCAGATCACCTCGCGTAGCCCGCCGGCCGCGAGCTGGGTGGCGACCTTGACCATCTCGGCGGAGCGGGCCTCGTCGCCGGCGTCGCCGTCGCGCCAGAACTGGCCCACCTCCCACGCCTCGACCGGCGTGCCGGCCGGGGTCTCCGCGGACAGGTAGGCCAGCAGGTCCGGGACGGCGCTCCAGTGCTCGTAGAAGTGCACCTGCCGGACGTCGACCGCCTTGCCGTCGAGCAGTTTCTCGGTGGCCGCGAGGTACTCGAGGTTGCGCGCGTTCTGCGGCACGGCGAGGGCGGCACGCAGGTCGTCCGGCGTGGAGACGGCCGGGATCTGCTTGCCGCGGGTGCCGATCCGCCGCTGGAAGTACGCGTTGTACGCGCGCACCGCCTCGGCGTCCTGCCCGGATTTCAGCAGCCGGTCGGCGACACCCCAGCCGTAGGCGACGCTGCTGATCCCCGAGTCGACCACGCGCGCCCGCGGGTCGGCGGCCCGGATCGCCTCGCCGGCGGCGGTGACGAGCGTGGCGTAGTCGGTGGCGCTGCCGGCCCAGTACTGCGGCGCGTTGACCTCGTTTTCCACCGCGTACTCGCGCACGCCGTACGGCGCGTAGCGGCGCACCAGACTATCTACAAAGGACTTGTATTTCGCGATGTCGCGGGGCATCGCCGACTCGGTCTTGTTCGCCTGCCCGCGCACGTGCTGGGGGGTGCCGCCGGTGGCCCAGCAGACCCCCGTGCGGATCTTCAGGTGGAGCGTGATGCCCAGCGAACGGGTGCGCTCGGCCACCTGGTCGACCGCGCTCCAGTCCGGCTTGCCCTCCTCGCGCTCGACGTCGCACCAGCTCAGCTCGTGGTAGGTCGACGAGCCGGTGATCTTCCGCAGGTACGGGGTGAACTGCTCGTACCTGTTCCAGTCCCAGTGCGCGCCGAAGGGCGTCGTGCCGGCCGGGGTGGCGGTGGCGGGCGGCGGTGTCGTCGGCGCCGGCCGGGGGTCGGAGGTGCAGGCGGCCACCCCGAGGACCGCCACGACCGCGACGAGCCAGCGCCTCATCGGTAGCCCAGCTCGCGCAGCGTGCGGCCGGAGAAGACCCGGACCAGCAGGCGCAGGAACGGGTCGAGCTCGCGCTTGTACGTGCCGACGCGGGAGCCGTAGATCTGCGCGTCGGTGCGGGCGGCGGCGCGGCGCCGGTCGGCCTCGGTGGTGTACTTGTCGGCGACGTCGTGCTCCTTGTCGCCGTAGTCGAGCACGCCCGGCTCCCACGGCTCGCCGAGAAACTCGAAGAGCGACCGCAGCGCCTTCTCCGGCTCGCGCACCGCGTCCTCGTACCGCAGCTCGTGGTAGCGCTCGGGCGGGAGCGCGCGGCCGGCGGCGCGGGCGACCCGGATGTAGCGCGGCCATTTCACCACGCACTTGACCGCGGACCAGTAGCCGAACCGCTTGCGGTGCGAGACGACCACGTCGCGGCCGTCGCGGATGACGTGCACGATCTGCGCGTCGGGGAAGACCTCGGTGAGGAACGGGATGGCGAGCGCGTACAGCGGGGTCTTGTCGGCCCAGCGGGCCTTGCCGCGGCCGGCCGCGTAGTCGGTGTGTACGCCGCCGAAGAACTCGCGGATGCGGCGCAGCCAGTCTTCGCGGGGGAAGCCGAACCGGGCCAGCCGCTCCCAGTCGCGCCCGACGATGCGCTCCATGTCGGTGAGGAAACGGGTCTCCGGGCCGCAGCTGATCCGCGAGTGCGAGTCGAGCACCAGGCGCAGCATCGTGGTGCCGGAACGCTGGCAGCCGAGCAGGAAGATGGGCGCGTCAGCCATGCGCGGCCAGCCGCTCGGTCAGCTCGTCGCAGAGCGCCCGCACGCGCGGGTCGAGGTCGAGCGGCCGGCGCTCCGGCGTACGCCGCTCGACGTGCGCGCACAGGCGCGGGTCGAACGGCAGGCCGAGGAAGGCGCAGAGCCGTCTCGTGGCCGCCTCCGGGTCGGCGACCAGCGCGTCGTAGGAGCACAACAGCACGTCGTCGCGGCGGTGCAGGCCGAGCCGAAAGAAAAGATCGTTGCGTATGTACCAGAAGAGCGCGGCCGCCGCGTGCGGGCTCATCGCCGCGTAGTCGAAGCTCCGGACGAGGGCCCGGCTCTCCGCGTCGAGGCGCTGCCCCTGCCACCGCGTGCCGATCGTGTCGCCGGCGATCGCGCGCAGCGCGTCGAGGTTGGCGGTGCCGAACTTCGCCACCTCCGAGCGGGCCCGGTCGTCGACGTCGCGCCACACCCACACCGCCCGGCCGGGTGGCAGGCCGGGCAGCGCGAGCAGCTCGTCGACCCGGTGTGTCTCGCAGAGCGGCTTCACGATGACGTACGCGTGGCGGCTGGACCGGATCGCCTCGCCGAGCACCGCGTCGGAGCGCAGCTGGAAGCGGTGGAAGACCCGGCGGTCGTTTTCGTTGTGCACCTGGAATTGTGGTGCCGCGTCGAGGCCGCGCATCAGCATGTTGGTGCCGGAGCGTTGCAGACCCACCACGTACACCGGCGTGGCCTGGCCGGGCATGACGCCGTGCGCGCGTCGCCAGCGGCGCTTGGCCCACGCGGTGGTGGCGCGCTCGACCGGGTTGAGGCGGTCTTCCTCGACGAGCCGGCGCAGCCCCTCGGTGCGCGCCCACCGCACGTGCCGCGCGATGCGGCGGGCGGTGTAGGCGACCGCGGACGATTGGTCGGCTGCTGGCACGCACAGCATCTTCGCATGGCTGTAGCCTGACCGTCGATGCGCGTGTTGCACGTCAACAAGTTCCTCTACCGGCGGGGTGGCGCCGAGGGTTACCTCTTCGACCTCGCCGCGCTTCAGCGTGCCCGGGGCGACGAGGTGGCGTATTTCGGCATGGCGCATCCGGACAACGAAGCGCCTCAGCGATACGGTCATTTCTTCCCGCCGTACGTGCAGTTGGAGCCACCGCCGCCCGGTCTCGCCAAGCGGGCCGCCGCGGTCGGCCGGATGCTCCATTCGCCGGTCAGCCGGCGCGGGCTGGCGAAGGTGATAGCCGACTTCCGCCCCGACGTGGTGCACGCGCACAACGTGTACCACCAGCTGTCACCGGCCGTGCTGCGCGCGGCGGCCGACGCGGGCGTGCCGTGCGTGCTGACGATGCACGACTACAAGCTCGCCTGCCCCAGCTACCAGCTGCTCGCCGGGCGTGCGGTCTGTGACGCCTGCGTCACCGGCGGTCCATGGCAGGCGGTGCGCACGCGCTGCAAAGACGGCTCGCTCGGGCGGAGCGCGGTGCTGGCCGCCGAGACGTGGCTACATCGGGTCACCGGCGCGTACGGACCGGTGAGCACGTTCGTCAGCCCGAGCCGGTTTCTGGCCGGCGTGATGGCGAAGGCGGGCGTCTACCCCGAGCGGCTCCGCGTGGTCAGCCACTTCGTCGACGGCTCGACGATCGACCGCAAGCGGGAGCCGGGCGAGGGTGTGGTGTTCGCCGGGCGGCTGGTGCCGGAGAAGGGCGTCGACACGCTCGTCACCGCCGCCGGGCTCGGTGGTTTCCGGGTCGACGTCGCGGGGGAGGGGCCGGCCCGGCCGGAGCTGGAGCGGCTGGCCGCGCAGTCGGCACCCGGGCTGGTCACGTTCCACGGCCGGCTCGCCAGGGACGACCTGCACGACCTGATGCGGCGGGCCCGGGTGGCGGCGGTGCCGTCCCGGTGGCACGAAAACCAGCCGATGGCGGTGCTGGAGGCGTTCGCGTGCGGGCTGCCCGTCGTCACCACCGGGCTGGGCGGCCTGCCCGAGCTGGTCGAGCCGGGCGTCGACGGCGCGATCGTGCCGGCCGACGACCCGCCGGCGCTGGCCGCCGCGCTGGCCGACCTGCTGGCCGACCCGTCACGGGCCTTCGCCATGGGCGCGGCGGGCCGCGCGAAGGTGGAGCGCGACTTCGCACCGGACGTCCACCTCGCCCTGCTGAAGGACGTCTACAGTGGAGCGCCCGGGTGACCCGCGTGCTCTTCGTGGCCGGCAGCGGCCGCAGCGGCTCCACGCTGGTCACCAACGTGCTGGGGCAGGCCGGCGGCGTCTTCGCGGCCGGCGAGCTGCGCTACCTGTGGCAGCGCGGGGCGATCGACGGCCGGCCGTGCGGCTGTGGACAGTCCTTCGCGGAGTGTCCGGTGTGGACGCGGGTGATGAAGGAGGTCGACGCCGACCCGGCGGCCGTGGCCGGGTTCCTGCGCGCGCGGCTGCGGATGCGGCGGCTGCCGGCCCTGCTGTGGCGGCGCCGCGTCGAGGCCCACCCGGCGATCCCCGCGCTCTACGCCGCGCTCGGCGGCGACGGTCTCGTGGTCGACTCGTCCAAGCTCCCGCCGTACGGGCTGCTCGTGGACGGCCTGCCCGGCGTCGAGACGCGCGTGCTGCACCTGGTACGCGATCCCCGGGCCACCGCCTTCTCCTGGCGCCGGCGCAAGGGGCTGGACGGGCCGGGCGACCCGGCTCTGATGAGCCGCCCGCCGGTCGCCAAGGCCGCGCTGCTCTGGCTGGTGTGGAACGCCACGACGGCACTGCTGTGGCGCCGCTCCGGGCGCTACCTGCGGGTGCGGTACGAGGACTTCGTCGCCGACCCGGGGGACGTGACCCGCCGGATCGCGTCCTTCGCCGGCGTGCCCGCGCCGCACATCGACGAGAGCACCGTCCACTTGGCACCCACACACGCGGTGGCGGGCAATCCCTCCCGCCACCGGACCGGCGACGTGGCCGTGGTCGCCGACGACGAATGGGTCGGCGGCCTCTCCCGGCCGGCCTACGCTCTGGTCACGGCCATCACCGCGCCCTTATTGTGGCGCTGGCGCTACCCCCTGCGCCGCCCGCCGCACCGTTTCGCCGCCAAGGGAGGATGAGGCCCGTGTTAGCCGTCGTCGTGGGCACCGGGCGGTGCGGGTCGACTCTGGTGCAGGAGCTGCTCGCCCGCCATCCGGCGGTCGGGTTCATCTCCGGCGTCGACGACAAGCTCTCCCGGCTCAACCTCGACGGGCGGTTCAACGGCCGGCTCTACCGGCGGATGGCGCCCCGCCCGCCCGGCATGACGTCGCTCAGGCACAGCACCCGGCTGCTGGAGCGGGGCCGGATGCGGGTCGCGCCCTCGGAGGCGTACCGGCTGATCGACCGGCACGTCTTCGGCGGCTTCTCCCGCCCCTGCCGCGACCTGCTCGCCGAAGACCTGACGCCGCGCATGTCGGCCCGGCTGCGCGCGTTCTTCGACCGGCGGATCGAGCGGCAGGGCTGCGAGGTGCTGCTCCAGCACCTGACCGGCTGGCCGCGCACCGGGTTCCTGCACGCCGCGTACCCGGAGCTGCGGGTCATCCACGTCGTCCGGGACGGCCGCGCGGTGGCCAACTCGTGGCTACAGATGGGCTGGTGGGACGGCTGGCGCGGCCCGGACAACTGGCTGTACGGCCCGCTGCCCGCCCCGCTGCGCCAGGAGTGGGAGGACTCCGGCCGGTCGTTCCCGGTGCTCGCCGCGCTCGGCTGGCGGATGCTGATGGACGCGTACGCGCAGGCCCGCACCGTCCACCCGGCGGCACAGTGGCTCGACGTGCGATACGAAGACCTGGTGCGCGCGCCCAACGAGCAGACCGCGCGGATGCTCCGCTTCCTCGGTCTGGAGTGGACACCGCGGTTCGAGGCCGGCTTCGCGCGGCACCACTTCCACACCGAGCGCGACGCGGCCTACCGGCACGAGCTCACCGCCGCCCAGGTCGCCGCCGTCGAGCGCGCCCTCGACAAGTCACTGCCCCAGTGGGGGTACGAGAACTAGCGGAGCCGGAAGACCGGGCCGCGCGGGGTGAACGGGAGGCGGGCGGCTTCCGGCACGAGAAACGCGTGCTCGCGCCGGATCCGCACCGCGTCGCAGTACCCGTCGGTGATGAGCAGGATCGGCGCGGTGGGTGGGAAGTCGGCGGCCCGTTCGAGCAGGTGCACGCCCGGCTGGAGCACGGTGCCGCCGCGGCCGCGGACCCGGACGCGGCCGGCGATCTGCTCCGGCGGCAGGTAGCCGGCGTCGTACGGGTACGCGTCGCAGAAGACCACGCGGGCGGCGGGCACGTCGCGCGCGGTGGCGTACGAGGCGATCGCGCCGAGCGCCTTGCCGAGCAGCTCGCGGTCCATCGAGCCGGAGGTGTCCAGCACGACGCCGAACGTGCACCGCGGGACCGCCTCGTCCGGCCACCGCCAGCCGGGGCGCGGGATGCCGGGTGTGCTCGCCTGCCGCCGCGACGGCCGGGCGTACGAGCGGACCCGCAGCGGCGACGGCACGTACTCGTCGAACCAGCGGGCCAGCCGCGCGTCCCAGGGCAGCGGCGGGTGGTCGAGGACCCGGATCTCCTCCTCCAGCCCGGCCGGCAGCAGTCCGCGCCCGGCCCGCTGGTGGTACGTGTACCCGTCGAGCAGCGCCCGTCGGTAGAAGTCGTCAAGGTCTACGCCGCGGCCGGCGCAACCGGACCAGGGGAGCGGCTCGCCGAGCACGTCGCCGAGGCCGGTGCCGCGCAGCGTGCCGAGCTTGCGCAGCCGGCGCAGGTCGGTGGCGATCCGGTCGTAGACCGCCTCGGCGGACAGGCCGGCGAGGTCGGGGTCGTGGAGCAGCCCGTCCGGCGGCTCGCCGACGCCCATCTCGACGAGCCAGCCGTTGATGACGTAGTCGGCGGCGACGTTCCACAGATAGGGGTCGCGGGGGCCGGCGCGGTCGCCGTGGCGGAGCGCGGCGTGCAGCATCTCGTGGGCGAGCACGAACCTCCACTCCGGACCGCTCAGCTGGCGCAGCGGGTTGAGGTAGATCTCGCCCGCGGCGGGCGAGACCGCCGCGACCGCGATGTCCCAGCGGCGGGCCAGGTCGGCGTCCGCCACCAGCGTGAACCGGGACGCGAGCGCGCCCAGCAGCGGGAACGACGACAGGAACCACGACCGGGCCAGGTCCCACGGCTTGCGCCGGGCGGCCTCGCCGGTCAGCGTCGACCGCACCCCGCCGGCCACCTCGACGGCGGCGGTGGCCGCCGCCGCGAGCCCGAGCGCGAAGTGCTCCGGCCAGTCCACTGTGGACAGCTCCCGGCTCGTGTCCGGCGGCACCTCGGGCACGAGGTCGGATCCGGTGCCGCCGGGCCCGCAGCCGGCGAGGTGCGGCGGCACCCCGGCCTCCCGCCACTGTCGCAACAGGACGGTCTCGTCGGCGGTGGGCAGCTCGGCGGGGAGGGGGAGCGGCTCGGTGCCGAGCTTCACCGCCCGCTGGAACCGGGTGACCGCGAGGCAGGCCACGTCGGCGTAGGTCGGGTCGGCGGCGTAGCGGTCCGGCGCCAGATGCCCGAACCCGAGGTGCAGCAGGCAGTGCGCGAGCACCCAGGTCCACCCGCCCTCGTCGAGCCGGTGCGCCTTGCCGGCCGTGATCCGTCCGCTCCGGTCGACGCGGGCGATCGTCTTCGCGTCGCGCAGCCGCGGGTCGTCGACGAGAATCGCCTCGGCTCCCCGCCGCCGCCACCCCACCATCGGGATGTCGAGCATCGGCGCGAACATCGGGTGGACGCCGAGCGCCCGCCACGCTGCCTGGAACGCCGCCACGTTCGGGTCGACCGGTGCCTTGCGCTTCTTCGGCATCGCCCGGTCCTAGGCCCGTGCGGCGACGAGGCGGGGCAGGTCGCGGCTCACCTCGACGAGAAACCAGGCCGGCAGCGCCGGGGTGCCGTCCTCGTCCGTGGCGATGACCAGCTGGGCGCACTCGAGCGAGATCTCGGCCAGCTCGACCAGCAGCGCCTTGGCCCGGTGGGCGAACTGGCGCAGCGCCGGCGAGGCGTGCTGCTTGCCCGCCGGCAGGTCCTTGACGAGCCGCGCCCGGAACGACTCGGCCAGGAAGTAGAGCAGGTCGCGGTCGGCCGGCGCGGCGGGCCACGCCACGTCGCCCCGCACGACGGCGTCGAGCCCGTAGCGGTGGCGCACGATCTTCACGTACCCGCAGAACGCCGACGCGTGCGCGGGGGTGAGCGTGCCGGCGGTGAGCAACCGCAGCGTCTGCTCGGGGATGTCCTCCCCGTACGAGCGGAGGGCGTCGGAGAGCATGTGCCAGCTGCGCGGGGTGGAGAACACTTCCTCCACTTTGGGCGGTGCGGACCAGAGCTGGTCGGGGCGCTCGGTGAGGTAGTCGACGATCCACCGGTGGATGCCGGCGCCGCCGGCCCAGGCCAGCCAGTCGTCGACGCTGGCCCGCAGGTGCACGTGGACGAGGCGGTTGACGAGCGCCGAGGCCATGGGCCGGGCGAGCGCGTTGTCGGTGGAACGGTTGCCGGCGCCGATCACGATCGAGCCGGGCGGCAGCTCGTACGCGCCGATCCGCCGGTCCAGGATCAGCGAGTAGAACGCCTTCTGCACCTCGGGCGTGGAGGCGTTGAGCTCGTCGAGGAAGAGGCAGTACGGCTCGTCGCGCGCGATCGACTCGGGCGGCGCGAAGCGGCTCCGGCCGTCGCGCAGCTCCGGCACGCCGATGAGGTCTTCGGCGGCGAGCTGGGTGCCGACGAGCGTGACGCATTCGAGACCGAGCGAGGCGGCGAAGTCGCGGACGAGCGAGCTCTTGCCGATGCCGGGCGCGCCCCACACGAACACCGGCCGCACCACCGCGACGTGCAGGAGCACGTCCGGCAGCTGGCCCGGCGTCACGGTGATGGCGGAATGCACGACGACCATGGTGCGGGAACGGCACCCCTGTGCGCATCCGCAATACGCGAGGGCGTCCACCCAACAGCCCAGCCTCCTAGGACGCCCTAGAGGTGGTGCGGCAGGCGTCCGATGTGGACAGCGCCGCGGAATCGTTGCTTTTCGGCGCGCGAGCGGCTAGCTTGGTTGGCAGCACCCGCAGTGGACGCCGGCGCATACGCCGCCCCTCGGGTTCTATCACCCCAAACGGGACGCCATCGTCCTAAGGGGATTCACGCGACATACGGGCCGTTTGCACGCACCCACGCGTCGCTCCCTCACGCTCAGGAGAAACCCGTTGAACGACAACAAAAACGCGGCTGGCGCACGCCCGCCGACTCCCGTCACCGGCATCGTCGACATCGCCGGTGACCACGGCTTCCTGCGTACCGGCGGCTACACGGCCGGGCCCGCCGACCTGTACCTGCCCGGCGCGCTGATCCGTCAGCACGGGCTGCGCCCCGGCGACCTGGTCACCGGCGCGGGCGGCACCGAGCAGCGGGGACGCCGGACCGCGCCGCTCGTGCGGCTGGACACCGTCAACGGCATGCCGCCCGGCGAGGCCCGGTCGCGGCCGGACTTCTACGACCTCACGCCGCTGCACCCGCGCGAGCGGCTGCGGCTCGAGACCGAGCCACACATCCTCACTACGCGCGTCATCGACCTGGTGATGCCGATCGGCAAGGGCCAGCGGGCGCTGGTCGTCTCCCCGCCGAAGGCCGGCAAGACCATGGTGCTCCAGGCGATCGCCGCGGCCGTCACCCGCAACCATCCCGAGTGCCACCTGATGGTCCTGCTCGTCGACGAGCGCCCTGAGGAGGTCACCGACATGCGGCGTGAGGTCAAGGGTGAGGTCATCGCATCGCCGTTCGACCGGCCGCCGCACGAGCACGCCGCCACCGCCGAGCTCGCCGTCGAACGCGCCAAGCGCCTCGTCGAGCTCGGCCACGACGTGGTGCTGCTGCTCGACTCGCTGACCCGGCTGGGCCGCGCGTACAACCACACGGCGCCCTCGTCCGCCCGCGTCCTGTCCGGCGGCATCAGCGTGAACGCCCTCCACCCGCCCAAGCGGCTCCTCGGCGCCGCCCGCAACATCGAGGACGGCGGCTCGCTCACCATCTTGGCGAGCACGCTCGTCGAGACCGGCTCGGTCGGCGACACGGTCATCTACGAGGAGTACAAGGGGACCGGCAACGCCGAGCTGCGGCTCGACCGCGCCAGCGCCGAGCGGCGTCTCTACCCGGCCGTCGACGTGCTCGGCTCCGGCACCCGCAAGGAGGACCTCCTGCTCGGCGCCGACGAGGCCGCGATCCTCGGCCGCCTCCGCCGCGCCCTGCACGGCCAGTCTCCACCGCAGGCGCTCCAGCACCTGTTGGAGCGCCTGACGGAGACGGGCAGCAACGCCGAGTTCCTACTGGGTCTCGCGCGCTGAGTCTAGGATCCGGGGGTGGCTACCTTCACCGCTCCTGACGGCACACAGCTCGCGTACCACGAGGCGGGGGAGGGCGATCCGCTGATCTGCCTGCCCGGCGGCCCGATGCAGGCGTCGGTCTACCTCGACGACCTCGGCGGGCTCTCCGCGCACCGCACGCTGGTGCGGCTCGACCTGCGCGGCACCGGCGACTCGGCCGCGCCCGCGGACCAGGCGACATACCGGTGCGACCGGCAGGTCGAGGATGTCGAGGCGCTCCGCGCCCACCTCGGGCTGGAGCGGATCGACCTGTTGGGACACTCGGCCGGCGGCACGCTCGCGGTGCTCTACGCCGCCCGCCATCCGCGGCGCGTCGGCCGCCTGGCCCTGCTCAACCCCAGCCCCCGCGTCGTCGGCCTGGACATCGCCGACGCCGACCGCCGCGAGGTGGCCGAGCTCCGCCGCGGCGAAGACTGGTTCCCGGAAGCGTTCGCCGCGTTCGAGCGGATCTGGGCCGGCCAGGCCACCGCCACCGAGTGGGGCGCGATCACACCGTTCAGCTACGGCCGGTGGGACGCCGCCAGCCGGGCCGCCGCCGCCCGCATGCCGGCACAGACCAACGGCGACGCGGCCGCCCTCTACTACTCGGCCGGCGCCATCGACCCGGACGCCGTGCGCACCGCGGTCGCCGACCTGCCCGCGCCGGTGCTGCTCGTCGCCGGCGAGTACGACGTGGGCCTGCCGCCGAAGCGCGCGGCCGAGTTCGCCGCCCTGATTCCGGCCGCGGAGCTCGTGGTGGCGCCCGGCGCCGGACACTTCCCGTGGCTCGACGATCCACAGTGGCTGGTGGACACCCTCGCGGCGTTTCTGACCCGATAGGGCTACCACGACGGACGTCGCGGTAGCTCAGGTCTCTAGGCGGTCGCGCCGCGCGGGTGGATGGCGCAGAAGAGAACGCCGTCGGGGGCGGCCAGGACGGTCCAGCGGTGTGGCTCGGTGACCTCCCACCGCCTGACCGCGCCGGCGGCGACGAGCGCGTCGAGCTCGCTCAGGTCGTCGAGCTGGAGGTCGATGTGGACGAGGCCGCGGCCGCGCGCGTCGGTGTCGTCTTCGGTGGGGCTGACCCACACGTCGGGTGCCCGGCCGCTCGGGTCGCGCAGCAGCACCGACTCGTCCGGCTCCAGCGTGTGCGCGGCCAGCGCGGCGCGGTCTTCTTCCACGGGCGGTAGCCCGAACGCCAGCGACCAGAATGGGGCCGCCACGTACGGGTCGCGGCAGTGGATGACGATCGAGGAAAGGTGGCTCACACCGTCCATGATGTACCGCTCGGGTCAGCCGCCGCAGCCGCCGCCCCCACCGCCGCCGCTGCCGCCCGTGCCGCCGCCGCTGTCGCTCCCGCCGCCGCTGCCGCTGCCGCAGCCGCAGCTCGACCCGGAGCAGGTCTGCGCGGTGCCTGAGCCGGTGGACGAGGTGGAGTTGGCGTACGCGGTCGCCAGGTCCTTCCGGACGGCGGCCTCCGCGGCGAACCCCGGGTCGGCCACCCACAGCGCGTTGCTCCCGTAGAGCCCGACCGCGAGCGCGGCCGCCGCCGGCCCGTACACCTGCCAGGCGGGGTTGTTGGGGGGCGCGAGGTGCGAGTGGTCTTCGCGCAGCGCCGCGAGGACGCGGTCGCCGGCGCGGGTCCGCCGCGGCCGCTTGCGCCACAGCACGGCGATCGTCGCGCCGAGCGCCAGCAGGACCAGCATCAGGAAGATGATCGACTTCTCGTTGGCGATGCCGGCGAGGAGCCGGGCCACGCCGAGGACCAGCACGGCGGTGAGCAGATGCCGGGCCGTGGTGAGCGCGCCGTGGGTGTCCGCGTCGGGCACGAGGCCGGCGCTCTCCATCTCGCGTTCGACGCGGGCCAGCTCGGTCGCCACGGCCGGGTCGGCCGCGACGGCGCCGGGATCGGCGGACCGGGCCGCGGCGTCGTGGACCGCACGCTCCAGGGCGGTCGCGCCGTCCGGCGGTGGCCCGGTCGCCACGAGGCGCCGCCGCGGCCGCTCGCCCGTTTCGGCCGGGTCGGTGGCGACGCCCACCGCGCCGGCGCAGCGCAGGGCGGCGAGGGCCGAGTAGGTCGCCAGCTCGGGGCCGCCCTGGAGGTAGGCGACCTGTTGCGGGTGCGGGTCGGCCGCCGGCATCCGGTCCGAGCCGGCCAAGGCGCGATGCCGGTGCAGCAGGGCGCCGGCCACCGCCGCGGCCGCGAGCAGCGCGTACGCCACCGCGAACGTGGCGCTGCCGATGCCCCAGGTGTCGCCCGCCGCGTACTCCACCATGGCCGTCCTCCCGTCCCGCGTGGACACCCAGTGTGCGGCCCGGCCGCCAGGGGTTTCGCCCAGGGTGCGGCAGCGCCGCACGACGGCGCGGGTGGTGCCCCGGCGGGTCGCACCCGGGAGGACTCCGGCCCAGCGGCCCGTACGGGGCCCGGCCTCACGGCGTGCGGAACGCCGTGCGGTATCCGTGCGGGCTGGTGCCGACCACACGGCGGAAGCGCTCCCGAAACGCGGTGGGTGAGCCGAAGCCCACCTGGCGCGCGATCCGGTCGACCGGGTGGCTGGTCGCCTCCAGCAGGTGCTGGGCACGGCGGACGCGGGTGCGCAGCAGCCACTGGAGCGGCGTGGTGCCGGTCTGCTCGCGGAAGCGCCGGTTGAGCGTGCGCGTGCTCATGCCGGCGCGCGCGGCGATGTCGCGGAGGGTGAGGTCGTCCGCGCAGTGCTCCTCCATCCAGGACAGCAACGGCTCCAATATGGACCCGCGCGGGGCCGGCGGCTGGTCGTGCACGATGAACTGGGCCTGCCCGCCCTCCCGCTCCAGCGGCATCACCGACAGGCGGGCGGCGTGCGCGGCGACGGCCGAGCCGTGGTCGCGGCGGATCAGGTGCAGGCACAGGTCGAGGCCGGCCGCGGCGCCCGCCGAGGTGAGCAGCTGGCCGTTGTCCACGTAGAGCACGTCGGGGTCGACCTGGACGCGGGGGTGGCGGGCGGCGAGCTCGGCGGCGGCGGCCCAGTGTGTGGTGGCGCGCATGCCGTCGAGCAGGCCGGTCGCCGCGAGGACGAACGCGCCCGAGCAGATCGACGCGATCCGGGTGCCGGCGGCCGCGGCCCGCCGCAGGGCCTCCAGGACCTCGTCGGGTATCGGCCGGAGCTCGTCCCGGCCGGGCAGGACGATCGTGTCGGCGGTGGCGAGCGCGTCCAGTCCCCACGGCGGGCTCAGCGTGAAGCCGCCCGCGTGGACCGTCTCGCCGGTGCCGCAGATCCGCACCCGGTAGGGGGCGCCGCCGGTGGGCAGGCGGGTGCGGGAGAAGACCTCGATGGGGGTGGCCAGGTCGAACGGGATCACCCCGTCGAGGGCCAGCACGGCCACGGTGTGCATGACGAGAACGATAGGTGCTGGCCCCCGCGAGGGTGACTACGCGCGCGGTACCGGGTAGGTCTGTGCCGCGCCGCAGTACGAGATGCCGATCGGTGTGCTCGAGAACCGGCACACCTGGACCACGACCCGGTCGAACACGGCCGGGGCGCTCGGGCCGCCGAGCACGTCGCGCACGGCGGTGGTGCCGTTGTCGGCGCGGGCCTGGCTGGAGTCGACGACGGTCCGGCCGGCGTAGGCGATGTAGCTGGCCACCGTGTACATCCCGTCGTCGGCGCAGACGCCGGGCGAGTTGCGGGCCGGCAGGTCGGTGACGGCGCCGTCGACGAGCACGGCGGGGTAGATGGAAGGGTTGAGTACGCGCCAGTCGAGGATGCCCTCGGTGTGGCCGTACGTGCAGCGGTCACCGGAGTCGGCGTAGAACTTCTGCGTCCCGATCGGGCCGGCGGCGGTCGCTGGGGCGGCGAGCGCGGCGAGTGCGGTGGCGGCGGCCGCGACGGCGGTGGCGGCGCACGCGAGCGTGGGGTAGCACTTCATGCATCGCAATATATCGATGTGAGGCCGCTCGTGGTCAGGGTCGTAGCCGCGCCGCACGATCTCGGTGGGGTCGTCCACGCGGACGACACTAGCCGCCGCTAGCGGCTGTAGCCGGCCGACAGGCTGCGCAGCAGTTGGCGCCGGCCGAAGAGGTACAGGGCGAGCACCGGCACGGTCGAGAGCACGACCGCGGCCAGCAGGCCGGGCACGTCGGTGCCGAAGCGGCTCTGGAAGTTCCAGAGGCCGAGCGGGATCACCCGGCGCGCCTCGCTCTGGGTCAGCACGAGCGGGAAGATGAAGCCGTTCCAGGCGTTGAGGCCGCTGAAGATGCCGACGCTGACCAGGCCGGGGCGGGAGAGCGGCAGCACGAGCCGGCGGAAGAGCTCGACCGTGCCGGCGCCGTCGACGGTCATCGCGTCGAAGAGGTCGCGCGGGATGTCGCGGAGCGTGCTGGTGAGCACGACGATCGCCATCGGCAGCGAGAACGCCGCGGTGGGCAGGATGATCGCGGTGAGCGAGTCGTACAGGTGCAGGCGGGTGATCAGCAGGTAGATCGGGATGATCACGGCCTGGGCGGGGATGGCGAGGCCCAGCAGGAACGTGTTGAACGTGGCCCGCACCGCGCGGGTGCCGCCGAAGACCATGGCGTACGCGGCGGGCAGCGCCATCACCAGCACGAGCGCCATCGTGATGACCGTGACGATCGTGCTGTTGACGATGAACTTGTCGAAGCCGAGGTCGAGCACCTGGCGGTAGTTTTCCAGCGTCAGCCCGGAGGGTGGGCGCAGCGCGCCGTCGGTGAGGTACGAGTCGGACGTGCGCAGGCTGGTCAGCGCGATGTAGTAGAGCGGCACGGCGACGATGACCAGCCAGACGCCGGCGGCGATGCCCGCGGCCACGTTGACCGGTCGGCGGCGGCCGGCGGTGCCGCGCGGCGGGCGCACCCGCGTGTACGTGACGCGCGGCCGGGTCTCCGCCGCGCGGTGGCGCGCTGCCGTGTAGATGGTCACGCCTACATCCCCTCCCGGTCGCTGCTCATGCGGTGGTATCCGGTCGACCGCACGATCAGCACCGACAGCGCGGTGCCCACCGCGACCAGCAGCACCGCGAGCACGCTGGCGTAGCCCATGTCGAAGCCGACGAAACCCTTGACGTACATGTGCAGCGGCAGCACGCGCGTGGCCGTGCCCGGCCCCCCGTTGGTGAGCAACAGGATCGACTCGAAGTAGGTCAACGAGCCCACCACGACCAGCACCGACGAGGCGATGACGGTGTTGCGCAGCTGGGGCAGCGTGATGGAGAAGAACTGCCGCATGGTGCGGGCGCCGTCGATCTCGGCCACCTCGTACATCGCGGCCGGGATCTGCCGCGCGGCCGCCTGGTAGAGCAGCGTGTGGAAGGGCACGAACTGCCAGGAGATCACGGCGGCCACCGCGTACAGCGCGCGGCTGTCGTCGCCCAGGAAGTTTCCGTCGGACACGCCCACGTAGGAGCCGAGGCTGGCGGCGAGGCCGAAGTTGGGGTCCAGAAGGGAGAGCCAGGTGAGCGCGATCGCCGCCGTGGACAGCAGCAGCGGCAGGAAGAACAACGTGGACAGTATGGCGCGGTTGCGCTGCGGCCCGGCCGCCCACACGCCGAGCAGCAGCGAGGTCGGCGTCTGGATGAGCCAGCAGAAGACCATGAGCTGTGCGGTGATCCGGATCGAGTGCAGCGCGTCCGTGTCGCCCGGCAGGGCCTTCCAGTTGGTGAGCCCGGCCCACTCCGGCGTGCCGAGGCCGTTCCAGGTGGTGAAGCTCAGGTAGAGCACGACGGCGATCGGCACGATGCCGAAGATGGTGAAGAAGACGGCGGCGGGCGCGGCCCACAGGAAGCCGGGCCGCTCGCGGCGGGCGGGGCGGAGCTGGGACGCCTGCACCAGCACGACGGTGCGCACCTCGCGCCGCGGGGCCAGGATGCCGCGATCGCTCACGACAGCTTCTCCATCGCGGCCACGAACTCGTCGGGTGTGATCTTGGAGAGGAAGAGCTTCTGGAGGTTGGTGAGCATCTCGGTGCCGACCGCCGGGCTCAGCGCCTGGTCCCACGACTGGGTGAAGCTGGGCGCCTTCGCCACCATCTCGTAGGTGAAGGTGGCGAACTCGGCGTTCGGCGTGCCGGCCAGCTTCGCCTCCACGCCGGCGACCGCGGGCACCTGGCCGGAGTTGACCAGGTCGCGCACGTACGCGTCGGAGGAGAGCGTCTCGATCAGCAGCGTGGTGGCGTCGCGCACGTGCGGGCTGCTGGCCGCGACCGAGAAGTAGTTGGCCGGGTTGCCGACCACGTTGGCCGGGTCGCCGAGGCCGCCGTCCACTGTGGGGAACGTGGTCCAGCCGAGGTCGCCGCGCTTGACGAAGTCGGGGTTGTTGCTCAGCTGGCTGGTGTACTCCCAGCTGCCCATCAGGAACATCGCGGCCTTGCCGGTGGCGAAGAGCTTCGACGCGCCGGTGTTGTCGTAGTTGATGGACGCGAAGTTGGAGCCGAACCCGCCCCGTTCGGCCAGCTCCTGGCACATCTGGAGCGCGCGCAGCACAGACGGGTCGCGCCAGGCGCCGGCGCGCCGCGCGGCGATGGCGGAGAAGCGGTCCGGCCCGCCGATCCGGTCGAGCAGGTACTCCAGGTACATCAGCTCGGTCCAGCCCTGCGAGCCGGGCAGCGCGATCGGCGTTATCTTGCGCGACTTGAACGCGTCCACAAGGGACAGAAGGTCGGTCCACGTCTTCGGCGGCTCCAGGCCGGCCTTCTGGAACACTCCCTTGTGGTAGAAGAGCACGACCGGCTGGATGCCGTTCATCGGCAGGCCGTACTGCCCGTTGGAGATGCGCCCGACCGCCAGCACGCTCGGCAGGAAGGCGTCCCGCACGTCGGGCCGTGCGGCGAGCGCGTGGGAGAGGTCGACGACCTGGTTGGCGTTGACGAACTCGGCGAGGTTGCCGCCGCCCCAGTTGAAGAAGATGTCCGGCGCGTTCGGTGACCCCATCGACACGTGCAGTTTCTGCTTGTACGCGTCGTTGACGTACGTGACGAGCTCGGCCCGCACCGGGGAGCCCCGGTTGAACTCGCCGAGCCCGGCCTCGATCACCGGCTCGTTCTGCGGATCCTGGAGCGCCCAGACCTGGATCCGGTCGCGGGACGCGCCGGGACCGGCGGTGCCGCAGCCGCCCGCCAGGACCAGTGCGGCCATGGCGAGCAGTGACACGCCCGTGTGGAACACCTTCGCGCGGCGACGCATAGAACGGTCGACCCTTCCCGTGCCCTGGGGACAAATCGACAAACGTTGAACTATCGAGAATGTTGCGACCAAATTGCGCGAGGGGAAACGTATGGCGCGCGTCACACCTCCGTCAAGGCGATCAGAGGTTGCTGATGTGTAACGGCTCGTGCCCTAGGTGTCCCGCGTCGACGGGGCGCGGCGGATGGGCGCGACGAGCTGAACCGGTTCGGTGGCAAGGAAATCCACGAGCAGCGCGTTGACGAGCGCCGGCTTCTCCTGGGTCACGAAGTGTGACGTCCCGGGTACGACCGCAAGCTCGGCCCGCGGCAGCGCCTCGTACATCTCCACGACGTGCGACATCGTGATCAGGTCGTCGTCGGCGACCAGCAGCAGCGTGCGGTGCGGCACCGCGGCCAGCTCGGCGGCCTCCAGGTGCGGCTCGACCGCGGACATCTCGCCGATCTTCGTCGCCACCACCTTGAAGTGGTCGATGCCGTCCGGCGAGACCTCACCGTACGCCGGGCCGAGGAACGCGGCGATCGTGTCCACGTCCCACTCGGCGTCCTGCACCACCTCGCCCTTCTTGCTGAAGCCGCAGCTCATCAGTACCAGCCGCTTGACCAGCTCGGGCCGCCGCATCGCGACGAGCAGCGCCGTGAACGCGCCGTTGCTGTGCCCGACCAGGTCGGCCGGCTCGCCCACCACCGTCTCGAGGAACGCGATCGTGTCGTCGGCCATCAGCTGGTACGTGATCGGCCCCTCGACGTCCGGCGTGTGGCCGTGGCCGCGGCGCTCCGGCGTGTACACGTGGAACCGTTCGGCGAGCACGTCGATATTCGGCGCGAACCAGCGCGCGTCGACGAGGCCGCCGTGCATCAGCACGAGCGGGTCGCCGGTGCCGCGTTCGTCGTACCAGGTCCGGACGTCGCCCAGCTGGACGTAGGTACCCATGTCTCCACCTCCGGTGGGTCGGTTTCGGCGTAGCCGCCGTGCCCCGCCGTGACCGGCAACGGGCCGGCGACCTGAGCGTAGGCCAGCCACGCCCCGGCCGGCGCGACTTCGCGGCGGTGGCGCTCACCTGGGAGCCGTTAAGATCAACCTATGCGTACCATCCTCGTGCCGTACCACCTCGACGAGCGGTTGTCCGAAGTGGACATGCCGGTGACGGCGGATGTCGTGGTGACCGCGGAGCTGTCGGGTGACGGCTTCTGGGCGCGCACGGCCGGGCTCCACGCCGCGGTGGCGGACGCGGTCGCGGCCGATGACGGGGCGCCCGCGGTCGTGACCGGCGATTGCGGGATCGCGCTCGGCGTCGTCGCCGGCCTCCAGCGGCGGGGGATCGAGCCGGCCGTCGTGTGGTTCGACGCGCACGGCGACCTGCACACGCCGCGGACCAGCACTTCGGGGTACCCGGGCGGCATGCCGCTGCGGATGCTCCTGGGCGACGGCGACCCCGCCGTCGCCGACCGGACCGGCCTGCGGCCCGTACCCGCGGAGAAGGTGGTCCTCGTGGACGGGCGCGACCTGGATCCCGCGGAGGCGGAGTTTCTCGGCGGGAGCGCGGTGCGGCGGGTGGCGGTGGACGCGGTGCCCGATGTGGACGGACCGATCTACCTGCACATCGACCTCGACGTCGTGGACGCGGCGGCCCTGCCGGGCCTGCGTTTCCCGGTCACGCCGGGGCCGGCCGTCGACGCGGTCCGGGTGGCGGCGCTGCGCCTGCTCGCCACCGGGCGGGTGGCGGCGTTGACGGTCGCCTGCACCTGGCATCCGGGGCGGGGCGCGGGCGAGGTGGCCCGGCCGCTGGTCGAGGCGCTGCTGGGGGCGCGCCGGGGCGGGCCGGTCCGCTAGCCTTCGCGTGCCCACCCGCCCGGACCGGAGAGGGAGCGCTTCCCGTGACCGACAAACCCTGAGGATGGCGACCGTGGAGACCGCGCGGTACGACGGGCACGCCGACTGGTACGACGAGAAGTTCCGCGGCTACGGCTCGGCGGACGGCTCGGGCGGCGTGCTCGCCCGGCTGCTCGGCCCGGCCGGGCCCGGCGGGCCGGTCTGCGTCGACGTCGGCTGCGGCACCGGGCTGCACTTCGCGGCCGTGCGGGCCAGCGGCTACACGGTCGTCGGCGTCGACTTCTCCGGCGACCAGCTGCGCCGGGCCGCCGCCCGCGAGCCGCGGGTGGTGCGCGGCGACGCGCGGCGGCTCCCGCTGGCCAGCGGCTCGGTGCCGGCGGTGGTCATGACGTTCACGCACACCGACATCGACGACTTCCCGGCCGCCGTCGCCGAGGCCGCGCGGGTGCTGCGCCCCGGCGGCCGCCTGGTCTACCTCGGCACGCACCCGGCGTACGTGGGCGCGTTCGCCGACCGGAGCGCCGAGGCCGGTGACCGCCGCCTCCAGCTCGTGCCGGGGTACGGCGACGAGCGGCTCCAGCACGACCCGACCGGCCGCTTCCCGACGCGCGGCCGGGTGGGTTCGCGCAACCTGACGCTGGCCACGTTCCTCGGCGCGTTCCTGGCCGAGGAAAGGCTGCGGCTCTCCTCGGTGGAGGAGCTGGACACGGGCCTGCGGCCGTGGCGCCCGGACGCCGGCGACGGCCGCGTCGTGCCGTGGCACCTCGCGGTCACCGCGGTCAGCGTGCCGGCCCGGTGAGCACCGCGCCGGGGACCGTGCGGGAGCGGAGCTGGATCTGGGCGACCGCCGAGACCGGGATGTCCAGCCGGTAGCCGGCGGTGCCGCCGCGGCCGGCGATCTCGCAGGTGCCGGCCGGGTGTGCGGCGCCGTCGCGGTCGATCGCGAGCGCGTCGTAGGCGCCGTCGACCGGGGCCGCGCGGACGGTGACGAGCAGCCAGGACGGGTTGCCCTGGTACAGGAAGGCGGTGCCGGCCGGCTGGCCGTCCATTGTGGTCATCCGGATCGCCTTGAGGTAGCGGCCGTCCGCCACGTCGAGCGTCTGCCGGTACTGGCGGGCCAGCTCGAGGTCGGCCGCCGACCGCCACCGCACCGCCTGCGCACCCGCGCCCGCCGCCAGCACGACCGCCACCGCGAACGCGATCGCCGGCCGGGGGCGTGGCCGTGGCACCCCGGCCAGGAGGCTCCGCCGTTGCCTCCTGGCCGGGGCTGGCCCGGCCGGGTTCGCGTCGCTCGCCGGCGGCCCGAGGGCACGCCCGGCGTCCGCGTCCAGCCGGGCCAGTACGCCGCCCTCGAAACCGGGCGGCGGTTCCACCGGGGGCGCCAGCAGCAGCAGCGCGTCGGCGGCACGGGACAGCGCGGCCAGCTCCCGCCGGCAGGCCGCGCAACCCTCCACGTGCGCCAGGGCGGACGCGCGCTCGTCGCCGGCGAGCGCGCCGGTGGCCAGCTCGGGCAGCAGCTCGCGCGCTTCGGGGCAGCCGGGTGGCTCACTCATCACGCACCTCGAAGTGTTCGCGCAGCCGGGCCATCCCGAGCCTGATCCTGGTCTTGGCGGTGCCCAGCGGCACCCGTTCCCGTTCGGCGATCTCCTTGGCGGTCAGGCCGTAGAAGACGGCCAGCACCACGGCGGTGGCCTGCTCGCGGGAAAGCTCGGCCAGCGCCACCCGGATGCGGTCCGCCTCGGCGACCTCGTCGGCCGCCCACTCCTCGCCGGCCGCCGCCTCGCCCGCGCCGAGCAGCGCCACCAGCACATCCGGCTGGTACGGCTGGTCGCGCCGCATCCGCACGACGTCGATGGCCGCGTTGCGGGCGATGGTCAGCAGCCACGGCACCACCCCGCCGCGCCGCGGGTCGTAACCGCCGGCGAACCGCCACGCCCGCACGAACGCCTCCTGGGCCACGTCTTCCGCGGTCGCCGGCACGCCGACGACGCCGAGCGCGAGGCCGTACACGCGGGCCTGGAAGCGGCGCACGAAGCCGGCCGCGGCCTGCGCGTCACCGGCGGCCATGCCGGCCACCAGCGCCTCGTCACTGACCCCCACATCAGGTACTACGCGGGAACGGCCGCCACGGGATCCATCGGGCGCCGATGAATCCGGGGGCGCCGGCGGGGCGGTAGTACCGGTATGGGATCGATAATGATGCTTACCAGGAACGCCGTCGCCGCGGCCGTGCTGTCGCTGGTCGCAGGCGGCCTCGTGGCCTGCGGCGGCGACGACGGCGCGGGCGGCTACGGCGGCGGTTCCGGCGGCGGCCTCGCCCTGACCGTGCTCGAGCCGGCCGCCGGGGCCGACGTCACGGTGCCGTTCACCCTGAAGGTGGACTCGAGCGTGCCGCTCGGCCCGACCGAGTCGGGGCGGCACCACGTACACGTCTGGTTCGACGGCGACGAGGACAACTACGTGATGGTCGAGTCGGACACCGCGCGGATCTCCGCGGCGCCGACCGGCGCGCACGTCATGCACGTCTCGCTGCGCCACGCCAACCACTCGGCGGCCGGCGTGGAGGCCTCTACCAGCGTGGTCGTCGGCGAGGGCGACTCGATGCCGGGCGGCGAGGAGACCGGACCCGGGTACGGCTACTGACGCGCCACCGAGCTCGACGCGCCTCGGCCGGGCTGGCTGACGACTCAGACAGGTTCGCGTGAAAAGACCCAGGGGGACAGGTTTAGGAATTTCCAACCGGGGGTAAGGCCTACGCGCAATAAATTCATGTATTTAGATTGTTGCGTATGCATCCTCGGTTGGGGGCCCTCATGGGCAGGGGAAGCGGGCAAGGTACGAGCCGGATCGCCGTGTGCTCCGGTGACCAGCTGCGGCGCGACGCGCTCGCGGCCTATCTGAGCGGCCTGCCCGACTTCACCGTCGTCGGCCGGGTCGTCGACGGCACCCACCTCGTCCCGCTCGTCGAGCTTGAGCGGCCGCACATCGTGCTGATCGACGGCGGGCAGCGGCCGGGCGACACCGTGCCGACCCTCCAGCTGCTGCACGGGCGGCACCCGTCGGCCCGCCTCGTGCTGGCGTACGAGCGGCTGTCCGCGGAGGACTTCGCCGCCGCGCGGGAGGCGGGTGTCGCGGCTGTCGTGCCGTACGCGCACGGCCTCGGCGGGCTGGTGTCGGTGCTGCGCGGCCTCGCCAGCGGCGTCGACCCGGACGCCAACGGTGTCGGGCTGACCGGCCGCCAGCGCGAGATCCTGCTGCTGGTCGCCTCCGGCCACCAGGTCAGCGAGATCGCCGAGATGCTCGACATCAGTCCGGGCACGGTGGAGAACCACAAGCGCCGGGTGTACGCGAAGCTGAACGCGACGAGCGCGGCGCACGCCGTGGCCCGGGCCGCGACGCTCGGGATCATCGGCAGCACGCCGGCCGCCCAGCCCGCACCGCCGGCGGACGGGCCGCGCGGCGACGGCGGGCAGACGCCGCTGGCCGTCGTGGTCGGCTTCGCCGGGCCGGTGCTCGATCGGGTCGTCACCACGCTGATCGGGCACCGGGTCGCGGTCGTGCGCGAGCACTGTCCACAGGCGACGCCCCAGATCCACTGGCACCGTTCGCACCGCGGGCCGGTGGTGCGCGTGCTGGTCGACCCGGCGGCCGATCAGTGGCGGGTCGGCGCGACGCTCGGCTGGGCCGCCGTCATGGTGCACGACGGCCGGGTCGACCGGCGCACGATGGGGGAGGCCCTCACCAACGGCGTGCTCGCGCTGGTGCACGGCGACCACGTCGAGGCCCGACTCATGCCGGCGATGCACCTGGCGGCCGGCGGCTACATGGTGATGGATCCGGCCTCGTCCGGCCTGTTCACCGACTCGATGTGGAACTGGTCGGCCGACCTCCCGCCGGTGGTGCCGCGGCTGACCGCGCGGGAGCACGACATCCTGCGCTCGATCGGACGCAACCAGACGGTGCGGCAGACCGCCCGCGCGCTCGGCATCGCCATGAAGACGGTGGAGAACGCGCAGGGCCACCTGTTCAGCAAGCTGGGCGTGCACAACCGCGCGGCGGCGCTCGCCAAGGCGTACACGCTCGGTCTGCTCCAGCCCGCCGACGGGAGCGTCCAGCTGGTCAGGTAGCGGTCAGCCGGCGGTGCGCGCGGTCACCACGACCCGGTCGCGCGGCCCGGAGAGCGGGCGCGTGTACGTGAACGTGGTGCACGAGACCTCGTCGAAGCCCGCCTCGCGGCACTGCTCGACGAGGTAGCCGGCGGAGAGCCAGTGCGCGGGCACGCCCGGCGCCGGCTGCGCGTCCTGCCCCTCACGGGTGCCGTCGTTGGAGATGACCAGCACGCCGGGGCCCGGGACCAGCCACCCGTGCAGGTGCTTGAGGATCGTGAAGAGCCCGTCGTCCGGGTCGTACAGGTGGGCCATGAGGCCGTCCGCGTACACGACGCCCCAGCGGCCCTCCGGCGGCGACCAGGAGCTGATGTCCGCCACCTCGGCGGCCAGGCCCTTGCGCCGGGCGATCCGCACCGCGCGCTCCAGCACGTCGACCGCGAGCACGTCGTATCCGGCGCGGGCCACCTCGGCCTCCACCGAGGCGTTGCCGCAGCCGATGCTGAGCAGCGTCGGCGGGCTGGTGCGGTCGAGCACGCCGCGCAGGAAATCGATCATCCAGGCGCGGTACGGCGCGCTGTACGTGGACGGGGTGACCGAGTCGCCGTTGGGCGCACCGCCCTCCCAGATGTCGAAGAGACTCAGCTCCTCGTCGCAGAGGTAGAACTTCCAGAGCTGTTCGACGCTCGTCACGATGAGTCCTCCAATGGCACACGTACAGATACGGGTGGCCCAAACACGTATCGGCTGTCGCCAATTCCACGGGCTCGCGGAAATGGAAAATGGGGCGGTCGGAGCCTAGATGAGGTCGCCTTTGTTTGCCAATCCCCCGGGGGTCATACCCTGTACAGAACCCCCCGGGGGTGGTTAGTCGAGCGCATTGCTGTGGTGCCAGGGAGAAATATTCGGTGCTCAACTTGCGACCAATTGTCGGGCGTGATACTCCGGTATTTCAGACAGGGTGGACCATCGCGGCGGCGCGCGTCGAGCGCCCAGTCGTGCAATTACTTCCGCCTATTAATGCGAGGGAGGAACGGTCGTGGTGACGACCCGCAGAGGCACCGTCGGCTTCGGGATGCTGGGGCTGGCGATCGGCTACTTCGTCTGGTACACGCCGTACGCGGCGCTGACCAAGGCGCTCTCCAGCGGGTTGCTGCCCGGCATGGACGCCCACGTCGGCGGCCTGGTGTTGCTGCCGGCGGCCGCGCTCGGCACGCTCGCCGGCTCGCTCGTCTTCCTGACCGTCTCCGGCTGGTGGCGGTACGCCGGCCGGCGGCGGGTGGCCGGGCGGGAGGTGGCCTGGCCGGGCCGGACCGGCGTGACCGCCGGCTTCTTCATGGCCCTGATCATCGCGACCACCACGCTGAACTACACCTTCGCCGGGGTCTCGATCCTGTTCATGCTGCTGATGATGCGCGGCGGCGTGCTGATCCTCTCGCCCCTCGTCGACGCCGCGCGCCGCCGCCCGGTGCGGGTGTACTCGTGGCTGGCCCTCGGGCTCAGCCTGCTCGCGGTCTTCGCCGCACTGGCCGATGTGGACAGCTACCTGCTGACCGCCGGCGCGGTGGCGAGCCTGGGCGTCTACCTGTTCGGCTACATCGGACGGTTCCAGATCATGAGCCGGGTGGCGAAGACTGGCGACCAGGCGATCGACCGGGGATACCTGGTGGAGGAGCAGATCTCGGCGGCGCTGTGGCAGGTCGGCCTCTGCGCCGTGCTGGCGCTGGTCGGCATCGGTCCGATCCTCGGCGCGCTGCGCGAGGGGTTCACCTCGTTCCTGCTGACGCCGGCCGTGCTTCCCGCGTTCGCGGTCGGCCTGCTGTACGAGGCGCTGTTCATCTACGGCACGCTCATCTACCTCGACCCGCGCGAGTACACCTGGTGCGTGCCGGCCAACCGCTGCGCCAGCCTGCTCTCCGGGTTCGTCGCCTCGTTCGGCCTCGCCTGGCTGACCGGCATCGCGGTGCCCGGCACCGGCCAGCTCCTCGGCACCGCGCTCATCGGGCTGGCCCTGCTGGCGCTCGGCTATCCGGCGCTGCGCGCGTCCGCCGCCCGGCGGTGGACGTGGGCGCGGCGGCGGCGGGTGCTCTTCGTCTGCGGGGGAAACACCGCCCGGTCCGCGATGGCCGAGGCGATCGCCCGCGCCGACGGCGACGGCACCTGGAGCCCGCGGAGCGCCGGGCTGGCGCCGCGGGTGGCCGGGGCGCCGATGGCCGAGCCCGCGGTCGCCGCGCTCCGCGGGATCGGGGTACCGCCCCGGAGGCACCGCACCCGCCAGCTCACCCGCCAGATGTGCCGGGACGCCGACGCGGTGTTCTGCATGACGCGGGCCCAGCGCACGGCCGTCGAGCAGCTCGCGCCGGAGGCCCGGGGGCGCACGTTCTGCCTCGACCCGGCGCGCGACATCGCCGATCCGGCCGGCGCGCCCGACCCCGCGGTGGCGTACCTGCGCACGGCCCAGGCCCTGCGCGAGAACGTGCGCACGCGGCTGCGCGAGCACCTGCCGGTGCTTCAGCCGCAGGCGGGTGGCTGATCATGCCAGGTCACGTACCGACCCAGCGGGGCCCGCTCGGGCACGAAGCCGTTGACGCTCGCGTCCGGGTCCGGATAGCCCGTGGCGAGGCCGCACACGATCAGCCGGTCGGGCAGGCCGAGCGCGTCGCGCAGCACGTCCGGGTAGCCGGCGACGCTGTACTGCGGACAGCTGCCCAGGCCGCAGGCGACCAGCCCGAGCATCGTGTTCTGGAGGAAGAAGCCGAGCTCCAGAAACGTGCCCGGCGCGGCGTCCGCGGGCAGGTGGAAGACGAGCGTCGCCGGCGCGCCGTGAAAGTCGAGGTTGGCCCGCAGGTGCGCGCGACGGCCCCGCGCGTCGTCGCGGGCGATCCCCATCGCGCCCAGCAGGCCGGCGCCGAAGGCCCGCGCGCGCTCGCGGGTCGCCTCGTCGAGCGCGGCCGGCAGGTTGGGGTAGTCGGGGTGCGGCGGGACGTCCCGGTCGAACTCGGCGCGCAGCCGCCGGCCCAGCGCCAGACGGGCCGCGCCGCTCACCACGGCGACCCGCCACGGCTGGATGTTGCGGGTGGACGGTGCGTGCGCGGCGGCGGTGAGGACCCGTTCGAGCACCTCGCGCGGCACCGGCCGGTCGAGGAAGGCGCGTTTGCAGTGCCGCGCGGTGGCTATCGCGGCGAACCCGGGCCAGTTCTCCTCCACAGGGCGACAAGTCTGCGCTCCCGCCGGCCGGCCGTACAGACGGCAAATACCCCCGGGTGGGTGACGGCATGACGCAGGTGACCGCGACGCTGACCCGCTGGCCGGCGGATCTGTCCACAGTGCCCGACGCCGTCACGCTGCTGGAGGTCCGCGCCGACCTGGTGGGCGACCTCGACCCGGCCGCGTTGCGCCGGGCGCTCCCCGGCCGGCGGCTGCTCTACACGCTGGGTGGCCGCGCCGACCCGCCGTCCGTCCGGCGGGCGAGGGTCGCGTCGGCGGCTACCGGGTACGACGTCGTGGACCTCGACGCCGACCGCGACCTCACCCCGGCGGTGCTGGCGGCGGTGCCCCCGGCGCGGCGCCGGATCTCCTGGCACGGGCCGGCCGTGCCGCTGCCCGCGCTGCGCGAGCGGTTCGCGGCGATGGCGGCCGTACCGGCGGCCGGCTACCTGCTCGCGCCGCGGGCGCCGTCGGCCGCGGCCGCGCTGACCCCGCTGCGGCTGCTGGCCGAGCTGGGCCGCCGCGACGTCACCGCGTACGGGAGCGGACCGCTCGGCGCCTGGAGCCGGCTGCTCGCGCCGTACCTCGGGGCGCCCGCGGTCGCCGGCCCGCTGGAGGGCGACCCGCTCGACGTGGCGCGGATCTGCGCCGACTACCCGTTTCCGGACCTGCCACCGGTGCGCGACCTGTACGGCCTGGCCGGTCCGCTCGCGCTGACCTCCGGCTTCCCGGGCCTGCACAACCGCGCGTACCGGGAACGCGGCATCTGCGCCCTGTACCTGCCGTTCCACCTTGCCGGGCTGGGCGACTTCCTGACCGGGTTCTGGCCGCAGGTGCCGGACGGGCTGCGCGCGCTCGGCCTGCCGTTGCGCGGCCTCACGGTCAGCGGCCCGTTGAAGGAGGTGGCCCTGCACGTCGCGGACGTGGTCAGCCCGGTCGCCCAGGCGGCCGGCGCGGCGAACGCGCTGACCCGGCGCGGCGGACGCTGGCGGGCGACGACCACCGACGTGTCCGCGGTCGCGGTGGCCCTGCGGTGGGCCGGGGTGCCGCTCGCCGGCCGCTCGGCCGCGGTCGTCGGCTGCGGCGGTGCCGGCCGGGCGGCGGCCGTGGCACTGCGCGACGCCGGCGCCGCCGTGACGATGGTCAACCGCGGCGGGACTCGCGGCCGCCTCGCCGCCGACCTGCTGGGGCTGCCGTACACGCCGCTGCGCGCGTTCCGGCCCAGCGGACCGATGGTCGTGGTGCACGCCACCTCCGTACACACCGGACTGCCGTTTCCGGTGGACGGGCTGACCGCCGGTGCGGCCGTGCTCGACATGGTGTGTCCGCCGGGCGGGTCGAGCGCGCTCGTCGAGGAGGTCCGGAGCCGGGGGCTGCGCGCGATCGACGGGCGGCGGGTGCTGGCGGTGGAGGCGGCGCACCAGTTCCGGCTGATGACCGGCCGGCCGATGCCGCCGGAGCCGACGATCCGGGAGGTGATGACGCATGCGGTCCTCGGTCCTCCATGATGGATGGTCGGTGCTCGACCACGCCGCGCTGCTCGGCGCCTGGCGCAACACCGACGGTGCCGCCGGGGGAGTGCGCCGACTGGTGCTGACCGAGAGCGCCGGCGGGCCGCGGCTGCGCCTGCTCGGCGCGGGGCGGCGGGAGCCGTACGACTGGGGCGAGATCCAGGCGTGGGCGTACGCGGCGACACCCAACTCACCGGTCGCCGTGGCGTTCACGGCGGTGCACGACACCGAGCTGCGCGGACTGCGGCTGGCCGCATACACCCGGGGCGGGCTGCTGGTCGTCAACACCTACCAGGCCTTCAGCGGGCCGGGCTGGCCGGCGCCGTACTGGACCCGGGAGTTCTTCCACCGCGACGGCCCGGCCGGTCCCGCCGTGGGCGAACCGGCCGGCCGGTACGGCCACCCGGCGCCCACGTCGGCGCCGCTCGGGCCGTGGCAGCTCGATCCCACCGCGCTGGTCGGGCTGTGGCGCAACGTCGACCCGGCCGCGACCCGGCTCGCCTGGGTGCGGATCCGGGAGCGCGACGGCTACCTGGCCGTGCGCCCGCACGGTGTGTGGACGCCGCGCCGCCACGACTGGCACGAGACCGTCGGCAGCGCCTACGCCGGCGACGTGCGCAGCGCCGCGGCGGTCGCGTTCACCGCCTTCTTCGAGCTCGCCGCCGGGCGGGTGGAGATGGTCGGCTACCTCGACCGGCGGCTGCTCACGATCGAGACCGCGAGCACGTTCGGGGACGGCGGCCACCGCTATCCCTTCTATGTCCGCGAACACTTCTATCCGAGCTGAGGGGACCATGAGCGTCGAAATCGAGACACGCGCGACCGGCGCCGCCGCCGTACGGCGCGTCGCCGACCTGGCCCGCGACCGGTTCGCCGCCCGGGCCGCCGGATACGACCGCGGGGCGGAGTTTCCCGCCGCCGACCTGGACGACCTATTCGCCGCCGGGCTGCTCGCGCCGACCGTGCCGACCGAGCACGGCGGGCTCGGCCTCGGGCCGCTGCGCCGCGACACCCACACGCTGTGGGAGATGACCCGCGAGCTGGCCCGGGTCGACCTGTCGCTGGCCCGCTGCTGGGAGGGGCACGCGAACGCGCTGGTGCTCCTCGACGCCTTCGCCACCGGCGACCAGCGCGAGCGGTGGTTCGAGGGCGTGGTGCGCCGGGGCGAGAAGTGGGTCGCCTGGAGCGGGGAGCCGCAGGCGCCCAAGCCCGGCGAGACGCGCCGCTTCGGGACCACGGTGACGCGTACCGCGGACGGCTGGACCGTCGACGGCACCAAGGCGTTCGCGACCAGCGCGACCGGCGCGGACTGGGCGATCCTGCTGGTGAGCCTCGCCGGGCCGGGCGGCGCGCGGCACGCGGCCGCGCCGGAGAGCGTGCTGCTGCTCGGCTGCGACCTGCGGCACCCGTCGATCACCGTGGACACCTCGTGGTGGGACCCGGTGGGCATGCGGGCCACCGCCAGCCACCTCGTCCACTTCGACCGGACGCCGGTGCGGGCGGCCTGGCAGCTCGGCGAGCCGGGCGACTACGTGCGCCAGGGGTGGCAGTCGACGTTCATCCCGCACTACGCGGCGAGCTTCCTCGGCGCGGCCGAGGGCGCCTACGACTACGCGATCACCTACATCGAGAAGCAGGACAAGGGCGGCGACCCGTACGTGCAGCAGCGGGTCGGCGGCATGGCGGTCGACCTGGACACCGCCCGGCTCTGGCTGGCGCACGTGGCCCGGCTGTGGGACGGCGGCCGCGTCGACGAGGCGCGGATCGCCGGCAGCCGCGCCCGGCACGTCGTCGAGCACCTCGCGTTGTCCACTGTGGACCACTGCATCCGGGCCTGCGGTGCGCGTTCGCTGGTGCGGCCCAGCCCGGTCGAGCGGATCCTGCGCGACCTGACCTTCTACGTGCGGCACGACAACGACGACCACCTCCTCGCCACCATCGGCCGCGCCGTCCTGGGACGCGAACATGACGCCTCGTTCTTCAAGCCCTGAGGTGGACGCCCCGCCGGCCGACAGGTTCCGGGACCTGATGGCCGGCTGGCCCACGGGCGTGGCGGTGGTGACCGGCGCGGACGGCGCGCGCCCGCTCGGCTGCACGGTCACCGCCCTCGCCTCCGTGTCGGCCGACCCGCCGCTGCTGCTGGTCTCGCTGGCCGCGCACAGCCGCACGCTGGCCGCGGCCGAGCGGGCCGGGCGGTTCGGGCTCTGCGTGCTGTCGGCGGCGCAGCGGCACCTGGCCCGCGCCTTCGCCGCCGGCGACCCGACCGCCCGGTTCGCCGGCGTGCCGTACCGGTGGACGCTCGGCGTGCCGCTCCTGCACGGCACGGCCGCGGGCGCGGTCTGCGTGGTGCGGGAGACGATCGCCGTCGCCGACCACGTGCTGGTCCTCGGGTCGCCGCGGTGGCACGCCGGTGACCCGGACATCGAGCCGGTGATCTGGTATCGCCGGGCGCCGCACGCACTCTCCGGGCAGGGCCCCGGGGGGTTCTCACCCGTCGGGTCGCCGCGCCCGTCCACATAGCATTGGCATCGAAACCAAACAATTTATCCGGGGGTGCCGCATGGCCACCATGCCCACGACCGCCCAGTATCTCCGCGAGATCGACCGCCTCCCCGACGGTGGGCCGGCGCGGGCCGCGCCGATCGACACCGGACCGCTGGTCGGGTTGTGGCGCAACGCCAACCACCAGACGTGGGGGATCACCGCCGTGGAGCTGACCGACCGCGACGGCCAGGTGTGGGCGCACGCCTGGGCCACCGACCCGCACGCCGACCGGCTGCGCGACTGGGGCGAGGTGCCGGTCGACGGCGTGTACGCGCTCTCGCCGGCGTCGGGCGACGTGTGCGCGTACCGGGCCACGTTCGAGCTGGGCCACGCCCGCACGCAGATCCAGGCGAACATGCTGCACAACGTGATGGTGTGCGGCGCGTTCACCACCTTCACCGACGGCAGCGGCCGCACGGACTACTTCTCGCGCGAGTTTCTGCACCGGTGCGGGCCGCAGGCCCTGACGGAGGCCGCCGACCCGCTGGGCGCCGTTCCGGAGCGGGGGTACGCCCGCGGTGAGGACCGGCTGCCGATGCTCCGCGCGCCGATCGTCCCGGACCGGCTGCACACCCGGTGGCGCAACACCGACGCGGGCACCAAAGGGGTATCGGAGGTGAGCCTGTCGGCGCGGGACGGGCGCACGTACCTGCGCGTCACCGCGGCCGGGCCGGACGGTCCGATCGACTGGGGCGACGTGCCGGTGAGCCTCTACACCGACATCAGCGTGACCGGCGGCGGGCGCGCCGCCGCCGAGCCGGTGGTCGACGGGCGGACCACGCCGCACTTCGCCGACGTGTCCGCCACCGACGGCGGGCCGGCGCTGTACGCCACGTTCGACCACGGGTTCATGCGGGTGCACATGCAGGCCCGGTTCAACATCGGGATCCTGCCTTTCGTGATGTTCAACGAGTTCCTCGACGACAGCGGCCGGCAGGACTACTTCCAGCGGGAGGTGTTCGTCCGGTAGCGATAAGCCCGTCCGACCATTGTGGACTGCCTGGCGAAATCGCCGGGCAGTCCACCATGTCTCCAGTTTGGACACAGCGCCTACCCCCAAGGGGAAGCAGTCCGTTTCGCCACGGCTGGATCTGTGAACTGGTGGGTCCAAGATGGACGAGAGGCTCCGCCTAGGGAGCCGAGAAAGGCGGGCGGAAGATGCAACCACCACAAAGGACGGTCGGGCAGAGACCCGCGGTCGGCGGCAGACGTGTGCTGCTGGTCGCACTCCTGCTGACCGGGGGTACGGTCGCCGCGTGGCTGGCCATGCCACCAACCGTGCTCGGAGGCGGTGACCCGTCGGGTCCACGGGAGATCGGCGCCGCCGCGCTCTTGGTCCTGCCGCTGGCGCTGCTGGCCGCGGGCGCGATGGCCTGGCTGGCCCGCCGGCGCGGCTGGCACGACCGCGGCCCGCGCGGGCTGCTGGTACAGGCCGGCGCCGCCGCCGGCGTATTCACGGCGCTCCTGCTGGCCACCGCGCCGCTCCAGTCGGTGGTCTCGGCACGGCTGGCGCCGCCGGCCATCGCGCCGAACCTCGCCGCCGTCGGGTACGACACCTCGTGCCCGGCGATGTTCACCGCCGCCGAGTGCCGCGAGTACGCGGCGGACTACGGCAACCTCGACGCGGCGGGCCTGGCCCGGGTGCACCACGCGATGATGCGGGAGACCGGCCACTCGCCCGCGGAGCACGCGGCCATGACCGCACCCTTCGACGGCACGGAGAAGGCCGGACTCGGCCCGGACACGGCCGCCTACGCCGTCCAGGACGCCTTCGTGGTGGCCCTGGCGGCACTGCCGCTCGCCGCCGGCGGGCTGCGCCTCACCGTCCGCATGGCACCCTCCGCCGTGGTGCCGGCGCGACGTCGTCGAACCGGCCTGTCGCGGGTGCGCTCGCGCTGGGCGGCCGCCGGCGCCACCGTCCTGATGGCAGTCGTCGGCAACTTCGTCCTCTCCTCCACCACCGCGCAGGCGGCCGTCGTGCCGTACAGCGTGCCGCTGCGCATCCCACCCGTCCTCCGGGGCTCCGAGGTCACCATCCAGATGCGCGAGGCCGACGTGCAGGTCATGCCGACCGGCCCACCAACGCGCATGTGGACGTACAACGGGATATTCCCCGGCCCGACGATCCGGCGGCCCAGCGGCCAGACCAGCCGGATCACCTTCCGCAACGACCTGCCGGCGAACTTCGGCCAGGCGACCATCCACCACCACGGCAGCCACTCGCGGCCCAGTGAGGACGGTCAGCCGAACGACTTCCTCATCCCCCGGGGGCGCCAGCGCACGTACGTGTACGAGCACATGGAGCGCGGCGAGCCCGAGTGGGCCGTCACGCAGTGGTACCACGACCACCGGATGGACGTGACCGGCCGCAACGTGTGGAACGGCCTGGCCGGCATGTTCATCCTCGACGACAGGTTCGACAGCGCCCTGCCGCTGCCCCGGGGCGAGTTCGACGTACCCCTGGTCATCACCGACCGCACCTTCGACGCCAACAACCAGATTCCCTACAACTTCAGCATCGTCGGCACGCTGGGCGACACGTGGCTGGTCAACGGCCGGCCGCAGCCGTACTTCGACGTCGGTGACCGCAAGTACCGGGTCCGCATCCTCAACGCGGCCAACCGGCGCCCGCTCGTGCTGGGACTCAGCAACGGTGCCCCGATGACGCAGATCGGCACCGACGCCGGCCTGCTGCCGGCCCCGGTCCAGCGCACGTCGATCATCCTGCAACCGGCGGAACGCGTGGAGATCGTGCTCGACTTCGCCGGCCTGCTGGGGCAGAACCTCGTACTGCTGGACACCAACACACCGGCGACGCCGGGCAACCCGCCGAGGGAGCTCATGCAGTTCCGGGTCAACCGCGACCTCACCGAGACGAGCTCGGTGCCGGCCGCGCTGCGCCCGGTGCCGGCCTTCCCCGAGCCGGTGGAGGACCGGTCGTTCGTGCTCCGGGCGACCCTCGACGCCGCCGGCGTCCCAACACAGTGGACGATCAACAACCAGCCGTTCCAGGCCGGCCGGATCGACGCCGACCCGGTGTTGAACACCACGGAGCGGTGGACGTTCTTCAACGACTCACCGCAGCCACACGCCATCCATCTCCACGACGTCGACTGGCGGCTGGTGCGCCGGTTCCAGCTCGCCTTCGACGCCGGCGGAAACCCGATACCGGGGGCGGACCTGCCGGTCGCGGCGCACGAGGCCGCGCTGAAGGAGACCTTCTTCGTCCCGGCCAACACGGGGTTCTCGGTCGTCACCACGTTCACCGACCACGTCGGTCCGTACATGCTCCACTGCCACATGCTGGAGCACGAGGACATGGCCATGATGGCGACCTTCAGCGTCAAGGCCGCCTGACCCAGCGCTCAGGGAGGGCACTCCGTGGCAGGGGTGCCCTCCCTGACCTGGCTTTCGCGGGACCCACGACAGACGCGGGTGGGAGTGACCCCTTCCACACGTTCGGTGCCGAATCTAGATTGCTGGATATCGGAGCTACCGTTCCGTGTTCGCGAAAGGGAGAACACACCGTGGTGTCTCGATCGCTCAGACGCCTGTGTGGTGCGGCCGCCGCCGCCGTGCTGCTGGGCGCCTTCACCGTCGCCGCACCGGCGCGGGCGCACTCCACCGACGATCCCGTCCGAAAGCTTACGAAGGACGTCACGCTTTCCGGCCTCCTGCGCCACCTCGTGGCGTTCCAGGGGATCGCGGCGGTCAGCGGCGGCAACCGGGCGTCCGGTATGCCAGGCTACGACCGCAGTGCCGACTATGTTGCGGCGCTCGCCGGGCACGCCGGCTACAAGGTGACGCGCCAGCCGTTCTCGTTCACGTTCTGCGAGGACACCGGCTCGTCGTTCGCGCAGCTCGCACCCACACCCACGACCTACGTCGCCGGGACCGACTACGACGTGCTGGACTGCTCGGGTGGTGGCAGCGCGAGCGGCGCGGTCGTACCCGTGGACGTCAACCTGACGCCGCCGCGGGCCAGCACCTCCGGCTGCGAGCCCGGCGACTTCGGCCCCGAGGTCGCCGGGAAGATCGCCATCATGCAGCGCGGCGCCGCGCCCGGCACCTCCTGCGGGTTCGGCCTCAAGGTGCGGAACGCGCAGGCCGCCGGCGCGATCGGCGCGATCATCTTCAACCAGGGCAACGGCACGCCGGAGGCCAACCCGGACCGGTTCGGGCTCTTCACCGGCACGCTCGGCGTCCCGGTCGGCATCCCCGCCGTCTCCATCTCGTACGACCTCGGCGCGGCCCTCGTCGCGGCGGCGCTGGCCGGCACGCTGAACGTGCGGATCTCGGTCGACGCCACCTCCGAGGTCCGGGAAACGGTCAACGTGTTCGCCGAGTCCCGGTGGGGCGACCCGGACGAGGTCGTGATGGTCGGCGCCCACCTCGACTCCGAGCCGGACACGGCCGGCATCAACGACAACGGCACCGGCAGCGCCGGCATCCTCGAGGTGGCACTGCGGATGGCGAAGTTCAAGACGAAGAACAAGGTGCGCTTCGCGTGGTGGGGCGCCGAGGAGTCGAACCTCGCCGGTTCCACGTTCTACGTCGCCAACCTGCCGCAGGCGGAGCGGGACAGGGTCGCGCTCTACCTCAACTTCGACATGATCGGGTCGCCCAACTACACGTTCGGCGTGTACGACGGCGACGACTCGGCCGCCGCCGGCTCACCCGCCGGCCCGCCCGGCTCCGCGCAGATCGAGGACGTCTTCGAGGCTTTCTTCGCGTCCCGCGGCGAACCCACGGCCGCGTCCGACTTCACCGGCCGCTCCGACTACGGCCCGTTCATCGCGGCCGGCGTCGGCATCCCGGCCGGCGGCCTGTTCACCGGTGCCGAGCTGTCGAAGACGGCGGCGGAGGTCGCGCTGTGGGGCGGTGTCGCGGGCGCGCCGTACGACCCGTGCTACCACGCGCCGTGCGACAGCCTCACCCCCGAGCGGAACGGCGCCGACGCCGAGCTCTACCGGCAGCTGCGCCGCGAGTACCGGCTGTTCGGCAACGTGAACCTGTTCGCATTCGACACCAACGCGGACGCGGTCGCGACGGCGGTGGCCACGTTCGCGTACGACACCTCCACCATCCCGCTGCGGGCCGCGGCCGCCCGCACGGCGGCAAGCCCCGCCCAGGACCGCGATGGCGCCTGGCTCGGCTGAGCCGCGGGACCGCGAGCGGCCGGCCGTGGAGCTGGCCGCTCGCGACCGCGCCGGCGCGTACCTCGGCGACGCGGACGAGCGCGCCCACCTCCAGCTCGCCGCCCGCCGGACCGGCGCGGACCAGCTCGCCGACCGGCTCGTGTACGAGGGCGGCCTGGCCTGGTCGGCCCGGTGGCTGCTGCCCGTGGAGGAGGTGCCGCACCGCACGGTCGCCGCGCTGCGCGGGCCGATCGTGGCACTGTGGACGGTGCGCGAGGTGGTGGGCGCGGTGGCCGGGTCCGGCGAGTACGGCGTGTGGTCCACCGGCGGCGGGCCGCTCGTCCGCGGGCGCGGCACCGGGCCGGTGGTGGGTGCCACGACCGCGGCGGGCCGGCACGTGCTGGCCGGCGCCGAAGGCGCGCTGCTGTGCCTGTGGGAGGCGGCCGGGGGAGCGCCGGTGGAGCTCGACCGGGTCACGCTGCCCATCCCGCTCCGCTCGCTGGCCGCGGTCCAGCCGCCCGACGGGGTCCCGGTGCTCGTCGGCGTCGAGGTGACCGTGCCGTCCGGCGACTGGAGCATGCTCGACACGGCGACGACCGGCGGCGCGGTGCGCGGCTGGGCGGTCGCCGGCGACCCACCCCGCCTGCGCCCGCATCCCTCGCCGCCGCCGGCCGACCCGGTGCCGGTCGACCCGCTGTACCCGAAGGTCTCGGTGGCGGTCCGGGGCCGCGAATGCCTGCTGACCGGCGGCCGCGACGGGATCGTCCGCGCGTGGCCGCTCGACGCCGGGGAGGGGGAGCCGCCCGTGCCGCTCGCGTCGCCGGCGGCGGTCGCCTGCGCCGCCCGCTCGGACGGGCGGTGGGTGGCGGTCACCGCCCACCACAATGGACGGATCGGCGCCTGGGACCTGGCCGAGGGGGCACCGCCCGAGTCGGTGCTGCACGACTCCCACGACGCGGCGGCGGTGGCGTGCGTGCGCGCACCGGGCGGGCCGCCGCTCGCGGTCACGGGTGGCCTCGACGGGCGGGTGTGCGTGTTCGACGTGGACTCCGGCGCCCTGCTGCGCACGATCGTCGTGCCGCCCGGCGGCGAGCTTGCCGGCGCGGGGCGCTACCGGCCGACCGGCGTACCCGACGAGCCACCCGGACCGGAGCCCGTGCGGGACGTGACCGCGGCGGTCCTGCCGGACGGGCGCCCGGTCGCCGTGTCGGTCGGCAACCTCGGTTGGTTGCGCTGGTGGTGCCTGTCCAGCGGGGAGGCGCTCGGCGCCGCGCGCCTGAGCCACTGGGGGCGGGCCGTCACCGGCGACCGCCGGGTCGTCGTCGCCACGACCGGCGACGACCTGCGGGTGTACGACCTGGCGTCCGCCCGTGCGGTGGCCGTCTTTCCCCGGGCCGGCCCGGATCCACTGTCGACGCTCGACGTCGCCGGCGACCTCGTCGTGGCACTCGACGACGCCGGGCGGCTGCACCGCTACCGGCTGGCCCACGGGGCGCCGGTGGGTGAGCCGCTGCCCGGTCACCACCGCGACGCCCGCACCGTCGCGTGTGGACGGCACCCGGACGGCCGGGCGATCGCGGTCTCCGGCGGCTGGGACGGCACCGTGCGGGTGTGGGACCTGGCGGCCGGGCGGGAGCTGCACCGGATCCCCGTCGAACACCCGGTCTACGCGGTCGCGCTGGCCGGCGACGGTTCCATTGTGGTCGGTGCGCACGGCGTCATGGGTGTGCTGCGCCTGCACGCCTAGGGTTTGAGCACGGAGAGCGGGTCGGCGCCCGCACCGGCCATCCGCGCGGCGTCTCGGGCGTGCTGCGCCCGCACGCCTAGGGTTTGAGCACGGAGAGCGGGTCGGCGCCCGCACCGGCCATGCGCGCGGCGAAGAGCCCCGCCAGATCGGCCGTCCACCGTGGACCCCGCCGCTCCGCCTCGACGGCGGCCCGCTGCCGCTCGTCCAGCTCGCCGGCCGGGCCGGGCGGGGAAGGCGCGGACGGCGCCGCGAGGGCGGTGGACAGCCGCCACCGGTCCCCGTCGCCGCGTGCCTCGGCGAGCATGCGCTCGAGCAGGCCGCGCAGCTCCGGCGCGAGGGCGAGCAGGTGCTTGTACGCCAGCAGGTTGCTCAGCACCCAGCCGTCCGGCTCGACAAGCACGCGCAATGCGATCGCGGCGGCCACCACCGGGTCCGCGACGCCGCGCAGCAGCTCGGCCGCCCTGCGCCGGACGGGCGGCGCGTCCTCGGCGAGGAAGCCGACGACGGCCCGCACGACGCCCGGCTCGCCGAGGCGGTAGGCGAAGCAGGACAGCAGCGCGGCCCGCGGTCCTGGGGCTGTCTCCACCTTCGCCGCCTCGACGAACGGCGCGGCGGGGACCGAGGTGTAGCTCAGCGTCTCGGCCGCCGCCGCCCGTACCCGCGGCTCGGGGTCGTGGCGCATGAGGCGCAGGCAGGCGTCCCGGTCGAGGACGTTCTTCGGCACGTTGAGCGCCTCGATCCGGACCGCCGGCGAGCTGTCGGCGAGGAAACGCGCGCTGAACTCCCGCGTGCGGTGCGTCGACAGCACGGCGTTGACCGCCCGCAGCCGCACGCGATCCTCCGGATGCGTCTCCAGCTCCCGCCGCAGCGGCTCGTAGCGGCGCCCGAGGTAGTAGAGGAGGGTGGCCACCCGCTCGTCGTCGTGGGCGAGGTCGACGGCGGCCGCGCGGATCCGCGGGTCGTGCTCCGACCGCCGCCCGAGTATGCCGCCCAGCGCCCCGGCGGCCGCGTCGCCCACGTGCTCGTACACCTCGGCGAGCCCGCCGACCGTGCGGACCTCGGCGCTGTCGTGCAAGGCCATGTCGAGCAGCGTGTCCACCAGCCCCAGGTCGCCGGAGGCGCCGGCCAGGTGGGCGGCGTCGAGGCGCACCTCGTCGTCCGGGTGCGTGAGCCGGTCACGCAGAGACATGCGGGCCGCCGTCCAGGTCGCCGGCCAGCTCCCGCGGCGCGCGCATCCGCCAGGCGTCGGTGACCAGCTCGGTGAGGCGGTCGACGCCGACCCGCTCCAGCCACAGCATGACCAGGGGCAGGCCGTCGTAGCCGGGCGTGGTGAAGAAGAGGTCCGGCTCGCCGAGCAGCAGGGCCTGCTTCTCCGCCTCGTCGCCCACGTACAGCACGGCGATGTCGGTGCGGATGACGCGCGGCTGGCCGGGCTTGCGCTCCGGGTAGGACCAGACGAACCCTTTGTCGCCTACCCGGAAGTCGAAGCCGTCGCTGTCGATCTCGACCACGTGCGGCAGCGCGAGCGCCAGCCGTCGCACGTCGTCCGCGTCACTCATGCCGATAGGTTAGGGCCTGTGACGGACACGCAGCTGGCACGGCAGGAGTGCGCCGCGGTGGTCCTGGGCGGACCGACCACGGTCGTAGACCTCGGCGGTCTGCGGATCGTCGCCGACCCGACCTTCGACGACGCCGGACCGCGCGGCTACCTGACCAAGACCGCCGGGCCGGTCGTGGCCGAGGGCGGGCTCGGACCGGTCGATCTCGTGCTGGTCAGCCACGACGTCCACCTCGACAACCTCGACGAGCGCGGCCGCGCCTTCGCGCTGGCCGCGCCGGCGCTGCTCACCGGTCCGGTGACCGCCGGCCGGCTGGGCCCGCCGGCGGTCGGTCTGGCCCCCTGGGCCACCCACGCCCTGCCCCGCCCGGACGGTGGCGGCGAGCTGACGGTGCTCGCGGTGCCCGCCGTCCACGGCCCGGAGGACGCCGAGCGAGACAGCGACGGCAACGTCATCTGCGAGGTCACCGGCTTCGTCCTGTCCGGACAGGACCTGCCCACGGTGTACGTCAGCGGCGACAACGCCTCGATCCGGACGGTGGCCGAGATCGCCCGCCGCGCGCCGCGGATCGACGTGGCCGTGCTCTTCGCCGGGGCGGCCAGAGTGCCGGCGAGGTTCGCCGGCCGCCCCCTCACGCTGGACAGCCGCCGAGCCGCCGCGGCGGCGGCGGTCCTCGACGCGGCAATCGTGGTTCCGGCGCACTACGACGGCTGGGCGCATTTTTCGGAGGGCCGCGCCGACCTGGAGCAAGCCTTCGAAGAGGCCGGCCTGTCATCGACCCTCCGGTCCGTCGAACACGGGACGTGGGTGCCCCTCTCGGCCTGAGACGTGGATGGAGGGCGCCGTCGTCACGCGCCACTTCGCCATGTGAAATTCCGACGGCCCCACGATCATTGATCTCTGTCGGGCTGCATTGTCTGAACACCGACAGATCGACAGCGGGAAATCGTGAGGTGCTTGATTGCGGTAACCCATTTGGCGGTGCGACCCGAACCGATATGGCATTCGTGTATTCCACCCGGCTGACGCGGCGTTGCGTTTCGTTATCGAGGTCCACGCACACAGATGTTCCGGGGGCGGAAATGGCGGAGAACCATGTTCGGCACGAGCCGAGACAGGCCCGAGACGTCCCGTCCGGAGGCCCATCATGACCACCCTCACCGCTCCGATCACGAGCGCTCGTGATTTCCGTTCCGCCGCCGGCTGTGGCGAAGAAGGCTGTGACGCCGAGCTGATCGACGACGTCGACGTCTACTGCCACAGCCACGACCGGTTCCTTCCCCTCGCCGGAGCGGAGCCGAGGCGGCTCAGGCCGGTGCTGGCCTTCGCGTGGCGGGCCGCCGTCTGCCTCGCCTTCCTGCTCACCGCCGCAGTCGACGACGCGTTGCCGGTGTTTCTCGCCGCGGTCGCGCTGGGCGGTGCGGTCGTGGCACTTCCGCTGCGCCGCTTCGGCGCCCTCGCCGCGTACGCCCTGGCCGGCTGGGTCCTCGCCGGCGGCGGCGCGCTGCTCCTTCAAGCGTCCGACCGCGGCCGGCTTCAGCTCATCTGGACCGCGCTCGTCGTGGCGACCGCCGTCGCCTGGCTGCTCCAGTTCGCGCAGGACGCGCTCGAACGCGCGGACGTCGGGTCCGCGGCCGCGCTCGTCGCCAGCGTCTTCGCCGTCGCGCCCGCCGCGCTCGCGGTGTCGGCCGCGGCCGTGGTACCCGGTGCTCGCCACCTGGTCGACCTGCCCACCGGGGTGTCGAACGCGGTGCTCGTCCTCGCCTGCGCCGCCGCCGCGCTGGCGCTGCTGATCGCCACCTGCGGTGCCATCGCGCGTACGGCCGACTGGACGCTGCCGTACCGTGAAGGGCCTTTCTCGCGCCCCGATCCGCCGAGAAGGATCGCGACGCCGCGGCGCCGCCCACCACGGCGACTGACCGGTGCCCAGCAGCTGCCTGATCGGATCGGTCGGGCGGTGTTGGCCCTCGCCGAGACGGTCGCGTTCGCGGCCCACGCCGCCACGGTCATGGCCGGCAACGCGCTGCTGCGCGCCTGGTACTGGTGCAAGGTGGGCTTCGTCTGGGCGGTGAACTGGACGTGGTGCTGGGCGCGTGCGATGACCGTCATCGTGGCCGGCGCCGCCCGCGCGACCCTGGCCGCGACCCTCCTCGCCACGCGCGTGGTGCTGGTGCCCGTGGCCGCGCTCGCGACGGCCGGCTGGGGCGCCCTGCAATTCGCGCGGAACACGACGACCTATCTGACCGAAGGATCCCTGCCGGGATTGTTCGCGCTCCTCGGCGCGGGGGCACTGACCGCCGCGGCCCTGCACGTCACATGGATTGCGCTATGTCGCCTTCCCGTCCTGCCGGCGGTCCGCTCGGCCGGGCGCACCGCCAGCATCTCGGGCGCGAACGGCCTGCTCATGGTCGCGGCCGGCGGCTGGGCGATCGGCCTGTTGGGCACGTTCCACCACGGACCGATCCGGGTCGGATGGGTCACCGTCACCACCACCCTGCTGCTGGTCGCGACATCGGTATGGACATACGTGCGGCAGCATCGGCGGCGACCCGTTCTTCAGTGACACCGCGCTTTTCGCCTATTCGTCGGGGGCTGGCGTCTTGTTCACGTACCGGAGGCCCTGAAACCCCTATATAAGACAGAGACTTGAGCTACCGCGATGTCCGTCGTGGTCCGGACCGCTGCTCCCGCGGCCGCACCCGTCCGCCGTTGGTCCCGGTCACCCCTGCGTTATCCGCTAACGGGTAACGCGCCGAGATCGCCGACCATTCGTGCGGAGTGGCCGTCGCGACCACCCACCTCTCACCTATTTCGAAATGGCTCTGGATGTGGGTCGCGGTGGCCGAGCCCGACGTCGAGTACCAGGCCCACCAGCCGCTCGACACGCGCCAGCCGCTCGACTACCCGCCGGCCGAGCCCGCCGCGCAGTACGTCTCGCCCGCCGACGCCGCCCGTATCGCCCGCACGACGGCCGACGTCCTGGTGATCGACGGCCGCCCGCGCTACCACCTGGCCGGCTGCGTCCACCTGCTCGGCCGCGAGAGCGAGCCACTCCCGGTCGGCGAAGCGGTCGAGCTTGGCTTCAGCCCCTGCGGCCGACAGCGCCCTCCTCGCCGACGCCCGCCGCGTCTAGACCGCGGACCGCCGCTCCCGCGGCGCCCGGCGGCTCGCCGAGATCCCCCGACCTCCGCGCGACAAGCCAGCCCGAGCGCGTCCGTGGCGAGAAATGGCCCCTATAGGGGCCAAAATTCGCCACGGAGCGCTTCGCTTGGGGTCACGATTTACGAGGCGGCCCGCCGGTCAAGGGTCATCCCCGCGAGCTCTTCCCCGTCTCTGAGGGGGTCTGGGGCCGGAGGCTCCAGGAGAGGATCTAGTTGGCCGGATAGGCGGCCCGCTACCGTGGCGGCGATGGATCTTCTCGTGGTCGGTGGCAGCGGGTTGCTCGGGCGGGAGGTCGTGCGGCAGGCGCTGGGTGCGGGTGCGCGGGTCGCGGCGACGTTTCACCGCCACCGACCGGACCTCGCGGGCGTCGGCTGGCGGGCGCTGGACATCAGGCGTCGCGACGACGTGACCGCTCTTGTCGAGCGGCTCCGGCCCGCCGCCGTCGTCAACGCGGCCTACCGGCAGGCCGACTGGGCGACCACGGCGGACGGTGCCACGCATGTCGCGGCGGCGGCCGTGGCGGTGGGGGCGCGGCTTGTGCACGTCTCCAGCGACGCGGTGTTTTCCGGGCTCGCGGACCGCTACGACGAGGCGTGCCCACCCGATCCGACCACACCCTACGGTGCCGCCAAGGCGGCGGCCGAGACCGCGGTCATGGGCCTCGATCCCGGCGCCGTCGTCGCCCGCACCTCGCTCATCGTCGGAAACGGCGACTCGCCGCACGAGGCGCACGTGCGGGCGCTGGCGTCGGGCGCCTCGGGCGGTGTGCTGTTCACCGACGACGTGCGGTGCCCGATCCACGTCGAGGATCTGGCGTCGGCGTTGCTGGAGCTGGCCGCCTCGCCGTACCCGGGAATCCACCACGTGGCCGGCGCCGACGCGGTCAGCCGGCACGAGCTGGGGGTGCTCATCGCCCGCCGCGACGGGCTCGACGAGGCCGCGCTGCCGACCGGGTTGCGGGCCGGGAGCGGCTTGGCGGGCGGCCTCGACGTGCGGCTGGACTGTGCCATGACTCAGTCGCGGCTGGCCGGCCGGCTCCGGGGGGCACGCGAGTTCCTGGCGCGCTGAGCCGCGGGCGGGGCCGAACCGTGAAGACTTTGTGGAGATCGACCGCGGCGCGGCGGGTGGCACCGGCGGTCGGGTTACGCTCCGCCCATGCGCACCCTGACCCGCGTCCGTGTGTGGCTCGTGGTGTTCGTGGTCGGCCTCGTCGTCAGCGGCGTCACCGCGTTTCCGCTCGAGACCGAGACCCGTCTGCTGGTGCGGCTGATCCACGCCGACTGGTCGCCCGCGCCCGACCACCTGCCCGGGCTCGTCGACTGGGTCGACCGCGCGCACGAGGGCATCGTCGCGACCAACCGGGACTACCCGTTCATGGCGTACGGCACGGACTGGCTGGCGTTCGCGCATCTCGTCATCGCGGTCGCGTTCTGGGGGCCGTTGCGGGATCCCGTGCGAAACATCTGGGTGGTGCACTTCGGGATGATCGCCTGCGTGGCGGTCGTGCCGCTCGCCCTGATCGCCGGTCCGATCCGCGGGATCCCGTGGGGATGGCAGATCGTCGACATATCGTTCGGCGTCTTCGGCCTGGTTCCCCTGATCTTCGCCGAACGCGGGATCCGGCGGCTCGCCGCCGAGGCGGCCCAGCCCGCCGGCGTGCCACCGCCGGCGGTCGCCGCATCCACCAGCGGCTGATGCGGTAGCCACACCAACGCCACCCGGGCCGGCGAAGCCGGTCGACGGCGACGCGCGCGCACCCGGCGACGGGCCCACCGCGGTGGATGGCGCGCGGGTACCGTGCCGTATGCGCGCGCGTCGGTCGTTGCCGGATGGGTTCGTGCTGGGCGGGACGCTGCGCCTGCACGGCAACCCGCGCCTGCGGCGCACGCTGTCGTGGCTGTCCCTGCCGTGGGGCCTGGCATCGGTCGTCGCGCTCGGGTTCGCCGCGGGGCTGGTGCGCCCGGAGGGGTGGACGGTCGACGCCCGTGACACCGCGCCCGCCGTGTTCCTCGCCGTTCTGGTCGGCGGCCTCGTCGCCACGCCCGTGCTCACCCTCGTCGCGCACGAGGCGATACATGGAGTGCTGCTGTGGGCCTTCACCGGGACGCGCCCGGTGTTCGGGTTCAAGGGCTGGTACGCCTACGCCGACGCGCCCGGTTGGTTCCTGCCGCGGGCGTCGATGGTGGTGGTGCTCGCGGCGCCGCTCGTGGCGCTGCCGGCGCTCGCCCTGCCGCTGGTCGCGTTCGGCTCGGTGGGGCTGTCGATGTTCGCCTTGCTGGGCCTGTTCGTCAACGCCGTCGCCGCGATTGGTGACGTCTACATGATCGCCGTCGCGGTGCGGATCCGCGGGCCGGTCTACTTCGGCGACGCGCCCGGCGCCCGGCCCGGCGAGGCCGGCAGCTGGTACGTGCCGGAGCGGTCGGTCAGACGGTGAAGGCGACTCTGCCGGCGGCTGGTCAGACGGTGAAGCGGAGCTTCGACGGCTCGCCCCGGGTGAGCCGCTCGAGGTGTGCCGCCACGTCGAGGCAGTCGGTGAGGGTGGCGCCGTCCGACAGCCGCGCCGCCACGCGGGCCTCGGTCTCCATGACGGCGGCCGCGGCGGTCAGTGACGCGACCGCGGTGGCCGGGTCGAGCACCACGATGCCGTCGTGGTCGGCGATCACGATGTCGCCAGCGCCGACGCGGACGCCGCCGCAGCTGACCGGGCCGCCGACGGTGGCCGGGCGGACGGTCGTGCCGGCGGCCGGCGTGACGTGCCGGCTGTAGACCGGCAGCGGGCACGCGGCGACGAAGCGGAGGTCGCGGTATCCGCCGTCCACGACGATGCCGGCCAGCCCCTTGGCGAGCGCGGCGCGGGCGAACAGCTCGCCGGCCAGGGCGGTCTCGTGGCCGCCGCCGTCGACCACGACGACGTCGCCGGGCGCGGCCCGCTCGATGGCCTGGATGACGCCGAGGAAGTCGTGGCGGCAGCGCACCGTGATCGCGGGCCCGCACAGCGCCGGGTTGGCCGAGCGGCAGCGCAGGGCGGGCGACATCACCCGGATGTCCGGGGTGACGTCGCACAACGCGGTGGTGTCGACCTGGGCGGCGAGCCGCCGGACGGTGTCCAGGTCAGCGGGTGTCTGCTGCACGACGCGACCTTACCGGTACCGCAATGTTCGCTTTGCGGACGACTCGGCGCGGTGGCGCCGTCGTATCGCGATTTGCTGATGTTTCTCTATGAGTGGACGCGACCCCCATCACTGCCACCACGATCACGCACCCCGCGAGGGCGTGCCGTACGGCCACGTCGACATCACGGCCCTGGGCCGCCGCGCGCTGCTGGCCGGCGCCGGCGGCGCGCTGATGCTGGCCGCCCTGCCGGGCGCGGCCCGCGCGAACACGAAGATGGCCGCCGCGGCGGCCGCCGGCGCCGCGCGGGCGTCGGCCATCACCCAAGGCACAACGCTGGTACACGCCGACATGCACAACCACACGGTCATGTCCGACGGCGACGGCAGCGCCGCCGCGGCCTTCGCCTCGATGCGGGAGGCGGGCCTCGACGTCGCCGCGCTGACCGACCACGCCACGCTTTTCGCCATCGAGGGGCTCAGCTCGGGCGAGTGGCGGACCACGGGCGAGCTGGCCAACGCCGCCAACGACCCGGGGCAGTTCACGGCGATCCGCGGCTTCGAGTGGTCGCACCCGTTGCAGGGGCACATCAACGTCTGGAACACCAGCGAGTTCGCGGACCTGCTGCGGGCGAGCAGTCCCGGCAACCTGTACAGCTGGCTGACCGGTCGCTCAGGCGGGCTGGCGAGCTTCAACCACCCGGGGCGCGAGGTGGGCCGGTTCGACAACTTCTCTTTGAATGCCTCGGCCCGCGCCCAGCTTGTGGGGCTGGAGATGTTCAACCGTGGCGACGATTACCTCTTCGAGGGCTGGTCGTCCGGGATGACCTCGCCGCTGGTCGCCTGCCTCAACGCGGGGTGGCGGCCGGGTTTGACCGGCGTCACCGACGAGCACGGCACCTCGTGGGGCTTCCACGAGGGCCTGGGCCGCAGCGGCATGTGGGTCACCGAGAACACCCGCGACGCGGTGTTCGCGGCGATGACCGCCCGGCGCGTGTTCGCCACCCGGGTCTCCGGCCTGCGGGTGGACGCCACCGCCAACGGGGTGCGGATGGGCGGCGTGCTCGGCACCGCGTCGGCCGACGTGCGCTTCCTGGTGGACGTGGACCGGGGCGCGGCGTGGGACGGCAAGCCGCTGCGGATCCAGGTGTTGCGGCCCGGCACGTCGGCGCCGACCGTGGTCGACGTCGTCGACACCGTCAACGGCACGGTCGCCGACTTCACCGTGCCGCTGAACGCCGCGGACGGCAACTGGGTCGTGCTGCGGGTCTCCGACCCGGCGGCGGCCAACGGCACGCCCGGTCCGGCCGGCCACCCGTGCAACGACTTCGGCGTGGCGTACACCAGCCCCTGGTGGCTACAGCCCTGACACGGGTACGGGGGCTGGAGCTTCCGCGTAGCGGTCGGCCAGCCGGCGGTACGGGCTGCTGCCCAACGCGACCGCCGTCGCCACGATGCCGATCGCGCCGGTCAGCATGAAGACGAGCGCCAGCCCCCGCTCAGGGCCCGTGCCGAACCAGCCGCCGATCGCGTCGGCGCCGGCACCGTCCGTCATGAACGGGATGAACACGAACTGGGCCACCGGCGAGATGAGGAAGGCGGTCAGTGGGGAGGCCGCCTGCTCGACGCTCTGCGCGAAGCCGAACACCCGGCCCTGCCGCTCGTACGGCACCACCTTCTGGAGGATCGTCTGCTCGGCCGCCTCGGCGTACGGAACGAACAGCATGTACAGGTACATGCCGGCGGAGAGCAGCACGATCGACGAGCGCACCGGGAAGAGGAGGGTGACCGTCCACAGCAGAAGGTTGACGCCCAGCAGCAGGCGCACCGGGTTGGCGCCCACGCCGGTGCGGGAGACGAGCAGGCCGCCCACGATGAAGCCGGTGCTCAGGACGCCCCAGAGCAGCCCCCACGCCTGCACGGAGACCAGCGACAGGCCGTACGCGTCCATCAGCGCCATGAAGACGCCACCGAGCAGGTTGTTGAACGCGGAGAAGATGATCAGCGCCATCAGCCCCGGTACGCCGCGCACCACCCCGACGGTGCCGCGCAGGTCGACCGTACGCCTGACCGAGGAGTCAGCGGGCGCCGGCTCCCGCACCGCCACGAGCGAGAGGTGGCCGACCGCGAGGGTGAGCACCGCGAGGGCGAGGACGAGCACCCAGAACATGTCGCCGACCGCCACGAGGACGCCGCTGATGACGGACGTGACCAGGAACGTCACGCCGGTGGTGGTGCCGACCAAGCCGTTCGCCCGGCCCCGGCTCTCCTCCTCGATGAGCACGGTGACCAGGGTCGGCAGCGCGATCGTGCGGATGTTGCCGGCGATCACGCCGAACATCAGCAGCAGCACCACCACCCACAGCGCGACGCTGGCCGGGTCGGTGAAGGACTGCTTCGGGGTGAGCTGGTAGACCGCGAACGCCACCGTGTACAGCGCCAGCGACGCGACCGTCGACACCTGCATCATCGTCTTCTTGCGGTGGTGGTCGACGAGGCTGCCGAACCAGATGCCGGTCGACGCGGTCAGCGCCAGGAAGATGCCGGAGATCAGGCCGGTGGCGAACACCGAGCGGGTCTGGAGGTACACGTAGAAGGTGATCGCGAACCAGACCGTGAAGTTGATCACCGAGACCAGCAGCGTGCTGACCAGCAGGTTGAAGAAGGTCTTACGGTCCCCGCGGATGTCGCCCATGACCATGACCTTATGACCTCAAGCATCCTTGAGGTCCAGTCGCGCCCCGAGCCGCCCGCGCGCGGCTAGAGTGCGGGGATGCGTGCGGCACGGGTGACGAGGCTCGACGGGCCGGGGTCGATCGAGGTCGGTGACGTCCCGGAGCCCTCCGGCGACGGCCGGGTGTTGGTGGACGTGGTCGCGGCGGGGGTCACCTTCCCCGACACGCTGCTCACCCGCGGGCAGTACCAGATCAAGCCGCCGCCCCCGTTCATCCTCGGCTGCGAGGTGGCCGGCGTGGTCCGCGCGGCGCCCGAGGGGTCGGGCCTGGCGGCGGGCGACCGGGTGGCCGCGTTCCCCGGCTTCGGCGGCTTCGCCGAGGTGGTGGCGGTCGAGCCCGACATGGTCTTCCCGCTGCCCGGCACCGTGCCGTTCGAGGTGGGCGCGGCGCTCCCGATGAACTACCTCACCGTCCACTTCGGACTGCTTCGCCGCGGTGCCCTCCGCGCCGGCGAGACGGTCCTCGTGCACGGCGCGGCGGGCGGCGTCGGCACGGCCGCGATCCAGCTCGCCAAGGCCTCGGGCGCCACGGTGATCGCCGTGGTGTCCACTGAGGACAAGGCGGCGGTGGCCCGCGCCGCGGGCGCCGACGACGCGGTGCTGGCGGACGGCTTCCGCGCCGCGGTGAAGGAACGCACCGGCGGCCGCGGCGTCGACCTCGTCGTCGACCCGGTCGGCGGCGACCGCTTCACCGACTCGATGCGCAGCCTCGCGCCCGAGGGCCGGCTGCTGGTCGTCGGCTTCACCGGCGGCGAGATCCCGACCGTGAAGGTCAACCGCCTGCTGCTCAACAACATCTCCGTCGTCGGCGTCGGCTGGGGCGCCTTCTGGCAGTCCCGGCCGGGCTACCTGCGTGAGCAGTGGGCCGACCTGCTGCCCCTGCTGGAGGCGGGTCGCCTCGACCCGCCGCTGGGCCGCACCTACCCCTTGGAGCGGGCCGCGGAGGCGGTGGCCGAGCTTGACGAACGCCGCGCCACCGGCAAGATCCTCGTCAAGCCCGCGCTCTAGCGCCGGAGTCGGGTGGCGTTCATCCAGAAAGAGATTTGAGCTACCGCGATGTCCGTCGTGGTCCGGACCGCTGCTCCCGCGGCCTCACCCGTCCAGAGGGGTGACCGAGACCAACAGCGAAGGGTGAGGCCGCGGGATCGGAGATGGAGAGCGCGCTAGAAGGTGCCGCGGACGCGGGCGGGCAGGACGAGTGTCGCGCAGAGGGCGGCGGTCAGCAGGCCGGCGCCGCCGCCGCGGGTGATGGCCAGGAAGGCGGCGTCGCGGTGGTCGGCGTCGCGTAGGGCGGGGAGTGCGGCGAAAAGGGCGCCGGTCGCGGTGGCCAGCGCGATGAGCGTCCAGCTCGCCGCGGCGACCGCGCGCGGTGCCGCCGGGCGGCGAGCGGTCGGGGAAGTCGCGCGCCACCAGCGGGCCAGCCAGAGCGCGATCGCGGCCGCGCCCGCGACGCCGCTGGCGTACTGGGCCCACCGGTAGCCGGGCAGGCCGGCGTGCGACTCGGCGAGCCAGTCGATGTGCGCCGGGCCCCACCGTCCTACGTGGGTGAACGAGTCCCACACCACGTGCGTGGCCGCGCCCAGCGTCAGCGCGACCACCACCAGCACGGCGCGGGCGGCGGGGCGCGGGCGGCCGGGTGCCGGTGGGTGGAGGCGGTCGCGCAGCGCCGCCGGGCCGATCGCTGCCGCGAACGGGGCGAGCAGGGCCTGCCACACGCCCAGCATGACGAGGCCGAGCACCAGGTCGGCGCCGAAGACGCCGGCGAGGCTGTGCGTGGTGGCGCCGTCCACCGGCGCCGGTAGGTAGTAGGGCAGGTCGGGCGCCATGCTGCCGATCACCAGGGCGGAGGGTGGCAGGCCCCACCGGATCAGGGGGAGTACGGCGGCGGGGTGGCTTCCGGTGAAGGGCACGCCGACGATTCCACAATATTGATGGTTGTCGTCGTCCTTGTGGGCTGGCACAGTTTGTATGGACGTCCAACTATATAGAAGGGTATCGGCATGAGACCACGTACCGGCATGGCCCTGGCGGCCGTGCTGACGTTGGCGACCGGGCTGGCGGTCGTGGCCGCCGCCCAGGCGAGCGCGGCCACCGGCTGCCGGGTCGCGTACACGGTGAACCAGTGGCCGGGCGGCTTCACCGCCAACGCCGCCGTCACCAACCTGGGCGACCCGCTGAACGGCTGGCGGCTGGAGTGGAACTTCGCCAACGGGCAGACCGTCACCCAGGGGTGGAACGGCGTGTTCAGCCAGAGCGGCGCGCACGTCACGGTCAGCAACCAGACCTACAACGCGAGCCTCGCCACCAACGCGACGGTCACGCCCGGCTTCAACGGCACCTGGAACGGCACGAACTCCACGCCCACGTCGTTCACGCTGAACGGGGTGACCTGCACGGGCGCGACCACGCCGGGCAGCCCCAACCCCACGACCGCCGCGCCGCCCACGACGCGGCCGCCGGGTGGGGTGGCGTGGACCTCGTCCGAGCAGTGGGGGACGTGGACCAACGGCGGTTACACGCTTTACAACAACATCTGGGGCAGCGGGGCGGGCACGCAGACGATCTGGGCCAACTCGTTCAGCAACTGGGGCGTGACGGCCAACCACCCGAACACGGGCGGCGTCAAGTCCTACCCCAACGCGACCCGCAACGTGAACCGCACGCTGAGCTCGCTGCGCACGCTCACCAGCAGCTTCAACGTCACGGTGCCCAACAGTGGCGCGTACGCCACGGCGTACGACATCTGGGACAACAACCACGCCTACGAGATCATGCTGTGGCTGAACAAGGTGGGCCCGGTCGGCCCGCTCGGCTCACTTCAGACCACCGCCACCGTCGGTGGCCACACGTGGCAGGTCTACTCGGGATCGAACGGTGCGAACCAGGTCTTCTCGTTCATCCGGAGCGGTAACACCAACGCGGGCAGCGTGGACGTTCTCGCCGTCATGAACTGGATCCGGAGCCGTGGCTGGTTCGGCGACATCACCGTCGGTGACGTGCAGCTGGGGTACGAGATCACCTCGTCCGCCGGTGGCCTCGACTTCACCACCAACAGCTACTCGGTCTCGTTCAGCTGAGGCGGCCGCGCGGGCGATCGCGTAGCGGCGCAGGAGTGCCGCTACGCCGCCCGCGGGGATGACGAGCCAGGTGGAGAGCAGGCGGTAGGCCAGGACCGCCGCGGTCGCGCTCACCGCCGTCGCCCCCGCGGCGGTGAGCCCGGCGATGAACGCGGTGTCGACGATGCCGGCGCCACCGGGCGTGAGCGGCACCTGCCGCACGATCTGCACGGCGAGGTAGATAGCGGCCAGCGTGCCGATGCTGATCCGCAGGTCGAACGCGCGGGCGGTGGCGGCGAAGCAGGCGATGTCGGCCAGCCAGTTGACGGTGGCGTAGGCCAGCCCGGCCGCCCAGTCGCGGGCGCGCAGGTCGGCGCCGGCCCGCCAGGCGTCCCGCGCGAGCACCATCAGCCGCCGCACCGCGCGGAACACGCGGCCCTCGACGTCGCGGCCGCGGCGGGCCCGGCCGGGGCGGGCCAGCCGGCGCCCGGCCGTGACGGCCACGGCGGTCAGCGCGGCGAGCACGGCCACGACCGCGAGCGGCCGCCAGTCTTCGAACGCCGTCGACTTCTGCGCCACGATCGCGGCCGCCCAGGTGACGTAGAGCAGGCCGAGGCCGCCGATCGCGGTGAGCCCGGACACGACCGCGGCGGCGGTGCTGAGCTGGCGGGTGGCGCCGGCCCGCTCGTACTCCCGGATGGTGTAGCCGGTGGAGGCGACGGCGCCCGCGGGCAGCGCGATGGAGATGGCGGTGCTGGCCAGGGTGATCCCCACCGCGTCGCGGCGGCCCAGCCGCACGCCCATGGCGGAGAGGATGCGCCGCTGTTGGTACGCGAACGCGACGAGCGACACCGCCTGGAGGAACGCGGCGAGCGCGAGCCAGCCGTAGTCGGCGCCGGCCATGTCGCGGAGGACCTCGCCCGGGTCGGGCAGGCGCCCGTGCAGCCCCACGACCGCGAGGGCCACCACGGCCACCGCCGCGACGAGTGGCAGCCGCCACCGGCGCCACCGTGATCGCGTTGCCGCCATGCCCCCCATGCTCCCCCGCGGGCTCTGAGAAGAGCCTGAGTACCTCACCTCACCCTACCGGCCCGCGCGTTGCGGAATTTGGCAACGGATCTCCTTAGTCGATCTTGTGATTAAAGACAACCCCGCCGCCCTGTGTTTGTATGCGTCCGTACCGCCATCCAACGGGGAGGGTGTAGGTGGCTGGCAGCAACACGGGGGTGCTGACGCTCGGCCAGGCCGTTCCGTCGCTGGTCCGCTGGGGTCTCAGCGCGGACGCCGACCTTGTGTACCGGTGCCTGGTCAGCTTCGGTGACCAGCGCGCGGCCGAGGTCGCGGCGGACCTGGGCCTGGCCGCGCGCCGGGTGCGGGTCGCGCTCGACGAGCTCGTCGACGCGGGCCTCGTCCAAGGCGGCGGTCCGGGGCCGTCGCACGGCGTCGACGCCGGCAGCTGGCGCGCGGTCGCCCCGGACGCGGCGGTCGAGGCGGTCCGGCGGCGCGCGCTGCGCCGGCTGGCCCCGATGGCCGGCGCCGAGCCGGGCGGACCGCGGCCCGGGCCGGCGAAGGGGCGGCTGCTGCCGGACCTTGGTGCGACCCGCCGGCGCATCGCCCAGCTCGTGGCGGTCGAGCGCGGCGAGCACCTCGCGATGAACCCGGAGCAGGTCTTCACCACCGACGCCCTGACGATCGGCTCGGCCATCGACGCCGACCTGCTGCGCCGGCGGGTGCGCGTGCGCTCGCTCGGCCGGCCACCCGCCGACGGCGACCGGTCGTCGGCGTACACGGCGGAGTTCGTCCGGCTCGGCGGCGAACACCGACTGGCCGAACGGCTGCCGTACAAGATGATGATCTTCGACCGGCGGGTGGCCCTCGTGGCCGTCGACCCGCTCGCCCTCGACCGCGGCACGTGGGAGTTCACCGACCCGGCCGCCGTCGAGTCCCTGCTCACCTTGTTTGTCCGCCAATGGAGTGGCGCGACAGATCCACGGCGAAACGGAGTACCAACGGTCGTGCTCACCCAACGGGAGAAGGCGGTGGTCGCGTTGCTTGCCGACGGGCACACGGACGCCACCGCGGCGAAGCATCTCGGGATGTCCACCCGCACGCTGACGTACACGCTGCGGGGGTTGATGGATCGGTTCGGTGTGGAAAACCGGTTCCAGCTGGGTCTGGCCCTCGGCGCGATGCGGGCGATCATGCCGCCCGGCCCGGCCGGCGGGGAGATGGCGGAAGGGAGTGAGCGTTGAGACGAGTAGTGGCATTCCTGGCCGCCGCCGTGGCGGTGGTGGCCACCGCCGGCCCGGCGCGGGCCGGCGGCCCCGCCGGTGGCGGAGGGCTCTTCGGCGGCTGGACGCCCATGACGTGTACGACCGGCGGCATCGACCGGGCGGAGCTGAGGGCGGGGGACCAGTTCCTCACGCTGGATTGGCACCTCGACTGCGCCGCCCCCGCGGACTCGCGGCCGACGTACGGGTACGGCCGCTACGTCGAGAAGCTCGGCGGCGAGGTACGGAGCCTCCAGGAGTACGCGCCGACCGCGCCGACGCTGTACGCCGGCGCGGCCTACCTGCCCACCGACGTCGCGGCCATCTGCGCGGTCACCGACTACAAGGTGCGGGTCGTCTGCGTGAAGGTGGAGCGCGACCCGGTGTCGAACGCGGCCGTCGCGGTGCGGCCCCTCCCCACCGACGACCCCCTGGTGGACGTCAGGTTGAGCTACAACCCGGGTGTGGAGAGCAGCCCGGCGTGCGGCGGGTGCTGGTAGGTATGCGCGCCGCAGTGAATGGTGCCCTGGAGGTCGGCCTGCTCGGCCCGGTGCGGGTGCTCGCGTACGGGCGGCCGGTCGCGCTCGCCGCCCCGCGCCGGCAGGTGATCCTCACCGCGCTCGCGCTCGCGCCCGGCCGCACGGTCGGCACCGCCGCGCTGGCCCGCTACCTCTGGGGCGAGGGCGTCCCGTCGCCGGCCCGCCGCGCACTGTCCACTGTGGTGACCCGGCTCCGGCAGGACCTCGGCATGGACGTGATCAGCGGCACCGCCGGCGGGTATGCCCTCGCCGTCCCGGCCGACGCGGTCGACGTGTACCGGTTCCGCGCTCTCCTGCGCGCCGCCCGCACCGCCGAGGGCGGGGCCGAGCTGGATCTGCTCGAACGCGCCCTGGACTGCTGGCGCGCGCACGGCGAGCCGCTTCAGGACGTCGGCTCGGACGCGCTCGTCGCCGAGCACGCGCCGGCGCTGGCCGAGGAGTGGTACGCCGCGACCGAGCGACGCATCGACCTGCTGCTGGCCGCCGGCGTGCACGCGGACCTCGTGCCGCAACTGCGCGACCTGACCGCCCGGCAGCCGCTGCGCGAGTCGCTGTGGTGCCGGCTGATGGTGGCGCTCTACCGGTCCGGGCGGCAGGCGGAGGCGCTGGACGCGTTCCGGTGCGTGCGCGAGCTGCTGGCCGAGCAGCTCGGCGTCATACCCGGACCGGAGCTGCGGGCCGCCCACCGCGCCGTGCTCGTACACGACCTGGCGGTGGCCGGGCCGGCGGCGGCCGCCCGGACCGCGCACCGCCTGCGGCTGCGCCACCGCCGCCGGCCCCGCACCCGGCCGTGATCAGGCGCGGCGCAGCACGAGCGTGACGAAACCCAGCACGTCGCGGTAGCCCCGCAACCACTGTTCGCGGTGCTCGCGGGCGAGGGCGAGGGCGGCCGCGGAGTCGGGGTGGCCGGGGTTGTCGAGCGCCCACTCGGTCAGCGACCCGATCCAGGACCACTCGTAGTCGTCCCACTCGGCGGCGTCGCTCACGTGCGCGTACAGCGCCGTCCAGCCGGCCTCCTCCGCCCGGTCGAGCAGGCCGGCCAGGTCGCTGTAGTCCTCCGGCTTGGCGGAGAGCGCGGCCAGCGCCGCGGCGGTCGGCGGCACCTGCCAGAAACCCTCGCCGACCAGCAGGATGCCGTCCGCGTTGACGTGCCGCCCGGCCTCCCGCAGCGTGCCGCCGAACCCGCCGAACACATGCGTCGCGCCCACGCACAGCACCAGGTCGTAGTCACCGTCCGGCACGTACGCGCGGGCGTCCCGCTCGTGCAGCGCCAGCCGCTCGGCCAGCCCCCGCGCGGCGGCGGCCTCGGCGGCCCGCTCCAGCGCGTAGGGGCTTGTGTCGACCCCGTCGGCGTGCCCGTCGGGGTAGTGGGCGAGCGCCTGCAACGCCCACGCGCCCGCACCGCACCCCAGGTCGAGGATCCGCGCGGCCGCCCGCCGGTCGGCCCGGCGCAGGAGCCGGTTCGCGTTCACCCCGGAGACCGGTGCCGCGATCGGGTGGTGCGCGTGCGCGATGCTGCTGAGTCGTTGTCGATCCACCCCCGAAGTCAAACACGATGTTGGCCAGTACCCGTTGGTGCTTGTCACTTCGGCCACTGCCCGGCGGCGCGCGGGCTTCGTAGATTCGCGGCATGACCGTGGTCGTCCCACTCTTCGTCGGTGTCCTGTACGTCACCCTGATGTCGCTGATCAGGGAGCCGCACCGCCGCACGTTCAACGCGCTGATGGTCGCCGGCGCCGGTGCCGCCTACCTCAGCGGCGGCGGCCTGGGCGTGGCCGAGATCGCCTTCACGGCGGTGATGGTCTACGTCGCCTTCCGCGGCCTCGGGTCGTGGACGTTCATCGGGATCGGCTGGCTGCTGCACACCGCCTGGGACGTGGTCCACCACCTGCGCGGCGAGCCCATCCTGCCGTTCGCCCACGACTCGTCGCTCGGCTGCGCGATCTGCGACCCGGTCATCGCCCTGTGGTGCCTGGCCGGCGGCCCCTCCGTGACGACGGCCGCCCGCGGCCTGCTCACCAGGACGTCCCCGACGCCGGGACCGTGACGTTCACAGGCCGGATTGCCCGGGCCCGCGTCACCTGCGGACCGCCGCGCGGGGCCCCCGGGGAAACGTGGAGCGCAGCGGAGCGTTTTTTGGGGTGCATTTCCGGCCGGAGACCGCGGCGGCCGGCGGCTCGCAGCGCTCGCCGAAACCCCCGGCCTCCGCTGCCAGCCCCGCGGTGCAAGCCCAAGGCCGGTGGTCGCGGCATCGGCGCGGGTGGGGCCGGGCGCGGCACGCATGATCGAACTCTATGCTCTGCGCGTGAGGTTTTCGCCGCGGATCCGGCGGCTCGCGCCGCTGGTGACACTCGTCGTGCCGGCCCTGGTCGTCGCCGCCATCGTCGCGGTGGACGCGGCCCGGGGTGACGGCGCGAGGTCACCCGTCTCGTGGAGCGGCAGCGGGGCGCTGCCCGGGGTTGGCACGGCCCCGCCGTCCGCGCCGCCGCCTTCGCCCACCCCGGCGGCCTGCCCGGAGTCCGGGCTCTCGGTGCGGCAGGGCGAGCAGGAAGCCGCGATGGGGCTGCGGGTGCTCCAGATCGTGGTGGTCAACTGCGGCGCCGCGACGCGTACCGTGCGCGGCCACCCGGCGGTGCGCCTCCTGGACGGCGACCGGCGCCCGCTCGACGTGCTGGTGAGCGAAGGCTCGTCGGGGATCGCCACGGTGCCCCGCTTCGACGCGGCGCCGGCCACGGTCACGCTCAAGCCGGGGGAACGCGCGACGACCGCGCTGCTGTGGCGCAACCTCGTCACCGACCCGTCGGTGCGGGCCACGCTCGGCGAGTTTCTGGAAGTCACCGTCTCCGGTGGCGACCGGCCCCAGGTGATCGCGCTGGACGGCGGCGTCGACCTGGGCAATACCGTCAAGGTGGGCGTCGCGCCCTGGGCCGCCTATCGGTGAAACGGCTATGCTTCGCGTGGTCGTTGGGGGTGCCGTGGAGGAGCGACAGGCAGCGCGAGCGATGGCCGACGCGGCAGCCGAGGTCCGCGCCGCGGTCGCCGTCTTCCACGAGCTCAAGGCCGCCGTCGAGCACCACCTGGGCGTCACGTCCACAAAGGAGCTCGTCAGCCGCGTGATCCGCGGAGCGGCCCCACGCCGCGGCACCCTGCCCGGCGGCGAGGAGTACTTCGTGCACGGCATCGGCTACACGGTCACCACACGCGCGGGCGCGCCGGTGCACCTCGACGGCTGTGGCGGCGACTCCTCGTGCTTCAAGACCTGGGACATCCGCTCCTACCTTGAGGACACCGACGTCTCCCTGGACGAGATCGCGGCCACCTGCGGCGACCTGGTCGCGGAGGGCACACTGCGCGAGATCGACGACGCCACCTTCGCCTTCGCGTCCTAGAGCGGTTCACGGTCAGGGACGCCGCGCCTGAACCGTGATCGCCAGTCCAGGGTGCGCCAACGCCTTCAAGCAGATTTGCCCCCGTCCGCGCCAGTCGCGGACCGTTTGCTCCCGCGGGCAGCGGCGGACGGGTGAGGCCGCGGGAGCAGCGGTCTGGACCACGGCGGACGTCGCGGTAGCTCAGGGGTAGATCGTCTAGGGGAGGGTGAGCGCCGCGGGGGCGCGGAGGCGGGCGGCGTCCTGGCTGGGTGGTACGCCGAACTGGCGGCGGTACTCGCGGCTGAACTGGGACGCGCTGTCGTAGCCGACGTGGTGGCCGACCCGGGCGACGTCGTTGGGGTTGGTGGCCAGCAGCAGCCGGGCCTCCTGGAGGCGGATCTGCTTCTGGAACTGGATCGGGCTCATCGCGGTCACCGCCTGGAAGTTGCGGTAGAAGGCGGACACGCTCATGCCGGACAGCTGCGCCACGTCCTCCACGCGGAACGGCTCGCGGTAGTTGTCGCGGATCCACCGCACCGCGCGGGCGACGTGGGTGAGGCTGCTGTCGGCGAGGCCGAGCTGGCGGACTACCGCGCCCTGCGGGCCGGTGACCAGGCGCCACAGGATCTCGCGGATGGCGAGCGGGGCGAGCACGGCGCGGTCGCGTGGCTGGTCGAGCAGGCGCACCAGCCGGATGACGGCGTCGAGCAGCTCGTCCGGCGCGTCGCTCACCGCGATGCCGGATGGGGGGCCGCCGGCGCGGGGGAGGTCTGCCGGGCCGGCTCGCAGCAGCAGCTCGGCGATGGTCTCCGGCCGCAGCGTCAGCCCGAAGCCGAGCGCCGGCGCCTCGGTGAAGTGGCCGGTGACCGGCAGGTCGACGGAGGCGACGAGGTACTGGCCGGCGCGGTACTCGTAGACGCGGTCGCCCAGGGCGAGGCGCTTGGCACCCTGGACGATGAGCGCGAACACCGTGCCGGTCATCGACGCCGAGGGCGGGGCGGGCCGCTCCACTTTGGAGATGAGCACGCCCTCGACGGCGGTGGTCGAGTCGGGCCGCACGTGCCGGGCCAGCAGGGTGCGGAGCGCGTCGAGGTACATGCTCCGACATTCCCACGCGCGGGAGGATCGTGCAAAGCGGCGGCCTCGTGGAGGGCCTAGCCGCGCCGCTCGTTCACCGGGAAGCCGAGCGCGACGAGCAGCCGCGCCATCCAGGTGAGCCCCTCGGCGCCCGCTGTGGGTGAGGCCGGCCCGGCCTGGCGTGGAAACCGCCCGGGCTCGCCCGCGCCGGGGCTACGGTCGGGCCACACGAGGGGGGACGATGACGTCAACGGAAGACCGGATGCTCGCCGCCGCACCCGGCACGCCGGCGCTGGGCCGCGGCCCGGCGCCGACCGGGCACCACTCGCGCCACGAGTACCATCATCCGGCCGCCGGCTGGGGCGCGGCGCGCAGCGTCGGGAGCGTGCTGGCCCGCGCGGGTGAGCCGGTCGAAGGGTTCCGCGCGCTGCTGGTGATGAACCACGAGGACGGCGGCTTCGACTGCCCGGGCTGCGCGTGGCCGGACGACCCGAACGGGCTGAAGCTGGACGTCTGCGAAAACGGCGTCAAGCACGCCGCCTGGGAGCTGGAGCCGGCCGGTGCCGACGCCGAGTTCTTCGGCTCGCACACGGTCGGCGAGCTGGCCGGATGGAACGACCACGACCTCGAGGCGGTGGGTCGGCTGTTCGAGCCGATGAGCTACGACCCGGCCACCGACTCGTACCGGCCGATCTCGTGGGACGACGCGTTCGCGCTGGTGGGGGAGACGCTGCGCGGGTTGGACAGCCCCAACCAGGCGGCGTTCTACACGTCCGGGCGGCTGAGCAACGAGGCCACCTTCCTGTACCAGCTGTGGGTCCGCGAGTTCGGCACGAACAACCTGCCGGACTGCTCGAACATGTGCCACGAGGCGAGCGGGCGGGCGCTGACGCCGGCGATCGGCACCGGTAAGGGCACGGTCGACCTCGACGACTGGGAGCAGGCCGACGCGATCTGGCTGATGGGCGACAATGCCGCCTCGAACGCGCCGCGGATGCTCACCTGGCTCGCCGAGGCCGACCGCCGCGGCGCGCGGCTGGTGCACATCAACCCGCTGATCGAGGCGGCGTCGCGGCGCACGATCGTGCCGCACGAGTACGCCGACATGGCAAGGTTCCGCACCACGCGGATCGGCACGATGAACGTGCAGGTGCGGATCGGCGGCGACCTCGCGCTGCTACGCGGCGTGGCGAAGGCGCTCCTGGAGACGCCGGAAGCGCTCGACCGGGACTTCATCGACCGCTACACGCACGGTTTCGACGGGTACCGCGAGCTCGTGGCGGCCACGCCCTGGTCGCGGCTCACGCACGACAGCGGGATCGACGAGGCCGGGATCCGCGCGCTCGCCGACTCGTACCGGCGGTCGGACCGCGTGATCATCGCGTGGTGCCTCGGGATCACCCAGCACGAGCACGGCATGGACACCGTGCGCGAGATCGTCAACGTGCTGCTGCTGCGCGGCAACATCGGCCGCGAGGGAGCCGGCCCCTGCCCGGTGCGCGGGCACAGCAACGTGCAGGGCAACCGCACCTGCGGGGTCAACCACCGCCCGGAGAAGGCGTTTCTCGACCGGCTCGCCGAGGTCTGCGGCATCGACCCGCCGCGCGAGCCCGGCTTCGGCGTGGTGGAGACGGTCGACGCGATGCGCCGCGGCGACGTCAAAGTCTTCGTCTCGCTGGGCGGCAACTTCGCGCTCGCCGCGCCCGACCTCGTCGCCACCGCCGAGGCGCTGCGCGGCTGCGACCTGACCGTGCAGGTGAGCACCAAGCTCAACCGCAGCCACCTGGTACACGGCAAGCGCGCGCTGATCCTGCCGTGCCTGGCCCGCAGCGACCGGGACGTCCAGGCCGGCGGCCCGCAGGGCGTCACGGTCGAGGACGCGATGTCGATGGTGCACATCTCGTACGGGATGAAGGAGCCCGGCTCGCCGCACCAGCGCTCGGAGTGCGCGATCCTCGCCGGCATGGCGCGGGCCACGCTGCCGGACAGCCGCACGCCGTGGCTGTCCTACGTGGACGACTACGACCGCGTCCGCGACACGATGGCGCGCGTGCTCGACGGCTTCGAGGACTTCAACCGGCGCGCCCGCCACCCGCACGGCTTCCGCATCCGCCAGCCCGCCCGCGAGCGCGTCTTCCTGACCCCGTCGGGGCGGGCCGAGTTCTCCCATGCGCCGCTGCCGGATGGCGTCGACCCCGGCGCGGGGCGGCTCGTGCTCGCGACCGTGCGGTCGCACGACCAGTTCAACACCAGCATCTACTCCAACGACGACCGGTACCGCGGCCTCAAGGGACTGCGCACGGTCGTCTTCATGAACGAGGAGGACATGCGCGAGCGGGGGATCGGCGAGTTCGACCTCGTCGACGTCACGAGCTTCTCCAAGGACGGCACCCGCCGCCACGCGTACGGGTACCGCGCCGTCCGGTACGAGATCGCGCGCGGCTGCGCCGCCGGCTACATGCCCGAGCTGAACGTCCTGTGTGGACTCGCCGACGTCAGCCCGGACAGCGGCCAGCCGGTGACCAAGCACCTCGTCGTCGAGGTGACGCCCGCATGAGCCGGATCCTCATCACCGGCGCGGGCAGCGGCCTCGGCCGGGGCGCCGCGCTCGGCCTGGCCCGCGCCGGCCACGACGTGGTCGCCGGCGCCGAGGTGTGGCCACAGGTACGCGACCTGCGCGCCGACGCGTGGCGGCGACGGGCCCGGCTCGAGGTCGTCAAGCTCGACGTCACCGACCCGACCGACCGCGCGCACGCCGCCCGCCGCGACGTCGACATCCTCGTGCTCAACGCCGGTGTACAGGAGGCGGGCGCGGTCGTCGAGATCCCGATGGCGCGGATCCGCCGCTCGTTCGAGGTGAACGTGTTCGGTCATCTGGAGCTGGTCCGGGCGGTCGCCCCGCGGATGGTCGAGCGGGGCAGCGGCAAGGTGGTGTGGGTGTCGTCGGTGGCGGGTATCCGCACCCGGCCGTGGATCGGCGTCTACGCCGCGACCAAGCACGCCATCGAGGCGCTGGCCTGGGCGATGCGGGGCGAGCTGGGCCCGCGCGGCATCCGCGTCGCGACCATCAACCCCGGCCCGTTCCACACCGGCTTCAACGACACCGGCGTGGAGGCGATGTACGAGTGGTGGCGGCCGGAGACCGCGCTGCTCGACAGCCCGGACTTCAGCTCCTATCTGGACAATCAGTACGATCCACAGGAGATGATCGACACGATGGTACGGGTCATACCGTCCGACGAGCATCCATATCGGACGGTCTTTCCCGAGGCGACCCGCCAACAGGGCAAGGAGTTCGAGGCGGAGGTCTGGGCCGCGAAGGCCTGAGGTGCGATCTTGCCCGGAGTGGCGCGCGGGCTCCACAATGCACGCCATGAGGACGCGCGCCCGGCTGCTGATCGCGGCCACCGTACTCGTGGCGGTGTCCTGGCTGGTCGCCGGCGGGTGGCGGTTCGACCGCGGCGGGACGGTGCGGACGTTCGTCGTCGGCGTGGCCCTGCCGATCGTGGTGCTGTTCGGGACGATCGCGGTGATGTTGTGGACGCGCCGGGCCACGTTCCCCGCGGTCTTCGACGTCCGCGACGGCGCGTTCGTCGCACCGCCCGCACACCTCCAGGTCGCCGCGCAGACCTCGGCGGGGATCGCCCTTCCGCTGTTCCTCCTCGGTTCGCAGCTGCGCGACTTCACGGACGGCGAGGACTCGGTCCTCACCGGGCTCGCCGTGCTGATAGTCGTGCTCGTGACCTTCTTGCTCCTGCTCTCCGTGCCGTGGGTGCTGGCGTCGTTCCTCGACCTTTCCCGCGTCGAGCTGCGGCCGGACGGGTTGGGACTGTTCGACGTCAACAGCGGGTACGTGGTGCCCTGGGAGGCGGTCGCGGTGGGGCCGACGCCACGGGTGTCACGCTGGACTCCCAACCGGATCCGCCTCTCCCGGCCCGGCCTGGTGCGCAGGCGCGGCGTGGCCCGCCTGTGGCGGAAGGTGGAGAGCGCGCCGGTGCCGCAGCTGGTGGCGGTCAACCCGGTGTTCCTCGCCGACGCGGTCAACCACTACCTGCTCCACCCGGAGCACCGCGCGGCGATCGGCACGCCGGCCGAGTACGAGCGGCTCCGGCAGGCACTTTTCGCCGCGTACGACCGATGAGTCGGCCGGCCTCGGGCAGTCTGACAACCATGACCGACATCGAGCCCACCGAGACCACCAACCTCGACCGCTACGGCAACGCCCCGCTGGAGTGGAGCCGCGCCCGCGACGCGCTCGCCGGCGACCCCACCGCCGATGTCACCCACTTCCTCGGCACGTGCCGCCCCGACGGCACCCCGCACGCCGCCGGCGTGGGCGCGCAGTGGCTCGACGGCGACCTCTACTTCACCAGTAGCCCGGCCGCCCGCAAGGCCCGCGACCTCGCCGTCAACCCGCTCTGCACGATCTCCGCCCGCCTGCCCGGGATCGACCTCGTCCTGGACGGCAGCGCCGCCCGGGTCACCGACCCGGAGACGCTCGAACGGGTCGCCGCCGGCTACCGCGCGGGCGGCTGGCCGTGCCAGGTCGAGGGCGACGCGCTGACCGCGCCGTTCAGCGCGCCCAGCGCCGGCCCGCCCCCGTGGCACGTCTACCGCTTCACCTTCCACACGGTCGTCGGCGTCGCCGGTGCCGAACCCCACGGCGCGACCCGCTGGCGCTTCGCGCGCTGATCCTCTGTCTGCCCGCGTCCGCGGTTGCTCGCGCGTCGCGGCGGCGCGTCGTCTCGCTAGGGGTTGATCGCCAGGAAGATGAAGGCGGCGAGCAGCACCAGGTGTACGCCGCCTTGGAGGCGGGTGGCGCGGCCGGGCACGACCGTGAGCACGCCGACCACCACCGTCAGGGCCAGCAGCACCATCTGGGTCGGGCCGAGGCCGAGCAGCAGCGGGCCGTCCAGCCAGATCGACGCCACCGCGATCGTCGGGATGGTCAGGCCGATGCTGGCCATCGCCGAGCCGAGCGCGAGGTTGATGCTGATCTGGACCTGGTTGCGCAGCGCGGCGCGTACCGCGGCGATGGTCTCCGGCAGCAGCACCAGCAGCGCGATCACCACGCCGACGAACGCGTGCGGCAGACCGATGGCCGCGAGCCCGTCCTCGATCGACTTGGACTCGACCTTGGCCAGGCCGACCACGCCGACCAGCGCGACGAGCAGCAGCGCCAGGCTCGCCCCGGCCTTGCGCGTGGACGGCGGCGCGGCGTGCGCGTCGGGTCGCGGCTCGTCGGTCTCCACCGGCAGGAAGAAGTCGCGGTGCCGCACGGTCTGTGTCACGACGAAGAGGCCGTACAGCAGCAGCGAGACCACCGCCGCGAAGGTCAGCTGCGCCGAGGAGAACTCCGGGCCCGGCTTGCTCGTCGTGAACGTCGGCAGCACCAGGCACATCGTGGCGAGCGTCGCCACGGTGGCCAGGGCCGCGCCGGTGCCCTCGGCGTTGAACACCGCGAGCCCGGTGCGTACCGCGCCGACGAAAAGGCAGAGGCCGAGGATGCCGTTCATCGTGATCATCGCGGCGGCGAACACGGTGTCGCGGGCCAGCGACGCGGTCTCCGGTCCGCCGGAGACCATCAGGGTCACGATCAGCCCGACCTCGATGACGGTGACCGCGACCGCGAGCACCAGCGAACCGAACGGCTCGCCGACCCGGTGCGCGACCACCTCCGCGTGGTGCACGGCCGCGAGCACCGCGCCGGCCAGCGCGATGGCGATCACCACGGCGAGGAACACGCCCGGGTGGCGCCCCCACACGGCGGCGAGCAGCACGGCGGCGGCCAGCGGCACCGAGGTCGTCCACGAGCGGAGCGCGGCCAGGACGCGGGTCACTGGATCACCTTCAGCTCGCGTCGCGGGTGTGCCGGCGGGTCGGCGGACGGCCCCAGCCGGTGCGGTCCCGGACCGCGCGCGCCGAGCTCGTCTTCGGGGTTGAGGAGCTGGCAGACGGTCATCGACAGGCAGCCGCAGCCGATGCAACCGGTCAGCTCCCGCTCCAGCTGCTCGATCTCGCGCTTGCGCTCCTCCAGCTGGGTGCGCCAGCGGCGGGAGACGCGCTGCCAGTCGCGGACGGTCGGGACCGTCTCCATCGGCAGGGTGGCGAAGACCTCGCGCACGTCGGCCAGGCCGATGCCGAGCCGCTTGGCGACCAGGATCAGTGAGATCCGCCGGATCATGTGGCGGGCGTAGCGGCGCTGGTTGCCGGACGTGCGGTGGGCGGCGATCAGGCCCATCTGCTCGTAGTAGTGCAGCGCGGAGGCGGCGACCCCGGTGCGCCGCACCACCTCGCCGATGGCGAGCGCGTCATCCGGCTCCTTCGACACGTGAACCGACGCTACCAGCTTGATCTCAAGGCGACTTGAGCTTGCGTGTAACAAATACTGGTCACAAAGCGTCGGTAATGACAGAGTATGCCGAGTGTTGGGGAGGTCTACACCCATGAGGACGGCAGTGCGCCGGCACGCCCGCACGCTTCCGTGGCAGGGTCGCGCCGCGCTGGTGGCCCTGGCGATGGTCGGGCTCGTCGTGTTGGGCGCCAGCATGACCAGCGGCGACGACCTCCCTCCGGCCGCGCTGGCGCAGACGCCGCCGGTATCGGAGGACGCCGGCTACTGGCCCACGGCACCCGCGCCGCTGACTCCCCGTCCGTCGCCGCCGACCGCGCCGTCCACGAGCCCGGACGGCGGGCGGACCGCGCCGGCCCGGCCGCCGGTGAGCGTGCCGGCGCGGGTGACGCCGGTGCCGCCCACCACCACCCCGAGCGCGCCGGCGCTGAGCCCGGGTACCCGGGTCGGGCTGGAGCCGGTCACCGCCCCCGGCTTCCGGGTGCGGCACCGCGACTTCGTCGGCCGGATCGACCGCATCGGCGCGGGCAGCCCGTCGCTGGACCGGGCCGACTCGACGTTCGCCGTGCGGGCCGGCCTGGCCGACGCGCGGTGCGTGTCGCTGGAGGCGGTCAACTATCCGGGGTTCTACCTGCGGCACCAGGACTTCGCGATCCACCTGCACCGGCGCGACAGCAGCGCGATCTTCGCCGCGGACGCGACCTTCTGCGCCGGGGCGGGGCTGGCCGGCCGGGACATGTCACTGCGGTCGTACAACTACCCGGACCGGTACCTGTACCACGAGCGCTCACGGCTCTACATCGCCAGGGCGAGCGGCGCGGCCCGGTCGGCGATGACGTTCGCGGTCAAGGGCGCGCTGTAGGGCTCATCTCCGGGCTGCCGAACCTCGCCACGTAGTGCCAGACGCGTTTCAGGGCCTGCTCGTCGTACCGGCCGGTGCGCGAGGCGTCGCCGACCGCGGCCGGGTCGAGGCGGCCGTCGCGGGCGATCCGCTCGCCCAGCCGCACGAATTCCGGACCTCGGTAGTCCGGATGCCTGCGCAGCTCGTCGACGGTGAGCGCGAATCCGCCGTGCCACTCGACCGGGCAGCCCAGCTTGCCGGCGAGCTCCTCGACCCGGGTGCCCCGGTAGCAGGGGTCGAGCACCAGCGCCTCCACGTCGCGGGCGAGGTCGAGCGGGCCGTGCACGTGCGCCTCGACGTAGTCGTCCAGCGGCTCCCGGTCGTCCGCCTCGGCCATGGCGACCAGCGTCGACACCCGCGACGCGACGCCGAAGTGCGCCGGCTGGAGGTGGCTGTCCGGGTAGCAGAAGGTGGTGCGGGCCAGCGTGGCGGCGGCCAGGCGCAGGTGCGCCGAGCCGAAGCGGGGTGAGCCGCCCACCGCGCGGCGGCGGAAGTTGAGCGAGCCGTACTTCGGGCGGTCGGCGGCCGGACCGGTGTTGTAGACCCGGGCGAAGATGCGGCTCTCCCACAGCCACCGGTCGCCGCCCTCGTACGCGGTCAGACCGCCGTTGCTGGTGCCGGTCTCGAACTGCGACCGGTAGCGCCCGTCACGCGCCATCGCCTCCAGGATCGGCACGCCGTCGGGGCCGCCCACGAGCCGGTCCGGGTGGAAGTGCAGGGTCACCCGGTGGGACGGGTCGGTCGCCGCACCGGTCGCGAGCGACGTGACGTGGGCGATCGCGAGCTCGTGGGGCAGGGGCATGCGGCAAGTATCAGCCGACGCCCAGCTTGGCGCGTACCGCGTTCGCGGCCGGCTCGCCCATGTCGTCGAGGATCGCGAGCGCGTCCCGCCACGAGGCGCGGGCGCCCGCGCGGTCGCCGATCGCGTCCTGGGTGTCGCCGATCCGGGCGAGCGTGTTGGCCTCGCCGCACCGGTGGCCGATCATGCGGCGCAGGTCGAGGGCGTGCCGGTACGCGGCCAGGGCCGGCCCGTGCTCGCCGAGCCGGTGCCGGATGTAGCCGAGGCTGTCCCAGGTGGCCGCCTCCGCCACCCAGTCGCCGGCCTCGCGGGCCAGCGCGGCCGCCCGCTCGCAGTGCGCCAGGGCCTGCCGCAGGTCGCCGACCTGGGCGTGGCACCAGCCGGCGGAGTTGAGCAGCCGGCCCAGCCCGGCCTTCGAACCGGCCGGCGCGTACAGCTCCATGGCCCGCTCGGCGTGCCGCAGGGCGGAGTGGTGGTCGCCCTGCCGTTCCAGCACGGTGGAGAGGCTCTGGTGGGTGCGCACCTGGCCGACCTGGTCGTTCAACCTGAGGTAGAGCTTGAGGGCTTGCCGGAGGTGGGCGTGCGCCTCGTCGTAGCGTTCCAGGCGGGTGTAGGTCAGCCCCAGGCAGCGGTGGGCCCGCGCCTCCTCGGCGTGGTCGCCCAGCCGGCCCGCCGCCGCGAGCGCGGTGCGCAGCGTGGCGACCCGGTCGTGCCAGCGGCCCTGCCAGTGCAGGAAGTCGGCCAGCGACCAGGCCAGCTGCCAGGCGTGCGCGTCGAAGCCGCCCTCGCCGGCCAGCCGCACCGCGCCGAGCAGCGCGGGCCGCTCGGCGTCCAGCCACGCGAGCGCGTCCTCGCGCTTGCCGAACGGCTCGGCCGTGACCCCGGGCGCCGGCGGCACGACCGCGATCGGGTCGCGCAGCGGTTCGATGAGCAGGGCGGCCGCGGCGGCGGTACCCAGGAAGTGGTCGAGGAGGCGGCGCAGCGCGGCCCGCCGGTCGGCCGCGGTGTCGTGGTCGTCGAGGAGCTCGGCCGCGTACGCGCGGAGCAGGTCGTGGAAGGAGTAGCGGCCGGGCGCGTGCTCGGTGAGCAGGTGGGCCCGGCACAGCTCGGCCAGGACCGGCCGCACGCTCGCGCCGGGGACGCCGGCGAGGCTGGCCGCGGCGAGCGCGCCGACCTCCCGCCCGGGATGGATGCTGAGCAGCCGGAAGAGCCGCTGCGCGGCGGGGCCGAGCCGGCAGTACGACCAGGAGAACACGGCCCGCGGGTCGGTGGCCGCGTCGGCGCTGGCCAGCGCGTCCAGGCAGGTGCGAAACTCGCCCAGCTCGGCGGCGAGCGCGGCGAGGCCGTGCCGCGGCGAGGTGGTGGCGCGGGCCGCCACGATCGCGAGGGCGAGCGGGAGGCCGGCGCAGATCGCGAGGATCCGCTCGGTCGCCTCCGGCTCGGCGGCCACCCGGTCCCGGCCCAGCCGGCCGGCGAGCAACTCGCGGGCCTCGCCGTCGGTGAGCACGTCGAGCGTTACCGGGTACGCCCCCTCGGCGACGAGGCCGGGCAGCTGGTGGCGGGTGGTGACTACGGCGACGCTGCCGGGCGCGCCGGGCAGCAGCGGGCGCACCTGCTCGGCGTCGGCGGCGTTGTCCAGCAGCACGAGCACCCGCTTGCCGGCGACCAGGCTGCGGTAGAGGCCGACCTGGGCCGGCAGGTCGGTGGGCACCGCGGTCGGCGGGGTGCCGAGCGCCTCCAGGAACCCGCGGACCGCCTCGACCGGCCGCAGCGCGTGCCCCGACGGCCCGAACCCGCACAGGTCGACGTACAGCTGCCCGTCCGGGAACTGGCCGGCCGTCCGATGTGCCCAGTGCACCGCGAGCGTGGTCTTGCCGACGCCACCGCCGCCGGAGATGACCGCGATCGCCGTCGCCTCGTCGGCGCGGCGCGCGACCGCGTCGAGGCCGGCGAGGCTGGTGGCGCGGCCGGAGAAGCCCCGGATCGCGGCGGGCAGCTGGCGCGGCACAGGTGCGCTCGCGACGCCCCGACCGGCCGGCCCGCGCAGCCCGGGGTCGCCGGCCAGGATCCGCCGGTGCAGGTCGCGCACGCCGGCGCCGGGCGCGACGCCCAGCTCGTCGGCGAGGGCGCGGTACAGCCGCCGGTACGCCTCCAGCGCGTCGGCCTGCCGCCCGGCGCGGTACAGGGCGGTCATGAGCTGCTCCCAGAACCGCTCGCGCAGCGGGTGCCGCGCGGTCAGCTCCCACAGCTGGCCGACCACCTCGCCCTCCGCGCCGGCGGCGAGGTCGAGGTCGATGCGGCGCTCCACGGCGGCCAGGTAGCGGTCGAGCAGCCGGGGCCCCTCCACCCGGTCGAGCCAGGCGGCGCGGATGCCGTCGAACGGCGCGCCCCGCCACAGCGCCAGCGCCGCCACCAGGCTGGCCCGCTCCCCGGCGTCGTCCGGCGCGGCGGCCGCGGCGTCCAGCAGTCCCTGGAACCGCAGGGCGTCCACCTGGTCGGCGACCAGCACGTAGCCGTCGGCGCGGGTGCGGATCGCGGCGGTGCCGAGCGTGCGGCGGAGCCGGGTGACGTACAGCTGCACGCTCCGGCGGGCGTGGTCGGGCTGCTCCTCACCCCACACCGCGGTGGCCAGCCGGTCCGGCGGGACCGCCCGCCCGGCCGACATCGCCAGCACCGCGAGCAGCGCCTGGAGGCGGCCGGTCGCCACCCGCACCAGCCGCCCGTCGAGTCGAACATCCAATGGGCCCAGCACACCGACGTGCAGCGTGACGCTCACGTCGGCGGGTCCCCGTACCCCCGTGGCACGCATGTCGTCCCCCTGGCTCCTCTGCCTGCGTTGGCTTTCCGGAGCGCCTGGCCACGACGTAACCAGGACGCGACTTCATCCCTGTTTCACGGGCGCTTCGCCGCTGGTCACGGCCTCAGCCGGAACCCGGCCTCCGCGACGGCGGCGCGGACAGCGTCGCGGTCCAGGGGCTGTTCGCTGGTCACCGTCGCGGTGCCGGCGGCCAGGTCGACGTGTACCTCCGTCACGCCCGGAACCCGCTCGAGCTCGGCGCCGACGGCGGCGGCGCAGTGAGGACAGACCATGCCCTCGACGGTGTATGTCGCGGTCGGCATCTCCCAGCACCTCCCTTGTCACTGTCAAGATACCGGTACGGGGTAGGGGTATGCAATGGGGACGGACGTGTGTCACAGGACACGAAGAGGCCGCAAACCGGACACGTGCCGTCCACCCCGCGCGGTTAGCTTCCGGGAACTGGGTTCCACAGGTGGGGGAGGGCCGCGGTATGGACGCGCTGGATCGCCGTCAGTTTCTGAAGATGGTCGGGGCACCCGCGGTCGACGCGGCGCTGCCGGCCGGCCTCGACAAGGCGCTCGCCATCCCGGCGCACAGCCGCACCGGCTCGATCGAGGACGTCGAGCACGTCAACGCGTCCAGGAGGCTTGGTCGTTTCCGTCCGCTGCCGCGGGGTACCAGAGCGCGGAGCGGAGGTGGTCGTGGTGGCGGCGGAGGACGAGCGGGACAGGTTTCCCGACGCGCCGGCGGATCGCGGGCAGGACACCGATCAGCCGGACGAGAGTGCCGACCGCGAGCCGATCGGGCCGCTGCCCGGAGTGGCCGGATCCGGCAACCCGAGCGGCGCGCGTGCCGGCGAGGACGGCAGCGTGATCCCCACCGGGCCGCCGGACCCCAGCGTCGGACCGGACTGATCGCGTCGGTCAGCGGCGGGCCTCGACCCAGCGGTCGAGGACGAGGCGGCTGGCGTCGGCGCCCTCGCCGGTGAAGAGCGGGGCGCCGCGGCCGAGGGCTAGGACGCGGTCGACGTACACGCCGCGGCCCTGGGAGTTGACGTCCGTCGTGTAGGTCCAGCGGACCGCGGTCGTGCCGTCGGGGATGGCGGCCGTCGCGCGCCACCAGGTGCGGCCGCCGTAGCCGGTGACCATGCCGTCGGCCGACCAGCGGTCACCGCCGCGGCGCAGGGTGAGCGGGAGCGGGGACCACTGTGTACCGTCCACTGTCGACTCGACGCGGACGGTGTCGACGCGGGGTTCCGTGTCGTACCACAGGTCGAAGGAGAGGGTGCCCGACGTGGCCGGCCGGCGCAGCGGCGCGGTCATCGTCGCGGTGGCCGCGTCGCCGGGGGTGGCGCGCCAGGCGGCGCGGGACGGGGGGCGCACCGGCGTCGCCTCGCCGAAGTCGCGGACGACCGCGCGCCGGGCCGGGTTGTTGCCGCCCCAGCCGCGGTCCGGGTGCACGCGGTTGCTGAGCAGGATCACGAACGAGTGCGAGAGCGGGTCGACCACGATGGACGTTCCGGTGAAGCCGGTGTGGCCGAAGGAGACCGGCGACGCGAGCGGGCCCATGTACCAGTGCTTGTTGAGCTCCAGGCCGAGGCCGCGGTCGCTCTCCGGGTAGGACGGCTCGAGGGCGGCGTTGTAGTTGACCAGCATGGCCCGCACAGTCGAGCCGCGCAGGACGCGCCGGCCCTTGTACTGGCCGCCGTTGAGCAGCATCTGGCAGAAGACGGCGAGGTCGGCCGCGGTGGAGAAGAGGCCGGCGTGGCCCGCGACGCCGCCGAGGCTCCAGGCGTTCTCGTCGTGCACCTCGCCCCACACCATGCCCCGGCCGGCGTACGGCTGGTACTCGGTCGCGGCGATGCGGGAGCGCAGCGACGCGGGCGGGTTGTAGGCGGTGTCGACCATGCTGAGCGGCCGGGTGATCTGGTCGCGGACCAGCACGTCGAGGGTGTGACCGGTCACCCGGTGCGCCAGCTCGCCGAGCGCGATGAGGCCGAGGTCGGAGTAGACGTACTGGCCGCCGGGCCGGGCGCCGGTGGCGAGCGGCGTGGCGACGGCGGCGGCCAGGCGGGCCTCGGGCGTGGGGTGGCTGCTCCACAGTGGAAGGAACGCGGGCAGCCCCGAGGTGTGGGTGAGCAGCATGCGAACGGTCACATCGGCCTTGCCGCCGGCCGCGAACTCCGGCAGGTAGCGGGCCACCGGCGCGTCGAGGTCGACCCGGCCGGCCTCGACCTGGCGCAGCACCACGACGGTCGTGAAGAGCTTGGAGATCGACGCGAGGTCGAAGATCGTGTCCTTGCGCATGGGGATGCGCTCCGCGGGCGGCAGCTCCTCGCCGACCCGGCCGGGCGGCGGGCCCACCGCCGTGTACCGCACCGCGTCGCCAACCGCGGCGTGCTGCACGATCACGCCGTCCTTCGCGGCGAGCACGACCGCCCCGGCGTACGTGGGCCAGTTCGGATGGTCGGGCGTCGGCACGAGGTAGGCGGCGGCGTCGGTGACCATCCGGGCGATCGGCGCCGCGTCGAGGCCGACCTGGGCCGGCGTGCCCCGGCGCAGCGTGTCGTGCGCGAAGTGGACGTCGCCGGGGGTCACGCTCGGAGCCAGGGTGGTGACGGACGCGAGCAGCAGCTCTTTCCACATGCGCCCCAGGATGGAACTAATTTTCGGACGATTCAAGTATTCAGGAGATTCTTGCCACCTATCGAGCGATGGGACTACGTTACGAGGATGCGACGCCGTCACGTTCTCGCGGGCTCGGTCGGCGCGGCCGGCGTGCTCGTCACCAGTTCACCCGCGGCGGCCGGTGATCGCCACCCGGTGCGCACCGGGCTCGACCGCCTCGTCGAGAGCCGCTGGGCCACGCTCGCCGGGCAGCGGGTCGGCGTGATCTCCAATCCCACCGGCGTCGACCGGCGCTACCGGCACCTCGTCGACCTCATGCACGCCAGCGGGCGGGTCGACATCGCCGGCGTGTTCGGGCCGGAGCACGGCTTTCGCGGCTCGGCGCAGGCCGGCGGCAGCGAGGGCACCGGCGTCGACGCGCGCACCGGCCTGACCGTCTACGACGCGTACGGGGCGAGCCAGGCCAAGTGGGAGCAGCTCTACGCCACCGCCGGCGTCGACACCGTGGTCTTCGACATCCAGGACGTGGGCGCCCGCTTCTACACGTACATCTGGACCCTCTACGACGCCATGGTCGCCGCCGCCCGCGCCGGGCTCCGCTTCGTGGTGCTCGACCGGCCCAACCCCGCCGGGGGTACGGCGTACGGGCCGATGATGACCGCCGGGTACACGTCGGGAGTCGGCAAGAAGGAGATCGTCCAGCAGCACGGCATGACGGTGGGTGAGCTGGCCCGCTTCTACAACGGCGAGTTCCTGCCCGCGGAGGCCGGCGCCCGGGTCGAGCTGGAGGTGGTCGCCTGCCGGGGCTGGCACGGCCGCCTCATGGCCGCCGACACCGACCTGCCGTGGGTGCTGCCCAGCCCCAACATGCCCACCCCGGACACCGCGCTGGTCTACCCGGGCACGTGCATGTTCGAGGGGGTGGCGTCCATTTCGGAGGGTCGCGGCACCACCCGCCCGTTCGAGCTGGTCGGCGGCCCCGAGCTCGACCACCACTGGGGCGACCGGCTCAACGCGCTGCGGCTGCCCGGCGTGGAGTTCCGCGAGGCGTACTTCACGCCCACGTTCAACAAGTTCACCGGTGTGCTCTGCGCCGGCGTCGAGGTGAAGGTCACCGACCGGCGCGCGTACGACCCGGTCCGCACCGGCGTGGCGATGCTCGCCGAGGCGAGGCGATACCCGTCGTTCGCGTGGCGGGCGGACGCGTGGGATCCGCAGCGGCCGTACTGGATCGACAAGCTCACCGGCTCGCCCCGGCTCCGCACGATGCTCGACGCCGGAGCGAGCGTCGACGAGGCGGTCGGCGCGTGGCGCGCGGAGCTGTCCGCGTTCACCGCGCGCCGCCGCCCCTACCTGCTCTACCCGCGCTGACGGGACACCCGGTCCACCGCGTCCCGGTACTCGGGGACCGGTGACATCGCGGCGGCCAGGCGCAGGTGCGGCAGCGCCTCGGCCGGCCGGCCCAGCCGCTCCAGGGTGCGCCCGAGCACGTGGTGGCTGTAGTGGTCGCTGGGGTCGCGCTCGACCAGCACGCTCAGCTCGTCGCGGGCCCGGTTGAGCTGGGCGGTGGCGAAGTAGGCGAGCGCGAGCTGGAGGCGCGCCTCGGCGTTCGCGGGCTCGGCCGACACGATGGGTGCGAGGATGCGCGCGGCGCTGGCCGGCTCTCCCATCCGCATGAACAGCAGGCCCCGCCGATACTCGTCGAACATGTTCACGAAGTGGGACAACGCCCCGGCGGCGGCGCCGTATTCCGCCGCCGCCACCTACCCGGGCGGCTCCCAGTAGGCCTCCACGCGGTGGCCGTCCGGGTCGAGGACCTTGACGGCCACGTACGCCGGCTCGTCGTAGCGCTCGAGGATCTCGACGCCGCCGGCCTCGAGGTGGACGAGCAGGGCGCGCACCCCGTCCGGAGCGGGCCAGCGGAATCCAAAGTGGAGGAACGCGGGCGAGGGCTCGACCTCGTCGACGGTGTGCAGCGCGAGGTCGAAGCCGGCGGCGTCGCGGACGATGACGGTGCCGTCGTCGTACACCTGGGCGGTCGCGGGATCGAACCCGAAGTAGGCCGCGTAGAAGCGCACGCTGCGCTCGGCGTCGCGGACCGGCAGCCCGAGATGGTTCAACCGCACCGCGCCAGGCTACTCCGGTGCCCGGCACGCGGGCACCGGAATAACCAAGGACCATTTAGGACAGGAAGCTGCCGTACGGGCCGTTCAGGATGTTGTTCTTCTGCGCCTGGCTGAAATGGGTGTTGGGGTAGTTGTAGAACGACGCGGACATCGGCGTGCCGTCGGTCGACGTGGAGTCGGGCAGGCCGAACGCGTGGCCCAGCTCGTGCACCATGCCGCCGTACCAGCGGTTCATGTTGCCGCCGATGCCGGCCGCGCCGTCGGCGTCGTGACCGCTGAGGATCACCCAGCCGCTGCCGCCACCGCCGCCGGAGCACGAGGCCTCGGCGCTGATCTCGCCGACGTTGATCCAGCGGCTGTCCGGCGCGCGCAGGTTGAGCTTGCGCATCAGCTCCTGCTGCATGTTGAAGACCACCCACCAGTAGCACTCGTTGCCGTTGGGGGTGTTCTCGTACCAGGAGCGCGGGTGGTCGCCGTCGACGACCTCGACGACCGGGTTGTTGAGCGTGAACGTCTTGCCCAGCTCCTGCCGGTAGTAGCGCTGCGCCTCGCGCATCACGTTGGCGATGCCGTCCGGGTAGCGCTGGTCGTACGCGACGTCGGTGGGCTTGAGCCAGTACACCCGGATCGTCTTCTCCGGCGGTGTGCTGCCCGGCGGCCGGGTCGTGGGCGCGGTGGTCGGCGGCCTCGTCGTCGGCCCGCCGGTGGTGGGGCCGGTGGTCGGCGTGGTGCTGCCGGTGCAGGTGGTGCCGTTCAGCGTGAAGCTGGTGGGCACCGGGTTGGTCGAGTTGTTCCACCCGCCGTTGAAACCGAACGAGGTGCTGCCGTTGGTGGCCAGGCTCCCGTTGTAGCTGGCGTTGACGGCGGTGACCGCGCTGCCGCTCTGCGTCACGGTGGCGTTCCAGGCCTGGGTCACGGTCTGACCGGCCGCGTACGACCACCGCAGCGTCCAGCCGGAGAGCGGGTCGCCGAGGTTCGTGACGCTGACGTTGGCGGTGAAGCCGCCCGCCCACTGCGAGGCGACCGTGTAGGCGACCCGGCAGCCGGTGGCGGCGAACGCGGTGGTCGCGGTGGCGACCGCGGCGCCGGCCGATCCGACGACGAGGGCGGCGAGGGCGGCGGTGAACAGCCTGGTGCGGGCTGGTCGTCGGTGCATGTGTCCTCCGGGGGGAATGGCCGGCGGATGCCCGCCGGCACGGCAGAGTGCCGTCACGTCCCGCCCGGTGACGCGAGGCGACCAGGGCCGATCTTCCCTCGGGATTAGATGGCTGTCAATCCGTAGGGCTTGAGTACGCGCACTCTGTGCCGAGTGGGGGCGGGTTGGCAGGATGCGGCTATGACGACGTACCCATGTCCGGTGTGCGGAGCGCCCGCGGACCTCACCGCGGGGTGCGGTGGCTGCGGCCGCGCGCCCGACCCGCGGGCCGCCGAGGTGGTGCGGCTCAACGCGGAGCTCGCCGCGCTCGCGCCCCGGGTCCAGGAGGCGCTGGACGCGTACACGGCGCTCGCGGGGGAGTTCCGCGCGCTCCGGGAGCGCCGGGACGGCCTGGCGATCGGGGTACGGCAGTCGAGGGTCGACGTGCGGGCCGGGACGGCGGCGCCGGCCGCGGTCCTCTCTCCCGCGCCGGCCGCGGTCTCCGCTACGGCGCCGACTCCGGTCCACGCTCCCGCGCCGGCCGTGCGGCCCGAGACGCGGCCGGTCACCGTGCAGAACCTGCTCTTCGTGCTCGGCGGCCTGCTCGTCGGCGCGGCGGCCGTGGTGTTCACCGGCGTGGCGTGGGCGACGTACGGGGCGGTCGGCCGCTCGGTCGCGCTCGGCGTGGTCACGCTCCTGGCGCTCGCCGTGCCGCCGCTCGCCGCGCGGCGCGGGCTGCGCGGCACGGGGGAGACGTTCGCGGCGATCGCGATGCTGCTGGTCGTGCTCGACGGGTACGGCGCCTGGTACGTCGACCTGTTCGGGCTCGGCGGGGTGCCCGGCGCCGGCTACGCGGCCGGCGTGTGCGCGGTCACCGCCGCGGTCGGCGTCGGGTACGGGCTGGCGACCTGCCTGGCCGCGCCCCGGTTCGCCGCGCTCGCGGCGATCCAGCCGGTGGCGCCGCTGCTCGCCGCCGAGTGGGAGGCGGGTGTGCGCGGCTGGTCCCTCGCCTTCACCGTGACGGCGGTCGCGAGCCTCGCGGTAGCCCGCCTGGCCGGCCGCGAGCTGCGGGTGGTGGCATGGGCGCTGTACGGGTGCGGACAGGTGCTCTCAGGGGTGTCCGCCCTCGTCGCGCTCCTCCAGCCGGGCCCGGTAGCCGTGCCGGCACTGGTCGGCGGGGCGGCGCTGCTGTCCGCCGCCGCGCTGGTCGCCGCCGGCCGGCTGGCCCGCTCCGCTCCACTGCGGACGGTCGCGGCGGCGGTGGCCGTGCTCGCGCTGGGCGGCGCGGTCGTCCGGCCGCTCGCGCAGCTGGCCCCGTCGGTGCTCCTGGTGGCCGCCGCGGCGACGGTGCTGGGGCTCGCGCTGGCCGCCCATCTCGCGCGGCGCCCGCTGACCTACCCGGACGCGCTCGGTGCCCGGATCGGTGCGGTGGTCGCGGTCGCCCTGCTGGCGCCGGTGGCCGCCGGCATGGCCGCGGCCAACGCGCTCGGCACCGTGGCGGCGTCGCTGCCGGCCTGGGAGGGCGGCTCCGGCACGGGCCCGCCGTTCGACTGGCAGGTGCCGGCCGCGGTCGCGCTCGCCACGGCGGCGCTCGCGCTCGCCGCGCCGGCCGGCTGGCGCCGGGGGATCGCGGTGGCGGGTGCGGCCGTGGCGCTGCTCGCGCTGCCGGTGCCGTGGTGGGCCCTGGTGCCATTGGAGCTGGCAGCCGCCGCGGTGCTCGCGCTCGGGCTGCTGCCGGCGAGGCCCGCCTCCCCGGCGGCGACCCCCGAGGCGGCGCTGGCGGCAAGGCCCGACGTGGCCCCCGCGGGGCGGCCTGATGTGGTCCCGGCGGCGCGGCCTGATGTGGCGCCGGCGGCCCGGCCCGACGTGGCCCCAGTGGGGCGGCCCGATGTGGCGCCGGCGGCGAGAGCCGCGGCGCGGCGCACGGACTGGCGGGTGGCCGCCGTCGCCGGTCCGGTGGCCGCGGTCCTTGCCGGCCACGCGATCCTGGTCAGCCTCATCCGGCCGTGGTCGGCCACCGCCGCGCTGGGCACACTCGTCGCGATCGGCGTCGCCGCGCTGGCGCTCGCCGAACGGACCGGCGCGCGCGTGCCGTCGCTCGGCAACCCGACCGGCGTGATCCCGCCGGCGTTCGGCGACCGGGCCGGCGTGATCCCGCCGGCGCCCGGCGCGCGCGGCCGGGCGAACGGGGTGGACATCGTGCGGCGGGTGGCCTTCGGGGTCGGGCTCGTGGCGTGGCCGGCGGCCGCGGCGTGCGGCGTCTTCGCGGGCGGTGCGGCGGAGCCCTGGCCCGCGCGGGCCGGTCTTGTCGCCGCCACGCTCCTGCTGCTGCCGGTCGCGGTGCTGGGTGGCCGGGCGGCCCGGCCCTACGCGGTCGCCGCCCTGGCGGTCGCCGTCACGGGAGCCGCGCTCTGGCCGGACCTGGCCGGCGCGGGCGACCCGACCGGGCTCTACCCGGCGCTCGGGCTGCTGGTGCTGGCCACCGCTTACCGTGCGGTCCGGCCCGCGGACGGCGGGTCCCGGGCCGGCGGCCGTGGCGCGGGTCGCGGCCCGACGAACGGCCGGGAGTCGCTGGTCGCCGCGGCCGTCCCGCATGGCCTCGTGCTGCTGGCCGTCCTCGTTCCACTGTCCTATGTGCTCTTCCTGGAGCCGTTCCGGTGGCTCGGCGACATCTGGAACGGTGCGCCGGCCGATGCCGATCCAGGGCTGCCGTCGGGCGGGCCGGCCGCCGTGCTGCTCCTCGCCGCCGCGCTGGCGCTGGTCGGGTGGCGTGCGGCGGCCGTGCTCGCCGGACTGGTCGGGGTCGTCGCGGTCGTCGCCGCCGCCGAAGCACCGTGGCCCGTGGTGCCTGGCGCGTCGCTCGCGCTGGGCACGGCCGTCGTCCTGGCGTTCACGCTCCGGCGTGGCGGCCGGTCGTACGGCGTACCCATCGGATGCCTGATGGCCGCGCCCGGACTGGCTGGCCTGCTGCCGACGGAGGCCGCGACGCTCTCCGGCCTGGGCTTCGTGGTGGTGGCCGCGGCGGTCGTGGGAGCGGCCGGCGCGACCGAGGCGGTGCGGACCGGGGGCTGGCTCGCGGCCGTGACCGCGGGTGGCGCGTTCGCGATCGCGGCGACGCTGGCGGGCGGGCAGCCCTTGGCGCGCGGCGCGTACCCGTTGCTCGGGGTGGCCGCGCTGGCGCTGGGCCTCGTCGTGCTGCCGCGGTTGCGGGGCCGAAGGATGGAACGTGTCGCGCTGGACGCTGCGGCGCACGCGTCGGCCGCCGTGGCGCTGGTGTTGACGATCGGGGAGGCGCGGCACGCGGCCGCCGTCTGCACGCTGTGGGCGGCCGCCGTCGCGGCGCGGGCCGTCGCGCCCGGGGAGACCGCCCGCCGCGCGCTGGCCCTGGTCTCCGGCGGGAGCGTGCTGCTGGCATGGTGGCTGCTGCTGACCGCGGAGTCGGTCGCGCTCACCGAGGCGTACACGCTGCCGGCCGCCGCCTTCGCGCTCGTCGCCGGGCACGTCGCGCTCCGCGCCCGGCCGGCGATCGGCAGCTGGGTCGGCTACGCGCCGGGGCTCGCCGTGGCGCTGCTGCCCAGCCTCGCCTCGATCCTCGTCGCGGACGGCCAGGGCGTGCGCCGCCTGCTGCTGGGGCTCGGCGCGCTGCTCGCCGTGCTGGCCGGCGCTTACGAGAAGCGGCAGGCGCCGCTCGTGGTCGGCGGGGGCACGCTTGTCGCGGTCGCGCTGCACGAGGTCCTCGTGTGGGACCTGCTGCCCCGCTGGGCCTACCTGGCGGTCGGCGGCCTCGTGCTGATCGCGGTCGCGATGACCTACGAGCGGCGCCTGCGCGACCTCCGCCGCCTGCGCGGCGCCATCGCCCGCATGACCTAGCAAGATCTATAAAACCAGCTTGACGTATCGTCTGGCCCATGGGTGAGCCGCCGATCTTCCTCGCGTTGGCGGGGCACCCGGTGCGGTGGCGGCTGCTGTCCGCCCTGGCCCGCGGCGACCGGCGGGTCGACGAGCTGACCGTGCTGGTGGGCGAGCCGCAGAGCCTCGTCTCCTACCATCTGGGGCGCCTGCGGGCCGCGGGCCTGGTGTCCGCGCGGCGCAGCGCCGCCGACGCCCGCGTCGCGTTCTACACCGCCGACCTGGCCCGGTGCGGCGCGTTGCTCTCCGCGGCGGGCGCCGCGCTGCACCCGGCGCTCGCGCTGGTCCCGCCGCCACCCGGCCACGGCGCGCCGCCGGGGGCGGTCCTTTTCCTGTGTACCGGCAACAGCGCGCGCTCGCAGATGGCCGAGGCGCTGCTCCAGCGGGCCCGGCCGGGGGTGCCCGTGTTCAGCGCCGGCAGCCACCCCAAGCCGGTCCACCCGGACGCGGTACGGGTGATGGCCGAGCGGGGGATCGACATGTCGGGGCGGCGGAGCAAGCATCTGGACGAGTTCGCCGGCAAGCGCTTCGGGCACGTGGTCACGCTGTGCGACAAGGTCCGTCTGGTGGCGCCCGACTTCCCGGGCGAGCCGGAGGTCGTGCACTGGAGCATCCCCGACCCGGCCCGCGAGGGCCTCCCGGGCTTCGCCCGCACGGCGGACGAGCTGACCGTCCGCATCCACTACCTGCTGCACCGCGTGGAGGCACGTTGAGCAAGGCCGTGGGGCTGGCCACCGTCCTCAAGGAGTGGGGGCGGATCGGGTGCATCGGGTTCGGCGGGCCGCCGGCGCACATCGCGCTCCTGCGGCAGCTCTGCGTCGAGCGGCGGAAGTGGCTGGACGACAAGGCGTTCGAGGACGCGGTGGCCGCCTGCAACCTGCTGCCCGGCCCGGCCTCGACCCAGCTGGCCATCTTCTGCGCCTGGCACGTGCGCGGCCGGCTCGGCGCGGTGGTGGGCGGGATCGCGTTCATCGGGCCGGGCCTGGCGGCGATCCTCGCCCTGTCGGCGCTGTTCCTGGCCGGCAAGCCACCACTGTGGGTGGCCGGCGCTGGAGCCGGCGCGGGTGCGGCGGTCGCGGCCGTGGCCGTCCACGCGGGCATCGGCCTGATCCCACCGAGCTGGCGACGCGCCGACGGCCGCGCGCGCTGGGTCGCCTACGCGGCGCTCGGGCTGGCCGGCGCGGCCCTGCTCGGCCCGTGGCTGGTGCTCCTGCTGCTGGCCTGCGGCGCGGCCGAGGTCGGCGTGCGGCAGGCCAGCCGGCGCACCGGCACGACCGCCGGCGCACACCTGACCCCGCTGCTGGCCGCGGCCGTGATCGGCGGCGGGGCGCTGCTGCCGCTGGCCTGGGTGGCGCTCAAGGTCGGCGCCCTGTCGTACGGCGGCGGCTTCGTCATCATCCCGCTCATGCAGTCGGACGCCGTGCACCGCTACGGCTGGATGACCGACGGCCAGTTTCTCAACGCCGTCGCGCTCGGCCAGATCACGCCCGGCCCGGTCGTGCACACGGTCGCCGCGGTCGGCTACGCCGCCGCCGGCGTCGGCGGCGGCCTGCTCGCGGCGGCGGTCGCGTTCAGCCCGTCGTTCGCGTTCATCCTGCTGGGCGCGCACCGCTTCGACCGGCTGCGCGGCAACCCGGGGGTACGCGCCTTCCTGGACGGTGCCGGCCCGGCCGCGATCGGCTCGATCCTCGGCTCGGCGATCCCGCTCACCCTGGCCCTCACCGAGCCCTGGCAGTACGCGGTCACGGTTGGCGCCGCCGTCCTGCTCCTCGCCGCCCGCCGCGGCGTGGTGACCACCCTGCTCTGCGCGGCGGCGGTCGGTGTCGTGGTCGCCCTCGCCGGCGGCCCACTCCCGACGTGACCGGGAACGCTTCGGACCAGGGTCGCCGCCGCGTCGAAGCCGCGGTTTCAAAATCGCACCGCGCGCGGCCGGCGACGACGGCCGCGGCAAGCGGGCCAAGCTCGCGCACAGCCTGTCACGCCAGCAGATCGTGGTACGTATCCGTCGCTGGAGGGACAGTTAGATACCACGATCGGTTGGCAGATGGGTGATGTCTAGGCGGCGGGCTTTACCGCCTTCGTCGCGAAGTAGCCGGACAGCCAGCCGGCCGTCGCGTCCGAGTGGTGCGGGGCTTCGGCGAAGCCGGTGATGGTGAAGCCGGCGGCGATCTGGCCGCCGATCTGCTCGGTGAGCGTGTGGCTGTACTCCAGCGGAGCCTCCGCGCCCCACAGCCGCTCGCGCTCGCCGGGCTCCAGGTGGGTGAGGTCGCTGTACGGCAGGCGGTGGCGGACGACGAGCTCGCCGCGGGTGTCCAGCGCGTGCGCGTCGAATAGGTAGACGTCCGGGTTGAGGAAGCCGGACAGCAGCGTGCCGCCGGGGCGCAGCACGCGGTGGCACTCGCGCCACACCGGCGCCAGCTCGGGGATGAAGAGGTTGGAGACCGGGTGGACGACAAGGTCGAACGAGGCGTCCGGGAACGCGCCGAGGTCGCGGGCGTCGCCGACCACCGTGCGCAGGTCGAGCCCCTCGCGCTCGGCGACCATCTCGTCCTGGGCGAGCTGGCGGGGCGAGTTGTCGAAGACGGTCACCCGGGCGCCGGCCGCGGCGAGCACCGGGCCCTGCTGCCCGCCGCCCGAAGCGAGGCAGAGCACGTCACACACGGCGATGTCCGGTGGGAACCAGGTGGGGTCCACCGGCTCGTACCCGATGATGACGATGGACCACTGGCCGGCCCGCGCCTTCGCGACGACCTCGGGTGACACGGGCCGCGACCATTCGTTGTCCTGCTCCACCTCGCGATCCCAGGCGCGGCGGTTGTGGGCGACGGGATCGGTGGGCGTGTCGGTCATGAGCGTGATCGTATCCGCACGGCATCCGGCTGCGCGACCGCTCCGATCCGGACCATGCGGTGCCACCGCAGGCGGTCGCCGACCAGTGCCATGACCGTCGACTGGATGACGACCAGGTACATCAGCTGGCGGTACACCACCTGCTGGAACGGCAGCGTCCACAGTGGTCCGTAGCGTTCCCGGTCCAGGCGCAGCGCGTACGCGGCGGTGGCCACCTGGAGCAGCGTGAACCCGGCCCACACGGCGGCCACCTTGGCCGGGGGGAGGAAGAGCAGGCCGTAGACGCCGTACACGTCGACCATGCAGGCGCACAGCGGCAGCGCGACCTGGAAGAGCAGCAGGTAGCCCAGGCCGCGCCGGCCCAGCCGCCCGGCCGCGCCCCGCTCGACGAGCGCCCGGCGGTGCTTCCACATCGCCTGCATCGTGCCGTAGCACCAGCGGTACCGCTGGCGCCACAGCTGCTTGAGGGAGGCGGGCGCCTCGGTCCAGGCGATCGCGTCCGGGGCGTACACCACGCGCCAGCCGGCCCGGATGAGCGCCATCGTGAAGTCGGTGTCCTCGGCGAGGGTCTGCCCGGACACGCCGCCGACGTCCACCACGGCCGCGCGGCGGAACGCCCCGATCGCGCCGGGCACGGTCGGCATGCAGCGCAGCACCTCGAACATCCGGCGGTCGAGGTTGAAGCCGATCACGTACTCCAGGTGCTGCCACCGGCCGAGCAGGCCGCGGCGGTTGGCCACCTTGGTGTTGCCGGAGACGGCGCCGACGTCCGGGTGGGACAGCGGCCGCACGAGGCGGCCGACGGCGTCCGGCGCGAAGACCGTGTCGCCGTCGACGAGCACCAGGATGTCGCCGCGCGCGTGCGCGATGCCGGTGTTGAGCGCGGCCGGCTTGCCGGCGTTGGCCTGGCGGACCACCCGGACGCCGCGCAGGCGCAGCCGCTCGACGATGTCCGCGGTGCCGTCGGTCGAGCCGTCGTCGACGACGATCACCTCCACCCACGGGTAGTCGCTGGCCACGAGCGACTTGACGGTGGCGGCGATGTTGGCCGACTCGTTGTACGCCGGGACGACCACCGACACCGGACCCAGGTAGCGCAGCGGCTCGCGGGCCCGGCGGCGTACCCGGCGCACGTGGACGCGGGCGCAGACCAACTGGACGGCGAGGCGTACCGCCGCGAGCACCACCGCGGCGACCATCAGCACGGTCAGCGCGCGGCTCAGCCACGCGCCGCCGGTCTGCGCCCAGCCCAGGGCGTGCCCGCGCATCCGCTGCCCGGTGGAGGCCTCGGCGGCCGGCGGGAGGGCGAGCGCTTCCGAGACGGTGGTGAAGCGGTACCCGCGCGCCTGGAGCTTCGGGATCAGCGCGTCGAGCGCGGCGACGGTCTGCGTGCGGTCGCCGCCGGAGTCGTGCATCATCACCACCGCGCCGCGGTCCTTGGCCGGCTGGGCCTTCGCCACGATCTCCGCGACGCCGGGGCGGCGCCAGTCCTCGGTGTCCAGGTCGGTGAGCACGGTGAGGTAGCCGGCGCCGCCGGCCTGCCGCATCGCGGCGAAGTCGGCCGCCGTCACCGCGGCCGGTTCGGACGAGTACGGCGGCCGGACCAGCACCGGCGCGCGGCCGGTCGCGGCGGCGATGGCGTTGCGGGTGAGGGTCAGCTCCAGCCCCCGGCGCCACGCCGGGGTGTCCGCGAGCCACGGGTGGCTGAACGTGTGCGCCCCGATCTCGTGCCCCTCGGCGACCACCCGGCGGGCCAGCTCGGGGTGGGCGTTGACCTGGGAGCCGATCTGGAAGAACGTGGCGTGCGCGCGGTGCTCGGCGAGCACGTCCAGGATCTTCGGCGTCCACTGTGGATCGGGGCCGTCGTCGAAGGTCAGCGCGATCGTCCGGCGCGGCATCGTGCGGCTGGTGACGGTGCCGTCCGGTGCGACGCGCAGGACCGGGCCGGCTCCGGTCACCTCCGCCGGTGCCGGGCCGCTGGCGTCGCCGGTCAGGTCGGGGCCGCTGCCCTCGGCGCCGGCGTGCGAGACGTACCCGTTGAAGGACAGGCCGGCCAGCAGCACCACCATGAAGAGCGCCAGCAGCACCCAGTGGGCGCGCGGCTCGCGCCGCCGTACGTGCCGGGACATCTCAGCTCGGCTTCGACGGTCTGTTGTTGCCGGGCGTGTGCGTCGGCACCCGGCGGTGGTTGGTCCGGCTCGGCGTCGGCGTGGGCGTGACCCGCGCGGTGGCGGTCGGCGGTGGCACGGTGGACGGCCGGTCGGCCGGCGCCGGGACGGTGGCCCGCGCGGGCGCGGGTGCCGGCCTCGTCGCGGCGGGGGAGCGCGGGGCCGTCGGCGCGCCACCCGCCGGCTGCGGCAACAGCGGCAGGTGGCCCGGCCCGGCGCCGGTGAAGCCCGCGACCAGCAACAGCGAGGCGAGCGCCAGCAGCAGACCGGCGGCCGCCCCGGCGACCCGGACGAGGCGGCGGCGCTGTCCGGTGCGGTCCACGAAGACCGGCTTCACCGGCCTACCCCTTCTTGGCCGGGCTCGGTGTCGGCTTGCCCGGTGCCTTCCCGCCGGGGTGGCTCGGCGTCGGCGGGTGCGTGCCCGGCCTCGCGAGCACCGTGGCGCAGAACGCCGGGATCCGGTTCTCGCCGCCGGCCGCCGCGGCCAGGTCGCGCATCGCCTCGGCCGCCATCGGCGCGCCGTTCGGGTTGCGGCGCTGGGCTTCCCACGCCTGGCAGAGCCCGTGGACGGTCGGCGCCGGCCGGGTCGGACTGACCGTCCTGCCGCGCTCGGCCGGCGGCGACGGGGCGGTGGGGGTGCCGCTCGGGCCGCGCTCGGGTGCCGGGCGGGTGCTCTCCGGCGGCGCGCCGGTCGCCGGGGTGCTGCGTTCCGTGACGGGACCTCCCGGCAGGTTTCCCGTCTCGGCGGCCACGGCGACGCCACCGGCGAGCATCGCGGCCAGCGCGGCCGCGGCCGCGAGCGGGCGCACCGCGCGGCGCCGGCGGGGCACGACCGTCGGCCGGGCCGCCGGACCGGCCTGCTCGAACGCGGCGACGGCGGCGCGGAGCCCGGCCAGCTCGCCCGGCCGCGGCGCGGCGGCAGCGGCCGTGAGCAGCCGGCTCAGGCCCGGGTGCGCCGCATCGCGCCCGGTGGTGAGCAGGCGCTCGGCGTCGTCCGGCCCGATCCGGGGCCCGCGTGGTGTACCCATGGCGTTGGAAAATGCGTCCCGGCCTCGCATCGCGTTACACCCCGTCCGTGTGACCCGGATCGCCCCGGCGCCGGCGTACCTCGTCGTGCTGGGCGAGGCGGCGCAGCCCGCGCATCGCGGCGATCCGCACCGCGCCCGGCCGCTTGCCCAGCACCTGCGCGGTCTGCGCCACGTCGAGCCCGGCCACGACCCGCAGCATCACGGCCTCGGCCTGGTCCTTGGGCAGCGTGGCGATCACCCGCAGCGCCCAGTCGACATCGGACCGTTCGAGCACCTCGTCGGCGACGTCCGGCCGGCTGCCGGGCAGGTCCCGCTCGGCCAGGTCGCGGGGTTCCTCCGGACGCCGGCGGGCGCGCCGGCGCTCGTCGATCGCGCGGTTGCGCGCGACCGTGAAAAGCCACACCCGGAACCCGGCCGGCGAGCCGGTGAAGCCGCGCAGGCCGCGGGCGGCCTGTAGCCAGGTCTCCGAGGCCACGTCCTCCGCGCTCTCGCCGACGATCACGCGCAGGTACCGCAGCAGGGGCGGCTGGTGCGCCCGCCACAGGACGGCGAACGCGGCGGGGTCTCCGCGCAGCGCGGCGTCGAGCGCCACGGCGAGTTCGTCGTCCTGGTCTTGCAAAAGCCCGGTCCCGTCGCATCATCGGAAGTGCCGACGGAGCAGGCTACAACGTCCCTGAGCAGGGCAGACACGGCCGTACTTGAGCCTGGTCGACGCAAGAACGGCGGAGCCGCGTTACCGGAAATCGGGCGTTCCCGCGAAGTCTGTCCGGACGTCGGCGGCGGGCGTCCCATCGCGCCGCGGTGTCGGTCCGATCGCGGGTCGCGCCGGCTGTCGCCGGTCTGCTGACATCGTCGCGACATTCATGCTCGGAGGGGATCTCGCGATGGGTACACGTTGGTGGGGGCGGCTGGCTGCGGTGGCCGGGACGGCGGCGGTGGTCGGACTGGCGGCGGCGTCACCCGCCTGGGCCGACACGACGGTCGACATCAACCCGGGCAACGTGCCCGCCACCGCCGAGGACCACGAAGACCACGGCTGTGACTTCGGCGGCGGCCCGTTCGCGGACAAGGACGTGTGGGTCTTCGTCCTGCCCGGAAACAAGGGCGAGTTCGTCTCGGTGACGGCCGTGTTCGGCGCGAACGGCTCGCTGACGATCCCGACCGACGGCGGCGCGATCGTGGACGACAAGGGCACCAGCAAGGCGTGGATCACCACGCCCGCCGGCTGGACGCTGACCGGTGCGACGGCCGTCATCAGCGGCACCGCGGACAAGTTCAACCTCACCCACACCTGCCCGGCCGGCGGCGGCAACGGCGGCGAAACGCCGACGCCCACGCCGTCCCAGTCGGAGTCGCCGAGCACGACGTCGCCGGCGACGCCGGGCGGCTCGGTGTCCGGCACGCCCGGCGCCGGTGCCGGCGGCGGCAGCCTCCCGGTCACCGGCGGCGCGGTGCTGGCGACGGCGGTGCTGGGTGTCGCGCTGGTGGCCGGTGGCGCGGCACTGCTCGCGCTGCGCCGGCGCAAGGAGGCGCACGTCTTCGACTCCGAGGTGTAGGGCTCGGGCGCCACCGGCCTTCCGCACCCGCGAAGGCCGGTGGCGCTGTCGGGTGACCTTCCACATGCGACACGCCGCCCGCTGACCTGGGACTCCGGCCCCGTAGACGTAAGCTCTGTCGAGCTTGTCCGTATACGGGGGTATTATTGTGTTTCGCTTCTGGGTGGCGCGGTTGGCCGTACTGGCTGCCGCCGGACTCCTGGCCCTCGGGCCGTCGACCGCCGCGTGGGCCGCCACCATCAGCATCAACCCGGGCAACGTGCCCACCACCGCCGAGGACCACGAAGACCACGGCTGTGACTTCGGCGGCGGCCCGTTCCCGGACAAGGACGTGTGGGTCTTCGTCCTGCCCGGAAACAAGGGCGAGTTCGTCTCGGTGACGGCCACGTTCGGCGCGAACGGCTCGCTGACGATCCCGACCGACGGCGGCGCGATCGTGGACGACAAGGGCACCAGCAAGGCGTGGATCACCACGCCCGCCGGCTGGACGCTGACCGCCGCGACGGCGGAGATCACCGGCGAAGGCAAGTCCTTCAACCTGACGCACACCTGCCCGGCGTCCAGCAGCCCCAGCCCGTCGCCGAGCAAGTCGCCCAGCCCGTCGCCGAGCGAGTCCGAGTCACCCGGGCCGACGCCGACCACGCCCGGCCCGGTGCCGAGCGCGGACACGACGACCGGCCCGGTGGTCGTACCGAGCGGCGCGCCGGAGACCGGCGGCGGTGGCGGCGTCGCGACCACCGGCGGCATGGCCCTCGGCATCGGTGCCCTGACCCTCGCCGGGGCGGGCGCTCTCGGCCTCGTCTTGGCCCGCCGGCGCCGCCGTGGCGCCTGACCGGCCCGCACCGCACCCCGCCCACCGGATCGCCTGGTGGGCGGGGTGCGCCGCCACCGTCCTGGTGGCCGCCGCCGGCATCTGGCAGATCCGGTCCGCGAGCCTCGTGCCCGACGGCCCGCCGCCACTCGTCGTCGCGCCGCCGTCGCCGTCGCCGACCGGCCAGCCGCTGCGCGCGGTGCTGGCACGGCGGTCACCCGCCCTCGACCGGTCGGCCCCCACGAAGATCGTCATCCCGTCGATCAACCTGCGCGCCGCGCTGGACACCGTCGGCCTGCGGCCGGACGGCACGATCGAGACACCGCCGTACGAGCGCGCCCACCGCGCCGCCTGGTACCGCCTCGGTCCCGCGCCGGGCGAACGGGGCGCGTCCGTCCTCGTCGGCCACGTCGACTCCAAGAAGGCTGTCGCCGTCTTCTGGTACCTGACCAGGATCGCGCCCGGCGACGAGATCCAGGTGACGCGGGAGGACCGGCGCACCGCGCTGTTCACGGTCACGTCGATCGAGGAGTTCGCCAAGACCGCGTTTCCGACCGCCCGGGTCTACGCCGACCCGGACACTCCGCAGCTGCGGCTGGTCACCTGCGGCGGGCGCTGGGACCCGGTCCGCGGCGAGTACCCCGACAACGTCATCGTCTTCGCCACCCTGACCGGCATCGCCTGAGTCACCGACTCTTCAGGGTGCGGGCGAGCCAGGCGATGCCGATCGCGCCGAGCAGACCGGTGGGTGGGAAGGGGCCGAGCAGGGCGGCGAGGCCGGCCAGGACCAGCACGACGCTCGCGCCCCGGGAGAACGCGCCGCGGCGCCAGCCGACGATCGCCAGCGCGGTGTAACCGGCCAGGCAGAGCACGCCCATGGGGTAGATGAAGAGGCCGAACAGGAACGTGTCCTGGCCGACCGCGTCCAGCTGGGCTTCGGGCAGTTCGGTCGCGAGCCAGGCGAAGACGGTGCCGACGGTCCAGGCTTGGATGGCGACGAACGCGCACGCCGCCGCCGACAGCGCCAGCGGCCAGCGGGGCAGGCGGCTGCCGGCGGCCAGGCCCGTCAGGGTGATGGCGAGCACCACGTACGCGCCGCCGGTCAGCAGGGACTCCACCACGGTCAGCGGGGCACGTTGGGCCTCCGCGTCACTCATGCCGCTGGAGAACACGACACCGGAGACGTACCCGGCGGACGCGACCGCGCCCACGAGGGCGGCGGCGATGACGGCGGTGCGGTTGGTGGCACCGGCGGTCCCGGTGTCGGGTGCCAGGGTGGATGTGGACATCGGTTCCTCCATAGGGTGCGGACGGCCAACCCGGACGTTGGCGCCTCGAACCCTCGCCCACACACCCGCCCCGGCGCAGCCGCCACCGGGCGGGCCGGCCGGCTCCGCTCGCGGTCGGATCGGCGCCCGCGGTTCCCCCTCAGGGCGGAACGCGGGGGGCGCCGCACGGTGGAACCGGTGCCGCCGCGGCACGCCTACGCTGCCGGGTATGGACGCCGCGCGAGGCTTGAGCCGTCGCGAGCAGCTGCTCGACGCGGCCTTCGGCCTGGCCGTCACCGCGGTGGCCGTGGCGAGCGTGGTGACCGACGACCCGGCGGTGGCGTACGAGTTCCGCGATCCCGGCGCCGTCAGCGTGCTGCTCGCGGTAGCGGCCGGGCTGCCACTCGTGGTGCGGCGCCGGTGGCCGCTGGCCGTCTCGCTGACCGTCACCGTCGCCATAACGGCGCTCGGCGCACTGTCGTACCGGGTCGGCGAGGCGGCCTTCTGCCTGATGCTCGGCCTGTACGCGGTCGCCGCGCACCGCGGCCGGCGGCCGGCGTCGGTCGCGCTCGCCGCCGCGTACACCGGGTTCGGCCTGCTGGTCGTGCTGCGCGTCCCGTACTTCGAGCATCCGCTGGCCGTCTTCGACTTCCTCGCGGTGACGACGGCGTGGACGATCGGGCGGTTCACCCGCCGGTGGCGGGCCGACCGCGACGCGGCCCGGGCCCGGGCGCTGGCGGCGGAGCGGTCGCGGGCCGTCGCCGCGGAGCGGGCGGTCTTCGCCGACCGCCTGCGCATCGCACGGGAGCTGCACGACGTCGTGTCGCACACGCTGACCGTGATCGCGGTACAGGCCGGTTCGGCGCGGTACCTGCTGCGCGCCGGCGACGGGCCGCTGTCCACGATCGAGCGGGCGAGCCGGGCGGCCCTGGACGACCTGCGCCGGATGCTGGGCCTGCTGCGCGCGGACGCCGCGGTGGCCGAGCCGGTCACACCGCCGCCGGAGCCGGCCCGCAAGCAGGTCGACGATCGGGTCGTCGACGCGGCGCTCGCGGCCGCGCTGGCCGTCCTGGGGCTGACGAACGTGTTCGTGGCCGATCCGTCCGTCGCGCACGACTACGCCGATCCGTCGGTCGCGGTGGTGGGGCTGGTGCTGCTCGGCTGCCTGTCGGTGGCCTTGCGCCGCACCGCGCCGGTGCGGGTCTTCGCCGTCTCGGCCGGCGCCGCCCTGCTGCTGACGCTCGTCGACGCCCGTACCGACATACCCGGTCTGGCTATGTTCGTCGCCCTCTACACCGTCGCCGCGTGGCGCCCGTTCGCGGTCTCGGCCGCCTGCCTGGGCGTGATAGCCGCCCTCGACCTCCTGGTCGTCCTGCTCGACCTGCCCGCCACCGGCGGCGGTTTGCAGGACTCGACCGCCCCGGCCGCGCTGGTCCCGTGGGGCCTTGGCCTGATCGTGCGGCGCTGGCGGCGGGACCGTGACGCCGCCGCCGCGCGGGCCGCCGAGGCGCTGCGCCGGGCCGCCGTCGACGCCGAACGCGCGGTCCTGGCCGAGCGGCTCCGGCTGGCCGCCGAACTCCAGGACGTTGTCGCGCACACCCTTTCCGGGATCGCCGTGCAGTCGGCGGTCGCCCGGCACCAGACCGGCGACGGCGACCCGGCCGCGCCCGCGCTGGCCGCGATCGAACAGGCAAGCCGTAGCGCCCTGGACGACCTGCGCCGGATGCTCGGCGTCCTGCACGCCGACGCGCCGCTGTCGCCGAGTCCGGGCATCGACGAGCTGCCGCTGCTCGCCTCCGCCCACCGTGCCGCGCACGGGCCGGTGTCGCTGACCGTGGCCGACGCCGTGCGCGGCACGCCGGCGAGCGTCCAGATCACCGCGTACCGGCTGGTGCAGGAGGCGTTGACCAACATCCGCAAGCACGCGCCCCGCGCGACCGCCACCGTGGTGCTGGACCTCGCCGGCGACGAGGTGGTCGTCCGCGTCGACGACGACGGCCCCGGCCCGGCCGCGTCGCCGGGCGCCGGCTACGGCCTGACCGGCATGCGCGAGCGGGTCGCGCTCTTCGACGGCCGCCTGGAGACCGGCCCCTTGCCCGGCGGGGGATTTCGGGTGGAGGCGGCACTGCGCCTGAACGCCGACCGTAGGGTGGCGACGTGACCGGGTTGCGCGTCGTGGTGGTCGACGACCAGGAGCTGGTCCGCGCCGGCTTTGTCGCCCTGCTGTCCGGCGCGCCGGGGATCACCGTCACCGGCCAGGCCGGCCAGGGCGAAGAAGGGGTCCGGCTGGCCCGCGCCACCCGCCCCGACGTCATCCTGATGGACGTGCGCATGCCGGTCCTCGACGGCATCGAGGCCACCCGCCGCATCACCACCGACCCGGCCTGCGCCGGCACCAGCGTCGTCATGCTCACTACCTTCGGCCTCGACGAGTACGTCTTCGGCGCCCTCCGCGCCGGCGCGGTCGGCTTCCTCCTCAAGGACACGCCGCCGGAAGAGCTGCTGCGCGCGGTACGGGTCGCCGCGGCCGGCGAGTCGCTGCTGTCCCCGTCCATCACCCGCAAGCTCGTCGAGGTCTTCGCCACCACGCCGCACACCCCGGCACCCGCCGACCGCGCCGCCGCGGCCGAGCTCACCGACCGCGAAAGCGATGTGCTCACCCTCGTCGCCCAGGGACTGTCCAATGCGGACATCTCCGCCCGGCTGGGTATCGGCCCGGCGACCGTGAAGACCTACATCAGCCGGCTGCTGACGAAGCTCGACGCGACCACCCGCGTCCACCTCGTCATCTACGCCTACGAGACCGGCCACGCCCCGCGGCGGACGGCCACCTGAGCGGCGCGCTACTCCCGGGTCCGGGTGGCGCCGGGGAGCATCAGGCCGGCGCGGTAGGCGAGCACCACCGCCTGGGCGCGGTCGCGGGCGTCGATCTTCGCGAGGATGCGTTTGACGTGGGTCTTGGCGGTGGACTCGGCGATGACCAGCAGGTCGGCGATCTCCGCGTTGGACAGCCCTTCGGCGACCAGGCGCAGCACCTGGATCTCCCGCTGGGTGAGCATCGCGACCCGGCGCGCGTCGTCACCGCTGGGCACACCCGAGGCTCCTGACGAGAGCACGAAGTGCTCGACGAGCTCGCGGGTGACCGCCGGGTCGAGGAGCGTGTCGCCCTCCGCCACGGTCCGCACCGCGTCGACGAGGCGCTCCGGCGAGGCCCGCTTGAGCAGGAAGCCGCTGGCGCCGGCCCGGAGCGCTCCCCACACGTACTCGTCGTGGCGGAACGTGGTCAGGACCAGCACCCGGCACGGCAGCCCGGCCGCGACGACGCGCCGGGTGGCCTCGATGCCGTCGATGCCGGGCATGCGCACGTCCATGAGCACCACGTCGGGCGTCCGGGCGCGGCACACCTCGACGGCCTGGAGCCCGTCGCCGGCCTCGCCGACCACCTCGACGCCGGTCGCGTTGTCGAGCACGACCGTGAGGCCGGCACGCATGAGCGCGTCGTCGTCGGCCAGCACCACCCGGATGGTCACGCCGCCTCCCGGTTCGCTCGCTCGTGCGGCACTGGCGGCGACGTCTTCCTCCGCCGCCCCGAAACCCCGACTTCGTCGGCGGGGCGCCAACTCGCCCCGCTCACGCCACCTCCGCGGTCGCGGTGGGCACCGGGAGCACCGCCCGCACCCGGAAGCCGCCCGCCTCGCCGCGGCCATGCTCGACGGTGCCGCCGAAGACCGCCACCCGTTCCCCGATGCCGAGCAACCCGCGGCCCGGCTCGTAGCCGGGGCGCGGGCCGCGCCCGTCGTCTTCGACCTCCACCTCGACGCGCCGCCCGTCGCACCGCACCGTGACGGTGGCCGAGGCGGCGCGGCCGTGGCGGAACGCGTTGGTCAGCGCCTCCTGCACGATCCGGTACGCCGACAGGTCGAGGCTGCCGGGCAGCTCGGGCCGCTCCGGCTCGACCCGGACACGCACCCGCATGCCCGCCTCCTCGGTGCGCCGCACCAGCCGGGGCAGCGCGTCGAGGCCGGGGCGCAGGTCGGCGCCCTCGTCGCGGCGCAGCACGCCGAGCACGCGGTCGAGCTCGTCGAGCGCCTCCCGCCCGGTGCGCTCGACGCCGGCGAGGATCTCGCGGGCCTTCGCCGGGTCGCCGTCGAGGACCACGCGGGCGGCGCCGGTCCGGACCAGCATCACGCTCATCGTGTGGCCGAGCAGGTCGTGCAGCTCGCGGGCGATGCGGGCGCGCTCGTCGGTGACCGCCGCCCGGCGCATCAGCCGCCGGTCGCTCTCCTGGCGCTCCCGGCGGCGGGCCCCGGCGTAGCCGGCCGCCCAGACGAGCAGCCACACGAACACCGTGGTGGGCGGCACGATCGCCTGCGATGCGGGCTCGCTGTAGAAGTACGCCGCGATGCCGGGCAGCATGATCACCGGCCCCCACGGCGACCGGCGCGGGCTGGCCTCGCGGCCGACGGAGTAGAGGCCCACCAGGTTGACCGCCGGGGAGAGCGCCGCCGGCTCCAGCCAGAGGGCGTCGCCGGCGAGCGCGGCCGTGCCGACCGCGAACGACGCCACCGGCGCCACCCGCCGGAAGGCGAGGCTGCCGCCCATCACCAGCGCGAGCGCGAGCGCCGCCGGCAGCCGCGCGCCCAGCGGCGGCGTGCTGGTGAGCCGCTCGCCGGCCAGCAGCGCCACCGCGAGGGCGGCCAGGGCGGTGTCGACGGCCCGCGGGGGCAGGCCGTTGATCCACGAGACGAGCGCGGCCAGCCGGTGCACGCCTTACCTCACCACGCCGGCCGGCCGCCGCCCAAGCACCGGCAGCAGGCGTCGCGCCGCGAACGCGTACACCGCCGCCACCGCGGCCGCGCCGGCCAGCCCGAGCAGCGCCATCGCCGCCGTGGGCGAGGTCCAGGGCCGCCCGGCGTAGGCGGTGAGGGCCACCGAGGCGAAGACGCCCGCGTAGCCGGCGGAGGCCACGACCATCAACCACACCTGGGTACGCCCGGGAAGTGGACGCAGCCCGAAAACGACCGCCAGCACACCGAGGGTCTGTAGCCCGTGCAGCCCGAGCGCGTGCGCGAGCTTGGCGCTGCCCTCCGCGCCGAACCGCACCGACTCCGGCACCCGCCCGGTGGCGTCGACGACCGCCTCGCCGGTGGCCGCCATGTCGAAGCCGATGTACCCGGCCACCTGGATGCCGGCCAGGCCGACGATCACCGCGACGCGGGCGGCCGGCGTGCCCTCGAAGCGCAGCAGCGCCCAGCCGAGCAGGATCGCGAGGGCGACCGCCACGAGGATCACCACCTGAGCCATCGCGGACCAGATCGCCGAGTCGAGGCCGGGCTCCGGGTTGAAGTGCGACGGCTCGCCCCGCCACCGCTGCGTCGTGATCATCGCGATCTCCGCGACCGCGCCGCCGCCGAGCAGGCCGGCTGGCACCCAGCCGAAGCGGCTCGCCGGGAGCTGGCGCAGCACCCACACCGCCGACCAGGCCAGGATGCCGAACGAGAGCGCGAACACCACCGGCTTGCGCCACGTCACCGGGCCCCACCACGGCGACCAGTCCACAATGGCCACCGCCACGTGCAGCACGCCGGAGGCCAGCAGCAGCGTGCCACACCGGGCCAGAAACCGTTGCTGCGCCGTCAGTGGACGGACCGCCAGCCATGCCTGCCGGAGAAGCGCGTTCATGCTCCGGGACGTTAGGTCCGCCCGGCGCCGCGATCGTCACCCCGCCGGGGACGGTCCGGGTACCTCCGCTGGGGTATCCCGCGCTGACCCGGCGCTGACGCCACGCTGACCCCCGGGTGCGACGGTCGCCGGGTGCCGCAGACCGCGGCACGGGGGAGAGGGAGTAGGACGTCATGGGTGTATGGGCAAAACGCAAACTGTTCGTGATCCCGGCGGTGGCCGCGGTGGTGTTCGGCGCCATCGCCACGGGCCACGCGACCGCCGCCGCCGAGCCGGTGGCGACCGCGGTCAACCAGGCACAGCTCGATCCCGTGCCGCCCCTGGTGTGCGAGGGCAAGGCGCAGCTGAGCGCCGTCGTCCTGACCGAGACCGGGGTCACCACCATCGGCGAGACCGGCGTCATGTGGAACCCGCTGACGTTCGCGACCGTCGACGTCGACGGCCCGGCGGGGGCGGCCGACACCGACCAGCTGGTCGTGACGTTCACCGGCGAGGCCGACCTGACCGGCCAGCCCAACCTCCTGGCCGCCGCGGTCGACGCCATGCAGGTGCGCGTCCTGGTCGACGGTGCGGTGCAGCCACCGGGCGCCGTCAACTTCACCACCGACGCCGGCCAGTCCGACGCCCTCGAGGTGTGCGCGATCGTGACCGGACCGGGTCCGCACACCGTGGAGGTGGAGTGGCGGCTGGTCGACGTCGGGGCCAACAACATGCTGACCGGCACGCTGGACAGCTGGTCGTTGCACGTCGAGCGCAACGACTGAGGTCAACCCTCGACGAGGTTTTCGAGCGGCTCGCCCGGGTTGGCGAGCCGCTCGACGTCGACCGGCTTTCCGGACCGGATGAGGGCCTGGATGGGCTCGGTGACGTCCCAGACGTTGACGTTCATGCCGGCCAGCACCCGCCCGCCGGACAGCCAGAAGGCGATGAACTCGCGGCGCTCCAGGTCGCCCCGGAAGACCACCTGGTCGTAGCCGCCCGGCTCGGCGTAGCCGGTGTACTCCATCCCGAGGTCGTACTGGTCGGTGTAGAAGTACGGCAGCCGGTCGTACGCCACGTCCTGGCCGAGCATGGCCCGGGCGGCGGTCCGCGGCTGGTGCCGCGCGTTGGCCCAGTGCTCGACGCGGATGTGCTTGCCCAGGTGGGGATGCATGGCGTTGGCGACGTCGCCGGCCGCGTACACGTCCGGGTCCGAGGTCCGCAGCCGCGCGTCGACCCGCACGCCGTTGTCGACGGTGAGGCCGGCCTCCTCGGCGAGCTGGGTGTTGGGGGTGATGCCCACGCCGACGACCACCGCGTCGACGTCGATCTGGTCGCCGCCGGTGAGGCGGACGCCGGACCCGGTCACCTCGGCGACCTGGACGCCGCAGCGCAGCTCCACGCCGTTGCCGCGGTGGAGGCCGGCGAAGACCGCGGCGGCCTCGGGGCCGAGCACCTGGAGCAGCGGCAGGTCGGCCGCCTCCAGCAGGGTAACCGCCACGCCGGCGGTGCGGGCGGCCGCCGCGACCTCCAGTCCGATCCATCCGCCGCCGACGACCGCGACGTGCGACGCGGACCGAAGCGTCTCCTTGACGCGGTCGCTGTCGCCGACGCGGCGCAGGTAGAGGACCCCGTCGCGGTTGGCGCCGGGCACCGGCAGGCGGCGCGGCGTGGAGCCGGTGGTCAGCAGCAGCTTGGTGTACCCGATGGCCTCGCCGGTGGCGAGCGTGACCCGGTGCGTGGCGGGATGGATCTCCGTCACGGTCGTGGCGAGGCGCAGGTCGACGTCGTGCTCGGCGTACCAGCTCTCGGGGTGTACGTAGATCTTCTCCCGCTCGGCCTTGTCCATCAGGTAGTCCTTGGACAGCGGCGGCCGTTCGTACGGCCGGTCGTGCTCCTGCCCGATCAGCACGACGCGGCCGTCGAACCCCTCCTCGCGCAGGGTCTGCGCGGCCATCGCGCCGGCCTGGCCGGCACCCACGATCACGAACGTCTCGTCGGCGGTCATGCCCGACTCCCTTCCCGGCGGTCCTCGTGGTCGCTCAGGACGGCGGCGAGCCGCTCGCCCACCTTGTCCCAACTGGCCTGGAACGTCGCGACCCCCTCGCGCTCCAGGTGCTCCATCACGTCGTCGTAGTCGACGCCGGCGCGGGCCAGGTCCTCGATGACCCGCCGCGCCTCGGTGTAGTGCGCGCGGACCGAGTCGGCCGGCACCCGCCCGTGGTCGGCGACGGCCCGCAGCGTGTTCTCCGGCATGGTGTTGACGACGCCGGAGGTGACCAGCTCGACCACGTACCGGGTGTCCGGGTACGCCGGGTCCTTCGTGGACGTCGACGCCCACAGTGGACGCTGCGGGCGGGCGCCGGCCGCGGCGAGCGTGGCCCACCGGGCCGAGGAGAGCAACGCCTCGTGGTGCTGGAAGGCGAGGCGGGCGTTCGCCACGGCGGCCCGGCCCCGCAGCGCGGCCGCCTCGGGTGTCGCCATCTTGTCGAGCCTGGCGTCGACCTCGGTGTCCACTCTGGACACGAAGAACGAGGCCACCGACGCGATCCGGGACAGGTCGAGGCCGGCCAGCTGGGCCCGCCGCATGCCGTCGAGGAACGCCTCCACCACCTCGGCGTAGCGCGACCGGGAGAAGATCAGCGTGACGTTGACGCTGATCCCCTCGGCGAGGCAGGTGGAGATCGCCGCCAGCCCCGGCCGGGTCGCGGGGATCTTGATGAACAGGTTGGGCCGGTCGACCGCCCACCACAGCGAACGCGCCTCGGCGACGGTGGCCTCGGTGTCGCCGGACAGGCGCGGGTCGACCTCGATCGACACCCGGCCGTCGACGCCGCCGGTGGCCTCGTGCACCGGCCGGAGCACGTCGCACGCCCACCGCACGTCGAGGGTGGTCAGCTCGCGCAACGCCTCCTCGACGCCGGCGCCGCGCGCGGCCAGGTCGCGCAGCTGCGGCTCGTACGCCGCACCGTCGCCGATCGCCTTCGCGAAGATGGTGGGGTTGGTGGTCACGCCCACCACGTGGTGGCTGGCGACCAGGCCGGCCAGGCTGCCCGACGTCAGCCGCTCGCGGCTCAGGTCGTCGAGCCAGATCGACACACCGGCGCCGGTGAGCGCGTCCAGTGGACTCGTCATGGCGATCCTCGTTTCCCGCCGCGTCGCCGCGGCGCTCGATCAGCCGGAGACGCCGGCCAGCGCGAAGAACTCGGCGCGCGAGCGCGGGTCCGTGCGAAGCGTGCCCAGCAGGGTGGAGGTCACCGTGGTGGCACCGGCGGCCCGGACGCCGCGCAGCGTCATGCAGGCGTGCTCGGCCTGGAGCACCACGCCCACGCCGCGCGGCTGGAGTTCGGCGGCGAGGTGGTCGGCGACCTGCTTGGTCAGCCGCTCCTGCACCTGCGGCCGGGCCGCGAAGTGCTCCACCACGCGGGCCAGCTTGGACAGCCCGACGATCCGCTCGCCGGGCAGGTATCCGACGTGGGCCACGCCCGCGAAGGGCAGCAGGTGGTGCTCGCAGACGGTGCGAAACGGGATCTCCCGCGCCACCACGAGCTCGTCGTAGCCCTCGTCGTTGGGAAATGTCGTCATCCGGAACGGCCGGGGCTCGAACAGCTCGGCGTAGGCGCGGGCCATCCGGGCCGGTGTCTCACCGAGCCCGTCGCCGTCGAGGTCGACGCCCAGCGCGGCGAGGAACCGCTCGGCCGCCAGCTCCGCCGCCACGAGGTCGACGGACGGCCTCCGATCCTCGCGCGCGATGGTCACGTCGACGGTCATGCGACAGGCCCCTCCTGTAACGGACATCAAAGTTGACGTTAGAACGCCGGAATCTCTTTCGTCAAGGAGAGTGTCCGTTAGAATATGGAACGTGCCGGATGACTTCGACGCCAGCGTGACCAAGCTCGCGGCCCTCGCCGAGCCGGTCCGCCGCGCGCTCTACCAGTACGTCGCCGGCCAGCCCGAGCCGGTCGGCCGCGAGCAGGCCGCGGCCGGCGTCGGAGTGGCCCACCACCTGGCCAAGTTCCACCTCGACAAGCTCGTCGACGACGGCCTGCTGGAGGCGGAGTACAGCCGGCCGCCGGGCCGTGGCGGGCCGGGCGCCGGACGCCCCGCCAAGCTCTACCGCCGGGCCGCCGGCAGCATCGCGGTCAGCGTGCCCGAGCGGCGGTACGACCTGGCCGGCCACGTCATGGCGCGGGCGATCACCACCGCGCAGGAGACCGGCGTCCCGCTCGACGAGGCACTGGCCGACGCGGCCCGGGCCACCGGCGCGGAGCTGGCGCGGCGGGCCAGGGACGGCGCGCCGCCGGGCGACCACCTCGCCGCGGTCAGCCAGGTGCTGGCCGGCACCGGCTACGAGCCGCGCGTCGAAGGCGACGGCGTGACGCTGAGCAACTGCCCGTTCCACCAGCTCGCGGAGAGCTACACCGCGCTTGTCTGCGGCATCAACCTGCACCTGATCGCCGGCGTGCTCGACGCCCTGCCCGCCGCCGACCTCCGCGCCAGGCTCGCGCCCGCGCCCGGCAGGTGCTGCGTCACCGTCACCCCTGTGCCGCGGTAGGTACGGTCTGAGGCGTGGCGACACAGTGGACGCCCGAGCCGCGGCCGGACGAGATGGCGTTGCGGGACTGGCTGCGGCCCTGGATGGACGCGGCGATCGTGTGCGAGATCGCCAAGATGGACTACGGCATGCGGGTCGAGGAGTACCGGCGGGAGATCGAGGAGCTGCTCGTCGTCCGCCACCTGCCGGCCGAGCTGGACTGGAACCCCCGCGAGGTCCTCGCGTTGACCAGCTCCTGGCGCCCGGACGAGCCGCGCGGGCACATCGCGCGGCTGTTCGCCTGCATGGTGCTGGTCCGGGCCGACGACACGCCCGCGCCGGCCGACCAGCTGGCCGCGCTCGTGGAGTCGGCACTGGCGCTGGGTCCGGACGCGACCGACGCCGCCGTCCGCTTCCTCGCCTGGTGCCGGCAGCAGGTGCCGGGCACCTGGCGCTACGACGCCGAGGCGCGGCCCTTCCTCTCGTTGGGGCTGCTTCTCGTGTACGCCGCGGGGCGCCCGGATCCGGCGGTCGTGGCCGAGCTTGCCCGCGAGGTGGGCGTGACGGACCGGGCCTCGCTGCGGAAGTCGGTCGGCGGCGACGAATGGCGGACCTGGCGGGCGCTGGTCGGCCGCTACCCGTCTCTCGACCTGCCGCACGACTGGTTCACGACTCAGGGACGGTGATGGTCACCCGGGTGCCGTGGCGGCTGAGGTTGACCACCACGCGGCGGGCCATCTGGTTGATCAGGTCGAGCCCGCGGCCGCGTTCGCCATCCGTGGAGCTGGGCCGCCACCGGCCGCGGTCGTCGACCTCAACGCGGATCTCCCGCCGCTCGCCCCGCGCCGCGGTCAGCGTCACCGGGCCGACCGGGCGCCCGTGGTAGGCGTGCTCCAGCGAGTTGATCAGCGCCTCGTTGGCGGTCATGAGCAGCGCGTCGGTCTGGTCGGCGGAGAGGTCGTGCGCCGCCGACCAGGTCCGCAGCGCGCGGCGGGTCGTCGGCAGGTCCCGGACCGAGTGCAGCGTGAGTCGCAGGACGCCGGCCACGTCCGCCGGCGCGGTGATCCCGCCCAGCAGCAGGCACATCACGACCACGTCGTCGGTGGTCGCCGACCCCTCGGTCATCGCGGTCACCACGCGGTCGCACCAGGCCTGCGGGTCGGCGTCGCGCAGCGTCTCGGCGGTCCTGGCGAGCCGGTCGAGGCCCACGTCGATGATCTCGTGGCGGCGTTCGAGGAGCCCGTCCGAGTACCAGACGAGCATCGCGCCCTCCGGCACCGCGATCGTCGCCTCGGCGCGCGGCCGGTTGGCGAGCTGGAGCGGCTGCGAGCGGCCGCCGTCGAGGTAGCGCGCGCCGTCGCCGGTGGCCAGCAGCGGCGGCAGGTGGCCGGCCGTGGCGTACGTGAGGGTCTGGTCGATCGGGTCGTACTCGGCGTAGCCGACGGTGGTGTACGCGGCGCCGTCGATCGCGAGCGAGGCGGCGTCGAGGCTCTCCAGCACCTCGGCGGGCGACGCGCCGGCGAGCGCGGTCGAGCGCAGCACCTGCTGGAGCCGGCCCATCGCGGCCGCGGCGCCCAGCCCGTGGCCGACGACGTCGCCGACCGCGATCGCCACCTTGCTGCCCGGCAGCTCGAAGACGTCGTACCAGTCGCCGCCGACGTCGTTGCCTCGCTCGGCCGGGTGGTACGCGGCCCACGCCCGCACCCCCGGCAGGTGGCCGGAGATCCGCGGCAGCAGCGAGCGCTGGAGCTCGTGGGCGGCGCTGTACTCGGCCTCGTACCGCTCGGCCCGGTCGACCGCCTGCCCGGCCAGGTCGGCGATGCTCTGCGCGAGCGCGGCGACCTCCGGGCCCACCGCGGCGTCCCGGTGGAACGCGAACGCCAGCGCGCCGAGCGTGCGCTCGGCCACCCGGACCGGCACCACGAGCAGGCTGCGGGTGGCGACCTCCGCGTTCACCTCCATGATCGCCGGGTACCGCTCGGCGATCTCGGCCTGCGAGGCGAGCACCACCGGCCGCCCCTCCCGCACGACGTCGACCACCGGCAGGCGGCGGATGTCACCGAGCCGCACCTCGGCGAACCGCGCCACGACCGTGCGCGGCACCGTGCTGGTCGGCCAGATCCGCAGGTGGACGCCGTCGCGGTCGAGCAGCGTCACGTAGCCGTGGTCGGCGACCACCGCCACGCCCTTCTCGACGAGCACGCGGACCACCTGCTCGCCGGTCGCCGCGCCGGCCAGCCCCGCGGTCACCGCCTGGAGCGTCTCCAGCCGGCGGCGGGCCTGCTCCTCGCGGCGCGACTGGGCCCGCGCCCGGTCGCGCTCGGCCACCGCGATGGCGAGGACCCACGCGCCCACCACCACGAACGCCAGGTACACCTGGAGCGTGGCCGCCTCGAGGTCGGGCTGGTCGGCGAGCACAGCCCACGGCCCGCGCCCGGCCGCGCTCTGTAGGTTGGCCACGAACGCCATCACGAAGCCGGCCGCGCCGACCGTCGCGACCCGCCCGCCGAACGCTGCCGCCAGCAGCAGCGGCACCGGCAGGTAGATCAGCGGCACGTCCCGCGGCCAGAACCCGATCGCGGTGAGCGCCGCGGTGGCGGCCAGCATCAGCGCGGCCCGCCACAGCCGGCGCAGCCGCGGCCGCGCGCGCAGCGTGGCCAGCCCGACGACCGCCGACCCCAGCGTGAGCACCGCGAGCCCGTCGCCGGCCCAGAACTGGCCCAGCGCCGTCCACCACCCCGCACCGGACGTCCACGCGCTGGTGGTCGCCCCGACGAGCGCGCCGGCCAGCGGCCCCAAACCCACCGCGCAGACCAGGAACACCGCGGCGTCGCGCACCCGGGTGAGGTCGATCGGTCCGGGCCGGAAGCGCCGCACGAGCGCCGCGCCGACCAGCGGTTCGAGGGTGTTGGTGAGCACGAAACCGCAGGCCGCTCCGGGCGGCAGCCTCTGCCAGAGGTTGACCGCCAGCTCGACCGCGCCGGCCGCGCCGAGCACCCACACCCAGTGCCGCCGCCGCGCGAGCAGCAACGCGCCGAGCGTCACGCCCGCCGGCGGGAAGAACACCGCGCCCACGTCGGACGCGCGGAACAGCAGCCACGCGCATCCCGAGCCCAACCCGTAACCCGCGGCCACCACCGTGACGATCCACACCGGCGCCCATCGGGCCCGGGCGTCGGCGGCGGGTCTCATGGGGGACAGCCTCGCATCTCGTACCCGCGTCGTGGCGCCCAGGACGGTCAGCAATCCGACGATCGCGCGGGCGGCGGCGCCGGTGTCCCACGGGGCACGCCACCTCCCGGTCGCGGGCCTGAATCGGATACGGAAGTCAGCGGCCGGTCTGGCCGTCGATCTGCTCGCGGATGATGTCGGCGTGGCCGGCGTGCCGGGCCGTCTCCTCGATGACGGCGAGCAGCACCCACCGAAGATCGCGGGTCTTCCCGTTGCGGACCACCGGCGCGTCACCCTCGCCCACCGCGGCGATGATCTCGTTGCTCGCCGCGCACGCGGCGCGGTACTCGGCCCGCAGCGTCCGGAGCGGAACCGAAGGGTCGACCCGCATCGACCGATCGCCTCTGGTGGGCTTCCGGCCGGCGACGATCTCCTCGAACCACATCGACTCGACGAACGTCAGGTGCTGCACCAGGCCGGCGATGTTTGTGCCCGAGCCGACCGTGCTGCGCCGCGCGTCGTCGTCGCTCAGGCCGGCCAGCTTCTTGAGGACGCCGGCACGCAGCCCGTCGAGCGTGGCCCGAAGCTGCTCCACCTCGGGAGTCATGCCAGGAACGGTGGTACCTGGTCGAACACGCCATCGAGTGGGCCACCGGTCCGGTCCGAAGGCGTCCAGGGCCGGCCTGGCTTGTCTGGTCCGTTCATGACGTCAGGATGGGCCATGCCCGGGCAGCACGTGCGGTAGACCCGCCCCGCTTCGTCGCGACCTGGGTCTTCGCGGCGTGGCGGCGGCGAGCGGGCCGTGGCGCGAAGGGACCACGGCTGTGTGACTGGGCCTGGTTCGCTCTACCGGTGCCACTGTCAATCGGGCGCCGCTCCCTTCGTTTTTAGCCGTCGCGAATTCACGTCATATCTGGGCGGCATTCCGCAGGGCGTCCACCGCAAGCAGATGACCGGCTGACCGACGTCGTGGTTGATGTTGTGCGCGGTCCCCGGGTGTTTCCCATTGGCGCGGGTCGGCGTGGGCCGCGAGCCACATCGCCGCGTTTGTTCGACCGTTACCAGCGGCGGACGCGCTGTCGGGAGGGTGGGGAAGATCCGGTCCTCGCCGATCGCGGCGGTGATGCCCCACGCGTCCAGCTCGTCGCGGAGGCGGGGCGGCGGGTCAGGCGTTGAGGAACCGCAGCACGGCGAGCACCCGCCGGTGGTCGGTGTCCGAAGGGGACAGGTCGAGCTTGAGGAAGATGGCGGTCACGTACTTCTCGACCGAGGCCGTGCTGAGAAACAGCGCCTCGGCGATCGCGCTGTTGGTGCGCCCCTCGGCCATCAGCGCGAGGACCTCACGTTCCCGGGCGGAGAGCGTGTCGAGCGTCGCGGTGCGGCGGCTGGCCGCCATGATCTGGCTGACCACCTCGGGGTCCAGGACGGTGCCGCCACCGGCGATCCGGTGCACCGCCTCGAGAAAGTCGCCGACGTCCGCGACCCGGTCCTTGAGCAGGTAGCCGAGCCCGTCGCAGCGGCCGGCGAGCAGCTCGGCCGCGTACCGCGTCTCCACGTACTGGGAGAGCACGAGCACGCCGACCGACGGGTGGGTGGCGCGCAGGGCGAGCGCGGCGCGCAGCCCCTCGGTGGTGAACGTCGGTGGCATGCGCACGTCGACGACCACCACGTCGGGTGGCTCCGCGGCGACGGCGGCGAGCAGGCCGGTGGCGTCACCGACCGCGGCGGTGACCTGGTGCCCCCGGCGGTGCAGCAGGTGCAGCAGGCCGTCCCGCAGGAGCGCGGAGTCTTCGGCGATGGCGACCCGCACGACAATGTCACCTCCTCACGCGCGCAGCGGCAGCTCGACGGTCACCACCGTAGGCCCGGCCAGCGGGCTGGCCAGGTCGAGGCGGCCGCCGACCGCCTTGAGCCGCTCGCCGAGCCCGGTGAGGCCGCCGGTGCCGTCCGGGTGCGGCCGGGCTCCGCCCACGCCGTCGTCGGTCACGGTCAGCCGCAGCCAGCCCGGCCCGGCGGGCGCCACCCCGAGCGTCACGCGCTGCGCGCCGCTGTGCTTGCCGGCGTTGGTGAGCAGCTCCGCCGCGGTGAAGTAGACGATCGCCTCGACCGCCGGCGAGGGCCGCTCCGGCAGCTCCACGATCACGTCGACCGGGATCACGCTGCGGGTGCGCAGGCTCTGGAACGCGGCCGGCAGCCCGCCGTCGAGCACCGGCGGGTGGATGCCGCGGGCAAGGTCGCGCAGGTCGACGATGGCCTGCTTGGCGCGGGCGTGCGCCGTGTCGACGAGCGCGAGCGCGGCGGTGACCTCGCCGTCGCGCAGCTCCTCCCGGGCCAGCCCGAGCTGCATGGCCAGGGCCACCAGCTGGGCCTGGGCGCCGTCGTGCAGGTCGCGCTCGATCCGCCGCAGCCGGGCCGCGGACTGGTCGACGGCGGCCGCCCGCCCCTCCCGGAGCAGGCTCTTCTCGGTCGGGCCGAGCAGGGCGCGGGCGAGCGCGGCGTCCACCCCGACCAGACCGCGGGTGACCCACGGCGCGGCCGCCAGCAGCGCGGCGCCGCCCGCGGCCAGCGCCAGCGCCCGCGGCCAGGTGTCGAACCCGGTGAGGGCGCCGCCCGGAGCCATCCACCACCACAGTGGATAGAGCAGGGAGAAGGCGCCGGTCGCCCACACGCCGAGCACGATGCCCAGCTGGACCATGCCGAGCGGCAGCTTGAGCCCGAGGAAGAGCAGCGCCCGCCAGGCGGTCGTGTCGGTGAGGCTGCTCCGCACCCAGTCGAACACGCCCGTCGGCCAGGACCGTGGCGGCGGCTCCGGTATCCGCGTGTCCAGGAGGCGGGCGATCAGCGCGCGGTGCAGCCGGCCCCACGCCCGCGCGCCACGCAGGCCGGCGGCGAGCAGCAGCACCCCGATGACCGAGAACGCCTCGCCGAGCACGAACAGCGCGTACACACCGCCGGGCACCGCCAGCAGCGCCGAGATCGTCGCGTACAGCAGGCGCCGCCAGGTCTCGGGGCCGAAGGTGGCCCGCCACGCACGCCGCAACATGCACCACAGCGTGCCTCCCGGCCGGCGGCCGCACTACCCGGCCAGCCCTACTCCAGGACTCGGGACCGCCGGCTACCGGGTGGGGGCGCGCCGCGCACACCCTGAGCCCCATGACCCATCAGACCCCTTTCCTGGTACCCGGCGTGATCGTGCTCGCCGCGGCCGTCGCCGCCTGGATCGCGGTGACCGATCAGGTGAGCTCGCCGGCGAGGAGGTCCATCAGGAGTCCGTCGTGGAAGGTGCCGTCCTGGCCCTGCTCGTACCGCCGCATCACACCGACCGGCTTGAAGCCCGCCTTCTCGTACGCCCGGATGGCCGCGACGTTGTCCGCCGCCGGGTCGATGACGAGCCGGTGGTGGCCGAGGTCGTCGACGAGGTGCCGGGCGAGCGTGCGCACCGCGTCGGTGCCGAGCCCCCGCCCGGACCGGCCCGGGTCCAGGTAGATGTCCAGGCCCGCGTGGCGGTACTGCGGATCCTCCTCCTCGTACCACTGGATGGCGCCGACGATCTCGCCCTCGGCGAGGATCGCGTAGGTGTGGTCCAGCTCCTCCACGACGGCGGCCGCGTAGTCCTCCTCGGCCGCCATGTCCCACCACCGGCGCACCTCGGGCGTCGCGCGGATCGCGACGAGCGCGTCCACGTCGCCCTCCGCGGCCGGCCGGAGCGTCACCCGCTCGCCGTGCAAGGTCGTCATGCCGCGACGCTAGCCTTCACCGCCGCGAGGTCGTCGGCGGCGCGCTGTGCCGTAACGGCGAGGCGGTCGCGGAGCTCGCCGAGCTCGGTGGTGGCGCGTTCGGCCCGCTGCCGCGCGTTCGCGAGGTCGGTGGCGTGCCGCTCGTGGCGGTCGGCGCGCCGCCGCCGCTCCTGCCGCCACCGGACGCCGGCGGCGACCAGCAGGACCGCGCCGGCGAGCGTGCCGAACACGGCCAGGCCGTCGGGCCAGGCGACGAGCGACAGGCAGAGCAGCGCGCCGCCGGCGAGCGTGGCGATGGTCGCCTTGGTGGGCACGGCTTCCTCGGGGTACCGGGAGTCGATCTTCGCCCGCACCGCGTCGAGCCCGTCCGGCGGCGCGCCGGTGCGCACGCGTACCGGCAGGTGCTCGACCGCGGTGGTCGCCTCGCGCGGCGGGTCGGTGGCGGCGTCGGCGGCCAGCCGCTCCGCGTCCGCCAGCAGCCACCGGGCACCGGCCGCGCGGGCGGCGCGGGCCAGCGGCGTGCCGTCCGGCGCGAACGCGTCGGCGAGCAACAGCTCCAGGGCGGTGCCGGCCGGGGCGTTCCACGGCTCGTCCGGCGCGTGCTCCTCGCCCTCGATGACCGCGCGCAGCTCGGCCGACCGGCGCAGCAGCGGCACCTCCTCGGCCGAACCCTCGTCGACGAGCGCACGCAGCACGCCGGGCAGCGAGGTCGGCGCGTCCGTCCCGCCGGCGGTGCTCGTACACAGCTCGCGCAGCGCGGCGAGCCGGGCGCCGGCGGCCAACGCCTCCTCGGCGTCCGCGACGGGTTCCACGATGGACTGTGGCCGGTGGACGATCGCCGGCAGCGCGTCGACCCGCGCGCGCCACGCCCGCGCCGCCACCTGCTCCGGCTCCGGGTCGAGCCCCTCGACGAGCGCGACCAGCCGCTCGCCCAGCAGCGCCCGCCCCTCCGGGCCGAACCGCCCCGCCGCCGCCTCGGTCCACAGTGTCCGGACGGCGCGGCTGACCGGCCCGGTGGCGGGCAGCGGGCCGAACGCCTCGGGCAGCCACTTCGCGTACAGCTCGGCGCGGCCGGTGACGGCGCCGGTCAGCGTGACGAGCAGCGCGGTCCGCTCCGCGTCCCGCTCGGCGGCGAGGGCGAGTGGCGCGGCGGCGTCCTCCCCGCGCAGCAGCGCCACCAGCGCGACCGTCGCCGGCGCGAGCCAGTAGCCGGGCACGTCCGCGACGTCCGCGGCCGGCGGCGCCTGGCCCTGGCTCGCCGCGGCGACAACCTGGCGGGCCCGGTGCCGCACCAGCGCCGGCGGGTCGAACATGGCCAGCGTCATCCGCAGGTCGCTCAGCTCCACGAACGCGTCGAACGCCCGCGTCAGCCGGTCGAGCCGCATCTCCACCGAGCCCTGGAGCTTGCTCAGCTCGGAGCGGAGGCGGCTGCTCTCCCGCTGCTGCGTGTAGAGCGAGGAGCTCAGCGAGGTGACCTCGTCGCCCAGCTCGCGGATGGCCCGCTGCTGCCGGTAGTCCTGCCAGTTGTCGGACATCAACCAGTCCGAGAACGCGCTCCCGTCCGTCACGGCGAACACGTTAGGCGGTCGTGTCTACCTCGGCGGGCCGTCGGTGACCTGGAGGCCGGCCGCGGCGGCGCCCCGCATGGTCACGTACCCGGCGATCCGTTCGTGGATCCGGGCGTAGTCGCCCGCGCGGGCACCGCCGCCGCTCTTGGCCGCGGCGAGGTCGACCAGCCGGGCCTTCGGGTGGTACTCCATGAAGACCGGCCGTACCTCGACCCCGGTGACCTCCCACCTGCGGGGCGCCACCTCGGTGAACGTGAAGGTGGGCAGGACCGAGTCGGCGGTGTTCTCCGGCGAGCCGTCCTGGAAGCGGACGAGCAGGTTGCCCAGGCCGTAGGCCACCCACTTGTCGCCGATCTTCTCGAACGGCTGCACCACGTGCGCGTGCATCCCGACGATCAAGTCGACGTCCGGGCTGGCGAGCAGCTGGTTGGCGAGCCCGACCTGGCCCGCGTCGGCCTCGTTCTGGTACTCGGTGCCCCAGTGCATCGACAGGATGACGATCTCGGCGCCCGCCTTCCGGGCGCGGTGGGCCTCGGCCAGGATGGCGTCCGGGTCGATCAGGTTGGCGATCCAGGGCCGGCCGGGTGGGCGGTCGATGCCGTTGAAACTGAACGTGTACGACAGCTGGGCGACCGCGACCCCGTGCACGTCGAAGACGTTCGGCGTGGCCGCCTCCCGCGCCGACCGGGCCGACCCGGTGTGCCGCAGCCCCACCCTGTCGAGGTGATCCAGGGTGCGGTCGACCCCCTCGGGCCCGTAGTCCAGCGTGTGGTTGGAGGCCGTGGAGCAGGTGTCGAACCCGGCCGCGGCCGCGTCGTCGGCGAGCTCCACCGGCGCGTTGAAGATCGGAAACCCGGTGAACGGCCCGCCCTCCGGCCCGAGCGGCTGCTCGACGTGGCACACCGCGATGTCGGCCGCCCGTACGGTGGGCACGATCGCCGCCATGATCTGGCCGAAGTCGTACCCGCCCTCGCCCGCCGCCTCCGCGTCGGCCTTGGCCTGGGCGACCAGCGCCGGCTGCACGAAGAGGTCACCCGCGGCCGCCACGGTCAGCGTCATCGGCCGGGGCGGCGTGGGGGAGGGCGCCGGGGCGGCGGCCTCCGGATCGCCCTCGCGGCATCCCGGTACCACCAGGACCAGCGCCAAGCCGACTACCAACGGCTTACCTCGCATATGCCGCATTCTCGGCGCGGCCCGGCCACCCACGGACCAGATCGCCGAAAGCACTCCCTAGCATGGCCGTGTGCTGTACCGCCCCGCGCGCGCCGCGGTCACCGCCGTCCGCGCGCGCACGGCGCGGCTCGTCGACGCCGGCGCGGTCCTGCTGCTGCTGGCCCTCGTGCCGGCCGTGCACAGTCTCGGCCCGATGCTGCGCGCGCCGTTCTGGCTGGACGAGTCGTGGGTGGCGATGTCCGCGCGGGCGTCGTTGCGGCAGGCGCTCGACCTGACCGGCCCCACCCCCGTGGGGTGGACGCTGCTGATGCGGGCGATCCCCGGCGACGACCCGGAACGCCTGCGCCTGCTCCCGTTCCTCTTCCTGGCCGCCTCGGTCCCCGCCGGCTACGCGCTGGGCCGCCTGCTCGGCTGGGAGCGGCGCGCGTACGCGGTGCTGGCCGGCCTGACCGGCGCCGCCGGCGCCCTTCTGCTCCCGGCGCAGCAGGTGCGGCACGACCTCAAGCAGTACACGGCCGACGGCGCCGTCGCGGTCGCGCTGCTGGCGCTGGCCGCGTGGGCCGAGTCCCGGTGGAGCTACCGCCGGCTGGGCGTCTTCGCCGGCTGCGCGGCGCTGGCCATGTTCGTCAGCCATCCGGCCCTGCTGGTGGGCGGCGCCGCGCTGGGCGCCTTCGTGCTCGTGGCGTTCCTCCGCCGCGACCGCGCCGGCCTGCGCCGGGCCGCCGTGGTGGCGGTCGCCGGCTGGCTGGCCATGGCCGCCGTCTACCTCACCGTCTCCCGGCGCGGGCAGATCGACAGCCTGGAGACCTACTGGAACGGCTACTTCCTCAGCCTCACCGAGGGCCCCAGCCTGCCCGGCTACCTGTCGTCGCGGCTGGACGGCCTGGGCGACTTGCTCGGCCTGCCGTGGCCGGTGTTCGCGCTGCTGGCGCTGGCCGGCGTGGTCACGATGGCGAAGACCGGACGTCCGGTGGCGGCGGCGTCGACGGTCGCCCTGCCGGCCGGCATGATCGTGGCCGGCTACCTGCACGCCTACCCGGTGCTCGACCTGCGCACCTCGCACTTCCTCCTGGTGTCGACGGCGGTCAGCGCCGGCATCGGGGTGGTCGGGATCGCGAGCCTCGCCCGCCGGTGGCGGCTGCCGCTCACCGCCGTGGTGGCCACGGCCGCGGTGGCGGCGTTCGCGCTGGCCAACGCCGGCTGGCTGCGCTACTACGCCCCGCCCGGCATCTACCCGCGCCAGCCCGAGCACTTCGCCGCCGGCTACGTGCGCTACGACATCCGCGACCAGATCCGCTACGTGGAAGCCAACCGCCGCCCCGGCGACGTCGTCCTGGTCAACTCCTGGGGCAACTTCGGCTTCGCCTACTACTGGCGCCCGGACCCGCCGACCTTCGTCCCCGACCCCGACTTCGGCAACGGCTGGGCCGCCGACTACGCCCCGCGGACCCACGTCGTCGTGGCCGCCGCCCGCGAACAGCCCGCGCTGGAGGACGCGGTGGCCCGCGCCGAACGCCTGCTCACCCCCGGCGCCCGGATCTGGCTGATCCGCACCCACCTGGAGTTCTTCGAAGTGGCCGGCTGGCAGCAGGCCCTGCGCGGCCGCCACGTCAACTGGATCCCGGTGGGCCCCGAACCCCTCGGCGTCGTCACCCAACCCCGCCCCGACCCCCTCGCCCCCGCGGGCTAGCTCCCGGGGGCACCGCTCCGGTCGGCGGCGAGCTGGCGCGCGCCGAAATCCCCGACGCTTTTGGAAGGCGTGGTGATCGTTAGCCCGGAAACCGGACAACACGCCGGAGAGACTCCGGGTGTTGGGCTAAGGATCATGGAGCGCGGGGGACACCGGGGCTTGCGGAGCCTTGCTTGGTCGGGCCTCAAGCCCGGCCAAACCGCGAAGGTCGAGGGTATGGCGGCCTAACTCTCCTAGATCCGGAGTCTTTGCGCTGCGGAGGGCGACATTGTGGACAAACGGCGACCGTCGCGCGACCCGACGGGGTTAGCGCGACCAGCGGCGGACGGGTGAGGCCGCGGGAGCGGCGGTCTGGACCACGACGGACGTCGCGGTAGCCCAATTCTCCTGGAAAATCGGCTTCGGCGGCCGACCCATACTCCGGAAGCTCCGGACCACCTATGGCGCCTGGATCGCGGAACGCGGGTCAGTAGGGGACCGGGTCGCGGATGATGGGGCAGGTCATGCAGTGACCGCCGCCGCGGCCGCGGCCCAGTTCCGCGCCGACGATGGTGATCACCTCGATGCCGGCGGCGCGGAGGAGCTTGTTGGTCTGGGTGTTGCGGTCGTAGGTGAAGACGACGCCGGGCTCCAAGGCGACCGCGTTGTTGCCGCTGTCCCACTGCTGGCGTTCCGAGGCGTAGACGTCGCCGCCGGTCTCGATCACCTGAAGGCCGGGCAGGCCCAGCGCCTCCGCCACCACGTCCACGAAGGACCGTCCACCGTGGTCGGTGACCGCGATGCCGGGCGCGCGCTCGGTGGGGTGGATGGAGAAGGCGTGCACGGTGTCCATGATGGACGGGTAGAGCGTCACCACGTCGCGGTCGGCGAACGTGAAGACCGTGTCCAGGTGCATCGCGGAGCGGAGCTTGGGCATGCCGGCGACGACCACGTGCTCGGCCGCGCCGTTTTCGAAGAGGGCCTGCGCGACCTGCCCGATCGCCTGGCGGGAGGTGCGTTCGCTCATGCCCATCAGCACGACGCCGTTGCCGACCGGCATGATGTCGCCGCCCTCGAACGTGGCCTGCCCCCAGTCCCGGTCCGGGTCACCCCACCACACCGTGGCACCCACGAAGTCGGGGTGGAACTGGTAGATGGCCTTCATCAGCGTGGTCTCGTCGTGGCGGGCCGGCCAGTAGAGCGGGTTGAGCGTGACCCCGCCGTACAGCCAGCAGGTGGTGTCCCGGGTGTAGAGCGTGTTCGGCAGCGGCGGCATCAGGTACTGGCGGACGCCGGTCGACTCGCGGGCCAGCGCGACGTAGTCCGGGCGGAACTCGTCCGGTAGGTCCGTGGTGGCGAGCCCGCCGATGAGGTACTCGGCGAGCTGGCGCGGCGCGAGCTCGTCGAGGAAGGCGCGGGTGTCGTCGACGAGCCCGACGCCCACCTCGTTCGGGACGATCTTGCGGTCGAGCAGCCACGAGCGGGCCTCCGGCAGCGTGACCGTCTCGGTGAGCAGGTCGTGCAGCTCGACCACCTCGACGCCGCGCCGCCGCAGCTCGTCGACGAAGCCGGCGTGGTCCCGCTGGGCGTTCTCGACCCACATCACGTCGTCGAAGAGCAGGTCGTCGGCGTTGGTCGGGGTAAGGCGGCGGTGGGCCAGGCCGGGCGCGCAGACCAGCACCTTGCGCAGCCGGCCGACCTCGGAGTGGACGCCGTAGCCGGAACCCGTCATCGGAAACCCCCTGTGCCTAGAGGCTGATCCAGCCAGCGGCCAGCGCGACGACACCCAGCACCGCGCCGGCGATCGAGACGGCGAGCAGCACGGCCTCGCCGGGGGAGAAGAGGCGGCGGCCCTGCTCGCGCCGGGCCATCACGAACAGGACGGTCGCCGGCGCGTACACGATGAACGACACGAGCACGTACTTGAGGCCGGCCGCGAACAGCAGGAACGCCGTGTAGGCGGTGGCGAGCACCGCGACGGCAAGGTCGCGGCGGTGGCCCCGGGCGACCTTCACCGCGTAGCCGGCCGCGAGCAGGAACGGGATCAGGGTGAGCGCGCTGGTCATGTCGAGCGCGAAGTTGAACGCGTCGTCGGAGAAGAGCGTCACGACGAGGAAGACCTGCACGAGCACCGTGGTGAGGACCAGCGCGGCGATCGGCACGTCCGTGGCGGTCTGCCGGCGCAGGAAGCGCGGCATGTCCTCGTCCTTGGCCGCGACGAAGAGCACCTCGGCGGCCATCAGCGTCCACGCCAGGTACGCGCCGAGCACGGACACGATCAGCCCGATGCTCACGAACACCTTGCCCCAGGTGCCCACCGCCTCCTCGAGCACGCCGGCCATCGACGGCTGCCGCAGCTCCGCGATCTCCGACATCGGCATGATGCCGTAGGACACGATCGTCACCGACGCGAAGACGGCGAAGACGCTGAGGAACCCCAGCACCGTCGCGCGCCCGACGTCCGCGCGGCGCCGGGCGTGCCGGGAGTACACGCTGGCGCCTTCCACGCCGAGGAACACGAAGACGGTGGCGAGCATCGTGCCGCGCACCTGGTCGAAGAGCGAGCCGGCGTAGTCGGCGCCGGCGAAGTTGTCGGCGAACACGCCCGGGTCGAGGTAAAAGGCCGCGATCAGGACGAAGACGACGATCGGCACGAGCTTGGCCACGGTGACGATCCGGTTGATCGCCGTGGCCTCCTTGATGCCGCGGCTGATGAGGACGAAGAACGCCCACAAACCGACCGAGGAGAGCACCACCGCGAGCACCGTGTCACCTTCGCCCAGCGCCGGCGCGATCGCGCCGATGGTCGACATGATGAGCACCCAGTACGTCACGTTGCCCACGCAGGCGCTGGCCCAGTAGCCGAAGGCGGAGAAGAAGCCGGGGTACTCGCCGAAGCCGGCCTTGGCGTACGCGTACACGCCGGCGTCGAGGTGCGGGCGGCGCAGCGCGAGCATCTGGAAGACGAACGCGAGCATCAGCATGCCGGTCCCGGCCACCACCCACGCGATCAGGGCGCCGGCCACGCCGGTCTCCTGCGCGAACCGTCGCGGCAGCGAGAACACGCCCGCGCCGACCATCGAGCCGACGACCATCGCGGTCATCGTCCAGAACGTCAGCTTCGCGGTCGGTGGAGCGGCGGCCTTGGTGTCGAGGTCGGTCATGCGCTTCCCCCACGCTGTCCCGACCACCGTAGCCCGATTTCAGGACTAATCCGGGCGAACCGGCAACAGCCTTGACCTCAACCCCGCTTGAGGTCAGACGCTTGCCGGGTGGCAGGACGGCGTTCGGGGGCGCTCGCGGTACTGCTGCTCGGCTCCACCCTCACCGTGATGGCGGGGGCGGTGCTGTCGCCGGTCGTCGAGCTGCTCCGCGCCGAGCGGGGGATCAGCGCCACCGCCGCGGGCCTCGTCGTCACCGTCCACGGCGCGTCGCTGGCGGTCGCCGGGCCCTTCGTGGGCCGGGTCGTCGACCGGTGGGGTACGCGCCGCCCGCTCGCCGCCGGACTGCTGCTCTACGGCCTCTCCGGCGGCGCTGGCCTGGTCGTCGAGGCGTACCCGGTGCTGATCGCGACCCGGCTGTTGTTCGGCGTCGGTGCCGCATTCGTATTCACCGGGACGACCGTCGCGCTGCTCGACCGCTACGACGGCGCCCGCCGCGACCGGGTGATGGGCTGGCGCTCCACGGCGATCAGCCTCGGCGGCGTGGCGTGGCCGCTCGCCGGCGGCGCGCTCGGCGCGCTCTCCTGGCACGCGCCCTTCGCCGTCTACCTCCTCGCCCTCCCGCTGGCCGCCCTCACCTGGCACCTCCCCGAAAACCCAAAGCCGCCCGCGAACCCAAAGCCGCCCGCGAACGCGGAGCCGCCCGCGAACGCGGAGCCGCCGGCGCGGGCGCTGCTGAGGAACCCCGCGCTGGTGGGCACCTACGCCCTCCAGTGCGTGGCCACCGCGCTGCTCTACGCCGTCCTGGTCTTCCTGCCGGTGCGGCTCGCCGAGCTCGGCGTCACCAGCACGGTCGCTGTCGCGTGCTACACCGCCGGCCTGTCGGTGGCGATGAGCGGGGCCGGCCTCGCGTACCCGCGCCTGCGGGCCCGGTTGGGCCACAGTGGACTGTTGCGGCTCGCGTTCGCGGCCTGGGCCCTCGCGTCGCTCGCGCTCGCCGCCGGTGCCGGCCCGCTGCTGCCGCTCGCCGCGGCGGCCCTCTTCGGCGCCGGCATGGGCGTGGCCGTGCCCGCGCTCACCGTGCTGACCGGGGACCACGCCCCACCCGGCCGGCGCGGGCAGGCGACCGCGCTGCTGGCGACCGCCGGGTTCGCCGGGCAGTTCGCCGCCCCGCTCGCGTTCGGTCCCTTGGCCGCGGCCACCTCCACGCCCGCCACGTTCCTCGCCGCGGCCGCCCTGGCCGCCACGACCGGTCTCGCCGCAGCCGTCCTGGCCGCCGCCACCGGGGCGGGCCCGGTCAGGAGCGGACGCGGGCCGCGCACTGGGCGGCCAGCCACGGCAGGTACGCCTGGCGGTCGCGGGCCTCGCCGATCAGCGTGAGCACGACGGTGGTCTCGCCGACCCGGAGCGCCGCCCGCTCGCCCGCCGCGAACGCGCCGTCACCGATGCCGGGCAGCGCCTGGCCGCGCGAGTTGGCCCGCCAGGCCCACCGGGCCGGGGTGCCGCCGAGGGTCTGCACGAGCAGCAGCGGCCGGCCCCGGTCGACGGAGAGGAACTGCGCGCCGCTGTGTACCCCGCCCAGTGCCGTCGTGTCGCCGGCCCGCACCGGCCGGCCCAGCGCCCGTTCGACCTCCTCGACGGTCAGCAGGTCGCCGGCGTCCGCGCGCGGCGCGGCGGCCGGTGTGGGGGTGGCGATGTCACCGGTGGGCGGCTCGTAGAGCTCCCGGGAACGGCCGTGCCCGACGACGTCGAGGTCGAGGACGCGGCGGCTCCACGGCCGTACCCGGATGGTGACGGTGTCGCCGTCGTGGCAGCGGCCGGCCCACTCGCTGGGCAGGCCCCACGCGGTGGTGCGGTCGTCGGTGCCGTCGTCCACGGCCAGGTAGTGCAGCCAGGGCCGGGACGGCCGGTCCTCGCCCTGCGACTCGGAGAGCCACACCTCCGTCCAGAGCACCTCGCCGGTGATCGTGCGCTCGGTCGCGAGGTCGACGAGGGCGCGGGCGAGCCGGTAGGCGCCGTAGAGCAGGATCAGGAAGCAGGCTACGACGACCCCGTCGGCGACGCGCTCCGGCAGCCGCTCCAGCACGTTGGCGGCGAACACCAGCGGGCCGAGGCCGGCGACGACCGCGAATACCGCGCGGGTGATCAGCTTCCCCGAGGTGCGGCCGTAGCGGGTCGACAGGCGCGGGTAGCGGACCCGTACTCGGTGCCACGTGCCGCCGAACGACGACCACACCAGCTCGCGGTTGCCCATGCCCAGGTCGAGGACGGCGCTGGCCAGGTGGGTGGCGCCGACCGCCGCGCCGTAGCCGAGGTAGCGGTCCCAGACCGTCACCGCGGCCGGCGGCAGGTCGGCGAACTGCTCGTGCCCGCGCAGCCAGTCGCGTACCCCGAGCCAGCGCGCGGCGGCCTGCCGGCCGAGCGGGGTGTCCCGCTCGCCGGGTGAGATGGTGACGATGCCGGCGAGCACGAGGAACGTGACGAACCCGGTCGCGAACCCGCCGTTGTCCTCGGAGCCGCTCCACACTCCATAGTGGAACGACGCGGCGCCGGTGACGATCGCGGCCAGCACGGCGAGGCCCATCAGCGCGGCGACCAGGCCGGACCCGAAGCGGCGCTGGGACAGGCCGGCCGCGCGGGCGTCGGCGACGACCTCGGCGCGCAGCCGCTTGTTCCACGTCTTGGCCTGTGACTCGTCGCGGAAGGTGAGCGCGGTCAGCGGCACGACGCCGCCCACCGCGAGGCCGCGGACTCGGCTGAGCACGCGCCGCTCGTACGGCCGCAACCCGCTCTCGTCCGGCACCGTGGCGGGCAGGTGCGCGGTGGTCTGCATCGGGTCGCCGCCCGGCTGGCGCAGCTCGACGAAGCGCCGCGCGGCCAGGTCGAGCAGCGTCGACTCGGCCGCGTCCTCGGTGACCGCCCACCGGTTGACCAGCAGGCTCACCACGGCGGGAGGCTCGGGGCCGAGGTCCGGCGTGGCCGGCTCGGGCGGCGGGCTGGCCGGCCGGGTGAAGAGCCGGGCCAGCCCGTACGCGGTGAACCACCCGACGACGGCGACGCCGCCGACCACCAGGTCCAGTGCCGCTCGGTCGTCCATCGGCGGCCTAGAAGCGGACCTGGACCGGGCCGCGCTCGCCGCCCTCGGCCTCGAAGTACTCCCACACGCGGAAGCCCCCGACGCCGGCGACGATGTTGGTCGGCACCGACTGCACGCTCGTGTTGTAGGTCTGCACGGCGCTGTTGAAGAACTGCCGCGCGTACGCGATCTTGTCCTCGGTGTTGGCCAGCTCGCCTTGCAGCGCGGCGAAGTTCTGGTTGGCCTTGAGGTCCGGGTAGGCCTCGGCGAGCGCGAACAGCCGGCCGAGGGTCTGGGTCAGCATGTTCTCCGCCGCCGCCCGTCCGCCCACGCCCGGGTCGTGCGCCGCCACCGCGACCGCGTTGTTGCGGGCCGCGACCACCGCGTCGAGCGTGCTCCGCTCGTGCGCGGCGTAACCCTTCACCGTCTCGACAAGGTTGGGTACCAGGTCGTAGCGGCGCTTGAGCTGCACGTCGATCTGCGCCCACGACGCCTGTACCTGGTTGCGCTGCCGGATCAGCCGGTTGTACGCGGCCAGCGCCCAACCGATGACGACCACGCCCAGCAGGCAGACGAGTCCACCCGCGACGCCCAGTACGAGGCCACCGTTCATATGCACTCCAGGTGAAAAAATCTTGGTGTCGGCCCGATGGTGCGCCCCGGCGGCGGTGAAGTCGCGGGAATGTCGGGCATCGGACCGAAGCGACGGTCGATTTCCGGAAGCTTTTCGACACTCATGTATATTTACCTCCATCGATTCGATCAGGATTAGGGGGCGGTGTGAGATCTGTTATCGGTAGGGCGGTGGCCGCGTCCGCGGTGGCCGTGGTGTCCGCGGCGGTGGCTCTCGCGGTGGTGGTCGCCACACCCGCGGACGCGGCGGACGATCCACAGTGGGCGATGGGCGGGCACGACATCAGCAACACCCGCTCGAACCCGACGGAGACCATCCTGAGCCCGTCGACGGTGGGCGGTCTGCGGCAGGCCTGGACGTACACCACGCGCGGGCCGGTCTCGGCGACGCCCGCGGTGGTCGACGGCGCGGTCTACATCCCGGACTGGGGCGGCTGGTTCCACAAGGTCGACGCGAACACCGGCGCGGTGATCTGGTCCCGCTCGGTCGGGTCGTACGTGGGCTCCACCGACACGATCGTCTCCCGCACCCACCCCGTGGTCGTCGGGAACACCGTCTACATCGGCACCCAGACCGGCGCGCGGCTGCTGGCCGTCGACACGGCCAACGGCGACCTCCGCTGGAACGTGGCGACCGACCCGCACCCCGACGCGGTGCTCACCGGCGGTGCCCTCTACTACGACGGCGTGCTGTACCAGGGCGTCTCCTCCCTGGAGTTCACCCACGCGGGCGAGGCCGGCTACGACTGCTGCACGTTCCGGGGCAGCCTCGTGGCGTTCGACGCGAGCACCGGCGAGCGGCGGTGGAAGTCGTACATGCTGCCGGACCAGGGGCCGGGCGCGGACATCTTCAGCGGCGCCTCGGTGTGGGGCAGCACGCCGACGATCGACCCGGCCAGCAACACGATCTTCGTGGGTACCGGGCAGAACTACTCGGTGCCGCAGAGCGCCGCGCAGTGCCAGGCCAACGGCGGCACGCCGCAGCAGTGCCTGCCGTCGTGGAACGCCATGGACTCGATCGTCGCGCTCGACGCGACCACCGGCGCCATCAAGTGGAACACCGGGCCGGCCCGCTTCGACGAGTGGAACTTCGGCTGCCTGCCCGGCTTCCCGCCGAACAACTGCCCGAACCCCGGCCCGGACCACGACACCGGCGACGGCACCCACCTGTTCGATCTGCCCGCCCCGAACGGCACCACCCGCCGCGCGGTGATGGCGGGGCAGAAGAGCGGCGAGGTCTGGATGCTCGACGCGGCCACCGGCGCGATCATCTGGAGCGCCTCGATCGGGCCCGGCTCGACCCAGGGCGGCATCGAGTGGGGCACCGCCAACGACGGGCGGCGGATCTTCTTCACCTCCAGCAACATGGGCGGGGCGCAGCACACGCTGCCGGACGGCCAGACGATCAACTACAGCTCGTTCGGCGCGCTGGACGCGGCGACCGGGCGCATCCTCTGGCAGATCCCGGAACCCAACGGCGGGCGCGCGATCGGCCCGGTCACGTACGCCAACGGCGTCGTCTACGTCGGCTCGATGAACAACTGGATGTACGCGCTGAACGCGGACACCGGCCAGGTGCTGTGGCGGTTCCAGGGCGCCGGCTCGTCCAACGCCGGCCCGGCGATCGTCGGCGGCCGGTTGTACTGGGGCAACGGCTACTCGCGGGGCGGCACGACGAGCACGACGTTCTACTCGTTCGGGCTGCCCGGCACGCCGACGACCCCGCCGACCACGCCACCCACCACGCCCCCGACGACGCCGCCCACGAGCGCGCCGCCCACGACGGTGCCGCCGGGCGCGTGCGGCGTCACGTACCGGATCGTCAGCCAGTGGCCGGGCGGCTTCCAGGGTGAGGTCACCGTCCGCGCCACCCGGGCGATCACCGGCTGGACGGTCGGCTGGTCGTTCGCCAACGGCCAGCGGGTCAACCAGGCCTGGAACGGCACGGCCACCACCAGCGGCGCCAACGTGACCGTCCGGAACGTCGCGTACAACGGCAACCTGCCCGCGAACGGCAGCACGACGTTCGGCTTCCTGGCCAGCTGGACCGGCGCGAACGCGGTACCCGCGTCATTCACCTGCACCAGCCCTTAGCCCCATCCGCGCCGGGAGGGCCCTGAGCCCTCCCGGCGCCCACCAGTTCGCGTCACCGGCCAGCCGCATGAACGCCGGCACGAGCAGCCCGCGGATCACCGTCGCGTCCATCAGCACGGCGAGGGCGAGGCCGATCCCCATCAGCTTGAGGAAGCTCATCCCGCTGGCACCGAACGCCGCGAACGAGATCGCCAGGAGCAGCGCGGCGGCCGTGACGAGCCCGCCGGTACGGGCGAGCCCGGTCGCGACCGCGTGCGTGTTGTCGCCGGTGCGGTCGTACTCCTCCTTGATCCGGGAGAGCAGGAAGACCTCGTAGTCCATCGACAGCCCGAACGCCACGCAGAACATGAGGATCGGCATCGTCACGTCCAGCTGCCCGGTGGCCGTGAAGCCGAGCAACCCGGACAGGTGCCCCTCCTGGAAGATCCACACCATCGCGCCGAACGTGGCGGTGAGCGACAGCAGGTTGAGCAGGATCGCCTTGACCGGCACGAGCACGCTGCCGAACGCGGCGAACAGCAGCACCGCCGTGGTGAGCGCGATGACCGAGAGCGCGAGCGGCAGCCGGCCCGCGATGGCCGCCTTGGCGTCGACGAGCGCGGCCGCGTCGCCGCCGACCGCGTACCCGAACGGCGCGCCGAGCGCCCGGATGTCCCGGACCAGCCGTTCCCCGTCCGGCGAGCGCGGCACCACCGAGGGCACGACGCTCAGCCACGCGCCGGCCGCCGCCGCGCGCACGGTGACCTCGGCGACGCCGCCGACCCCGCGCACCCGTTCCGCGAACGCCGCCACCGCCGCGCCGTCGCGCACGCCCGGGAGCACGATCGCGAACTCGCCGGTCCGGTCGCCGGCGAACCGGCCGTCCAGCAACTCGGCCACCTGGCGCGCCTCGCTGGAGGCCGGCAGCGACCGGTACGACGGCAGCCCCGGGTCGACCCGGAGGAACGGGCTGGCCAGCGCGAGCAGCACCGCGATCGTGCCGACCGCGACCGGCACCGGCCGGCGCATCACCGCGCGGGCGAGGCGGCCCCACAGGTTTCCGGTGCGGCGCGCGCGGCCCACGCGCGGGCCGAGGACCGCCAGCAGCGCGGGCAGCGTGAGCAGCGAGGCGGCCGCCGCGGCCAGCACGACCGCCGCGCCGGCGTAGGCGAACGACCGCAGGAACGACAGCGGGAACACCAGCAGCGCGGAGAGCGAGACGGCCACGGTCAGCGCGGAGAACGCCACCGAACGCCCGGCCGTCGCCACGGTCCGCACCACCGCCTCGCCGGTCTCCCGGCCGGCCGCCAGCTCCTCCCGGAAGCGGGTCAGGATGAACAGGGAGTAGTCGATCGCGAGGCCGAAGCCGAGACCGGTCATCAGGTTGATCGAGTACACCGAGACGTCGGTGAGCCGGGCGACTCCGGCGAGGGCGAGCAGCGCGCCGGCGACCGCGACCGCCGCCACCGCCAAGGGCAGCGCCGCCGCGACAAGGCCGCGGAAGACGAGCAGCAGCAGGAGCAGCGTGGCCGGCACCGCGATGGCCTCGGCGCGGATCAGGTCGCGTTCGAGCTGCTCGCCGATCGCGGTGTCGATCGCGTACGCCCCGCCCACCCGCACGGTGAGCGGCCCGTGCCGGCCCGCGTAGGTGTCGGCGACCCGCTCGGCCGCCTCCTCCGGCAGGTCGACCACCACGAGGGCGGAGCGGCCGTCGGTCGACCGCAGCGCCGGCCCGCCCCCCGCCGACCAGTACGACAGGGCGGTCGTGACGCCGGGCTCGGCCTGGATCGCGGCGGTGAGCGCGCGGCCGGCGGCGGCCACGCCCGGGTCGTCGACCCCGGCGCCGGCCTCGACGAGCAGCACCAGCTCGGGCGCCGGCACGCCCGCCGCGGCGACGAACGCGGCCGCGCGGGACGACTCGGCGCCCGGGTCGGTGAGCCCGCCGTCGCCCAACCTGCCGAAGAGGGCGGAGCCCGCGGCGCCCGCGCCGAGTACGAAGAGGACGGTCAGCGCCAGCACGAGGCGGCGCCGCCGGACGGTGAGGTGACCGATTCTCGCGAACATGCCTTGAATCTGCGGCCCGGACCCCACCCGCCACATCGGACCGCGGCCGGTCGTACGGCGTACCCCGGTCCGGTCCGGGACGTACCACGGTACGGGGCGGGCGGCATCCGCCCGGCGGTACCCTGCGGTCGTGGACGGTCGAGGGCTGCGGGCGTGGGGTGGCGCGTTCACCACGGGCCTGGCCTTCCCGCTCGCGGCGCTCGCCGCGGCGCTGCTGGTCTTCGCCACCGCCGGCGTCTCGGCCGGCCTGGTGGCGGCGCTCGTCGCCGCGCTCGTCCCGTGGGCGCTGCTGGCCGGCCAGGTCCGGGTCGGGCCGTGGGTGATGGTGGTGGCCGGCATCGGCACCGCCGGGTTCGTCAGCGTCGCCTACCCGGCGCCGGGCGCCATCTTCCTGGCGTTGCTGGCGGTGGCCTGGCTCGCCGCGACGGGGGAGTCACCCGCGGCGGAGGGGACCGGGTTCGCGGCGGCGGTGCTGATCCCGATGGCGCACGTGTGGCGGTACGGCGAGTGGCGCGAGGACTACCCCGCGGCCATCTTCTTCGGCACCGGTGCCTGCTTCTCCTGGCTGATCGGGCGGATCCTGCGCCGCGAGCGCCAGCTCGTCGCCGCGCTCACCGAGGCGCAGGGCCGGCTCGACGCCGCCGCGGCCGCGGCCGAGCGGCGACGGATCGCGCTCGACGTGCACGACGCGATCGGGCACGGGCTCAGCGTCGTGCTCCTCAACCTGGTCGGCGCGCGCCAGGTCCTCGACCGCGACCCGGCGGCCGCCGCCGAGGCCCTGGAGCGGGCCGAGCGGGTGGGGCGGGAGAGCCTGGAGTCGGTGCGCGGCATCGTGGGGCTGCTCCGCGACCCGGGCGGCGACCGGCCCGCCGCGCAGCCGCCGCCACCGGGGGCGCCGGACATCGCCCGGCTGCTGGAGACCGCCGCGGCCTCCGGCATGGCGGTGCGCGCCGAGCTGCCCGCCGACCTGTCCACCGTGGACAGCTATACCGGGCTCGCCGCGTACCGTGTCGTCCAGGAGGCGATATCCAATGTGGAGCATCACGCACCGGGCGCGGAGACGGTGGTGAGCCTGGGCCGGGAGGCGGACCGGCTCGTCGTCGCGGTGCGCAACGGCCCCGCCCGCCGACCCGGACGCCCCGGCGCGGGCGGCGGCACCGGCCTCGCCGGGATGCGCCAGCGGGTCACCGGGCTCGGCGGCACCGTGTCGGCCGGCCCGGACGGTGACGGCTGGGTGGTCGAGGCGGTACTCCCGCTGAAGACCGTGGCGGTGGACGGATGATCCGGGTCGTGCTCGTCGACGACCAGGAACTGGTGCGGGCCGGTCTGCGCCTGATCCTGTCGCCGCACGACGACCTCGCCATCGCCGGCGAGGCGTCCGACGGGCGGGCCGGCCTCGCGGCCGCCCGCGCGCACCGCCCGGACGTCGTCCTCATGGACATCCGCATGCCCGTCCTCGACGGCGTGGAGGCGACCCGGCAGCTGCTCGCCGACCCGGAGCCGCCGCGGGTGCTGGCGCTCACCACGTTCGAGGACGACGAGGTGCTCTGGGGCGCGATCGAGGCTGGCGCGGCCGGGTTCGTGCTCAAGGACGCACCCGCCGCGGACCTGGTCGGCGCCATCCGGGTCACCGCACGCGGCGGCTCCTGGCTCGACCCGCGGGTGGCCGGCCGCGTCCTCGACGCGGTGCGCCGCCGCGCGACGCGGCCACTCGCGTCGCTCGACGCGCTCACCGAGCGTGAGCGTGACGTGCTCGGCCTCATCGCGTCCGGCGCCAACAACGCCGAGATAGCCGGCGCCCTCCACCTGAGTGAGCGCACAGTCAAGGGCCACGTCTCGGCCATCTTCCTCAAGCTCGGCGTCCGCGACCGGGCCGCCGCCATCATCCACGCGTACGACGCGGGCGTGACGCCGCGCCGCGACACCTGACCGCCACGTTGCGGGTTTGCCGTGTCCCAGCCGGGTACATTTCCCGTTGCACGCGGTTGGCGCGGGGGATGGGAGAGAGCATGGTGGTCGGGCGGCATCCGGACGACCGGTTGCCCCGTCCCGCCGACTCCCTGCTGGAGACCACGTTCGCCGAGGGTGAGCTGCCCGCCGTCCGCCGTCGGCTCGAAGAGGTGGCCCGCGAATGCGGCCTCACCCCCGACGAGGCGTACGACTGGGTGATCGCGGTCAACGAGCTGATGGCCAACGCGATCCGCCACGGCGGCGGCGCCGGCGAGCTGCTCGTCTGGCGCGACGGCGACCTGTGGTGCGAGGTGCGCGACAAGGGCCAGGGCTTCGCCGTCGGCCCCTACCTGGCGCCGCGCGAGCGCCCGGCGCCGTCCCCCAACGGCGGGATGGGCCTGTGGATCGCCCAGCGGATGACCGGCGGCATGCGGATCGAGAGCGGCCCGTCCGGCACCGCCGTGCGGATGCGCACGCCGCTGCGGCGGCCGGGCGAGCCGCTCGCCTGACCCCGGTCACCGGGGGAGCGCTGCCCAGAGGTCGCAGTGGTGGTCGGCGGCGTACGGCACCGGGGCGACACCGGCGGTCGACAGGCCGATCACCGTGCCGCCGGAGCGGAAGTCGGGCCACCGCGGCCGGCCGGGACCGTTCGGGTCGCCGGTGCGCGCGAACGCCGACCAGTAGCCGATGATCGTCTCCGACAGCCGCCGCTGCCCGGTCGTGAGCGGCGGGTACTGGTTCCAGGCGGCGTTCACCGTCCAGGTGTACGGCAGGTCCAGCCCGTGGTAGGAGCCCATCGGGAACCCGTCGGCGGTGACCTGGCCGCTGTCCTCGCCGAACTCGTACGCGTAGACCGGCTGGCGGGCGGCGGCGGCCTCGGCGGTGCGCAGCACGGGGCAGGCGCCGACGAAGCCGCCCCAGTCGCCGAGCACCGTCGCCAGCGCGAGCGCCGGGCTGGCGTAGCCGGTCACCGGGTACGCCGCGAGCACGGTCCCGGCCCGGTCGCCGAACGTCGCCGTGATCATCGCGTCATACTCCGGCGCGGTCAGCGCGGCCGCACCGGAGGCGAACGCCCGCATCTCGTCGTGGGTGCCACCGACCAGCAGGGGGACCCGCGCGGCGGTCCCGTCCCGCAACGCGTCGCCCGGCTGCCGCGGCAGCACCGCCGTGCCGGCGACCGGGCCCCAGGGTTTGTCCGCGGCGCGGGCGTTCACCGCCGTCCCCACGCCGCGCAACGTCGCCAGCAGCTCGCCCGGCGTGCGCCCGCGCAGGCAGGCGGCGACGTCGGCGGCCGCGGCGCAGCCGACCTCCGCGACGGCGCGGGCACCGACCGCCTGGGCGGCGGCCGGCGTCGGCACCGGGTTGTCGCAGGCGCCGCTCTGGACGATCGCCCGGTGGAACAGGCCGCGGGCGAGCGGCGAGGCGAGCTGGGCGCACACCGCGCGGGCGCCGGCGGACTGGCCGGCCAGCGTCACGTTGCCCGGATCCCCGCCGAACCTCGCCGCGTTGCGGCGCACCCAGCCCAGCGCCGCCGCCTGGTCCATCAGCCCGTAGTTTCCGCCGCCTCCGTCGAGCGCCGGCGTGGACATGAAGCCGAGCGCGCCGAGGCGGTAGTTCACCGCGACGACCATCAGCCGGCCGGCGGTGGCCAGCCGCGCGCCGCCGTACTCCTGGGCCGCGCCGGAGACGAAGCCGCCGCCGTGCAGCCACACCAGCACCGGCAGCCGCTCGCCGGGCCGGACGTCCCGCGGCACGGTGACGTCGAGGTGCAGGCAGTCCTCCGCGCCCACGAGCCCGGCCACGCTCCGCTGCGGGCAGACCGGGCCCGGCGCCGTGGCGTCGCGGACCCCGGACCAGGGCCGCGGCCGGGCGGGCGGTCGCCACCGGCGCTGGCCGACCGGAGGCGCGGCGTACGGGATGGCCGAGTACGTCACGTGGTCGACGGCGACGCTTCCGCGCAGCCACCCCGAGTCGACCCGGACCACCCCTGGTTCGGGCGGGTGCGGGCCGGCCGGCGCCGGGGAGGCGACGAGGGACGTGGCCGCGAGCGCGGCGGCCGCGGTCAGGGACCGGGCGAGGGCACGGATCGACATGTCGCGAAGTATCGGCGGCGGCCGGCGCCGGCACGTACGTCGACGGCACCGTCTTGCCCTACGTCAGCGCGCGTACGACCGGTTGACGCAACCAGCTGATTGCTATAGATTGAGTGGCAACCAAGTGGTTGCTATTTAAGGAGGACGCGGTCATGCAGGATCGATCACAGCCCGCGGTCGTCGACCGCGCGGCCTTCCAAGCCGCGCTGGACGCGCTGCGGGTCCGCGAGAAGGCGCATACCCGCGAAGGCGACGCGATCGCCGCGGCCCGGCGGCGCCTACCGATGGTCGAGGTGGACCCGGGCACCGCGCTGACCGGGCCGCGGGGACCGCTCACCCTGATCGACGCGTTCGAAGGGCGCCGCCAGCTCGTCGCCTACTACTTCATGTGGCACCACGGGCACCCCGCCGCCGAGCAGTGCGAGGGCTGCACCTGGGTCGCCGGCCAGGTCGGTGAGCTGTCCTACCTGCACTCCCGTGACATCACGTTCGCGGTCCTCTGCCAGGGCCCGTACGCCGAAAGCGCCCGCTACCGCGACTTCATGGGCTGGCGCATGCCGTGGTACTCGGCGGAGGAGTCCGTCGACACGCTCCTGGTCGGGCGCCAGATCGGCCTGTTCCATCTCGTGTGCTACCTGCGCGACGGCGACCGCGTCTTCGAGACGTACTGGACGACCGGCCGCGGCGCGGAGGCGATGGACTACAACTACGCGCTCATGGACCTCACCGCGTACGGACGCCAGGAGCCGTGGGAGGACTCGCCGCCCGGCTGGCCACAGGACTGGGGCACCCATACGCGGGTCGACGGGCGCCCCATCGCCCAGTGGTCGCGCATCGAGGCCGGACGGTCGGACGACCTCACCGCCGGGTCCTGACGTCAGGTGGCGGTGGCCACCTTCCACAGGTAGCCGTCCGGGTCGCTGAAGTAGCCGACGTACCCGCCCCACTGCTCGGCGGCCGCCGCCCGGACGACGGCGCCGCCGGCGGCCTCCGCGGCCCGCAAGGTCTCGTCGACCTCGTCCCGGGCCTCGGTGAGGAAGTGGAACGAGACCCCGCGAAACCCGGATCCCTCCGCGGGGACGCCGGCCTCCCGCGCCACCGCCTCCCACTCGTAGAGCGCCAAGTCCGAGGACCCGTCGCCCATGCGGCACCGGACAAAGCCGGGATAGTCCTGCACGACCTCGCAACCCAGGCCCTCGACGTAGAACTTCTTGGCCCGCTCCACGTCCTTGACGCCGAGCATGATGACGCTGGCCTTCACCGCCACGATCCTTCTCCTTCTCCGGTGGACGCCAGTCACGCTATTCGCGGCGGGTGCGCCTTCGCTTCTCGAATCCTGATCGTCTGGTCGCCGGCGCTCAGCGGCGGTTGTCGCTGTACAGGCAGGTGGCCTCGCCGCGGCCGACGACCAGGGGCCAGCCGTTGCGCACCTCCTCCACCCGGATCGTGAAGTGGTGGTACAGGTACACCGGCGGGGTCTCGCCGGCCACGCCCTCGAAGCCGACCTGGGTCCAGGTGCCGTCGGGGCCCACCCGCACGGGCTGGTAGCGGTCCGGGAAGATCGTGCCGAAGCCGGGCTCATCGGGGCGGATCTGGTACACGTACCGGTGCGTGTACACGACGCGGATCGCCAGGTTGGGCGGGTATCCGCGTCCGGCGACGTCCAGGCGGATGGTGCGGGTGGCCTGGTCGCAGGTGAACGTGTAGGTCGTGCGGGTGTCGTACGCGCAGTACCCGTCGCGCTGCGCGATGGTCCCGCCGGTGTTGTCGTTGACGACCGTCACCCGGACCGTCTCGGTGTAGAACCGGTAGCCGGCCGAGGGCCAGGCCCGCTGGTAGCCGACGACGTCGATGGTGTTGTCGGACGTCGCCGCCTGCTTGGTGACCCGCGTGCCGACCTGGGGGATCGTGCCCTGCGCCGTCGCGGTGACGTAGCTGCCGGCGATCACGTCGAAGTGGACGGTGACCGGGAGGCTGCCGCCGGTGAACCCGCCGCCGGAGATCCGCGCTGTGATCGTGTTGGTGGCGGTGTCGCACACCACCGTCGCCTGCGGGCTGGACGGCGCCGCGCTCGCGGGCGGGGCCGGCGCCAGCACCGCCGCGACCAGCAGCACCCCGAGCGTGGCAATACGTGCTCGCACATCGATCCTTTCCGTCCGAGCCCCCGTGGCCGGACATCTGCCGATCCATCCGAGCAGACCGGCCTGCGGTGCCGCTGCCGTGCGCCGCGGGATCGCTGCCGTCTCGCTGCCAGCCCCGGTCACCCCGGGCGGCCGCCGATCGACCGGCTGCCGCGGCCGGACCGCACTAGGGTGGTGCCATGATTCCGAACGTCCAGCTCAACGACGGTACGGCCATCCCACAGCTCGGGTTCGGCACGTTCCTCGTCCCGCCGGAGCAGACCGCGCAGACGGTCGGGGAGGCGCTCCGGCTCGGCTACCGGCACATCGACACCGCACAGGGCTACGCCAACGAGGAGGGCGTCGGGCGGGCCATCGCCGAGTCCGGGATCCCCCGCGACGAGGTGTACGTCACCAGCAAGCTCGACAACGGCAACCACCGCCCGGACGACGTGCGCCGCTCGTTCGACGAGACCCTGCGCAAGCTCGGCGTCGAGCGCCTCGACCTCTTCCTGATCCACTGGCCGGTGCCGATGCTGTACGACGGCGACTACGTCTCGACCTGGAAGGCGATGGCGGAGCTCGTCGAGGGCGGGCGGCTGACGTCGGTCGGCGTGTCGAACTTCGAGCCGGCGCACCTCGACCGCGTCGTCGGCGAGACCGGCGTGGTCCCGGCGGTCAACCAGATCGAGGCACACCCGTACTTCCCCAACGACACCGCGCGCGCCGCGTCGCACGCGCACGGCATCGCCGTGGAGGCGTGGGGCCCGCTGGGGCAGGGCGCGGTCCTCGACGACCCGGTGATCACCAAGATCGCCGAAGCGCGGAGCCGGGCCAACTCGCAGGTCATCCTGCGCTGGCACATCCAGCGCGGCGACATCGTCTTCCCCAAGTCGACGCACCGCGAGCGGATGGCGGAAAACCTCGCCCTGTTCGACTTCGCGCTCTCCGCCGACGAGGTCGCCGCGATCGACGGCCTGAGCCAGGGCGAGGCCGGGCGGGTCGGCCCGCACCCGGACACCTTCGACCTGCACTGACGACCGAGGCCGCCCGCCGCACCGCCCGACCCGGGTCGGCTAGCGGACGTCTATCCGGTGTTTATGCCTCCCGCACACGCTGGGTGACGGTCGTCCACAGGGGACGGCCAGGGGGAGGCGTCGGAAATGCGTTCGTGGGGGGACGGTGTGCGCCGTGGGGACGGCCACGCCGAGGACAAATGGCAGGACTGCCTGCGGTTGGGCGATGAGCTGGCCGCCATGGGACCGGACGGCGCGGAGCGGCGCCGCCGGCACCGGGAGGCGCTTCTCGGTGACGGTCCGTCACCGTCTGAGCGCCCGCTGCGGGTGCTGGTGCTCGGCGCCGGCATCGCCGGGCTCTGCGCGGCCTCCGCGTTGCGGCGGGCCGGCCACGACGTGCACATCCTGGAGGCCGACCCGGCCCGCATCGGTGGACGCCTGGCGGCGACGGACCCGCTGCCGTACGCGGAACCGGGCGGAGTGTCCATCCCGGACACCCACACGCTGGCCCTGTCCCTCGTGGACGGTCTCGGGCTGCGCCGCCGCCCGGCCGCGCCCGCGGTCGTGCCCGCCGGCTACACCGCGGTCGACCTGCTCGACGAGGTACTGGACGCCGTGGCGGACTACCACACGGCGGACAGCCCGGACGGCCGCGTGGTCGGGTGGGCGCGGCTCGTGCACGACCTCGACCGCCTGTCGCTGGGACGGTTCCTCACCGAGTGGGCCGGCCTCGACACCACGGCGGTATCCGCGATCGGGCGGCTGGAGCACGTCGGGTACCGGATGTCGATGTCCTTTGTGGACTTCTATCTGCACCACCTGCACGCCGGCCGGCGCGCGGCCCGCTGGGAGATCGAGGGCGGGAGCTGGCGGCTGCCGTACGCGTTCGGCCCGGTGCTCGACGACATGGTCAGCCTCGACCGGCGGGTGACCCGGATCGAGTACTACGACCCGGCCCGTCCCGCCGCGCCGTACACCCACGTGGCCACGGAGGGCCCGCGCGTGTGGGTGGAGACGCTGTCCAGCCGGGGCCGGCGGGAGGGGTTCCCGGCCGACGCCGCGGTCGTGACGCTGCCTTTCGCGGCGCTGCGCCAGGTGCGGATCGAGCCGTCCCTACCGGCCGCCAAGCGGCGCGCGGTCATGGCGCTACGGTACGAGCCGGTGACCACGGTGCGGCTGGAGTTCGACCGGCGGTGGTGGGAGTTCACCGAGGACGAGTGGCGGCGCGAGCTCGACGCGCTCGCGCCGGGCCTCTACGACCGGTACGCGGCGGCGCGCGGCGGGCGGGTGGCGAGGTCGGGCGCCACCAACCGGCTCGCGTCGTTTCCCGGCGGGCCGGTGCCGGGCACCGACGGCGGCGTCGTGCTGGCCAGCCACGCGCGGGGCGGCGGCGCGGTGCGGTGGGACGCGATGGAGCCCGACGACCGGTACGCGCGGGCGTTGCGCGGCCTCCAGGAGGTGTACGGCAACCGGATCGAGGCCTTCTACACCGGCCACGGCGCCACCGGCGGCTGGGCCACCGGCGAGGCGGTGCTCGCGCCCGGCCAGCTGACCGCGCACCACCTCGCCGGCGCGGCGCCGGTCGGGCCGCTGCACTTCGCCGGCGAGCACACCTCGCTCAAGCGGTCGTCCGTCGAGGGCGCGATCGAGTCGGGAGTACGCGCCGCCCTCGCGGTGCACGACCTCACCCGCGAGCCGGTGTGCGCCCGGCGCTGAACACCCGGCCTCGTCTATCGGGTGGCGATCGGCTGTCGACGCGCCGCGTGCTTGATGGATCGGTGGATGTCGTCGGGGTCGCGGTGCTCGCCGGCGACCAGCTCACCCGGGACGGGGTCGTCGCCGGCCTGGCCACCCAGGCCGCCGTCGAGGTGTACCTCGGCGAGCGCCAGCGCTCGGCGCGGGTGCTGCTCGCCGTCGTGGACCAGGTCACGGAGGAGGTGCTCGGGGGGATCGAGCGCTTCGGCCGGGCCGCCCGGCACCGCGACCCCGCGGTCGTGCTGGTCGCCCAGGAGATCCGCGAGCACCACCTGCTGCGCGCGGTCGAGCTCGGGCTCGCCGCCCTGCTGCCGCGCCGGGAGGCCGGCTTCGACCAGATCGCGCGCGCCGTCGTGGCCGCGGCGTCCGGCCGGGCCGAGCTGCCCGCGGCGGTCACCCGCCGCCTCCTGGAGCAGCTGCGCACGGTACAGCGGGACGTGCTCGGCCCGCGCGGCCTGACCGTCAGCGGGTTCACCGAGCGTGAGCTGGAGGTGCTGCGCCTGCTCGCGGACGGCCTGGACACCGGCGAGGTGGCGCTGAAGCTCAACTACTCGCAGCGCACCGTCAAGAACATCATCTACGGCGTGATGAACCGTTTCGGCCTGCGCAACCGCACCCACGCGGTCGCGTACGCGATCCGGACGGGAGCGCTCTGACCGTCCACAGTGTGCGCCGGGGCAGCCATCGACGGTCGCGAGGGCAGCGGGGTACCCACGGGAGGCGCGTGGCCCGGTAGCATGGCGTGCCTCCGGGCACTGGACGCGCGGGGGGCGTCGTTCCCACCCGGAGATCAACGGCAGGATGCATTCGGGGGGAATGCGTGGATGACCGTTTGTGGTTCACCCTGCTCGGGCCGGTGGGGGCCCGGCGTGGACCGACGGAGCTGGAGCTCGGCTCGCCGCAGCAGCGGACCGTGCTCGCCGCCATGCTGCTCCAGGCCGGCGTGCCGGTCTCGATCCAGCAGCTGATGGAGACCCTGTGGGACGACGACGCGCCCCGGTCGGCGGAGGCCACCATCCGGACGTACGTGTACCGGTTGCGCCGCGTGCTCACGCCCGACGGCGCGGCCGCGCCGGTGATCAGGTCGGCCGGCGCGGGATACCTCGTCGACGTCCGGCCGGACGAGCTCGACCTGGCCACGTTCCGGCAGCTGGTCGGCGAGGCCGAGCTGGCCCGGCGGCGGTCCGACACGGCGGGCGCGGCCGACCTGCTGCGTCGCGGGCTGGCGCTGTGGGCGGGTGAGCCGCTGGCCGGTCTGCCCGGCCAGCCGATGGAGCGCTACCGGGCCCACCTGGCCAAGCTCCGGCTCAACGCGCTGGAGTCCCTGCTCGCCGCCGAGATCGACCTCGGGGCATACGTGTCGGCCGGCGACCAGCTCGCCTCGCTGGTGGCCGAGCACCCGCTCGACGAGCGCTTCCGCCGCCTGCTGATGCTCGCCCTGTGGCGCTCCGGCCAGCAGGCCGAGGCGCTCGCCGTCTACCAGGACGCCCGCGACGCGCTCGCCGCGGAGCTCGGCGTCGACCCGGGCCCGGAGCTCCAGGACCTGCACCTGCGGATCCTCCGCGCCGACCCGCCCGAGCCGCAGCCCCGCCCCGCGTCACCGCTCCAGCCGAAGCAGCGCACCACCCTGGCCACGCCGGCGCAGCTCCCCGCCGACCTGCCCGACTTCACCGGGCGGGTGGCCGAGCTCGTCGCGCTCGACGGGCTGCTGCCGGCCGGCGGCGCGCCGCCACCGGTGATGCTGATCGCCACGATCCACGGCATGGCCGGCACCGGCAAGACCGCCCTGGCCGTCCACTGGGGACACCGGATCGCGGCCCGTTTCCCGGACGGGCAGATCTACGTCAACCTGCGCGGGTTCCACCCGTCCGGCGTGGTGATGGGCCCCTTGGAGGCGCTCCGGGCGGTCTTCGACGCGATCGGCGTCGACCCGCGGCAGCTGCCGGACGGGCTCGACGCGCAGGCGGCGCTCTACCGCAGCCTGATGGCCGGCCGCCGGATGCTGCTGCTGCTCGACAACGCGCGCGACGCCGAGCAGGTGCGGCCACTGCTGCCCGGTTCGCCGGGCTGCCTCGTGGTCGTCACCAGCCGGCCGCAGCTGCCCAGCCTCGTCGCGATCGAGCAGGCCCGGCCGACGAAGCTGTGCGTGCTGCCCGACGACGACGCCCGCGCGTACCTGCTCAGCCGCCTGGGCCACCTGGTCGGCGCGGACGACGACGCCGAGGTGGACAACGTTGTCCGGCTCTGTGGCGGCCTGCCGCTCGCACTGAGCCTCGTCGCCGCGCGCGGCGTGCTCAACCCGCACACTACGGTCGCCGCGATCGCCGCACAGCTCTCGGCCGACCACGGCACGCTCGACTCCTTTGTGGACACCGACCCGGCGATCGACCTGAAGACCATCCTCTCGTGGTCGTACGAGCGGCTCAGCCCGTTCGCGGCGCGCCTGCTGCGGCTGCTCGCCCTGCACCCCGGCCCGGACGCCGCCGCGGCCACGGTCGCCAGCCTCGCCGGCGTGCCGGCCCGCGACGCGCGTGCCGGCCTCGACGAGCTCGTGCACGCCAGCCTGGTCCGCGAGCCGTCGCCGGGGCGCTACCTGCTGCACGACCTCCTGCGCGCGTACGCCGCCGAGCGGTCGCAGCACACCGACCCCGAGCCGGAACGCCGCGCCGCGGTGGCCCGGATGCTCGACCACTACACGCGTTCCGCCCGCGCCGCCGTGCAGCTGCTCGACCCGCAGTGGGAGCTCGAGCCGGATCCGACCACTGTGGAGGGTGCGGCCCCGGCCGACATCGACGACGCGGCGGCCGCCCGCACCTGGCTGACCGTCGAGCACCACTCGGCGGTGGCCGCGGTCGAGCTGGCCGCCCGCTACTCGCTCGACACCCACCTGTGCCGCCTCGCACTCACGCTCTCCGACATCTTCCAGCGGCACGGCCACTGGCGCGACCAGGTCGCCATGCAGACCCTCGCGCTGGCGGCCGGCCGCCGCCTCGGCGACGTCAGCGTGAAGGCGGCCGCGCACCGCAGCCTCGGCAGCGCGTACGCCCGGCTCAACCAGCTCGACGAGGCGGAGGAGCACCTGACCGCGGCGCTCGGCCTCTTCGAGGCGGTCGGCGACCGGGCCAACCAGGGCCGCAGCCACCGCGGCCTGGCCTACCTGCACGGCCAGCAGGGCCGCTACGACCTGGCGCTCGCGTCCAGCCAGCGGGCGCTGGAGCTGTACCGGACGGCCGAGGACCCGGCCGGCGTGGCCAGCGCGCTCAACGACACCGGCTGGTGCCACGCGATGCTCGGCCACTTCGGCGAGGCGCTGACCCACTGCCGGCAGGCGCTCGACGCGCTCAGCGCGCTCGGCATCGCGAACGCGGTGGCCAGCACCTGGGACAGCCTCGGCTTCATCCACGCCGGGCTGGGCGAGCGCCGCGAGGCGGTGGCCGCGTACACCCGCGCGGTGGAGATGTTCCAGGACCTCGGCGACCGCTACAACGAGGCCGACGCGCTGGTCCACCTGGGCGACTGCCACCGCGAGCTGGGTGACGCCGCCGCGGCGCGCGATGCCTGGCGCCGCGCCCTCCGGCTGCTGGAGGTGCTCGGGCACGCGACCGCCCAGGAGGTGCGCGCCCGCCTCGACCAGGTCGCGCGCGGGGGCCTGGTAAGTCCTTAGGGCAGAGGTGGCGGTATCGCCGGGCCGGAGTGGTATCAGGCCGTTGTGACCCCGGAGCGTCCTCGTCTTTACTGACTGTGCTCGACAAAATGTGAGTGCTGTTCGGAAAGGGCGTCCGGCAGATGTCTGTGCAGTACCTGGCCACCTGGGCCGACGGCCACCGCTACGACCTCGACCGCACAGAGGACGTCGTTCCGCTCCTGGTGTCGATCCACGAAAGCCACAAGCCGGTGGTCGTCACGCTGGAAGCCCGGGTCGACGCGCGTGGCCTGCGCGTCACCCGGGGACTCCACCTCGGCGTCGGGCACCAGAAGCGCGGCTTCGCGTTCCCGTTCGGGCGACCCACGACCGGGTACGCGGTGCACCGCGGCGTGCGGCTGTGGCACCGCGACATCATGTTCGGCTTCGACGGCACCCCGACGCCCTTCCACCCGGCGCAGACCCGCATCACGCCGGAGCAGATGTGGGCGCTCACCCTCTCGTACGTCGCCACCGGCAGCCCCACCGAGGCCGTCGCCTGGGGCCGCCCACCCGCACGCCGCAAACGCTCCAGCCCGTAGCGATGTGCGCTTTTGTGAGAATCCGCTCATCGGGCGAACCCTCGGCGTTTGTTCGTGAAGTGCCTCACGTGTGATCCACCGATTGGCATGATGGGCGTGCAGAGGGTAATCGTGGATGGTCTGCGCGCGAGGCCCGACCCCTGAGGCGCGCGGCACGTCCGTCCCACGAGGAGGCTTTCCGAATGACCGACATCCGCGCCGGCACCGCCAGTGGCGTCCGTCGCTGTGACCAGTGCGACCGCCCGCTCCCGGCGCTGCACAAGAACGAGTACACCCCGGTCCGCGCCCACCTCGTCGCCGAGCTCGGCGTGTGCGTGTGCGCCCACGGCGAGACCGACGACATCGAGGTCCCCGAGCGCGCCCCGTCGCTGCTCTGACGATCCGTTCAGAGGCCGATTCGCCCGTGTCCGCGGGCAGGTCGCCTGGAAAAGCCCGTGCGGGCCCCGGTGAAAGTCGGTTGCCGCGGGCGACCGGGACCGGCGACGGTTGGGGTGTGCGGATGCATGCCGATCAGCTGAGAGTGTCCCCGGAGACCGTGCGTGAGCTGGTCGAAGAGCAGTTTCCGCGGTGGCGCGGCCGGCCGGTCCAGGAGGTCGCGTCGGCCGGCACGGTCAACGCGATCTTCCGGATCGGTGACGACCTGGCCGCCCGTTTCCCGCTCCAGCCGGGCGACGTCGAGGCCACCCGGCGCTGGCTGACCGCCGAGGCGGAGGCGGCCGCGGAGCTGGCCGGCCGCACGCGTTTCCCGACGCCGGAGCCGGTCGCGCTGGGTGAGCCCGGCCGTGGCTATCCGCTGCCATGGTCGGTGCAGACCTGGCTGCCCGGCGTGGTCGCGACCGACGAGGACCCGGGGGAGTCGGTGCCGTTCGCGCACGACCTGGCCGCGTTCATCGGCGACGTCCGCGCGATCGGCACGCGCGGGCGCACGTTTCGGGGCAGCGGTCGCGGCGGTGACCTGACCGCGCACGACGAGTGGATGGAGACCTGCTTCCGGCACAGCGAGAGCCTGCTCGACGTGCCCCTGCTGCGGCGGACCTGGTCGGCCCTGCGCGCCCTCCCGCGCGGCGACGCGCCCGACCTGATGAACCACGGCGACCTCATCCCCGGCAACATCCTGGTCGCCGGCGGCCGGCTGGCCGGCGTACTGGACGCGGGCGGCTTCGGGCCGGCGGACCCCGCGCTGGACCTCGTGGGTGCCTGGCACCTGCTCGAAGCCGGGCCGCGGGAGGTGCTCCGCGCCGACCTCGGCTGCGGCGACCTGGAGTGGCGGCGCGGGCAGGCGTGGGCCTTCCAGCAGGCGATGGGCACCGTCTGGTACTACCGCGAAAGCAACCCGACCATGAGCGGGATGGGCCGCCGCACGCTGGCCCGCATCCTCGCGGACACGCGCTCCATGACCACGCTGCCCCGCACCGCCGGCTGAACCCGCCGTGAAAGGGCCCGCCCTACCTGACACCAGATGTCAGGTAGGGCGGCCTAGCGTGCCCGCCATGACGAACACGGATTTCGACTTCCTCGCCGGCAGCTGGGACAGCCGCCAGCGCCGGCTCACCAAGGTCCTCGTCGGCAGCGACGACTGGTACGAGTTCGACGCGACGCTCGACTGCCAGGTGCTGCTCGACGGCAACGGCGTCTTCGACGTGCTCCGGGCGCCGGAGCGCGACATCGAGGGGCTCACCCTGCGGCTGTACAGCCCGGACGAGAAGGTCTGGCGGATCTGGTGGGCCTCCAAGGGCAGCGGCGGCCAGCTCGACGTGCCGGTCGTCGGGCGGTTCGAGGACGGGGTGGGTGTCTTCGAGTGCGACGACACCTGGGAGGGCACACCGATCCGCGTGCGCTACCGCTGGTCCTCAGTGGACACCGCGCACCCGCGGTGGGAGCAGGCGTTCTCGACGGACGGCGGGGAAACGTGGGAGGTCAACTGGGTCGCCACGTTCACCCGCCGCGCGTAGAGGTCTGAGCCGCCGGTCAGGACTCCGGGATCGTGAAGGCGATGTTTCCGGTCCTGGCCGGCGACGGACTGTCGTTGTTGAGCCAGCCCAGGTCGAGCAGCTGCACCGCGTAGTCGCCGGGAGCCGGCCAGGTCAGCGTGAACACCAGGTACTGGTCCTTGCCCACCTCGTTCGGGTTGAGCAGGTCGATCGGCGCGTCGGTCGGCGCCTCCACGGTCGACTTGTCGGGGAGCCGGAGCCGGAAGTTCGTGTCGTCGATGTTCTGCCCGCCGGGGCGTCCGCTGGCGCCGTGGTACTTGATGTCCACGACGCAGGCCAGGAAGCGCTGGTCCTCCTTGACCTGGTAGCCGGTCTTCAGGTTGTCCCCGCGGACCTCGCAGGTCTTGGCCGTCATCGACAGCGCGCCGGCCTTCACGGGCTTGTTGGTCACCACCGCCTTGGGCTCCAGCGGCTCGAACGCGCCGCCCTCGCGGAACGGGACCACCGCCTTCAGCTCACCCCCGCCGCCGACCGTCAGCACGCTGTCGGCCAGACGCGAGGGCGCCTGCTCGAGCCCGAAGCCGAAGACCACGTTGCTCTTCGCGTTCGCCGGCACGGGCCCCGACGACTCGACGGTGCCCTGGTAGCTCTGCCCGTCCAGGCTCAGGGCCATGTCGATGCCGGCGTACACCGAGCGGTCGGTCAGGTTTTCCATCGCGGCCGTGACCGTGAGTGGCGGGTCCTTTGTGGAGTCGTACGTCGCCTCGCCGAAGCTGACCTTGCGGCCGCCGTACCAGATGGTCTTGTCGATTTTCGCGGTCTGCTGGTCCGCGCCGGGCTCGGCGGCCTCCTGCGGCTTGCCGCCCACGGCGATGCTGGGGTTTCCGCCGCTGGGGTTTCCGCCGTTGGAGTTTCCTGCGGACCTGTCGCGGCCTGAGTCGTCGGACAGCAGGTTGTAGCTCGTGACCCCACCCACCGACACCAGCAGGACGGCCGCGGCGGCGGCCGCCAGCACCAGGCCGGTGCGCTTGCGCGGGCGCGGGGTGGCCGGGGCTTGCGCGGCGGCGACCGGGTCGGGCCACAGCGGCATCGGCGGCCCGGAGGTGGGCGAGGGGCCGCCGGGCGGCGCGGACGTCGGGCTGCCGGACACCGGCACCCCCGAAACCGGCGTGCCGGCCAGCGGTGTGCCGGACACCGGGGCCGCCGCGGCCGGCGACATCGGCGTCGGGGCCGGGGCACCGGATGCCGGCGCGACCGGCGGCGGGACGGCGTACGGCGGCGGGGCGGGTATCGGCGCGGCCGCCCGCTGGCCCGCCGGCGCGGCCGCGAGGCTGCCGAGCGCCACCACCAGCTCGGGCTGCTCGATCACCGTCGGCGCCACGCCGAGACGCTGGTGCAGCATCGTGCCGACCAGCGGGATCCGGCTCGACCCGCCGACCAGGAACAGCCCGGCGATCTGCCCGGGCGCCAGCCCCGCGCGGCCCAGCGCGACGGCGGTCAGCTCGACCGTGCGGGCCAGCCACGGCCGGGCCCGCGCCTCGAACTGCTCCCGCGTCACGTGCGCGTGGGTGTCGAACAGCGGCACCTGCACCGCCGCGGACGGCGCCCGGGACAGCTGCTCCTTGGCGGCCCGCGCGTCGTCCCAGAGGGCGCGCCGCATCCGGCGTACCCCCTCCTCGCCGGAGTCGCGCAGGCGGGCCCACTGCGCCGCGTCGCGCGCGGACATCGCCTCGCCCACCAGCTCGACGATCTCGGCGTCGAGGTCGAGGCCGCCGACGTCGACGCCCTCGCTGGCCAGCACCTCCCAGCCCTGGTCGGGGCGGCGGCGCAGCACGCTCGTGTCGAACGTGCCGGCGCCCAGGTCGTAGACGACCAGCCCGGCGCCGGGCGGCACCGGGCGGCCGAGCACCGTCGTGAAGTAGGCCGCCGCCGCGATCGGCTCCGGCACGAGGGTCAAGGACCGCAGGCCGGCGCGTTGCGCGGCGTCCGCGAGCAGCCCGCGGCGGGTCGTCGCCCAGTTCGCCGGGTACGTGAGGACGGTCGCGCCGGGCGAACCGCCCCCGACCCGGCCGGCCTCGTCGGCCACCCGGCGCAGGATCGCGGCCAACAGGTCGGCGACCTTGTACTCCTGGTCGCCGAGCAGCACGCTGCCGTCGTCGATCCGACGCTTCGGGTTGGGCTCGAAGCGGGTCGGGTCGATGCGGGCCGCGCGCTCCGCGTCCCGCCCGGCGACCGGCGACCGGCCGGCCTCGGCGTAGACCGCGGAGGAAAGAAGTGGGCTGGAATCGAAGAGCAACTGCTGCACGCGCGCACCATGCACCGCGAGAGCGGCGACGGTGTGCGTCGTGCCGAGGTCGACGCCCAGCCGGGAGGGTTCTAGTCCGAGCACGCCGCCACCGTAGCGATGCACGTCAACGCGCACACCACCCGGTCAGCCGGTTCTGCTACCGGGTCCGCGAGCGGGCCCGGTAGGCACGCGTCTTGGCGATGCCGCCGCAGCCCCGGCCGGCCGGCCCGCCGGGGGTCATCGCGCACCAGGTCCGGCTGGCGTTTCGGCTGGTGTCGTAGAAGACCCACTGGCAGTCGGGGCAGGCCTTCAGCCGGTGCCACCGCCCGGCCGCGACCGCGTTGACCGCCGCCGCCAGCAGGTCGCCCGCCGCGCTCGGCCGTGCCGGCCGGATGAGCACCGCCGGCTCGTGCGGAGGCTCCCGCAGCGTGACCACCAGGTCGTGCCGGGCCAGCCGGTCGCCGAGCCCGACCGGGTGGGTGTGGCCGAGGACGGCGCGCAGGTCGGCCCGGAGCGCCCGCAGGTCGGCCAGGTCGGCGCGTGCGGCTCGGGGCAGGTCCGGAAAGGCGCGTGCCCAGCGCTCCGGTGTGGACACAAGCGCCTCCAGGTGGTCGACCGGCACCCGCGTGTCGTTGGGGACCTCCCACGTGTTGAGGAAGTCCCGCACCTGGTCCAGCGCCTCGGTCATGTTCACCATCGTAACCCTTGACCGGTTACGCCCGCGCGGCGCAGGATGTAACCGTCTAATCGAATAGGCGGTTACGAGGAGGGGATCATGGTGGAGCGGTTCGTCATCTGGCGCGGCGAGGACCCGGAGCGGGCGGACACGGCGGCGGTCGCCCTGTCCGGCGACTCGCTGAGCGCGCGGGGCGCCAGCACCACAGGCTCGTACGCGTTGAACTTCGTCCTGACCACCGGGCCCGGCTGGGTCACCGAGCGGGTCCGGGTGCACACCGCGGGCACCGGGTGGTGGCGGGCACTCGACCTGTCGGCGCGCGAGGGGGTGTGGGCCGCCTCGGTCGCCGGCGAGGGCGACGGGCACCTGGGCCCGGCCGGCGTCGCCGACCCGGCCGCGCTGCGCGGGGCGCTCGACTGCGACCTCGGCCTCTGCCCGCTGACCAACACCATGCCGGTGCTCCGCCACGACCTCGTCGCCGCCGGGCGGCGGGGCGAAGAGGTCACTGTGGACTTTCGGATGGCCTGGATATCCGTGCCCGACCTGGCCGTGCACCTTTCGCCACAGACTTACACAAGTCGCGGCCCCGCCCCGGACGGCGGCGCGGTGATCGACTTCGTGAGCGGCGACTTCGAGGCCGCCCTGCACGTCGACGCGGACGGACTTGTCGTCGACTACCCGTCGCTCGGCCGCCGGGTCGGCGCCTGGGCCGCCTGAGCGCTCAGCGCGGCACGCCGGCGACGCTCAGGACCGGGACGGCGGCGCGCAGGGCGCGTTCGCGGGGGTCCGAGGTCAGGGCCGCGCCCATGCGGTTGGTGACGTAGGCGTACCCGATGCCGGTCTCCGGGTCGGCGAAGCCGAGCGACCCGCCGATGCCCGCCGTGCCGTAGGCGGCCGACCCGCCGAAGCTCCAGGCCGCGCTCGACTTCATGAAGCCGAGCGAGTGCGGGATCTCGCCGTCCAGGTACGCGTCGCGGAGGCCGTTGCGCGGCGGCACCGCGGGCGCGGCCAGCTCCGCCAGCGTCGACGGGGCGATCCCCAGCTCGCGGCCGCCGGTGGCGAACACGCCGTACGCCTTGGCGATCGCGCGGGCCGTGCCCACGCCGAGCGCCGAGGGCACCTCGAGGTCGCGGGCGTAGATCCGCTGCCGGTGCATCGGCAGCCATGGCGGGCCGCTCACCACCGAGCGGAAGATGCTCGACCGCGGGTTGAGCGCGCCGAGCAGCAGGCCCGGCGACACGCTGACCATCACCTTGAGCGGGTTGGGCCGCTGGATCCGGGCCAGGCGCACGTTCGGCACGGTGCCGGGCAGGCGGAGGTAGAAGTCGAGGCCGAGCGGCGCGGCGATCTCCTCGTGGAAGAACCGGCCCAGCGAACGGCCGGCCGGGTCGACGCGGCGGATCAGCTCGCCCTGGTAGAAGCCGAGGGTGAGCGCGTGGTACGCCTGCCGGCTGCCCGGCTCCCACGCGGGTGCCTGCGCGGCGAGCACCCCGGCGAGGCGGTCGAGGTCGCGGACCGTGCCGCGGCCGATCGGCCGGTCGAGCGCGAAGAGCCCGGCCTGGTGGGCGAGCAGCTGGCGGACGGTCACCCGGTCCTTGCCGCGCTGGGCGAACTCCGGCCAGTACGCGCTGACCCGCTCGTCGAAGTCGAGCCAGCCGCGCGAGTGGGCCAGAGCGAGGGTCATCGCGGCCAGCCCTTTCGTGGTGGAGAAGACCAGCACCATCGTGTCGCGCGACCAGGGCGCGCCGGTCGTCGCGTCGCGCACGCCGCCCCACAGGTCGACCACCGGCTCGCCGTCCTGGTAGACGCAGCACGCCGCGCCGAGCTCGCCGCGGCGGACCAGATTTTCCACGAACGCGTCCCGGACGGACTCGAAGCCCTTGCGCACGTACCCGTGGACCGAGATGGGCCCGGACTCCCGCGTTCGCCATGCCATCAGTCCATGGTCCACGTTTTGGCAGGATTGGCGACACCGTTCGTTCATCTATGTGTCACTGGTCGCCCGGAGAGGTTGGCGCGTTCACGTCAGGGGGTGACCGGGGCGGGACCGCGCGGCAGCCCGCCCCGGTTGACTGAGTGGTCAGGTGGTGCAGGCGGAGCCGTTCAGCGACCAGGCCGACGGCGGCTGGTTGGTGCCGCCGTGGGTGCCCTGGAAGCCGAACGACGCGGTGCCACCCGCGGCGATCGAGCCGTTGTGGCCCGCGTTCCGCGCGGTCACCGCCGACCCGCTCTGCGTCACCGTCGCGTTCCAGCTGTTGGTGACCTGCTGGCCGTTCGCGAACGAGAACGTCAGCGTCCACCCGTTGATCGCGGCGCCGCCGGTGTTCGTGATAGTCACGTCGCCGGTGAAGCCGTTGCTCCACGAGTTCGCCGTGTACGCCACCCGGCACGCGGCCGGCCCACCGGTCGGCGGCCCGGTGGTCGGCGGCGCCGTGGTGGGCGGAGCCGTCGTCGGGGGAGCCGTCGTGGGCGGTGCGGTGGTGGGCGGTGCGGTCGTGGGCGGCGCGGTGGTCGGGTTGGTGCCGGTGATCGCCAGCTCCTCGGACGTGAACGTGCCGTGCGCCGGGTTGACATCCGCCTCCGGGCCGCCGCCGTCGCAGCCCCGGCTCGGGTTGAACATCAGGTACGTGCCGGAGTTGCAGCTGCCGCCGGTCGGGCCGTGTGGTGGCTCGGCGTCGCCGCCGACGACCGCCGTGCCGCCGATCGTCACTCCACCTTGGACGATCGCGTTGCCCTTCACGACCGCGTTGCCGGTGACCGTGCCGCCGTTGACCCAGGCGAGGTCCTCGATGCGGGCGTTGCCCGTCACCGATCCACTGTAGACGGCCGCGCGCGGCCCGACGTAGGCGGTCGAGGCGACGTTCGCGCCGCCGCCGACCCAGCCGCCGCCGTTGGAGTGCCAGCGCCCGCCGTTGGTCGCCGCGGGCTTGGAGTACCCGGGCTCGTGGCCGGACGGGATCGCACCCGAGATACGGAACTCGTACGGGTAACGGCGGTTCTTCGGCCACCCGTCGAGGAACGCGTACTTCGGCACCGCGCTCGCCGGCGTACCGGTGACGACGAGGAAGACCTGGTTCTCACCGGGCTGGAGCTGGAAGCTGATCTGCCCGGACGTGCCCTGGGTCAGCGGCCCGTACCGCGGGCTGGCGCCGTTGCGGGTCGCCACGAAGCCGAACGTCCAGCCGGTCGCGCCGGTCTCCGCGTGGCCCTTCAGGTGCAGGCGGACGAGCGCGCCGTCGCTGTCCGGCACCAGCTGGATCTTGTTGTACCCGTAGTCGGACGGCGCCATCGCGTCGGAGATGCGGTAGTGGCGGGCGCTCGCGTTGACCGCCTCCACCGGCACGCCTTTGTACGCGTTGAGGAACCCGGCGCCGTACACGCTGTTGATGAACGGCATGAAGTCGGCCCGGTTGGAATAGTCCCACGTGACGTTGCGCTGGGCGTACTCGCCGATCCGCCGGTTGAGCTCGGCCTGGTTGATGCCGGTGATCCGCCGGTACACCTCGAGCGGGTGCTCGGTGTTGCGGGCCTCGTTCCAAATCCGGTTGAACATCTCGATGCCGTCGCGGTCCTTGATGTACTGCGGCAGCATCCAGGCGCCGTAGTGGTGGCGGGACGAGGAGTAGTACAGGTTTTCCGTGCGCAGCCAGCGGGTCAGGTCACCGGCGGCGGTGCGCGGGTACACCTGCATCGCCATGAACTCGGCGCTCGCCTCCCAGAACGTGCCGGCCGACGCGTGCGTGAAGCCCATGCCGGAGCGTCCCAGGAACGTGTAGTTCTGGAAGACGTGGCCGAGCTCGTGCGCCAGGCCCCAGGAGCCGGGCTGGGCCGCGCCGGGCGCGATGTTGATGACGCCGACCCGGCCGTCGGTCGAGCCGCCGGTCGCCCACGCGTCCAGCGCGGTCCGGTTCCAGGTCCGGGTGACAATCACAATAATCTTGTGTTGCGCCAGCAGGCCGGTCTCCGGCGTGAACCGCATCGTGTTCACGTAGTAGGAGTAGAGGCTCTCCAGCTGGCTGAGGATGTTGTCCGGGTCGAAGCGAAACTCGCCGGGCGCCGTCAGCGGGTTGGTGCCGGACTTCTCACCCCACAGCAGGATGAAGTTGGCCGACTCCTTGGTCCGGTTCTGCGCCCAGGGCACCTCGCCGGTGCTGACCCAGCGCTCAGGTATCCAGACCGTCTTCGCGGCGGCCTCCGCCGCCGGGGTGAGCTGCGGCACGACCAGCGGCGCCGTGCCGAGGACGGCGAGGGCGAAGACGGCCAGCCAGCGGCGCCAAGTGGGCCGAGGTTTCATCGTTGGCATCCAAACGTGTCGGGACAGGGTTACGGGATAGGCCTCCTTGATCCCTGCCCGGAAAGGATGCGCACGCGGCCCAGCCAACACATCGTGGATGCGCCATGCGGGCCTGTCAAGCGATTGATCTCAATCCTTTGCGGCGAGTTGCATCGATGTATCTGACTGGCTATCTTGAGGCCGGAGCGGCTCCCGGGCGACCGCCTCCGTCATGATCGCCTGTCCTCGGGAGCCACCATGCGCCTCGCGCGTCCGCGTTCCATCATCGCCGCCTTGGCCGTCTGCGCCCTCGGCGCGGTCGGTGCCGTCACGGCCGTGACCTCGGCCTCGGCGGCCGCCGGCTGCTCGGTCACCTACCGCGTCGGGTCGCAGTGGCCCGGCGGGTTCACCGGTGCCGTCGACCTCACCAACCTCGGCGACCCGCTCAACGGCTGGACCCTGACCTGGTCGTTCACCGCGGGGCAGCAGGTCACCCAGGGCTGGAGCGCCGTCTTCAGCCAGAGCGGTGCCCAGGTCACCGCCCGCAACCAGACCTGGAACGCCGGCCTGGGCACCGGCGCCGTGGTCAGCCTCGGCTTCAACGGCTCGTGGAACAACTCGAGCAACCCGGCGCCCACGAGCTTCGCGCTCAACGGCGTCGCCTGCGACGGCTCGACGGGCCCGACCACACCGCCGCCCACGACGTCCGTGCCCACCACCGCGCCACCCACCACGGCACCACCCACCACGGCGCCGCCGACGACCGGGCCGCCGCGCACCACGTTCACCAACCCGATCAAGATGCGTGGTCCGGATCCGTGGATGCAGTATTACAACGGTTATTACTATTTGGCGA